>CACZCH010000010.1 GCA_902779645.1 uncultured bacterium | reverse complement strand
GATAAAATTGACAACAGACCTCTCTCTAAAATTGCTAAAGATTTCGTAAAAGAATTAGCAGATGATTCTATAAGATTTATCTCTACATTAGTTAAATAGGGTGAAAGCTTCACTTACAAAGTTTCTGAGTTATCCTCTCTAAGCCATTCTACTAGAGCTTTATCTTCTCCAAAATAAATATCAAATAATTCTTCTATTTCTTTATTTCTTAAGGTTCTTCTGTCTATGTTATAGGCTTTAGGTTCCGTTCCGTCGGTGGCGCATTTGGTAAGAGTATGCGACTCTTTATCGCAAACGTCAGCATAATTTAATCCAAATTCTACGCAGAATGGCATTTTTGGTCTGCCGTCATTCATAAAAGATATTAAACCGAAACTTCTGCACAATAATGGGCGAGCAGGATAAACAGAGCAGGTATTATTTATAAGGAAAGGGCACTCATAAAATTTTTGACGATTAGATTTTAAAAGGTTATCTATATTGTTGTTTATAGTTCCTTTCGTATCATTAGGGAGAGTATCGTAATACATCATCAAATTTACATATTCAAGTTCTGATAGGGGATATTCGCCTTCTTTACAGCAATAAGCGCATCCTTCTTTACATTTTATAAAAGGAGCTTGTTTTTCAAACATGTGTCCTAATCTTACATCAAGAAGTTCTAAATACTTTCTGTATCGGTTAATCATTAATAATTACCTTATTGTGTCTTTTTTCCATTAATTCTTCTTTTTTTTCAAGCTTGTCAAATAATTGAGAATTAATTTGACCGCCGACTAATATAAGAATAGAAGTATAATAGAGCCAAACCATAAGGATTGCAAAGCCTGCAATTGTACCGTATACAAAGTTATAAGTATGTAAATTGTTTATGTAGAGAGAAAAAGCCCAAGACCCTATTAACCAAGATATTGTAAAAAAGAAAGCTCCGGGGAGTGCGCTTTTTCTTCTTAATTTTTCTGCACATTGCAAGTCGGGTAAAATATAATAATGGAGATACGCCATAATAAACAATGCAATAAATGCTACCGGCCATCTCAAGAACAGTATAATATTTCCTACGTGTACGGTTAAACCTAAATATGTAGTAAAGAATTTTATTATAACTTTACCGAATACAATTAAATCTATACTTAAGAACAGAATCAAAGCGTTTACAAAAACCATAATTAGCGCAAGAAGTCTGTTATACATCCAAGAGCGAGAATCATCAAGTTTATAGGCACGATTTAGTCCTTTAGCAACAATAGCAAGGGCATTAGTAGAGAGAATAACAGTTATTGTAAAACCAAGTGCTGCAATTAATCCTCCTTTTGAGAAGAACCAAATGTCATTCATAACTATTTGTAATAAATTTAGCACATCACCCGGAATAACTTTACAGAAAAAATCCATCATAGGATTCATAAACGTATGTTTGCCGAGCCAGCCAAAAACTGCTGTTAGAAAAAGTATAAACGGGAAAAACCCTATTACAAGCATGAAGCCCATTTCTGCTGCCATACCGAAAAGGTCATTATCTACTACCGCCCGTATTATATTTCTTAGTGTTTGGAATTTTTGTTTCACAGCTTTATCTCTCTTAACAACTTATTGACCGAATCTTTTACAGAAGCTTTTATTGTGCATCCGGCAGCAAATGTATGCCCGCCTCCTCCGAATTTTGAGCAAATTTCAGCAACATCAGTTTTTTTACTTCTCATAGATATTTTTGTTAATTTTGTATCAACTTCTTTTGCGACAAAAGCTACTTCTGTTGAATCAATTGCGCGGAGAGTTTCTGCAATACCGTCTGTATAATCATCTCCGGCTTTAAATTTTTCTAAATCTTTTTTATATACTGTTGTGTACACAATCTTATTATTGTTTAGAAATTCTGCTTTATTTACACAATAATTTTGGAACATAACAAAGTTTTTAGTTTTTGTTTCGTAGCATTGTTTGTAGATGTAATTCGGATTAGCACCTGCTTCCACTAAGTCTGCAACAGCTCTGAATGCATTAGAGGAAGTGTTTTCGAATTTAAAATTGCCCGTATCTGTCATAATTGCTGTATACAAGCATACTGCGGAATCTTTGTCGATTTTCCAATCGTTGGCTTTAAAATAATTGTATAAAACTTCTCCGCAGGAACTGGAATTCGGTTCTATGATTTGATAATCACCGAATTTAGGATTTGTTTTGTGGTGGTCTATATTGACTGTGCATTTAGCTCGTTCAAATAAAATTTGGGAATCAAGAACCCGTTCTATTGATGCAACATCAAGAGTTATTACTAAATCATACACTAGCGATTTATCAAAATATCTTTGCGCTAAATTAACGTTGGGCAGAAACTTATAGTTGAAAGGAATGTTAGATACAACATTCATATCTGATTTTATCTTAAAACGGTTATAAATCATGCTGTACATTGCACACATAGAGCCCAATGTATCCCCATCCGGATTCATGTGAGATAAAAGTAGTATCTTTTTAGAATTTTTTATGATATCATCTAAATTACAATTCATAAGGGAATGTTAACACAAAGGCGGTAAATAGTAAAATTTAGCCACAATCAACATAAATGCAGGAAAAAGGAGTTATTTTGGGAAAGGTTTTATATACGGATTTTGAAGGAGTTGATTCTGTAATTGAATCAATGATGGATAATCCTCAATTGAAAAAAGCTGTTGCAAGAACAAACCTGTTTAATATGTGGGATAAGATTCTGCCTGAAAAATTTAAGAAAAAATCCCGTCCGTTTTCTATGCTTCCGCAGGGTGTTATGGTTATAGCTTGCGAGAATCCAGTAATAGCACAAGAGTTATCTTTTAGAAAAGTACTTTTGCTCCAAAAATTTCAACCATATTTGCAATCTTTGAATATGAAAGTTCAAGATTTTAAATTTGATCCTAAAAAATGGGGATAATAAACTGGATTTGTATAAAATTCGATAAGTTTTATGGAACTTTTTTTAATATATTTCGTCTTATTCCATGAGAAGGGTAAATTAGAAGGGGAAAATATATTAAAAGAGAGGTGTATATATGCACCTTTTTGTTCGGAAGAGTAGAGGAGGAAGTATATGAGTGCAGTTTTAAGTAATGTTGAATATATTGATTTAAATGAAGATTCGAATGGTGAACCGCAGACTTTTAGTACTATTGTAAATAATGATGATATTTTACAAATGTACTTAAAAGAAATTGGTAGAAAAAAAATCCTTACAAAACAGGAAGAATCTAAACTTGGGAGAAAAATTCAAGAGGGTGATAAAATTGAAAAAGAAGAAGCGATGAGAGAGCTTGTTCAGGCTAATTTGAGACTTGTAGTAAGTATTGCTAAAAAGTACATCGGACAGGGCGTTTTGTTCATGGATTTGGTTCAGGAAGGTTCAATGGGGCTTATAAAGGCAGCAGAAAAGTTCGATTACAAAAAGAATTTTAAGTTTTCAACTTATGCGACTTGGTGGATTAAACAAACTATTATCAGAGCTATATCCAATCAGTCAAAAACTATTCGTATCCCTGTGCATATGCTCGAAAAAATTCGTAAGTATAAAAAAGCTTGTTCTATTGCTGAATGTGATGAAACTCTTGAACCGGATGATGAGACAATATCAAAGATTTCAGGACTTTCAAAGAAAAGAATAGAAGAAGTTCGCTCTGCTATAAAAGCAGAACCAATAAGCTTGGAAACTTCTGTTACTGATGATTTGTGCATACAAGATTATGTCGCTGATACAAGTTATTGTACGCCTGAAAATAATACACAAGCAACATTGAAACAAAGGAATTTGCGACATTTGTTATCAAAACTGGATAAACGTGAACAAGAAATTTTAAAAAGGAGGTTTGGGATTGATGACGAAGAACCTAAAACGCTAGAACAAATTGGGAATTCTCTAGGTTTTTCAAAAGAGAGGATAAGACAGTTGGAAACAATAGCGATACAAAAACTTAGGAAAGTAGAGTGTATAGAAGATTATAGAACTTATTTGGAATAAGCAAGTGAGGAAGTGAAAATAGCGAATGTTCCCGACCCACTCACTTCCTAACTTTTTATGTAGATTTGTTAACAGAATTTTCCTCCAAATTGCATTAAAAACATATTTAATATATTATAATCCTAAAGGATATATGAAAAAGGAGGACTATTAATGTTCAAAAAGATATTGCAAGGACTAATTGTTTTTAGCTTGCTGTGTGTGTTTAATGCTCCGGCGAATGCTTTTTATACAGATATGAATGAAAGCCACTGGTGCTACCAATCAATTAAATTTTTGACAGAAATCGGTGTTTTAGTAGGTTATCCTGACGGAACTTACAAACCTGATATCCCTGTATCAAGAGCAGAATTTGCTTCTATGGTAATAAAATCTTTGGGTCAGGAAAATACGACAGTTACTCAACCTATTGATTATGGTGATATTGAGCCTGATTTCTGGGGATATAATATTATACAAAAAGCAGTTTATTTTGACCTTATTCCAAACGGAAGAGGTGCAGACTTCAGACCTTATGACCCTGTAACAAGAGCTGAAGCTATTTCAATCGCAGTAAATGCTTTAACAACTTCTAATATTAGCGAACAAAGAGCTCAAAGCGTTATTGAAAAGAGCTATGAAGATTATACACAACTTCCGGCTTGGTTCTTGATGGCTGCTGCAAAATCTCAGCTTCTTGATTTAGATGTTATTGAACCAGGCAGAGAAGGTAAGATGGAACCAAACAGACCTATGAACAGAGCAGAAGTTGCAGCTTTGTTGTATAAGATGATGCAGGAAGCAAAACTTAATCCGAATGCTAAACTTGCTGAAAACATGCAAAAGAGAACCGCAGAAGGCTATATTTTAGATGGTGTAAGAGTACAAGGCTCAATCGGTGTAATTCCTGCCGGTGCAATATTCCCGATTCAGTTAGAAACGGTAGTAGGTTCTCAGTTCTCAAATACAGCTGATATATATACAGCTAAGGTTCCTAAAAATATTGTTACAAAAGAAGGGTATCTGCTTGTTGAACAAGGAAGTGATTTGAAAGGTCAGATCAAATATGTTCAAAGAGCTAAGAGATTCAAACAAAACGGTGAAATTATTATAAAGAACGAAGTTCTTGTAACGCCGGCAGACCAAGCAGTTATGTTATATGGTGTAGCAACTCTTGATCCTCAAGTTAACGGATTCTGGGCTAAGTTGTTTAAGAATAAAAAAGTTCTAACAAAGCCGAATGAGATTATTAATATCAGACTTCTAGGTCCGTTGAAGATTGATTTAACAAATGGTTATATATACGAATAATGAATGTATAATTTCTAAAACTCCCTTTGTTTTTCAAAGGGAGTTTTTAATATTAATAAAATATTAAATTATGTTACATATTATGAATTAAGATAGCAAATTTTATTTTTACGATTTTTAGTTCTATATGAAAGGATTTGACCAACATGGATAATAGTATAAATTTTAAAGGCGCTTTCCTTATAAAACAGCCGACTCCGGCTTTAAAAGACAAATTAGCACCTGCTTTGAAGAATATGAAGAAACAGATTTTACCAAATGTAAAAAAAGAGGGTGATGTTTTATTGGTGGTTAGAAATAACTTCGATAAAGAGCTGGGAGATATAATTTTAGAAACAAAAAATGTTAAGTTTAAATATTATCCGAACTTGAATACAAAATCAGGATTTGATCCTAAAAAGCCAGAGGAAGCACTTCAGCTTCTGCGTTCGGCTTCAAAAAAAGCTATTGACACTAAAGAAAAACTTGAGCAATTTTTCAGAACAATATTGAAAAAACCGGTTGATATAGTTAAATTGCAAGCTAATAATTTAGAAACAGTACAGAAAGAGACATATATAGATTTGACAGAAAACTGTTACAGAACCAATATTGACCACCAAAGCGGTATTTGTTCTGTTTATACAATGGTAAAAGATCCAAAGACAGGAAAAAGCAGCAGGCATACATTGATTAATATAACTCCTCCGGACAAATACGGGATTTCTTATGCGAGGTATACTCCTGTTTCTGAGTACAGAAATTCAAGAAGAGTTGCAGAAGATAAAAGTATGAGAAGATTGGCTATTAAAAACGGTGAAGTTATATTTGAATATAATCAACCCGCATCAGAATCGTTTATAAAAAATGAAGCAGAGGCAAAAAAGCATTACGTAGAACTAATGGAAAAATATAAAACAAATTTAGCAAATATGCGAGCATAAAGGAATTTTATTAATATAAATTATTTTATGAAACCTAATAAAAACCTCCTTGAATAGGGAGGTTTTATTTTAGCGTTGTCGTATTCTTCTTTAATTAGTTGAGAATCTAGATCAATATAGAATCTCCATAAGGAGGGAGAACTTGGCTTGTAACTTGGCGCTTCCCTTCCTAACCGGGGAGGGTATGGGTGGATCACAGCCCGTAGGGGCAAATGCTTAAATATTGCAAACTGGTAACCAATTAGTTCAGTTAAGACCCCTCTAGCTCCCCTAGCTAGGGGAGAATTTCCAACAAAAAAGGACATTATTAACTGTCCTTTTTTTATTATAATTCACTTCACGTTATTCATTATCTTTTTTCTTCTTATTCGGGTCTTCATCTTCGTCATTTTCTTCCGGCTTGTTAGTTGGTGCGGGTGCCGGACCTCCGAGCGGACTTCCGCCTTGATTATTGTCTTCAGGCTTGATTCCTGCTGCACCTGCTGCGAGCGGATCTCCGCCTTGTCCGCCTTCTGTTGGTACGGTAGTTGGTTCAGGTATTTCTAAATCTTCAGGTATTTCTAATTCCAAGTCCTCAACAACTTCTATATTTCCTGCATAGTTATCAAGTTCCTCTTCAAATACACCTTGTGTTTCGCCTACAAAATCCTGAACATTTCTTCTGTCGTCTATTTCGTTGTCGATTTGATTAGCCATGTCCAATTGCTTAGTGGCAAATCTTTTACTTGCTATTGCCGCAGCGGTTCCCAATGCTGCATAAACAGACGTTGCTCCAAACGTTATTCCTGATTTTGCCCATAGTCTGCCAGCTGCAAATCCCGCAGAAACGGCATTAATTCCTTGAGCTGCCGCTTCTGTGTAACAGGAAGCTCTTGTATTTTCATCAAATCCTTCAACGTATTCTGTCATACCTTCAACTTCGCCGATAGTTTCAGCCGAATTATCATAGATTTCCTGAGAATCTTCGATGCTGCCGTATATATCTTCGATTTCTCCTTGTGTATCTTCTTGAATTGTACCGATACCGTCTCCTATTTCTTGCATTAGTGGTGTCAGTTTTTCCATTAGTGCTTTTTCTTCAGGAGTCAATTTCTCGCCCGATTGGGCTTTCTCTTTAAGCGCCATATATTCAGTTCTATAAAAATCAAATAAAGCTTTTTGTTCTTCAATCTTATCGTTAGCTTCTTCATTTTTAGCTTCTGCTTCTTCAGAAAGTTCTGTTACTTTTTCTGTTGCATCAGCCAAGTTTATTTGAGCTTCTTCTAAAGCGGTATTCCCTTGCGGAAGTTCGCTTTCTTGTATTTTCATAAGAGCGTCATATTGTTCTTCATTCGGTTTTTGTGCTAAATATTTTGCCACTATTGCAGAAGCCAATATGACCGTTGCAACATCGCTTAGTTTTCCACCTCCGCTTTTTAACGTTTTTGTACCAATCTTTACCGATTTTTCAAGTCCCAACTTTAATGCAGCAGCTCCGACGAGATTTCCGCCGATTGTTCGTCCTACGACTGCGCCTGCTGCTGATAATCCTAAATCAACGAATCCTGCGCCGGTTTTACCGCCGTCATATCCGACGCTTTCAGCTGCAGCATCAGCTCCGGCAGCTTTTGCGCTGTCATAACTGACATCGTCTATCTTATATTCTGTACCGTCAATTGATTCCCATAGCTGAATCTTATCTGCTCCCCATTTTGTGGCGAGTTGTGCTCTTTCTTCAGCGGTTATTTTACCGCTTTTTATCACTTGTTGTGCATAAGATGCAGAATTCAGTGCTCTGTTCATGTCTACGGATTCGATTGCCATAGTTTTACTCCTTTTTAATAACTTCTCATCTTCCTCCTCTTGTGGAGGTTTAAGGAGAGTGTTATCCCTTTTTTATATTTATATTTGATATATATATCGGCATTTTTTTAGAAAACTTTAGGGTTTAATAGAAAATTTTTACAAATCTTTACATAAAATATAAAAAATCCCTCCCTAACCAGGGAGCGACTTGCGAGCAGAGAATGAAAGCGTGAGCGATATTTGTTTAATGCGAGCAAGTCAAGACAGGTTAGGTGGGTCATAACCCGTAGGGGCAAATTCTCAAAAATATTGCAAACTGGTAATCAATTAGTTCCGTTAAGCCACCTCTAATTCTCCTGGCTATGGGAGAAAATACGCAAAGATTTGAGTGTCTAACCATAATAAGGAGAGATAACGACTCCAATTATTCATATCTTAGTGCATCAATCGGATTAAGAAGAGATGCCTTGTATGCAGGATAATAGCCAAATCCGACACCGACAAGAGCTGACACGGTAAATGATAAGATTATAGGCATTATTGTAAATACTATCGGCTGACTTGTCAGAGCGCCAATAAGCAAAGATATTACTATACCTGAAACTATACCAATAACTCCGCCTATTAATGCCAGAACAAGAGCCTCTATCAAGAATTGAAGTCTTATATCACTTGCTCTTGCTCCGATTGCCATTCTGATTCCAATCTCTTTTGTACGTTCTGTTACAGAAACGAGCATAATATTCATAACCCCTATACCGCCGACTATCAAAGAAATTGAAGCTACAAAAGCTAAAAAGAGTGATAATGTTTGAATTGTTGATTTCATTTTTTCTTGAAATTCTGCCGAATTCCTAATCTCAAAGTCATTTTCTTGAGTTCTGCCCAAATTATGTCTTGAGCGCAAAATCTCTTCAATATCTTTTTGTGCAATCGTACTTTCTTCAACAGAAGATGCTTTTGCAAGAATTTGACTGACAGACCCAGGGAAATCTGTTCCAAACACTTTCCTTTGCGCGGTAGTAAGCGGGATAAATATTACGTCATCCTGATCCATAGGTCCCATTGCTCCTTTAGATACAAGAGTTCCTATTACTTTAAAGGGCACATTTCCGATTCTTATTGTTTTTCCGATTGAATTTATATCTCCGAAAAGTTCATTTTCTACGGTTGAACCAATAATTGCGACTTTTGCCGCATTACTGTCATCATCACGTGTAAAAGCTCGTCCTTCTTTTATCTCATAGCTTTTTACGTAGAGATATGATGTTGTAATTCCGTATACGGAAGTCTGCCAATTCTGATTTCCGTACATAGCCTGTTTTGAAGAACTCATAATCGGTGCAACAGCTTCAACTCCTCTTGCATTTTTTTGAATAGCTTCCGCATCTTTTACAGATAAAGTCGGTTTTGAGCCCATTCCCATCGAAACTCCGCCAGTCTTTGCTGATGCGGAACGAATTGTTAAAACATTTGAACCCATTGATTCAATGTTTTCTTGAACCTGTTTATTTGCACCGGAACCTAGTGCCAGCATTATAATAACAGCTCCGACGCCTATAATAATACCTAAAGAAGTCAGTGCCGAACGCATTTTATTAACTTCTAAGGATTTTAAAGCTATTTTTAGTGTTGATTTGAAGTCAATCAATTTATATTTACCCCTATGTTTCTCTGTTCCTCTGCTTCAGCCATTCTTCTTTCGGTAAATCAGAAACAATCTGACCGTCTTTGAATTTGATTATACGCTTTGTATATTGCGCAATGTCAGGTTCGTGAGTAACAAGCACAACCGTTTTACCGAGATTTTCATTAAGGTTAACAAAAAATTCCATAACATCAATACTTGTTTTTGTATCCAAATTACCCGTAGGTTCATCCGCCAATATTAGGGGAGCATCATTAACTATCGCACGCGCGATTGCAACTCTTTGCTGCTGACCACCTGACATTTGAGAAGGCATATTGTTTTCTTTATTTTCCAAGCCTACAATTTTTAAAGCTTCTCTTGCTCTTTTTAATCTATCTTCTTCGGATATCCCTTTATAAATCATAGGCATAACTACGTTATCTAGTGCGGAAGTTCTTGATATCAAATTGAAACCTTGAAATACAAACCCTATTTTATTGTTTCTAATATCAGATAATTCATCCGAACTAAGCGATAAAACATCGACTCCGTCAAGGTAATATTCCCCGCTGGTAGGTTTATCTAAAGTCCCGAGCATATTCATACAGGTAGATTTCCCTGAACCTGAAGTACCCATAATCGCCACAAATTCACCTTCTTCTATCGAAAATGAAATATCATTCATTGCATAAAAGGTCTCTTCGCCCATTTGATATGTTTTTACTGCGTGTCTAACTTCTATTAGTGCCATTTTTAATCCACATCTGTATAAATATTATATTGTTTTTTCAAAAGTCCGTTTCTTTCTCCGAATTGTTTATATTTTTCGGCCAACCATAGCTTAAATTTGCTTGGTTCCTTTATAGCAGCTCTGTCTTTCATAAGTCGAATTGCTTCAGCCATAGGTAATCTATGCAATTCATCTACCGAAAGTTTTGTCGTACGAGATATTGCATTTAATGTTGCATTGGATAGTTTAAATAGTGTTCCAAAATTTGTATTATCTATTTTCTGAATTTTCATATACCTTCCCCCTAAAATTTTACCCCTAAAATGGTCTGCGCATTGACTGCTGTTGCTTTTTCTTGCCTTTAGCCGCAGAACCTATTATTACCTTATCTTTTTCTTTAATTTTATCCGAGATAATTTGAGTTTTATTGTCATCAGACAAACCTAACTCTACATCAATTCGTACAGGTTCATTACCTTTAAGAATCCAAACTCCCTGATTCTCGAATTTTTGTTTATTTTCAGCGGGTGAAAATTTGAGAGCTTTGTTATCAACAACAAGTACGTTATTAACCCTTCCTGTAATTATTGAAACATTTGCACTCATTCCGGGGATTGCAGAACCGTCAGAATTATCAACAGAAACAATAACCGTATATGTTACAACATTATTTGTTGTAGTAGATGCGAGACGAACCTGTGTGACATTTCCTTTAAATGTTCTGTTTGGATATCCGTCAAGAGTATATTCTGCCTCCTGTCCGACTTTTATTTTCCCGATATCAGCTTCTGAAACAGAGGTTTCAATCTGCATTTTGGTTAAATCTTCAGCTACTTCAAAAAGTGTCGGGGTGTTAAAGCTTGCAGCAACAGTTTGACCGACATCGACTGCACGTGAAATTACAGTTCCATCGACAGGAGAAGTAATTTTTGAATACCCTAAATTTGTTAAATTATTTTTTAAAGTTGCTTGCGAAGCATTCATCTCAGCACGAGCCGCAGCAACATCAGCTTGAGCGGTCAAATAATTTGAACGGGCAAGTTCTACATCATCACGCGATACATAATTTTTTTGGTATAAATGTTCATATCTTTTATAATTATTCTTTTTGTATTCAAGATTTGCAACAGCTTTTGAATATGCTGCTTGAGCATTATTTAGTTTTGCTGTTGACTGATCAACATTGGATTGGAACAAACTCGGGTCAAGTTCCGCAAGGAGCTGTCCTTTTTTAACCTGAGAATTGTAGTCTACATAAATAGCAGCAACCGTACCTGATACTTGAGTACCGACTGCGATTGTGTTAATCGGCTTAATTGTACCGGAAGCTTCAACGTACTCAGTTATATTACCTCTTGTAACTTCTTTTGTAACATATTTAGCAGAGCCTTTATTTACTCCAAATACTAAAACCGCAATAACTGCAACTATAATTCCTATTAAAGCTATGTATCGTTTTTTCATTTTTATGTTCCTATAATTCAGTCATCAAATGTCCGTCTTTATCTAATCCCAAGCCCATTGATTTAAGCAATGCTTCACGGGCTATATTATATTTAAGCACGCTTTCCACAAAGTTCAATTGAGCTTGATTGTATGTTCTGAGAGCGTCTTGCAGTTCAACGTAATTATTTAAGCCTACGCTGTACCTTCCGTCAGCAAGTTCAAAGTTCTCTAATGTAGCTTTTACTTTTGTATTCATAAGAGGAATTTGTCTTTCCATCTGGCGCATATTTATGTAATTATCTTGAACTTCCCAATAAATGCTTGATTTTGCTATGTTAACATTGTGCTTTGCAATGTTCAGCATATTTTCACCTTCTTTAATCTGGAAGTGAATTCCATAAGGATTAACAGAGCCTAAATCAATTCCCGCACCGACTTGAAGCGGGCTGGAATAAGAATGTTCGTCTCTATTATATGCCCACGTAAAATCAGCGTTTATAGAAGGAGCATACTGCCTTTTTATTGCTTTCAATGATTCTTCCTGAACTTTGACAACCATCATATCTGACTGTAAATCAGGTCTCAGTTCCAGCGCCTTATCAACTGCCTGTTGTTTAGTAAATTTAAGCGGATTAAGTTTATAATCCTGAATTATATCGTTATGCTCAATACCGGAGGATAACAAAACTAAACCGTCCTCATTTTTTTTCATAACTGGAGCTTGAGGTTTTGAATTATTAGCAGAGTCCATTTTCTTCTTGTAATCAGCTTTTAAGAATCCGAAATTTTCGGTATTTGTTACAACAAAAGGCCTGTCTTCTTGGTAAAACATCGCATCCTGAAGCGCTATTATTGAATTTAATAAAGCATTCTGACCATCAACAAGCTGAATTTTTGAATCAGCAAGGTTAACCTCCGCATTAACAACATCTATTTTGGATTTTAAACCTTCATCAAACATAGCTTTTGTTCTGTCGTAGTTTAAGGTTTGAATTCTTACATTTTGCTCAAATATATCCAAATCAGCTAACGCTGAAAGCACTCTGTAATAATTTGTTCTGACCTGATAAATTATATTTAACAGTTCATATCCGTGGTCAAATTCGGCAGCTTTTGTATCGTATTTCGCCATATTGATTTTTGCGGTAGTCTTGCCGAAGTCCCAAATCGTGTCAGAAACCTTTACATTAAAACCCATCGCATTATCATAGGCTCTTACAATTTGAGTTGCCTGATTATTCTTGTGGTATAAGTTGTATCCGACAGAAATTCTTGGTGCATAGTTCGCTCTTGCTTGTCCTATGCCGGTTTTTGCAGCCTCAATTCTTTCTTCTGATACTTTCAAATTAGGGCTGTGTTCAAGCGCATACTTTACACAATCATCAATGGTCATAACAGTTATTTGATTAAAAGGTATTGTCGGACGACCTTGAACAGGAGGAAGCTTAATCTCTTCAACCTTCGATTTTTTTAGTTTTTTTTGCTTTTTAGAAAATTTTAATATTGAAAAAACAGATTTTTTTTGAGGTTGAGTACTCGTATTATCCTCGGCAAAAGCATTTGTAGTAACAAAAAACACGCCGATTATTAAGCATATTAAAACTTTTTTATAACAAATGCGATCCAAAATTTTAAACACCTTCCGTATTTATAAACGAACATTTAATCCCTTTAGTTCATATTATACAACTTATACAAATTAAAGGCTATATGTTTACACACCGATAATTTCTTGCAAATGATTTACTGAACCGTCGTATCCAGCTCTTCCCATAAGTGCATAAATATAATTCTTAACCTGTTCTACTCCGGGCTGGTCAAAAGCATTAATGTTGTATAATTCGCCTATAATTGCAGTTTGAACCTCTAACATATAAAGTAACTGTGCTATATGATATTCATCAATTTTTTCTATACTCAAAGTTAAAGTCGGCCTTTGATTATCAGCTAACGAAACTTTTGTAGAATCAGCTTCTGCATTCATTAAGTCGTTAATTGTTTTTCCGCCTAAATACCCGACTCCGGTGTATTCAAAAATCTTAGGAATTTCTAAATTTGTATCAAAGTTATTTACTCTTATAAATGTAATAACTTTATCATTAGGTCCTTCGTTAAATAATTGCAGTTGAGTATGCTGATCGGTTGCCCCGAGAGCTTTTAGGGGAGTTAAGCCTGTGTTAACATTTTCGCCGTTCCTGTTTAATCGTTTTCCTAATGACTCTGATATTAACTGAACGTACCAATCGGGTATATATTTTAATCTGCTAGAATACGGCATTAAAACAGTTGTTTTCTTACCCTTCTGTGTATCCATCAGATAATGAACTAAAGCATACTGTGCTGCAATATTTTGACGAATGTCAGTGTTTTTAAGCTCTAAATCAATATCTTTAATACCTTGAAGAATTTTATCAATATCTAATCCTACCAGAGCAAACGGCACAAGACCTATTGACGAAAATACCGAGAAACGTCCGCCGATATCATCCGGAACATAGAATATTTTGTATCCTTCCTGATCTGCAAGCTGCCTTAAAATCCCCATTTTTTTATCGGTAGTTGCAATAATATTTCTTCTGTAATCATCTCCGAGAGTTTTTTCCATAAGGTCTTTTAAGACCATAAATTGTGACATAGTTTCAGCCGTATCACCTGATTTTGTAATTACATTTACCAATGTTTTCTTTAAATCAAGAACTTCTAAAAGTCCGTTTATTGAATCGGGGTCGATGTTATCCAAGAAAAATATTCTGGGTAAATTGTTTCTTTGTTCATCTGTTAAAAAATTCCAATAAGGTTTAAGTAAAGCTTCCGTTACTGCAAGTCCGCCTAATGCTGAACCGCCTATACCAAGAACAAGTATATTTTCAAATCTTCCTTCTACCATGGAGGCAAATTCTTTAACATACCAAACGGTTTCTTCATTGTAACCGAGATTCATCCATTGAAGATTCTCACCCGGTTTGTCTTTTCGCTGATTTAAACTTCTTATAATATCAGAGATTCTTTCGGAGTAATTGTTAAATTCCTCATCAAGGTTAAGTCCGTGCTTTTCTCCGATTATTCTATAATCTGTATTCTTGCAGTCTAGTTTAAGCATTAAATATTCGGCCTTTATAAATATCTCTTATTTAATTGTACAAAAAACAATCAAAATTTCAACTAAGTGGTAAATGTATATTTGTGTTCTATTATTTACAATGTTTGTGTAATATGTTATTATCACAAAAAAGGAGAGATTATGAAAAAGATTTTATCATTTATTTTATGTGCAATGCTTCTTAATGCTACATCACTTGCTTTCGCTGTTGAATCCGTGTCAACAACAGAACACTTAAAACTTCCGAAAAAATTGGCAAAAAAGACACCTACAAATATTGTTAATACGAATGAAACTCTTGTAAGCGTATTAGAATATAACACAATGCAGATTACTTTTGCAGAAGATTTTTCAAGTAAAACCGCTAAAGTAGGAGATGAAATTCCTTTTTTGTTAGAAAATGGTGCATATACAAATGAGGGAACAGAGGTATTGCCTCCGTCTTCAAAAATTATTGCTGAAATAACTGAAATCGAAAAACCAAAAGCTTTCAACAGAAGCGGAAAAGTACATTTGAATTTTAAATACGTTGAACTTCCTGATGGAAAACAAATTCCAATTGAGGCAAAATTATTTGCTAAAAAAGACTTTTTATACAGAGGAAAACTTAATGCAATGGGTAAAGGTCTGGGTTCAACTTTAGGCGGTATGGCAATAGGAACTGCTGCTGGGTGCGGTATCGGTATCGCTGCGGGAGCTGTTGTAGTAGGTGGTTTAGCAATAGGTATGCCGATAGGTTTTGCTGTCGGCGGTATAGCAGGACTTGTAACTCCAGGGCTGAGTTATAAAGCGAAGGCAGGTGACAAAGTTAATATTCAATTACTTGATGATTTGAAGATTCAGAAATAATATTAGTAATAATTATTATAAAAAGGCAGATTTTCTGCCTTTTTATTTGTTTAAAATTTTGAGATTTGTAACAAGTTTTAAAAAATCTTAAAATGTTAGTACAATGGTATTGAGGAAAAGATATGGCAACAAAAATATGCAGATATTGCGGACAAATAATAGATAGAGATGCACAGAATTGCGAATACTGTGGAAGATATCTTATGAAACCGCATGATAATCCGGATTTGATTTGTACTAAGTGTAAAGCTCCTGTAAATACCGATGACTATTTTTGCCAAAAATGTGGTGCTATATTTAGAATTCCTGAAAACAATGAAGATGAACATTCGATTCAACACAATATTGCAGGAATTCCATATCATATAGGTATTCTATTAACATCATTTGCTGTTGCTTTTGCTGTTACTGTTTTTTGTAATGTCGGTAAGGAAACAACTATCGGAGGGGATTTGGTATTTTTTAGTATAGCTTTCGTTGTTTCGGAAATATTGCTTTATATTTATTTTTTACCCTCAATTATTGCTATTGAAAACAATCATACAAATGCCTGCCTTATATATATTTGTAATTTATTGCTGGGAGTAACTGTTGTAGGCTGGTTTGTTGCTTTGGTGCTGGCTCTGCAATCAAACTCTAATAAGAGATTTTAGTATTTAGGTTACAAACTTTTATTAACATGCAAATTGTTTAAGCCCCGTTTTATTTTAGTTTTTAATGGCTGTGCTGAATTATTCTTGCTTGTAACATCCATTTTAGTGAACGATTAACTAATTTTCTTAATAAAACTTAATATTGTAACAAAAAATGAAAAATCTTTACAATTGACTTAAATTCAACAATAAAGCCAAATACATAGGGATGGAATATCTTATTGAAGAGAAATTTTGTCATTTACCCCTAAAGTTTAAAAAAAATATGCCGTTAATACATGACGTAAGATTATAGGCGAATTGTATCAAAAATTAATAGATAAGGAGTAATTTATGGCTGGATTCAGAATTAACGGCATAACGTACGTTCAAGAAAATGGAAAAGCTTACAAAATTGTGAATGGAAAAAAAGAGCAGATTCCGCAATCTGTTTTTAATGCGCAGAAAAAGAAATTTGACAGCCTTCCAAAAGCAAAAGTGCATTATGTAGAAGATTCAAAAAGCGGTTGGTATTATCTTAAATATCCAAACGGAAAAATTATTTATAAAGATAATAAAGGTAATACTGTCCAAAAAGATGAGTTTATGAAGCACGAAGGTGCATTTATGAGCGAAGACGGAAGTATAAAACCATACAACTGGAAAACAAAACTTAGTGCCGGTTTAAAAGGTGTCGGTAACTTTTTTGCAGATATGGTTACCAGTGAACAGCCGGTACCAAAGAAGGATAAAAACGGCAATATTATAAAAGATAAACACGGAAATCCGATATATGAAAAAAATCCTGACGGTACGCCAAAAACATCTCGCCAATTCGATTTGGGCAGAACTGTGACAACAGTAGCTGTAGGTGCTGCAATTGCTGCGGTTTGTGTATTAGCAGCTCCGGTTGCAGCTGCGCTTGGTGCTTCTGCCGCTGCGGCAGCTGCAATCGGTACCACTGTTCAGGTCGGTATTGGTGCTGCATTTGTGGTATCAGGCGGAAAGAAAATGTATGATGCAGAAATGGAAAATAGAAGAAATGATATTACAAATGAACAAAAAATTAAAAACTGGGAAAATAAAGGTGCCGGAGGTGTAGAAGCCTTTATGGGCGCATTTATGATGAAAGGCGGAGCAAAATCTTACGGTAAAAGTAAAAGCATTGCGGCGGATGTTGCTAAAAATGTAGAAGTTAAGAATAAAGCTTCTTTTGCTCAAGACGGAAAACTTGGTAAAGTGACAGACCTTAAAAACCGTTGGTCAGCCGCTAAGGAAGGTGCTAAAGCTTATCGTAAAGCAAAACCAAACCAAGAACAGAAAACAGAAACAACGGAAAAATTATCAGATTCAAGACCAAAGAATGCTGATGATGCTTTGGAAGTTAGTATGTATAAGAATGCAATCAAAAGGTCTAATGATAAAGGACAGTTAAAAACCGAACTTAAAAAGAATAAAAATCTTACAGAAGAGGAAACAACTGCTATAAAAGACAGGTTAAATGAGCTTGAAACTTCGGAAAAAGAAGTCAAAGATATTGAAAAAACTCTTGCTGATGAAAAATCAAGCTTGGAAGGTGTTCAAGAAAAGATTAACAAATTGAGCGACCCTCAGGCAAAAGCAAGATTGCAGGCAAGATTGGATGTCAGACAACTTGATATGGGAGACCAAACAGCAGTAAATAACTATTATAACCAAAACTTTGATAATGCAGTTGCTTTAGATGAACTTGCTTCTGCAATTGAAAGAACTAATAAAATTAAGCCGGAGCAGAAAGCCACTCAATTACGCGATATTTATCAACGCCAAAATGCTCTCGAACCGGAAGTATATCCTGATGTTGAAGTGGAAATTAAAGCAAGAGAAGAGGCTGCCGCTAAAAAAGAAGCTAAAAAGAAGGGCGGTACAACATCAACCGAACCTAAAACAGAAACTTCTAAACCTCAATCATCTATGGGCTGGTATGGCAAAATTATGAGAAGATTTAGAACTGAAGTAAAAGAAGTAAAAGATAATGAAGGAAAATTAATATGCAAGCAATATATTGATAAGAAAACAGGCAAAGTTTATAAGAACGACTATGGTGAACTCGGCACTTATGAATTTGAATATGATACTGAAGGAAATAAAATCCTGGAGATCTCCCGTGATGCTAAAGGCAGATTGGAAGAATATACTGAAACTAAAATAGGTGAAGACGGAGTCCGATATAATATAATACGTGACGAAAATGATAATATCATAAGCATTCAAAAAGAAAATGTCGGCGAATTCAAATACGATGCTGATGGAAAACTTGCAGAAGTAAATGGTAATAAAGTTGAGTTTAATTCTGATGGCAGTGCATATTATAAATCGGATATGCTTCAAATAGATGTTGAACCGGAATATCTTGATTTACCTTCAAAATTCAAAGATGTCCCTGTAATTGACAAAGGCAATGGCACAAGTGTGTTTGGAACAATCACTGCTAAACTAAAAGGTGTGGTTGAAAAATTTAATAAAAAAGAAAAACTGACTAAAAAAGAGTTAGCTCCTAACGCTAATGGTAATAAAGCAGTAGAATATAGAAATTCGGAGGGAAAACTTGTAAAAACCGAATGGTATGATAAAGACGGTAAATACCGCACAAACTATTTTGATGAAAAAGGAAATCATGTTAAAACCGACTGGGGCTTAGGTCAAGTAGAAAAATATTACTATGATAAAAACGGAAAGCATGTAAGAACAGAAGGTACTGTTTGGTGGCTACGCAGTAAGAAATTTATTGACCATTTGTATGAAGATGCAAATGATCCAAATAAAGTAACAAGAAGCATTGTACGTAACAAAAATAATAGGGTATTGAGCGTAAAAGATAATACCGGCTCAGTTCAGGTTGAATACTTCTATGACAAAAAAGGTAATTTGACCAAAATTGTACAAGATAAAGGTGATAATGCAGCAACAGTAGAAGTAAAATTCAAAAACGGTGACGCTTATAATGCAAAAAACGAAAGTCCGATTGCGAATTCATACGTAGAACGTGCAAAGCAATGCTGGGAAGATGCAAATAACCATAAACCTGAGATAGCTGAACCAAAATCAGGTGATGTTGATGTTAAACCTAAAAAAGAATCAGATAAAAAAATAGTTGCAGTGGGTGTTTCACAAGCCGGCACTTTAGGCGGAGCTGTTGCAGCGGATAACAAAACAGTATCCTACGAAATGGCGGAAGCTATATCTCAAGCGCAAGCAGAAGAAGCAATGGAAGAAGACGGTTATGAATATACAGAAGATATGACCACGGAAGATGAAGTTCCCACGCAGGAAAGTGTGGAAGAAGGCAATCCTACGGCTGGCACAGAAGACCCTGATGGAACAACAGATGAAACAGATGACACAACAAGTGATTCTGATGACGCATCAAGTGATACTTCCGATTCATCACCGGCTCCGGGACAGAGCTCGCCTGCTACGACAACAGGCTCTGATGGAACAACAGATGAAACAGGAGATATAACAAGTGATTCTGATGACGCATCAAGTGATACTTCTGTTTCATCACCGGCTCCGGGACAGAGCTCGCCCGCTACGACAACAGGCTCTGATGGAACAACAGATAAAACAGGGGATGTCTCTGATGCATCTTCCGCACAACGCACACGGACTTCTGACGATGTCAATGCATCAAGGAATAAAGGTAATAATTCCGCTTCAAGAACAAATAGAGGTAATGTTTCCGACAAAACAGTTAATGTTTCAACAGAAAAACCAAAAGTTGTTGTTCAGGAAGATGATATTACAGATGATGAGTCAAAGAATAATGTACGTGAACTCTCACCCCAAGAAAAATTCAGTATAACCCATAAAGTTCAAGAGGCAAAAACCGAAGATGAAATTGCCGATGCACTCAGACTTCTGCGTAAAACTGGTGTGTTTAAAGGCAGAAAGAATTTACGCAGACTGTTGAAAAATAAACGAAGATATTTGAGAGCTCTTGAAAGCAATAACACTAAGAAGATGGAAAAATCTCAAAAACGAATTGATAAGTACGAAGAAAAAGTAGAGAACTTCCAAACATCTGCGGATAAAAACTTTGAAGATAAGTACAAGAAAAAACATAAAGGTGACAGTATATTTTAAAAAAACAGAGGGTTTAATACCCTCTGTTTTTTTTCTTACAAATAAGATTCGGAGAGGAAGGGATTCGAACCCTTGGTGAAGTTACCCTCACAGCGACTTTCGAGATCGCCACCTTCAACCACTCGGACACCTCTCCTTGTGTATGATAATTGTATCATTAAAAAAGGTTTTAAGCATGTTATTTCTGAATGGAGTATTCATTTTATATGAAGTATTTCATACAAAAAATATCCGTCATACTGGGCGTTAGCGAAGTATCTTAAACCTATTTTCAAGAGATTCTTCGTCCCTAATTGTTGTCGGACTCAGAATGACGAATCCAACTTTCAAGAGATTCTTCGCCCCCAAATGTTGTTTGGCTCAGAATGACGAATTTGCGTACAATACAATTAAACACATAAAAAATATTTAATATATACAAGAATAACATTTATTTATTACGTTGAAAAAACTTTGCAATATCTTTATGTTCAATTATTTTAGATATAGGTCTGCCGTGAGGACAGGTGAACGGCTTTTCACAAGTTCGCCAATTTCTTATTATTTCCTGCATTTGAAATTGATTCAAATACGTATTGGCTTTAACAGCCGCCTTGCAGGAGGTTGTAATAAGGATTTGCTCTTCTATATTATCAATATCTCCTGAAATATGTTCTAATATATCTGCAAGAATCTCTTTTGGAGAAATTTTTGAAAGTAATTGAGGTACTTTTCTGAATATAACTTCGTGGTCAGACATAAAATCAATATCATATCCGAATTTTAAAAGCTTATCTTTGTTTGTTTCCAAAAGCTCCTTATCGCTTGGAGAAACTTCGATTACATCAGATATGAAAAGAAGCTGGCAGTCTATATTTTTGGATTTTTTGAGTTGTTCATAAATATATCTCTCTTCCGCGATATGCTGGTCCACAATTTCTAACCCTTCTTCACGTTCAATCAAGATATAAGTTTTTTTATATTGACCTATTATTATATCCTCTTCTTCCTTTGCATGCTCTTGAATAAACTTTTCTTGAGTATGTATAGGAAGGGAAGGTTGTTTGTAATCAGCTTTCCTTGGCATTAAAAGAACATCTGCTTTTTCAGTTTTCTTTTCAAAGTCCACGCTAAAAGTAGTTCCGGCAGGTACAAAAATATCATCTGAATCAGTTTTTGGAGTTTCTGCTTGTGATGATAAGGCTGGAAGCGGTTTTAAATATGGTATATCAGAATGAATTTCTTTTCGCTGGGAAGTCAAAGCTCCGTCAACAGCCGAATAAATAAAATTGAAAATCTGATTAGGGTTTTTATATCTTACTTCTTTTTTTGTAGGGTGAACATTTACGTCTACATCTTCAGGAGGCAGTTCAAGATTAAGAACTATAAACGGATATCTGTTCCCGATAAGGTTTTTGTATACCATATCTACTGCTTTTTGAAAAACAGGACATTTCACAATACGTGAATTTACGTACATATAATAATCTTTTTTACTGGACCTTGTGTAATCAGGTGTACTTATGTAACCTGAAATTTTCAGATTAGAAATTTTATCTGTTTTAAGCACTTCTCTAAAATGTTTGTTAACATCTTCTGAAAAGACCTCTTTCATTGTCTGAGCAAGGTCATTTTGTCCGTTTGTTTTTAGTGTCAGCTTTCCGTTATTTCTAAGCTCAAATGCTATATTTGGGTGTACTAAAGAAAGCGATTGTACAAGTTCTGATATGTATGCAAACTCTGTTTTAGCTGATTTTAAGAATTTTAGACGTGCGGGAATGTTATAGAATAAATCTTTTATCTCCATTATTGTTCCGATTGCGCATCCTGTTTTTGTGTATTTTACTTCAGAATTTTCGCATTCAACTTTTACACCTGTATCAAAATCTTTTGTTCTTGTAGTACATGTTAGTTTTGAGATTGATATAATACTTGCAAGAGCTTCTCCTCTAAACCCCATGGTCTTTACATTATACAAATCTTCTCCTGTTTGAATTTTACTTGTGGCATGTTTAGAGAAGGCGAGCATAATATCATCAGGATGAATTCCAGAACCGTTATCTGCTACACGAATATTTCTGCAGTCATTTTCAACTTCAACGATGACTTTTGTTGCGCCTGCATCAACAGAATTCTCAACAAGTTCTTTTACGACTGAGAAAGGTCTTTCGATTACTTCACCTGCCGCTATTTGATTTATAACATTTTTAGATAGTTGAATTATTCTCCCCATAATACTCCTCGAAACTATTATACATCAAATTTTGTATTTGAGATATAATAAAAAATGTATAGAGTTAAGGGAAAGGATTGGCTAAAGTTATCTGATATTAATACTAAAATTTACTTAGTCACTTAATCACTCAGTCACTTAGTCACTTAAAATTAATGGCAATAAAACGAGAGAAAAATAAAAAAATAAAAGTAGCATTTCCTCATATGGGAACAATTTCAATAGCTTGGGCGGCAGGACTTAGAAAAATTGGTGTGGAACCGTTTGTTCCTCCGTATACGAGTAAAAAAACTCTTTCTTACGGAACAAAAAATTCTCCTGAGGCAATATGCCTGCCTTATAAATTAATTTTAGGGAACTTTATAGAGGCAATAGAAGGCGGAGCTGATTATGTTGCAATGATTACTTCTCCCGGAATCTGCAGACTCGGAGAGTACGGAAATAATATTTATACAACTCTTAAAGACCTCGGTTATAATGCCAATTATATTGAACTTTCTTTGTATGACGGGATTAAAGGTTTGTACAATTTCCTAAAAGAAATATCAGGAAAAAATGACCCTGTGCTAATTTTGAGAGCAATTAATATAACTATCAGAAAAATTTTTGCGATAGATGATTTAGACAGAGCTCTATCTTATTACAGAGCCAGAGAAATTAGATTCGGGGAAGCTGAAAAAAATTACAAAAAAGCTTTAAAAATGATTGACAAAGCTGATTCGACACACGATTTAGGTAAAGCCTATGAATTAGCGCTAAAAGAAATTGAAAAAACAGAAATCGATGAAAACAGGGAGGTATTAAATGTTGATTTAACAGGCGAAATTTTCCTTGTAAATGATGAGTTTTCAAACCAAAATATTGAAAGAGAACTTGGCAGAATGGGGGTTCAAACAAGAAGAAGTCTTACTGTCGGAAGTTTCTTAAAAGATGCTATTATACCAAAAGCCTTCCAAAATAAAGAAACTCACCTCCAGAGAGCTGAGAGAATGGCAAAACCTTATTTGATGAGAGATATCGGCGGTGATGCATTAGAATGCGTTTCAGATGTAGTATTTGCTGACAAAAAAGGAAAAGACGGTATTATACACATATCTCCGTTCACTTGTATGCCGGAGATTATGTCTCAGAACATATTTCCGACTATGAGAATGGAACACGAAATACCGATATTACCTCTAATTATGGATGAACAAACCGGACGAGCAGGGTATATAACCCGCTTGGAAGCCTTTGTAGATCTTATGCGCCGTAAAAAACGTGTAAAAGAAGGTAAGAATAAAACAAGAGTTTAATATTGTTAATTGTAACAATTTTGTAATATTTTTCTTAATTAAGTCAATTTCTGAGTTTCACATGTTTTATGTGAAGTACAAAAGTGTAATAAAATTCAGGAAAGAAGGTTTACTTATGGCAGAATTACAAAATGTAGGTGTTGTTGACTCTCTCCAATATCAACCGTCACAGTACCCTAAAGAAGATTACATAGAAGATCTTAATACTCAGCCGCAAGTTTTTGATGAAAAAGCAGCAGAGATTCAAGCTGCGAATAAGTCAAGGTTAGGTGCAACTTTGTTTTCTGCAATGGTAATAGGCGGTTTGGCATATTTAGGCGGGCGTACAATGGGTAAACGTGCTGCAAAGGCTGAACTTGAAAAAGCAAAAGAAGCTGCTGCTAAATATGAAGAATCTCAAAAAGTTATAGAAGAAATTAAAAATAATGCCGAAAATCTAAATAAACGCGTAAAAGCGCTCAGCCAAAATAATGTTAATAAAGGCGGCCAAAAATTTTTAAATTATTTACGTGATATAACAAATAAGATTATCGAAAAAATCGACGGACTTAATAAAACAGCCAAAGATGTTGCAGAATAAATTCCCAAAAATTAATTTATCCCTCTGGAGATAAGCCCCAATGAAGTTTATTTCTTAATACAGAGTAAAAATTGTTATTCTTCAAAAATACAAGTTTTGCTTTGTCCGGTGCGATTTTTATAGAGGTTTTTTCTGTGCATTTAATTGTTTCAAAACCGTCTATTGAGACTGATAATAAGTCGTCATTCGTTTTTACGGTTATGTGTTCGCCAGAAGGTACAACAAGAGGTCTTGCATTTAATGTATGCGGACAAATCGGAACAATGACTATTGCATCAAGCTCAGGATGTAAAACCGGTCCGCCGGCAGAAAGTCCGTATGCAGTTGAGCCTGTTGGTGTCGAAATTATAAGCCCGTCAGCAATATAATCACATACAAATTTGCCGTTGATTTCTAAGAAAAATTTTGAGGTTCTGCTTGTGTTGCAGCCTTTGATTACAAAATCGTTAAGAGCTATATATTCACCTGATTGAAGCATAATTCTTTCTTCTGTTTTGTATTGATTTTCAAGAACAGCTTCTATTACGCCGTTTATTTCGTTTATACCGGCTTGAGCAAGGAATCCTAAACGGCCTACATTTATACCAAGAACAGGTATTTTGAATTTTGAATAGAATCTGGCGGCTCTTAAAAGAGTTCCGTCTCCGCCAATTGCAAATGATATATCTCCAAAACATTCCATATTTTCTAAATCAAAAGTTTTGAATTCAGCGTTATATGATAATAAAGCTTTTTCAACGGTTTCCAATGCTTTTTTATAATCAGGAATATATCTGTTAAAGATTAAATTGATTTTCATAAGGTTGATTATAGCATAGATTGGTTTTTTATGCTAAAATTAACTCATATTAGGGGAGATAAATAATGATAGAAATGAAAGTAATGGGTATAGCTCTTGATGTGAGAACAAATTCTCCGATAGTTGTACTCCATGATTTGGAAAATAGAAAGGCTTTACCGATTTGGATTGGTTCTGCTGAAGCGAGTGCGATTATAAGATGTATAGAAGGACTTGTTGTTGCCCGTCCTATGACTCATGATTTAATTGCTAATTTGATTGAAAAAACAGGATATAAGCTGGAAAAGATTGAGATTAACAATGTAGAAAAAGAAACGTATTATGCAACTCTTTATTTGAATAAAGACGGAGATGTTCTTGAACTTGATGCCCGTCCGAGTGACGCTATTGCTATTGCAATGAGATGTGATGCTCCAATCTTTGTAACGGCAAATGTGCTTATGAATGGTTCTGTTTCTACTGATACGGCAAAGGATGCTGAGGAAGCTCAGGAATTTAAAGATTTTATCCAAAACATAAAACCATCTGATTTTGAAAAACTTATGAAGGGTAAACACGAAGAATCTGATCAATAGAGATAAAGCCGGAATAGTTTTTTGATAAATATACAAGAATTTTTGTGCATAGTTTGAGGGTATAATTATGAATATACAAAAAGTAATAATGAACAGAGTTTTTAGACAGTATGGTTTGTTTTTTGCAGGTGTAGGTGCTGCAATGCTAGGGCAGTATGCTTTTGAAAATCATGCAATCAATAAATTAAAAACGGAGATTATGGAAAAATATCCGAACAAATATAATGAAATAGATAAAAATTCTAAGGATTTGCCATTTTCTTCAAAGAAACTTTATTGGACAAAGTCATTAGAAGAATTAGATGACAGTGTAAGAATATCCGGTCAAGCTCAAAAAGCTTATTTTGATGGTTCTAACAGAGTTAAAAATAATATTAAAACTGTTGATAAATAAGAGAGGAGTAGGTGCTTGATTATTTTAATATCATCGCTGGTTAGTATTTTGTTATTATGCGCAATTATTTTAGTAATGTATTTAAAAATAAAAAAGCGTTATATGTTTTTATTTGGTTTTTAATAATGCTTCTTGTTGTCGTAACGTTAATGGTAACCGGTGATATAGCAGTTGTTGCGTATGGAGGTTAGGTTTAATGAATATTAATACAAATTATGAAAATTTAGAACAAAGCTACTTATTTTCCACAATAGCTAAAAAAGTTAATGAATATATACAAAAGAATCCTGATAAAAAAGTTATAAGATTAGGAATTGGTGATGTAACGCTTCCTTTATGCAAGGCTGTAACTGACGCTCTTCACAAAGCTGTTGATGAAATGGGTGTTCAATCAACATTCAGAGGATACGGTCCTGAACAGGGGTATGACTTTTTAAGAGAAGCTGTTCAAGGGTATTACAAATCTCATAATGTTGAATTAGAACTTGATGAAATATTTATCTCAGACGGTGCAAAGAGCGATTTAGGCAATATTCTTGACCTCTTTGGAATAAATAATACCGTACTTGTGCCTGACCCTGTTTATCCTGTTTATGTGGATACAAATATTATGGCCGGAAGAGAGGTCAAGTTCATAGATGCAAATGGTGATAACGAGTTTTTGCCGTTACCGGATAAAAATGTAAAAGCAGATGTAATATATATTTGTTCACCGAATAATCCGACAGGGGCAGTTTATAACAAAGAACAGCTCAAAATGTGGGTTGAATATGCGCTTGCTAATAATGCCGTTATTCTGTTTGATTCGGCTTATGAATGCTTTATATCTGATAAAAACTTACCTCGCTCAATTTATGAGATTGAGGGAGCAAAGGATTGTGCAATAGAATTTTGTTCACTATCAAAAACAGCAGGTTTTACGGGTACGAGATGCGGATATACAATTGTACCGAAAAACTTGGGCAAGCTGAATAAAATGTGGGTAAGACGCCAAACTACAAAGTTTAACGGCGTACCTTATATTGTACAGCGCGCTGCAGAAGCTGTATTTACCGAAGAAGGTCAGAAAGAAATAGAGGAAAATATTTCATACTATAAAGAGAACGCAAAATTAATTTCTGATACGCTTAAGGAGTGTAATATCTGGCATGTAGGCGGAAAACATTCTCCTTATATTTGGTTAAAGTGTCCGAATAATATGAAGTCTTGGGAATTTTTCGATTATCTTTTAGAGAATGCTCAAGTAGTCGGAACTCCCGGGGCAGGGTTTGGCAAAAACGGAGAAGGATACTTTAGATTAACTTCTTTCGGTTCAAAAGAAAATACCATTGAGGCTATGTGGAGATTTAAAAAGTTATTTAACGAATAAAAAAAATCAGGCACTAAGCCTGATTTTTTTTATTTGTTTATTTCGATTTCTTTTGTCGCATCAGCAATACCTTTTTGATATGCTTCTTTTTGTTTTGCTGTCATAGTAATTAAGTTCCAAAAATGGGCAGAAGATGCGTTGTCATGAATGTATCCCCATATAGCATCATCGGGAGCATTATTTCTTGCTTTTATAAACTCTTCTGCATTGGTAAGTTTAGCATATTCGTTTTTTGAACTTTCTATTACTTTAGATTGGAAAATTGTATCAAGCGGAAGCTTAAACTGTTCTTCTCTCTTGAAAATTTTGTTAGCTCTATCTCTTATAAGTTGTTGACCTTTTGTATAAGCTTCTTTTACTTTGGCTTCAATTAAAAGGCTGTCCCAATAAGCAATGGCTTCACCGCTTTCATTTTCATAATTTCTTTGTTCACGTGCAAATCTTTCGGCTTTTAATAGTTGATCGCCATTTAGATATTTAACGGCTTGAGCTTTTGCGTTGTCTTCATACTTTGTTTCAGTGCAACCTGAAAGTGCGCCTGCCATAAGAGTGGATGTGACTATACCAAACGATACTTTTCTTATGTTCATACTGCAACTCCATTGATATGTACAATTAAAAATATATAATAAACGTAATACTAATTCAATAGTCCTTCAACGTTTATAATAGTTTTTAGTTTAAGTGCATAAATATTAGGTCTGTTTAGAAGTGCAAGTTTTACTGCATCTTTCTCTGTTGTTACAATGTTGCCTTCAATATATTTAATATCATCTAAAATGTATTTGTGATGGTCATCAAACGTAATTTTATCTTTTATAATATAATCTCCGTCCAGAAATTGATAAAATTGGTCTGGCTGGCCTATTGCCGATAGAGCAGTAATCTCGGCACCTTTGCTAAGATGCTCTCCTGTAATTATGTTATAAACATAATTAGGTTCAGTTTTGCAAACAACGGTATCAACATTTTGTTGTTTCTCTATAATTTTTGCAATTTTATCAGCTCTCGAGTGGTCTTTGTTTTTGCTTACTATAATAAGTTTATGAATTCTTTTGAATCCTTCCATACCTTCTCTTAGAGGACCTGCGGGGAGAAGGTTTCCATTTCCGAACATTTTTTTTGAATCAACCAGAACTATATCTAAATCACGATGAAGTTTTCTGTGTTGGAATCCGTCATCAAGAATAATTTTTGTACACCCTAATTTATTAATTGCATACTTAGCAGCATTATATCTGTTTGCGCAAGTAAGGACTGCACAACCGTCAAGATTGACTCCAAGCCAATATGGCTCATCTCCTGCTTCATTTGCTTTATAGTATAGATTAATGCCGTCTGATATAACGTGAACAGTCTTGTTGTTTAATTTCCCGCCATATCCGCGTGATATTATTGCAGGTTTTTCTCCAAGTTTTAAGTAATATTTCGCGATTTCTGCAACAACCGGAGTTTTTCCTACTCCGCCGGTTGTGAAATTCCCGACTGATACGACAAAAGCATTTACTTTTTTAGGTTTAAGAATTCCGTTATCATACAAAAAATTTTTTGTTTTACTACCAATTCCGTAGAATACGGAACAAAGTTTAAGTATATTAAAAAAGAAGCCTTTTGCGTTTTTATTGTAATGTATTTCAGTTATATTTGTTTTTAAATTCATAATTAAAAAGTGTATCAAAATATTAATTTTAAATCAAATATCCATCATATTATGTATTTAGGTGTATAAAGTCATAAATTATTATTTTATTCATCAAGATATACATTCTGATGTGTGATATAATTTATTTATTAGAGAGGAATAAATTATGTTAAAATCAGTTATTTTAGCAGCAGGAAAAGGCACAAGAATGAAATCTGAAACACCTAAAGTCCTGCATACAATTTTTGAAAAAACACTAGTAGGATACGTTATAGAAGCCGTTAACGGAACAGGTTTGGCTGATGAGAACTTTGTTATAGTGGGTCATCAAGCTGAACGTGTCGAAGAGTATATAAAAGATAATTATGAAAACGCAAGAACCGTTCTTCAATCTCCGCAATTAGGAACGGGACATGCTGTAAGCATGGTGCTTCCGTATTTGAATGATTTTGATGGTGAAGTCGTTATTTTATGCGGTGATACTCCGCTTATTACATCAGAAACACTAAAAGAATTTGTTGAATATCACAAAGCTAATAAATCTGACCTTACTGTCATGAGCGCAATTTTTGAAAATCCGACTAACTACGGAAGAATTATTAGAGACGAAAACGGGCACGTTGAGGGGATAGTCGAGGAAAAAGACGCAACTCCAGAACAAAAGGGAGTAAAAGAAATTAATGCCGGCATTTATTGTTTAGATTGGAAGAAAGTTAAACCTGCTTTCTCTCAGCTCAAAACAAACAACGCTCAAGGTGAATACTATTTGACTGATATTATCAAATGGGGAAATGAACAAGGTTTAGGGGTAAATGCATATATACTTAAAGATAATACCGAGATTTATGGTATTAACTCAAAAGCTAACCTTGCTGAAGCAACGAAATTTTTGAACAAAAGAGTGATTAATAAACATCTCACAAACGGAGTAACAATAGTTGACCCTTCAACTACTTGGATTAGCCCTGAAACCGAGATTGAACCTGATACTATTATTTATCCTTCAACTTATATGGAAGGGGTAAATAAAATCGGTAAAAATTGTAAAATAGGGCCGTTTGCACACTTAAGAGGCGGAGTTATATTAGATGATAATGTAAAAATCGGCAACTTTGTTGAAGTAAAAAAAGCACATATTAAATCACATACAAATGCGTGCCACCTAACATATATTGGTGATGCGGAAATAGGTTCTAATGTAAATATAGGTGCAGGTACAATAACTGCTAATTATAATCCTCTTACGAAAGAAAAAAGTAAGACAATTATAGGAGACAACGTAAAAATCGGTTCTAATTCAGTTCTTGTTGCGCCCGTAAAAGTAGACGAAGGCGCTAATGTTGGGGCTTTATCAGTAATAACAAAAGACATTTCTGAGTGGGCGCTGGCTATTACACGAGCACCGTTAAGAGTGATAGAAGGCTGGGTAAAGAAACAGTTAGGTAAATAATATCTAATGGAATTTAACGGAACTGACAAACGATATAATCAATTTAGCGAGTATCTCAAAAATAAATTTGGTGCAAAGGTATATAAAATTACACTTGATGCCGGTTTTTCCTGCCCGAACAGAGACGGAACAATTTCAAAAGAAGGCTGTATTTTCTGTGATGATGGCGGAAGCTTTTCACAAGCACATTCTAATAAACTAAGCATACAAGAACAAGTGAATATTGGTGCAGAGACTCTTAAAAATAGATTCAAAGCACAAAAGTTTATGTCATATTTTCAAGCTTTTTCAAACACATATAAACCTGTTCAAGAGCTTGAAAAAATATATAAAGCATCTCTTTGCAGAAATGATATAGTCGGTATTTCAATAGGCACAAGACCGGATTGCATAGATGAAGAAAAACTGGACTTAATTTCTTCTTTTGCCCCTAAATATTACACATGGATTGAATACGGTTTACAGTCTGTTCACGACAAAACGCTTAAAAAAATTAACCGAGGTCATGATTATAAATGTTTTCTTAATGCTTATGAAAAAACAAGGGGTAAAGGTATAAATATATGTCTGCATGTTATTTTGAATTTATTTGAAACTTATGATGAGATGATGGAAACGGCTAAAACAATTGCCAAGCTTGAACCTGATGGCGTTAAAATTCACATGTTGTGCGCATTAGAAGGAACAAAATTGGCTGATATGTATAAAAACGGTGAAATTAATTTCATGACAGAAGATGAATACGTTTCAACAGTTTGCGACTTTTTAGAATATTTACCTCCCAAAACTACAATTCATCGTCTTGCAGGAAATGGACTGCGGACAGAACTGGTTGCTCCAAGATGGATAGGAAGAAAACTGGATACTATGAACAGAATTGATAGAGAATTTTTGCGCAGAGATTCCTGGCAGGGTAAAAAATTTATTTAATGTTCTTCCCTAAGAAGTCCATAAAATCCTGAACTTTGTATTTGCCCAAAGAAAACATGGAGAGTGTTAGTTTGCAGGCAAGACAAGAAGTAAGAACTATTTTCGCTCCGGTTTCTATTATATTTTTATGCTTATTATTAAAGAGTTTTGACATTATTTTGTGTTCTTTAAAATTTGTGAAACCTGAGACTCCACAGCATTTATCATATTCTTTCATCTCAATGTAATCGAGATTTTCTGTGTTTTCAATAACCCATTTTACATCTTCAAAGTTATCTAAATTGCATGGCTTATGAAAAGTTATTTTTTCTCTCTTTTTAAGTTCGAGTTTAAGATTATTTTCTCTTATGTACGCGAAAATATTTTTTACTTTTACTTCTTTCCCGCCCCATTTTTTGTATGATTTTAAGGTTTTTTCGCAAGTTGCACAATTGGAAACAATATCATAATCGGGATAACTTTCTAATACTTTATAAAAATTATTCATATATTCTTTAAAAGAATTCATATCTCCGCGGATAAAAAACGGAAAACCGCAGCATTTGAAATTTGGAGTTATTACTTCAATATTCATTGAATTTAGAATTTTTACGGCATTATTATTTATACCTCCGCAACCTCCAAAATAAATAACTTTTTTTTCAGAAGTTTCTTGTTCACTTTTGGGTTTTAGAGTATTGAAAGTATTCAAACCCTTCAAAATTATATTTAATATAAAAGATTTAAGTTTTTCTGTTTTATGAGATTTAAAGTATTCTGCTTTTGCAAGAGAAATAATATCTACTACGTCAATTCCGCTTGGACAGAATTTTGAACAAGCTCCGCATTTGAGACAGAGGTCAAGATATTTGTTGATTGTTTTAGATATTTTAAGGTCGCCCTTTATTAAGCCTTTGAGCATAATAAAATGTCCGCGCGATACAGTGCAGTCGTTTCCTGTTATTTCATAAATCGGGCATACAGACTGGCAAAGCCCGCATTTAGAGCAGGAATGAATTTCTTCTTTACAATCCGATAATTTCTTCATAAATAATATTTTATTTTGAATAAAAGATAAAAACAAGCAAAAATCAAACTTTAGTTATAGACAAAATTAAAAATATATCATCTATTCTAATGATTTTTTTTACACAAAATATTGGTATTGTAGTATGGTGAATTAATCACTAGTAATAGAAAGGATATAATATGGAAATTCGCAAAATTGAACTTAATTTAGGTCAAAAAGTTGCTAATCCATTTAAGACAACTCGCAAATCAACAACAAATCCGTTTTACAGCATTAATTTTGAGGGTCATACAATAGATCCTTTGATTTGTGCAGATGTGTTGGAAGGTTTTAAAGGGAAAGAAAGCAAATTAAAAATGATTTCTGCTTCTGTAATAGGAAGTTTTACTAAGCTTAGAAATAGCATCACAGAACCGATAACTAAATTTGTAAATAGAATAAAGGAAGATGTTAGTACAGCATGGAATAACACAATAAATCATGATAGTATTAAGCATTTAACAGAAAATATACATACAACAGGTGAAAAGATTAACAGTATTTTAAACTATGACATAGGAAAAGGAATCTCAGATTCAATAAATTCTGTTAAGAATGACATAACTGGTATTGGTAAAGATTTATTAGTAAAATGGAATGATTTAATCGGCAAAATCCATGAACATAAAATACCAAGCGGTTTATCCGTTGCCGAATACAGAGATTTATGGATAAAAGAAAATGAATTAATTGCTAATTCAATAAAGGAGGCTGCATAATGAATAAAAACGTAGCAGAAATTATTGATGCTTTAGCAGCTCATGAAGATCATTCTTCAATTGATGTTTTAGAAGAATTAGGAACTAATTCTCCCGATAATGAAGTGAGAGAATACACTTCCCGTGCATTAGTCAGAAAAAATTTACATGACTCATTAAAGATTGTTATCATCAATCAAGGTAAAGGTATCAATGACCTTTCTCCTGCTGTTGCAATGAGCACAATAAATGAAATTTTGTCTCTGAAAGACAAATCAGAAGTTATCAGAATTTTAGATGATACGATAAATATGCATTCAGATGAAACAGTGAAAGAAAATGCACGTTCTGTAAAATCATTGTTAGCTTTGGGCTAATATTTTAAATATAATGGCTTTAATAAAAACACCTTCAAAAACGAAGGTGTTTTTTATATTAAAATCTTTCTGTAAACAGTTTAAAGTATTTTTGTTCGTGGTCGCAGACAGGGCATCTGCAGGGAGCTTCTTTTCCGATGTGTGTATGTCCGCATTCAGTACAAATCCATTGGGTTATTTCTTCTTTTTTGTATAAGGTTTCATTATTGAGTTCCTCTGCCAGTATAGAAAATCTGTGAGAGTGCCTTTTTTCAATCTCTCCAATATTATGGAATAATCTTGATATGTCATCAAAACCTTCTGCTTTAGCTGTTTGAGAACCGTGCTTATATATATTTTCCCATTCGTCTCGTTCTGCTTTGCATGCTGAAATCAAGTTATCATAAGTGTTTCCTGTAAAAAACGGATAAATAGCATTAGGTGTGTAGAATCCGTTTGGAATCTCTTTATAGAACAGTTTTGCGTGTTCTTTTTCGTTTTCTGCTGTTTCTAGGAACACCTCTGATATAAGCTGATAATCTTCTTTTTTTGCTATTTTAGCGTAAAATGTGTATTTATTTCTTGCTTGTGACTCTCCTGCGAAGGCATTAATCAAGCATTGTAAAGTTTCGGATTTTTCAAATTTCATAAATATCTCCTTTTTATAAAATTGTTTAATTAAATGATAATTTTTAAATCCTCTTATTCACTTAATCACTTGCTCACTTATTTACTTTTTTAAAATATTAATTTTTCCTTAACTTTTAAAGTTAAGTTAAATATTTATAGTATAAATATAATTGTAGAAGAGAATATTATTATTTAAAGGAGGATTATATTATGGCATTAAAACCACTACAAGACAGAATCGTTATTAAAGTTATTGAAGATACCGAGCAAACAGTGGGTGGTATTTTTATTCCTGACAGCGCAAAAGAAAAACCACAAAAAGGTGAAGTAGTTGCGGTTGGTGAAGGCAAAACAAACGATAAAGGCGAAAAAGAACCTATGTGTGTTAAAGTAGGTGATATTGTTCTTTATGCAAAATATGCAGGTACAGAAGTTAAGATGGACGGAGTTGAATACAAGATTCTGTCAATTAAAGATGCATTAGCAATTGTTGAATAATTTGAAAGGAATATAAATCATGGCAAAGAAAATAGTTTTTGAAGAAGAAGCAAGAAAATCTCTTCTTAAAGGTATAGATGCAGTAGCAGATGCAGTTAAGGTTACACTTGGGCCTAAAGGCAGAAATGTAATTTTACAAAAGAAATTCGGTGCACCTCAGATCGTTAATGACGGTGTTACTATCGCTAAAGAAATTGAACTTGCAGACGGTCTGGAAAATGCAGGAGCTCAACTTCTTAAAGAAGTTTCATCAAAAACAAATGATGTAGCAGGTGACGGTACAACAACAGCTTCCGTTTTGGCTCAAGCTATCGTAAGAGAAGGTTTGAAGAACTTAACGGCAGGTGCTAACCCGATGTCTATGAAACGCGGTATTGATAAGGCTGTTGAAATTTCTATCAACAAAATTAAAGATTTATCAAAATCAGTTTCAACAAAAGAAGAAATCGCACAAGTTGCAGGCATCTCAGCAGGCAACAATTCTGAAATTGGCGAACTTATTGCTGAAGCTATGGAAAAGGTTGGTCACGACGGTGTTATTACTGTTGAAGAATCTAAATCTTTCGGTACTAACTTGAAGGTTGTTGAAGGTATGCAGTTTGATAAAGGTTACATTTCACCTTACTTTGTAACTGATCCGGAAAGAATGGAAGCTGTTCTTGAAGATGCTTATGTTCTATGTGTTAACAAAAAAATCAACTTAATAGCAGACTTGGTACCTGTTCTTGAGCAAGTTGCACGTGACGGTCGTTCACTTCTTCTTATCGCAGAAGATGTTGAAGGCGAAGCTCTTGCAACACTGGTTGTTAACACAATGAGAAAAGTGCTGAGAGCAGTAGCTGTTAAGGCTCCGGGATTCGGCGACAGAAGAAAAGCTATGTTAGAAGATATCGCTATCTTAACAGGCGGTCAAATGTTCACTGAAGAACTCGGTATGAAACTTGAAAATATCACAACTGATATGATGGGTATTGCAAAAAGAGTTACTGTTTCTAAAGACGAAACAACAATCGTTGTCGGTAATGAAACAAAAGCTGCAGTAGCGGAAAGAGTTGCTCTTATCAAACGTCAAATAGAAGCTTCTGACTCTGAATACGATAAAGAAAAACTTCAAGAACGTATGGCAAAACTTTCAGGCGGTGTAGCAGTTATTGAAGTCGGTGCAGCATCTGAGATTGAATTAAAAGAAAGAAAATTAAGAATTGAAGATGCTCTTAATGCTACAAGAGCTGCTAATGAAGAAGGAATTGTTCCGGGCGGCGGAGTTGCTCTTATTAGAGTACAACAAGCACTTGAAACAAAATTGAATTCTTTAACATTTGATTCAGATGATGAAAAGAGCGGTTATAAGATTCTTATGTCAGCTCTTGATGTACCACTCAGAGCAATAGCAGATAATGCAGGTGCTAAAGGTGATATCGTAGTTGATAATGTTAGAAGTGAAGCTGATGCTTATGGTTATGATGCTTTGCTTAACAGATATACTGATATGTTCTCAGCAGGTATTGTTGACCCTGCAAAGGTTACAAGAAGTGCTCTTGAAAATGCAGCATCTGTTGCATCAATGTTATTAACTACTGAAGCTGCAGTTGTTGATATTCCTGAAGAATCAAAGGGCCCTGATATGTCATCAATGGCAGGTATGGGCGGTATGGGCGGTATGATGTAGTTTATACCTTCTCAAATATTAAAAAAGATGGAGCTTAAAACTCCATCTTTTTTATTTTATTCCCTTTAATAGTGGATGAATTTTTATTTTTTCTTTAATCTCATTAATCATAGTTATAGGCATGAACATTTTCTGTGTTCCTAAAAAACCTGTGAAAACGCGTTCGCCTTTTTTTAAATCTTTCAAAATATTCGATAAGTATGAATTAACTTCGGCATCTAAATAGCGTTTCCCTCTCTTAAAATGCTGCATAAGAGTGCCGGATGCTGCTTTAGATTGAATATATGGATTTTCAATATCTCTATTTAAACAGTGTTCTAATTCAATTTGGTCTGCTACCATTCCAAAATGTTTATACAATTTTGGTTGCTGATTTTTTATATACAGAACTTTTACACCATCTTCTGTATCTTTTAAATCAACATATCCAATGTTTTTAGAACAGTCATTTACAACATATCTGGTAAAGGTTGTATATTTTTCTTTTACTATATTAATTGGTATTTCTTTATGCTGTTTTATTGAATAAATCATATTAATTTAAAACCTGTAAAAATAATTTTTGTCATATAAAAACGGAGCTAATTTAAGCTCCGTTATTTATAATTTTTAATAAACTATATGTTTGCAAGCTTTTTATAATAATCATGTGCTTGTTCAAATTTGTATGCAAAATTAAACAATTTAGCTTCTGCAAGCTGAGGAGCCATAATTTGCAAACCGATAGGCATGCCATCTTTGTCAAAACCTGCAGGAACCGATATCGCAGGAATGCCTGATAAGTTAGCTCCGATAGTTGCTATATCCGTTAAATACATTGCAAGCGGATCTTCAGTCTTTGAACCCAAGTCAAATGCCGTATTCGGACAAGTTGGAGCTATTAATACATCAACTTCTTTGAATGCTTTCAAGAAGTCTTCATGAACAACTCTTCTCATTTGAAGAGCCTTTTTATAATAAGCATCATAGTATCCTGAACTCAAAGCATAAGTCCCAAGCATTATTCTACGTTTTACTTCAGGTCCGAATCCTTCTGCTCGTGATTTACAGTACAATTCTAACAAGTTTTTAGCGTCATCGGTTCTGTGTCCGTATCTTACACCATCGAATCTTGCAAGGTTAGAACTGCATTCAGCGGTTGCCAAAATATAGTAAATACCGATTGAATGCTTTATATTAGGAAGAGAGATTTCTACAACCTCTGCGCCCAAAGCTTTATATGTATCAATAGCGTTCTGAATAGCTTTTGAAACATCCTCTGCTAAGCCTTCTCCGATAAGTTCTTTTACAACACCTACTTTTAGTCCTTTTATATCGTTATTCAAAGATTTTCTGTAATTTTCAACAGGAAGATTTAGTGAAGTTGAATCGTGATAATCATAACCTGATATAACTTCTAATAATGCCGCAGCATCCTCAACTGTTCTTGCAAAAGGTCCGATTTGGTCTAAAGATGACGCGAATGCAATCAAACCGTATCTTGAAACTATACCGTAAGTAGGTTTCATACCTACAATACCGCAGAAGCTTGCAGGTAAACGAATGCTTCCGCCTGTATCTGAACCAAGAGCCAAAGCTGCTTCGCAAGATGCAACAGAAGCCGCTGAACCGCCTGATGAACCTCCCGGAACTTTGCTTAAATTCCAAGGGTTATGAACTTTTTTAAATGCGGAGTTTTCGTTAGAAGAACCCATTGCAAATTCGTCTAAGTTAGCCTTACCTACAATCGGGATTAAATTGTCCAAAAGTTTCTGTGTTGCAGTTGCATTATACGGAGATACAAAGTTCTCTAATATCTTACTTGAAGCAGTAGTTTTTGAACCGATTAGGTTCATGTTATCTTTTAATGCTAAAGGTACACCTGCCAGTAACGGTAATTCTTCACCTTTTGCTACTCTCTCATCAACTTTTTTTGCCGTATCTAATGCTGTTTCTTCTGTTAAAGAATTAAAAGCTCCCAGTTTCTCATCAATGGTTTTAATCCTGTCTAAAGAAGCCTTTGTTAATTCAACAGCCGATACTGATTTATTTTTAATACTTTTAAATTGCTCTATTGCACTCTTTTTCAATAATTCTTGCATAATTTCTCCTTTAGGGGCAGTCCTCGTATATCCCCTAAGAAAATTATAACAAAAACAGGGGTAAATAACAGGGGTAAATAATAGGGGTAAATAATAGGGGGGGGTAAAAAGTGAATGTTTATTAAGTTATTAGGTTAGCAGAATAAACAAGCAATTCCTTTCTTTGGAGAGAAAAACTTTCTTTTTTTGTAACAAAAATTAATATTGTAACGATTTTGAAAAAATCTTTACAATTGGTTCAAACCCTGTCGCAATAATAGATACGAAGGGTTAATATTGCATGAATGGTAACAATGTTATTAAAGTTTTTTTAAAATATGCCGATAGTAATTTCATAAAGGATGATATGTTCTCTAAAAATATAAAATCTGAAAACACTATAGACAATGTAAAAAAGAAAGGAGTAATTTCTATGGTACAAATCAATCCAAAATTCGGTCTGGGAAGACTAGGCAATGCAGGTAAAGTACAAGTTTCAAATGCTAAACCAAAGGTTGCTCAAACTAAAGTAGAAAAACTTGTTGTAAATGTAGGTGATCTAAACCCGAAGCAAGGACCAAATGGTCTTGCTTACATAGATTGTAATTCTGATGCGGAGGCTCAGTATCAATCAATGGAAGATCCTGATACTTATTATGGTCATAATGGTCGCATTTACCGTGGTGGTGTGTTAATAGAATAGAGTATGATTATTATGCAGCGGTAAATGTTAATTTACCGCTGTTATTAAAAAGTTGATTATTATTTAATGGAGCGTGTTATGCAATTTAATCAATACAGTATGTATTCTTATGCAGCAGGCAATATTCAGCATTCTTGTGATGATAGAGTCTTGGTTGATTTACAAAGGCTTAATATAATGAATGAATATGATGAAGTCCGTGAATATGTGGATAGAATCTTTGGAACTTTTGAAGGTGAAAAGAAAATTCTTGATTATCCTAATAACGTAAAAGTTATTCTATTGCAGCGAGAAAATTATATCGGTGTTGCCGGAATACAGAATGAAAAACAAATTTTCGGACTCCAATGGACACTACAAAAACAGGAATAATAAAGTTATGAATAGAGACGCAAAACTTTTGTGTCTCTATTTATTACATTAAAATTTAGAATGATTCCTTTCTGCGCATTTGTAAAAAAAATAAACTTGATTTTTCTATAATTTTCTATATTCTTCTTCCTTTTCTTTAATATAGGTTGTAGAAAATTTGTATGCTTCAAAAGTCCTTGAGAAGTATGTAGGCGGAAGTCCGGCTTTCTCTTTTAGTGAATTCAGAAATACTTCTCTATCAGGAAGCTGTTCCCAAACCACCGGAAGGTATACAGCGCGTTTATCTCCTTCTGATATAATTATTCCGTGCGGGTATATTTTCGATAATAAATCTTTTTCATCTTTAAATTTGATTCTTTCTATTGAAGATAGAATTGAAACCGAAATGTCAATTCTATCATATTCTTCTGGTGTGAGCGGAATAAACCTCGGGTCGCAAAAAGCCGCATTCCTTGAATTATAAATTAAATCCTGAATAAGCGGTTTGGTGGGATAAATAGAACCTATACAACCTCTCAGTTGTCCGTCGATATTTAATGTAACAAAAGATGCTCCGTATTCAAGCATGGCGCTTGGAACATCCTCAGGGTAAAAATCTTTATCGTTCAGTGCGTGTAATATACTTTGGCGTGTAATATTCAAAATGTACTGTTTGTAATACTTTTCTATAAAGCTGTTCTTTTTATCTGGGTACAAGAACCAGCTTCCGTATCCTACGACTCTTTCCGTTTCACCTGTAACATCACCAGAATTGTACAATTCCGCTCTGATTAATGAATAATTATTTTTATTGGCAAAATCTACAAGTCCTTTTATACCAATCAGTCCGCATGCTTGCTCATTTTGAAAACAGTCTATTTTACCCGTTTCTATAATGACGGCCGTGTACATATCAATTTGTTCAGCCATTTCTTTTGTATAAAAGTGACTCAAATCTGAAGATATTATAAATGATGAATTTTCCCAATATTCGGATATTATGTCCGATATTAAATGATAATCGCATCTTCCGACTAAAATCGGGATTATGCGTATTTTTTTACCTATTTTTTTTAGGTTTTTAACAAAATCTATTGCACTTTGTTTCTGCGGGAAAAGTATATCCTGTAAAAAAGGAAGCTGAACTTCTATTGCGTGTTCTTGTTCAAAAGGTACGTTTGACACTATACAAGGGTATTCTTCCGCGATTTCTTTTATGAGTCTGTTGTTAACTTCAATGCTTCCCAGCGGGGTATCAAAGTATGTGTACTCAGGCATTGCTATATTTGTAAAAGTTTCGTGGTGAGACGGGGCAAAAATAAATATATTTTCACTCGGTTCAAAATTCTGAAATCCTGTCATTGCACAGCGTCCTGAATATATGTATCCGGCATGTGGTACTATTATTGCCTTTGATTTAAATACATCTCTGCTTGGTTCTTTATATGAATCAAGTATTTTGTACAACTCCTCTTGTGTCTCAGGATAAAAACTTCCTGCAAATGACGGTTCTTTATTCATACTGCTATTATAAAATAATTTTTTTTGAATGGCAAAAATTTTTTTGTTTGATTTTTATAATTGATATGAAGATTCAAAAATTACAAAATATCAGCTTTAAAGGTTTTTCTAATATTATCTCTCTCCAAAATGCGCCGGTTGACGATAAGATGATTACTTATATTTCAGCTAAGTTAGATAATGAAGGAACTGCGGATTTAGACAAACTTAAAGAAATTTGCTGTATGAAAAATATTCCGCTTGACTCTTGTGATAATCAGGTTTTAACTCTTATGTATATTTATGATAAAACAAAATATAATGATGCTTTATATTTTCAAGACAAGCATCTCTATTGGGGAGATAAACTAAAAGAATTCAGTCAAAAACATACAAATAAAATGATGTCAAGTGAGGATTATAAAGCTGTGGAAAAATTCCACATGAAGACCTATACTTTTCTCGCTGATATAACTAAAAGAATTGCAAGTTCACAATTTAACAATGAAGATGATAAAATTTCAATGGTAATAAAAAGATTGTTTAAATCTTTGCAGAAAGCATCCGGTAGTGAACAGGAAGCTTTTTATCTTTTAAGAGCAGGTTGTATGAAAATAAGCCCGTTTCAAGAGGTATCAGGAGGTTTTTATAGAGCAATTATACAAACAATGGAAAATTTCTTTAAATAATGTTACATGTTTTTTGTAACTTCTGAAATATACTGCCTAATTGCAGGTGTAATTAGCAAATCAGGCTCGCTCATACATACATCATCCAATATTATAACCCCTTTTCGAGTTTCTCCGTTTTGGATATATAGAAGCCCGAGCATAATTTTATCGTATATACTTTCAGATTGTTGATATTCACTTATTTTTGATTGCACTATATTCAACTCAGTATAACATTTCGCAAGGTTAAGGTAATATTTAAAATTTAATCCGTAAGCCTTTAATGCATCTTCAAAACAAACTCTTGCCATATCAGGATATCCTATGTACATATAGGTTTCGCCTAAATTTGCTTTAAAAACAGCAGTCGCCTGAGTATTCGGGCTTAAATTAATTGCTATTTTGAATTCCTGTATCGCAGCATAATATATCCTGTCTTGCAGATAGTTTAACCCGACGTTATTATGAAAATATGCGTCTTTACCTGCATCTATCGTGTACTTATAAGGCTTTCTGTATGCGGAGCAGAAAAACATTGTTAATAATAAAAATAAGCAGATAAATCTTTTCATAACTGTTTTTTAATCTATTCTTCAAATAAGTCAATTTCTAAACCTTCTTTAGCAAAAATTGCATCATCTGATGCGTATTCTTCAGCTAAAGAATCCAATTTTTCATCCGTGTAGCTCGGATCATAATGGAAGAATACAAGTTTTTTTGCACCAACTTGCTGTTTACAATCAAGCGCCATTTCAAATGTCGAGTGGCCAAATCCTTGTTTTGGGACATATATGCTTAAATAATCTTCTGTTGAATACTGTGCATCGTGAATTATTAAATCGCATCCTTTAGCAAATTTAACAAGCTTTTTGTCTCCTCCGGGGTAGCTTTCTTTATCCGTTGCATAAACTAAAGTTTTACCTTTGTATGCGATTTTGTACACGAAAACTCCGTTCTGCGGATGTGCGTATGATTTATAGCAGGTTATTACAACGTCATCATCTGTATAGTCGCCTTCTTTTAAGTCGTTAACTCTTATAACTTTCGGCATTTCACCATCTTTAAAAATTATATAGTTTGTTTCATTCAAATCTTTAATCTTTAAATCAGAAGCTATATCGCCCAAATCAAGCGGGAAAGACTTAGTAAACAATAATTTTGCAAGCTCCTGTTCCAATGTTTCATTGTAGTTAACTCCGCCTAACAGAGTCATTCTTGTAGAAGCCAAGTGACATGGACGAAAGAACGGAAAGCCCTGTATATGGTCAAGGTGAATATGGCTTAACAATATTGAACATTTAACAGGTGTTCTGTCTGTTATCGTAGTGCCGGATTTTATATAGTTCTGCATAAGTTCGTTTCCTAAACTTATCAATCCGGTACCTGCGTCAAGTATAATTAAATGACCGCCGACTCTTACTTCCACGCACGAAGTGTTCCCTCCGTACTTTAGAAAATCCTTATCAGCAACCGGATAACTTCCTCTTACACCTCTAAATTTAATTTTAAATTCAGCCATTATATATCTTCCCTTCTAATCTCAAAACTTCCATTTCTATCGGACTCTTCACCATACAAAAGCTGTGTTCCCATTAACCTTACTCTTGCATGGGTTTGCACTTCTTTTAAATTGGTCTCTTTTAAAAATACATCAATTTTGACTTTATTCTTTGTTGAATTTATATTGATAACCCTGAATGCATTTGGATAAGAGACCAAAGACGGACAGGCAATAATCAGCATATTGTCATTTTGAATAAGTCTTGCTGCGTGATAATGTCCTTGAAGAACGATAATAGGGTTAGTATGGGCTTTTAAAACTTTTTTTAGTTCATACTCATTTTCCATTTTGTGACTTGAACTGGAATAGGGTTCCGTTATAGGTACGTGCGTACAGAGAATGATTGTTTCCTTTTTGTACTTTTTAAGTTCTTCTTTAAGCCAATCCAGCTGCTCTTTTGATATTCTTCCGTTTGTTGTAATTTTATAGTCAATAATAGAATCCAAACATATTACTCTATACCCTCTTTTGGGAGTAAAAGAGTAGTATATGTTTTTTTGTTTCATTCTTTCATTATTGTCACCTAAAACAGATAAAAATTTTGCTTTTGTCAACGGACCATCTATACAGATATCGTGGTTTCCGTCAACAGCATACCAAGGGTATATAAGTTTGTTTGCGTGTTTTGTAAACGCTTCCAGCTCCGAAACTTTCGGCTTATTAATTAAATCTCCGGTAAACATTACAAAATCATAAGCGCCGGAGGTATTAATCTGGGTTATTGTGTCATCAAGCAGTTCGCCTGAGTTTTTCAGCATCTTATAAGAGGTATTATCCTCATAAGATGAGAAATGAGCGTCGCTTACCTGTGCAATTCTTAAGTTGTGATTAGCGGCAGAGGACATTTGTGAGCCTATAAGGCAGGCAACAACTATCGTTAATACAAAATTAACAAACTTTGTAAAAAATGATTCCTTTTTCTTTTTTTTATAGCTCTCTTTTGGCATAATCTTTAATTATAATAATATATATGAGAGTTTAAATCAATATGGATTTTTTGATTAAACTATGTAACAAAAGTAAAGCTTAACAAAGTTTAATCTAGTGCAAAAAAAAAGGTTTTATGTTATTATTAACACATCAGATTTGATTAGGAATATGAAAGGAGATTTTATGTCCAAGGTTAAAGCGTTTTTACTGGCACTTGCTTTGTTTACAACAACAAGCGTATTTGCATATTATAATTTTATCGGGGAAGTTCCTCTTCCGGGTAAAACAATAGCATCACCTCAATTACAGCAGGATACTTTATTCTCTGTCGGAGCATACGGTTTAAGAATTGCTACTAAAGATTGCTTTACTGTTGCTATAACTAATACAGAGGTTTCAAAACCAAAAAAAGGTAATGAATGGGAAGAAATTTGGACATTAAAAGTCTGTGAAAGAGAAGGCAGACTTCCGATTCAATTTACCGAAAATCCTGACGGAACTGGAACTTTTGCACTAGATTATATGAATATCAAGTGGAGAACGGTAGGGGCTAAAAAGTAAAAAATTACCCCTGTAATTAGATTTTTAAAGGTGGGTAAGCTTTATGCATTCCCGCCTTTTGTATATGTAAGGAGAATATTGTGAGCATAACATTCGGTACAGACGGCTGGAGAGCTGTTTTAGGAGAAGAATTTAACGGAGAAAATGTAGAACGGGTTGCTATGGCAATCGGTAAATATGTTGCTGATAACTTCGGCTATGATAAACCAATCCTTGTAGGATATGACCCGAGAAAATCAGCGGACGAATATGCTGCATTTACCGCAAATATACTTAAAGCAAAAGGATTTCAGGTATACTTTTCATCCCGTGTAGTTCCTACTCCTGTGCTTGCATATAATGCAAAACTCAGAAATGCCTGTGCAATTATGTTTACGGCTTCACATAACCCTCCGGAGTATTTGGGTATGAAGTTTATACCTGATTACGCAGGGCCTGCTACAAGCGATATTACAGATGAGATACTCAGAAACTTGGATAAAGGTTTTCCGAGCGGTGATAACGGTGCTTTCCACAAAATAGATTTTGGCGGTAAATATTATGAGCACCTCGAAACTCTGATTGACTTTGATAAAATTAAAAATTTAAAAAGCCATATAATTTATGACGGCCTCTTCTCAGCCTCAATCGGGTATTTTGATGAGATATTAAAAAATAAAGGTATTCCTTTCCAGTCTCTCCATCTGTACCACGATTTTGAATTCGGAGGGGGGATGCCGGACCCAAAACCAAGATTTTTAAAAGATTTGATTACAAAAGTTAAAAATACGCCAAATTCAATAGGTGTTGCAAATGATGGCGATGCTGACAGATTCGGAGTGGTCAATGAAAAAGGTGAATACGTTTCCCCCAACGAGATCATTGCTATTCTTTTAAAATACTTGATAAAAAAAGGATACAAAGGCTCCGTTGTGAAAACAGTCGGTTCAAGCCTTTTGATAGATGCTGTTGCTGAAAAGCTTGGTGTAAATGTAATTGAAACCGCGGTAGGGTTTAAACACGTAGGTGAAGCGATGAGAACCAATGACGTTATTATAGGCGGCGAAGAATCAGGCGGACTCAGCATAAAAGGACATATACCCGAAAAAGACGGTTTGATTGCTAACCTGCTAATACTCGAAGCTATGGCAGACAGCGGAAAATCATTATGCGAACTTCAAGAAGAGCTCTATGAACTTGCGGAAACAAAGTTCTATACAGACAGAATTGATTTAAAGCTCGATAACTTAGATGAGATTCAACCGATATTAGAAAAAGTTCAAACTTTTAAAACTATCGGCAAATATAATATTACCTCATTCGATACAAAAGACGGTGTTAAAATGATGCTTGGGCATAAAACAAAAATTCTTGTTCGCCCAAGCGGAACTGAACCGCTTTTGAGAATATATTTTGAAGCTAACAGTGAAGAAAAACTCGAGTATCTTAAAGAAGAATTCGTCGTATAGGGGTAAATGGGGGTAAATATATTTGGCCTGACGCCAAAGAAACAAGCCCATGTCATTCTGAGGCTCTGTGTGCCGAAGAATCCAGCTAATTAATAATTATTTATCCATTTATTTATCAAAATAAGAACAATATATCGGGTTAAAACCTGATCGATTGTTCCCCTTATAATGCCGATAGTTACAAAATTTATATGCCAATTTGCGATTCAGAGACGTAAATCTTTACTCTTTATTATAACCCCTGTTATAATATCATTATGAACAGTGAGCTTCTGGAAACGATTAAATTGGTCCCGAATCAGCCGGGTTGCTATCTTTATTACAATAAAGATAATGAAATTATCTATGTCGGCAAAGCAAAAAACCTTAAACGCAGGGTTTACAGCTATTTTCATAAACAGCACGATAGCGTTAAGGTTACTGTTTTGGTATCTCAGATAGAGCGTATGGAATACATAATCACCGATTCCGAGGTAGAGGCGCTTATCTTAGAATCTCATTTGATAAAAAAGCATAAACCCAAGTATAATATTCTTTTAAAAGACGACAAAAAATATCCGTATTTTTTGATTACGGATGAGGATTTTCCCCGAATTCAGGTTGTGAGAAAGAAAAATTTGAATCCTGATAAAGGCAGGTTTTACGGTCCTTACACTGATGCCGGTGCAATGTATGCAACGCTGGATTTTTTGAAAAAAATATTCCCCCTAAAACAATGCAAACAGCCAAAGTTTTCTAACCGCCCTTGTTTGTATTATCACATAGGAAAATGTCTTGCCCCCTGTCAAGGCAAAGTTACACCCGAAGAATATCAAAAACTTATCAATCAGGTTGAATTGTTCCTAAGCGGGAAACAAACAGAGCTTCTTAAAGAAATACAAGCTCAAATGATTAAATATGCTGAGAGCGAGCAGTTTGAAAAAGCCGCAAAAATGAGAGACAGCTACAATGACCTTGTTAAAACTCTTGAACGTCAAAAAGTTGTGTATGAAAATACAAAGCTTAATGAGGATATTTTAGCCTGCATATATGATGAGGGTATTTTTGTTGTTGTGATTATGATGATTAGAGAAGGCCGTTTGATAGACAAAAAGGACTTCACTTATTTTGCTGACAATATTGATAAAACGGAATACCTCGAAACCTTCTTTACCGATTATTATTCTAACCTCAAACTTGAATTCCCTGATAAAATCGTATCAAAAGACCTTGAAGAAGTCGGAAATAAGGAACTTTTTCAGGACTGGTTAAAAGTTATTTCCGGGAAAAAGGTTAGTATAAATTATGGCAACGGGCGTGGAAAATATGGTGAATTATATGAGCTTGCTGTGAAAAATGCAGTAAATACTTTAGAAAACGCTAAACTTAAAAAAATGGCGGAGATAAGAGATGATTTTAATGAAGTGGGTTCATACCTTGCGGAAAAACTTCATCTGGCAAACTTTCCAAACAGAATCGAATGCTATGATATTTCTCATATCCAAGGTACAAATACTGTTGCTTCGATGGTAGTGTTCCAAAACGGACTTCCGAAAAAGACTGCATACAGGAAGTTTAAAATACGCTTGACGGAAGGTAAACCTGATGACTTTCTTTCAATGAAAGAGGTGCTTACAAGAAGATTGAAACGGCTCGGAGAACCAAAGTGGGAAAAACCGGATTTGATTATTATTGACGGCGGGAAAGGACAACTCTCAAGCGTTATGCAAATTGTAGAAAGTTTGGGAGTAAAAATCGGAGAAGGCGGTATTGATTTTATTTCGCTTGCAAAAAGGGAAGAAGAAGTGTTTCTTCCTAAAAAATCAAAATCAATTTTACTCCCGCGGGATTCTAATGCACTCTACCTGATTCAGCGCATAAGAGACGAAGCTCACAGATTTGCTATAACTTTCCATAGAGAGCTTAGAGGTAAAAACGCGCTGGGAAAATAAATTGTTACTTAATAATAATCCTTACAGGACAAGGTTTTTTTAATAAATAATCATATATAGCAAAAATTAATCTTAGCATAATAATTAACCTCTTTCGGTTTTGTATAATCCCTTTTTTGTGACTACATTTACCTTCACACTATCATTATAAACTATTTTTCAACCTTTTCAAGTGGGTAGGGGTAAATGTATAGAACAGGTAAAATAAACGTATGAGATTCTTCGGCTAAAATTGTTGCTGCCTCAGAATGACGTACATTTTATTTTACAAAGAATGTTGCGTTTACGTTTGAATAAACTTTAATTACACCGCTTGAAATAGATGTTGCAGGCTGAGCTTCTGCTGAATCGTTTGAAGCACCGAGAGCCATCGATTTTGCCATATAAAATCTCGGTGTTGAGTAATTTTTGTTTTCACTGCAGCTTATGTTCATTGATTGAATCCCGTCCAATGCTGTACCCGCGCTTTTTGCTGCAATTGATGCTCTTGCGTTAGCCTTTTTAGTTGCACTTTCTATTAGAGAATTGCATTGTGATTCGTAATTAGAAACAGAAAAGTTTAAAGAATCAATGTTTGTTGCTCCTGCTTCTGTTGCTTTATCAATCATAGAGCCTAATTTGTCAAGAGATTTTGTGTGAACTGTTACTCTGTTTGAGACCTCGTATTTATCCAAAACCTGTTTCTTATCTTTGTATATGTAGACAGGTGAAGCATGATAATTAGAAGTTTTAATGAAATCTCCGTTTGATTTATTAATCATTTCATTTAACAGGTTATAAATTTTTTCAGAGATATCTTTGTTCATAAGAGATGCTTTTTGCATTGATTTATTATCGGTAGTTTTTATAGCAAAAGATAATTCCGCTGTATCCGGTGCAACTTCTGTTTCAGCGGAAGTTGATATAGAAATTGTACCTCTTTCTTTTTCATTTCCTTGTGTTCCGGCTTGAGTTGCCATCATACTGCCTGTTAACAATGATAATACCGTTATTGCAATTAAAGTTCTCTTCATATTAATTCTCCTTATCAGTTTGTGCTTAAATTATCAGTTACACCGTCTTTTGGTCTAATGTTATTAGATTTGATTCCTTTTTTGAGTTCGCGTACTTTCATTAAGGTTTCCACATCCATTTGGTGAACTTTTTTTCTGTATTCATACAATTCTTTTGCCGATTTTTCTCTTGCTTCAGTTTTTTCTTTTTTATTTTTTTGCTTTAATTCATTTTTTGCGAGTTTTGCATCAAATTTTAATTGAGATATTGGTTTAACCTCTTTCTCTTCTGCAAGTTTGTATCCAACAACAGAAATTGGCATACTTGCGTCTTTTTCGGCTTCAAGTTTTGCTCTTTTGTTATTAACATCTATACTCCAAATCCCTAACGACGTTGGTGTTTCACCCGTAAAAGCGAGAGCTCGGACAATAATTCTATCGTCATTGTTTGCGTCAAATCCCAGAGGGTAAATATCCCATCTGTAATTATCTAAGTTTGCCTGTTTTTCGTATTGCCAGTAATGAGCAATTGCTTCTCTTATTAACGTTAATTTTTTAGCTTCTTTTTTTGTAAAGTCGTATACCCACAAATCGGTTTTCCAAATGCCGTCGTGTTTATATCCGATTTTTTCTTTGATGGCAAGTTTTGTGTTATCAGAAGAAAAATCAATCGGAGTAAGGGTTCTGAACATAAACTTGTTATCCACTTCTTTGCTTGTTGAAAGAATTGGCTTAGGCTCTTTGTTTACGATATTTGCCTTTTTGACTCTATCTGTACTATTTAAACTTGAATCAAGATTGATTTGGTATAAATCACAGCTTACACAGTCGGCTTCTGCGTAATAATATACTGCAGGATAAATGAGTTTTGTATAATCTCCCGATACAATTCCTTGGGCATTTATTTGTCTGTCAAATTGTAATTTGCGCGGCAGCGAAAGCTCAGGACTTCCCACAGGGTCATTGTATTTTACAAGTTTGAACTCATGCTGAGGAAGATAGACGTATCTTTTATCTTCCGGAAAATCGGGTTTATCAAGAATTTTTGCACTGATTTCTTTTTTTGTAAGAGGGCTTGATTTTGCTTCGTATTCCTCTACGGTCATATAGCCAGATTCAGGCATACGACTTTTTTCAAAGATTTCTTTAGTATCTTTTTTATCAACTTTGTTTTTGTATATAGTTTCAGAAATTTCTTGATCGTGTTTTCTGGTAATATTGGCTTTCATTTGCATGCATTGAAGCTTCGCAGCCATATACATTCCTGCAACGGCTTCAAACATTATACAAGCCCTTCATTTAGTGCAGTGACTGTTGCTTGGGTTCTTGTTGTAACACATAGTTTCTGCAAGATGCTGTGTACGTGTGCTTTTGCGGTAGCTCTTGTTATAACGAGTTTTTCTGCAATTTGTGGGTTAGTAAGTCCTTCAACCATAGCTTCTAGTACGTCTAATTCTCTTTCTGTTAAACCGTAAGCATTTTTTCTTCCTGCTTTTGCGGGTTCAGGTTCTGAAACAATTTGCGGGGATGGTTTTTGAAGGTTAGAAAATACCATTTTCGCGATACTTGGGTCAATCCAACCTATACCTTCATAAACGGATTTTATTGCAGAAATTGTCTGTTCAGGAGTAGCACCCTTCATAATATAACCGTCAGCACCTGCTTTAAATGATTCAAACACATCATTTTCGCTGTCACGAGACGTGAATATAAGAATTTTAACATCAGGGTTAAAATCTTTAATTCTTTGTGTAGCCTCAATTCCGTCAATATTCGGAAGCCCTATATCCATAAGAATAACATCAGGAGAAAGTTCTCTCGCTTTTTTTATTCCTTCAATTCCGTCGGCTGCTTCAGATAACAGATTAATACCTTCGGCTTTATCTAAAAGCATTGAAAGTCCCATTCTATATAATTCGTGGTCTTCTACTAATAATACGTTTATCATCATTAACCCCCTCACCCTTCCCTCTCCCGCAGGGCGAGGGTGTGTGAAATTTATTTTTATTTCGCAACCGCTTTTTCTTTAACAACATCTGTCAGCAGGAATGAAAATTCACTTCCTTTATTTAAGACACTTTCAAGCCAAATTTTTCCTCCGTGGGATTCGATAATTTGTCTTGAAAGATATAAACCGAGTCCTGTGCCGGTTGAACGCTTTTTACTTGTCCCTTGAGAAAATCTTTGGAACATATTTGGGATATCCTCTTGCGGTATGCCGGAACCGTTATCAGCTACCGAAAATATCAAATCATTACCTTCTGTTTTTAGAGTAATCTTAACTTTCCCGCCTTCTTGAGTGTAATTGATTGCATTCCCGCACAAGTTACAAATTACACGTCTCAATTCGCTTCTGTCTGCGTTAATATCTGTATCATTAATCTCGGTATCAATCAAGAATTCAATGTTCTTTGATTGTGCAAGCGGTAACAGCTCGTCATATACTTGTTTGACAAGATTATAAATATTGAAGTCTGTTTTAGTAAGCTCTAATTTATCGGCATCGTATTTGTAGACTTCCAACAGCGCATTAACCAAACCGAGCAAATCTTCGTTACTTTTATACATTGTTGAGAGCAAGAGCTTTTGCTTATCAGATATTTCTCCCAAAGCTCCGTCTAAGAAAAATTTAAGAGTTTGAATTGCAGCAAGAAGCGGAGTTCTCAAATCGTGAGTCAGAGTCGCTATAAAATCGTCTCTAAGCTTGTCTGCTTTCTTTTGCTCCGTTACATCTCTAATGACTCCGACAAAACGCTTGTACTCGTCATCAGGATTGATTCTTGCAAAACTTACTTCAACAGGGATTTCAGAATTCGTAAACGGATTTTTTATACAAAAATCTCTAAGCAAAAGTTCACTTTCATCCAATTTGTGCAATTCTTTTGAGATGCAAGTCTTTCTGCCGAATAAGAAATCATCAATAGAAGAGTTAACTATTTTGTTCGTCACATGTCCAATCATAGTTTCGCAAGCGGGGTTAACCTGCTCTATTATGCCGTCCTCGTTTAGAATTATGATACCGTCAGCACAGTAGTTAACGATTCCTTCAAGCTTTGCGTTAGATTGTTTAAGGTCTGCGGTACGCTCTGCAACAAGTTCTTCTAAGTTGTGAGAATATTTTTCGAGTTCCTTTTTTGCGCATTCCAATTCGGTGATTTTTTGTCTTAATTCTGATAAGAGATAACTTCTTTCTATGCCGTTTTTGATATTTAATATCAAATCATCGTTATCCCAAGGCTTTTCTATGTATCTGTACAAACCTACTTCATTAATTGCTTTTATTGCATTTTCTTTGTCTGCATAACCTGTGAGAAGTATTTTACTGACTTCAGGGTAGAGCTTTTTAGTCTCTGTTAAGAACTCTAGTCCGTTCATTTCAGGCATCATAAAGTCGGAAATAATAATATCCGGCTGATTTACTTTTAAGAATTCCAGCGCTTCTTTAGGCGAGTTAAAGAAATGAGCGTCACTAAATCCTTCCACTTTAAGCAGAGTCTTAAAAGCGGAGGTTACAATCTTTTCATCATCGACTACAACAATCTTCCCCATATTCATAACCTTATGATACTCTAAATTAACGCATAGGGCAAATTGAGGCTAAATATAATGTGAAAATTTAACATTTTGTAATATAGGACTAAATATTGTATTATAAATTTACCCCTATGATATAATTTTAGAGTAAATTGTAATAATGATAAAGGAGAGAAAAATGGCAGAATCAAAATTATTGGCTAGTATTCAAAGAAGTGATACAGAACAATTACAAATATCAATTTCAGAATACAGAGGAAAATCTTATTTTAATTTAAGAATTTTTTATACAACAGATGACGGTGCGACTTGGCTTCCTACCAAAAAAGGTGTAACATTTGCGCCTGACCAATTGGACATTTTAACCGATGCAATAGAAGAAGCAAAAAAAGAATTTATGACAGAGGAATAGATGAAAAATTCTATACAAGATGAATTTATATCAACAGTATCACATGAGATGAGAACCCCCTTGACAAGCATTCGGGGGTTTTCTCAAACTTTGCTGTCTTCTTGGGACAGAATTGATGACGAGAACAAAAAAAAGTTTATCAAAATTATCGAGGAACAATCGGGAAGGCTTATTAACCTTGTGGAAAATATCTTAACTCTATCAAGGGCTAATGCGGGAAGTCTTGTTATGAAAAAAGTCTTTGTAAATGCTTCTATAAAAAGTATTATACCAATGTTCCAAGAACAGTATAAAAAACATAAGATTATATTTGCTCCTCAAAAAGATTTACCTCCTGTAAGATTGGATGATGATAAATTGCAGCAGATTATGACAAATCTTATTGATAACGGGTGCAAGTATTCACAAGAGGGTTCAACTGTTCTTATATCAACCGAAACAAAAGGAGAGGAGGTTATAATAAAAGTTAAAGATGAAGGAGTCGGTATAAGAGCTGAGGATAGAGAAAAGCTGTTTAAGAAATTCAGCCGTATAGAAAATCATCTTACTAGCAAAACTCAAGGTAACGGATTGGGCTTATATATTACTAAACAACTTGTAGAAAAGATGGACGGAAAAATTACTTTTGAAAGCGAGCAAGACAAAGGGACAATTTTTATAGTATCTTTTCCTGTCTATAATGAAGAGGAGGTGCTTAAATGCTCTCAAAAATCTTGATTATAGACAAAAGAAAAGAACTTCCTGCTAAATACAAAAAGAATTTGGAAGATTCTGATACTTCAGTTACGATATCAAATAATCTCAAGGAGGCCATCCATAATATACAAACACTTGAACCTGATTTAATATTGGTTTCAGACAGCATTGATGATTCTTTGAATGATTTTTGCGCAAAGATTCGCTCGCTTACTTGTAATACTCGTCCGATAATAATTGCGCTTTCAAAGTCAGCAGATTCAAATGACAGAATTCTTGTACTTGATAGCGGGGCGGATGATTTTTTGAGCGAACCTGTTAAGATAGAAGAGTTTAAAACTAGAATCCGTGCGCATTTAAGACGTGATATAGAACTGAATTTGGATACAAAAACTCTTTTGCCGAATAAAAAGATTGTAGAAAAAAGTTTAAAACGGGTTCTTAATTCAGAAAAAAAACAGGCTGTTTTGATAATAGGGATTGATAATCTGGAGAGTTACAAAACCGTTTATTCTGATATTGCGTCAGATAAGCTCATTCAGACATTTGTTGCTATTACAAAATCGGCATTAGAACCGGATGATTTTTTAGGGCAGTTAAATGAAACTAATTTTATAATAATCACAAGTGTTTATAAGGCGGAAAAAATATCAGCATTTTTGACATTTGCATTTGATACGGTTGTACCGAAGTTTTACTCAGAGCAGGATGCAAGACGCGGTTATATGCTTCTTAAAAGTGACAGATTTGCCGGTATGAGAGCGAATTTTGTTTCAGTCCAAATCGGAGGAATTTTGGGGAATTATGAGCATATAAATTCGTTAGAGGGATTGATTGAACGTCTTTATTCAATCAAAAAAACTGCAAAAACTCCGAGCGGTTCAAATTATGTAATGGACAGAGTTCGTTTAATGGGGTCAAAGAATGATACAGGGAATTCAATATTAAACCACATATATATAAAAGAATCGGATGAAGCATTGTCATTGCTTTTGAGAACGACATTGGAGCTTCAGGGATATGATGTTGAAGAAGAATTAGAGCCTGATAGTTCAAATCAGCCTGCAATTTTAATAATTGACAGCGGTGATAATTTGGAGGAATTGGATTTTTGTAAACGGATTAAAAACAATCCGAATTTTGTAAATTCAAGAATAATAGTAACGTCGTCAGTTCATGATAAAGCGTCAGTGCTTGATGCAGGAGTGGATTTATATTTACCAAAGCCCTATGAGATAACGGATTTAATACAATGGATAGAATATTTCAGGAAAAGTATTTTATAAAGCTTTTCTGATAAAGATAGCTTTTATATCTTGCATTTTAATCTTTATGTGTTATTTTAGATATGTAGGCGTCCGTAGCTCAGCTGGATAGAGCATCTGCCTTCTAAGCAGAGGGTCGCGCGTTCGAATCGCGCCGGGCGTAAATTAGAGGAGATAGGTTAATCCTATCTCCTCTAATTTTATGTTTGTCAGCGTTGAGAACCGCATTTGCGCGTTCGACAAGCCGAGCAGAGCCACGACTGAAGGGAGAGTCGCAGCACGCGTCGGCGAAAATGTAGGTTTTCGACGCAAGTGCAAGCGGTGGCGTTTATCGCGAGGCGCAGTATTGTTCAAGAATTGCCATTTAATGCGAACAGGTCAAGACAATCGCGCCGGGCGTAAATTAAAAGGGACTAGTTTATACTAGTCCCTTTTAATATTTTTATTTTTGTGTGAAAACTTATCCCAATTCTTTTCTTAGTTTTATTACATTTTGG
>CACZCH010000009.1:4843-73960 GCA_902779645.1 uncultured bacterium | reverse complement strand
CGAGAGAACATTCAAGATATTCTCATAGATGTAAGATAAAGATTTCCCTTTTTAATCCCTTTTCCCTTTTCCGCCTGAGTTTTACTCAGGCTTTTTTTTGCAAATTATTTAACAAAACCGCCCAATGCAATAACATCTTCATAAGATGCGCCCGCTTCCAACATCTCTTCTGCGCTAAAACCGAACAGAGTAATTGTATCCAATACATCATTTTTATGTTCAATATTTTCAACAACTGATGATAGAGCAGATTCTCTTGTCATATAAGGTAATCTGTCATTAATTCCGTTTTTTAGACTTCTGCGTTTTGCTTTTCCCATTTACATTTCCTTATAATAGCGCTAAAAGTGATACTCCTATCATCCCTGAATAATTGCCGGCTTCTGCCAATTTGATTGCAGTTGGAGAGGTTACAATATCAGAATTTACCTCTTTTTCCATAGCTTTAATATCAACAAATTCTGCCATAGAACCAGAAAGTACAACACAATCTGGGTCAAATATATTAACTAATCCTTTGATACCTATAATAATATCATTTTGCCATTTGTTCAATATATTAATCATTTTTTCGTTACCTTGCTTAACACCATCAATAACATCATAGGTTGTTACGTTTTTATTATTGAGCATTTCTTCAGCGTCTAGCTTAAGTGCAGTGCCAGAAGCATATATCTCAAAACAATCCCAACTTCCACACGTACATTTTCTCCTTTTATCAGGATACATTTTAAAATGCATTTCGCCTGCTGCACCTGATTTACCTTTAAGCAGTTTATCATTTATTATTATTCCGCCGCCGACCCCTGTACCGAGAGTAAGCATTACTGATACTGATGAACCTTTTGAAGCGCCAATTTTATATTCCGCCCATGCTGCAGAATTTGCATCATTTTCCAAAAACACTTTTTTAGTGCTTAAACTCTTAAAATTTATTGTATTATACCCACTTACTAAATTACCGGTAGAACCTATTACAGCAGAATTAGAATTATTCACTGCTCCTGCAGTAGCAATAGCAATTACATCAACTTTTGACTCGTATTTGGATATTTGCTCTTTTAATAAATCAGTTATGGATTTAAGTGTCTTAGGCGTCGAAAACTTTTCAATTTCAGAAACAATTTCACCAGTTTCATCAATTATAGTACTATAAATTTTTGTTCCGCCTATATCGAATGCTAATGCCTTTTTCATAATATTTCCTATTTATCGTATTCTACAAAACGTTTAGTAATAAGCTGAGGTCTTGTTATTGCGGAGCCAATTACAACACAGTAAGCACCAAGTTTAAATGCTTTTTTAACATCCTCAGGCTCCCATATTCTACCTTCAAGTATAATTGGTTTATCAACAGTATGAAACAGCTTATCCAGCAATTTAAAGTCCGGTCCTTCATCAGGCTCTCCTGATTCAACCGTATAGCCAGCAAGTGTTGTAGATATAATATCAGCCCCGAGTTTCGCACAATTCATGCCTTCATTAGCAGTTGATATATCAGCCATAGCCAATCTGCCGGACTTATGGATTTCATTTATAATCTCTTCTAACTTACAATTTCCTGGGCGATGTCTTGATGTACCATCAAATGCTATGATATCAGCACCAGCATCAATAAGCTCCATAACCTCTTTAAGTGAGGGAGTAATATAAACAACTTCTCTCCAATTTTCAGGAAGTATATTCGGCTTTGTAAGACCTATAACAGGAAGCCCAAAACTTTTAGCATTTTTTACATCTCTTGCACCCGCCACTCTTAGCGCTCCTGCTCCTCCATTAACAACAGATTCCATAAGAGCTTTCATACATTCTTCTCTATACAACGGTTCATTAGGCATAGCCTGTACCGAAACAATAATTTTACCCTGCAGATTTTTAATAATATCCATAGAAAAATTCTATCACAAAAAGATTGATAAAAAGGTAAACAATGATTATAATATTAAGTATAATTAAGCGGGGTAGACGGTATGAAAAAGAAAAAAACATTTGCATTAATCCTAATGGCTTGTGTATTATCATTAGGTATTTACTGTTTAGTAAATAAGAATTCTGACAATGAAAATGAATCTCTAACAGACAAATCAACTATAACTAAACAAAAAGAAACACTAAAACATAAAGGCGATAAATCAACAATCAATGTGAATAAAAAAACATCGGATAAAGACGTAAAAACAAACAATATACAAGATAAGTTTATTCAAAAAGCAAATTTATACACTGACTTCTCGTCATCATCAATACCATTGTCTACAATATCAATTTTGGCGGATTTACCCGAAAATATTCAAAATAATACGGCAAAAATTGCTGAAAACAATAATATTTTTATGGTTCAAAAATATCATCATAAATTATTTATTATATCTGATAATCCTGCTAACATTCGTCATGGGATTGATTTCACAGAAATATCAATTGATAACGGTCATCAAACAAGAACCACACTAGGTTATAATGACAGAATTGTTGATTCTGACAACGACATCTGGGACTATGACCCGGAAACTCATCAACCTGTCAGACACACAAAATATAATAAAGACGGCGATATAGAGTTTACAGAAGTATGGAATTACGAACCTAATGAACAAATTAAATACGAAATGAAAGACGGGAATAACAGAGTAATTTCGCTAAGGAAAGAAACTCTTCAAAATAATACGGATTTGAGAATCGAACATTTGATTTATGATAAAGACGGAAATACAAAGATTAATGTATCTGTCACTTATGACGGTGAAGACGTAAAACGTTTCACATATTACAATTCTGATAAGCCTGCAATAAGCGGTTCTGTATTCAGCGACTATACTGACGGATTAAAAACAAAAGAAACCATTTATACATCAGACCTTAAACCAAAAGAAACTTTCACTTCAACATATAAAGACGGGACGAGAGAAGAAATTACAATATTTGATAATCAAAACAAAGAAATTAAGAAAATCATCTCTGATGATAACTAGTCAACAGGTTTTGGTCTTGTAAATAAATCCATAATCTTTCTTGAGGCAAATACTGCTAAACCGCCTAAAACAGCTCTTCCTGTATAAGTAGTATGAGCTTTCAAATATATTTTTTTCATGCCATTTAGCAATTCCTTTGAAGCACCTGCTTTTTTAGCGAGCTTAATTCCGCGCCAACTTGCAATCCCTTCTTCAAGCACTGTTGGCATCATAGCAAGAAATGCGATTTTCCCGCAATTATCTTCAATAACATCAGTAAAACTTCTTGGTGCACCTTTTGGCTTAGTTCTTGAAAATATTGCAAAATATTCCATTAAACCTGCCAGTATATACCCCGGGGCCCTTAACTTTGCCAAATATTTAACTCCATATTTACTTTTTAGGGCATTAAGCGCATGTCCAAGTTCGTGAAATCCGGCAGCTGATATTTTGTCAGTATTTAACACTACTTTATTCGTAATTGGGTCAAAACAAGCATTCTGTCCTAATTTGTACATCATAGGAACGTTTGCACTCTGAGCTTCAATAACTTCTACTCCCTTAGATTTAAGTCCTGATATATCAAAAGCTCTTTCAAAACAATCTTTATAAAGATGATTGTTAGGAATTTCTTTGTTAATTTGCTTGGTAAAACTTTTCCCTAAATATGGTAAAGGAGATAATATAGCACTTGATACAAGCGAAGCCAAAACAAAGCCTTCTGTCTGGCTTAACTGGGCTCTTTGCTTATATTCTTGACCATTATAATAGTACACACTTGACATACATCTTCACCTAATATATTAAAAACATTTTTCATAAAAAAATTGCTAAATTATTACAAAAATTTACATTAAATAATTATTTAATACTTACCCCCTCGACATTTATTTTTGTTTTAAGTATCATTATTAGTATACTAGCCATATTATAGTAAAAGGAGAAATTGGACAATGCAAGTAATATTAAAAAAAGAAGTTCAAAACATTGGCGAAGCCGGTGATTTAGTAAACGTTAAAGACGGTTATGCAAGAAATTATCTTATTCCTAAGAATTATGCTGAAGCAGCTACTGAAGGTGCATTAAAGAACAGAGAACAAAACTTGGCAAGATTACAAGCTAAACAAGAAAAATTACACCAAGAAGCTTTAGCAAAAGCTGAACAAATTGAAAAATTAGGTTCTATCGAATTATCAGCTAAAGCAGGTGAAAGCGGAAAATTATTTGGTACAATTACTACAAAGAAACTTTGTGAAGAATTGAAAGAAAAATCAGGAATTGAAGTTGACAGAAAAACTGTTTCACTTAACTCACCTATCAATAAGATTGGTGAATATATAATGCTTATTAAATTAACTTCAAAAGTTAAAACTGAATTAAAAATTGTTGTAACTGCTTCAGAAGTCGTTAAAGAATCAATTGAAGAAACAACAGAAGAAGCTGATGCGTAAATAAAATATAATGGTGTTAAAAAGACGCTAAGCTAAATTTTTGGCTTGCGTCTTTTTAGTATAAGTTTAAATCGGGAGCTTTCATGAAACTTAATTTTAGAAATATGCCGGCAGGTAGTTTACCGTACGATAATATTCAACCTTGCAAAAAAATGATGCTTAGGTTATTTGAAAAACTTCCTTTTATTCCGGAGTTATCGTTAATAAATAATGATAGTATTAAAAACAGAACTTTTAGTAAATTACCATTCCTGTCTGAGAAAGATGGAAAATTAATTTTTACAGAAGGCTTAGCCGATGCCATAAACAGAGATTTAGTACCATATGAAAAACTGTTAAATTCAAATAAATTATCTGATTTTGAGCCTTTTGCCCAAGATTCTCAATTTCTAGAAATTTTTGAGGCTATGCTTGAGAAATTCGAACCTGAATATGCATATTTTGGACTAATAGGACCTTTTTCATTTGCTAATATGATATTCAATAGAAGTGCAAGTTCAATATTAGTTGACAAAACATACAGAAAATTTATTACTCTTTCTGTTACATTAAAAGCACTTTGGTTTATTTACTATGTAAAATCTATTTCTCCTAAAACTAAACCTATTATAATGTTTAATGAAAATTTGTTATATAAATTCGGTACACTTAAAAGAACCAATGAAAATATTACAAATGATACCGTATCTCTATTATTTAAAAAAGTATTTGAACGTTTAAAGAAAGAAGATGCTGTTATAGGTGTTCAATCATTTGAAAAATGTAATTGGCAGTTAGTATTTGACACAAATATGGTTGATATAATATCAATAGATGCTTATAATAATTCAAACAATTTGAATATTTTAGCAAACAGTATACAAAAATTTTTATCTAACGGCGGAATAATAAATTGGGGAATAGTACCGGTAACAAACGAAAAAGATATCCGTACGCTGAATTTGGATAAGTTGTATACTATGCTTATTAATGCTATTGAGGATTTAGCATCGCAAGGTGTATCTGCAGATATGCTTTACAAAAATTTAACCGTTTCAGTTCAAGGGGATTTAGATAAGTATCCGATACTATTTGCTGAAAAAGCTCTTATGATGGCAGAGCAAATAAGTAAAAAACTTCCAACAAGCTCAGGTACAATTCAACACGATGATTAATAACTTTCAATTACTGCATTAGAATCAATTGTTATTGTATGGCGGATAAAAGCATGAGCCATCAAAAGCAAATACGGATTCATCTCATTGGTAGCGGATAAATTAACTTTTGCTTCCTGTTTTTCGAGTTGTTCAATTTTCTTCGGTTCAACAGCTTCAACATCTATTGAAAGTGACATAGCATGCGATGAACCTTCTTCCATTAAACTTTTTTGCAAAAGAGTCTTTGGAAAATCTTCCGAACAAGTAATTAAAACATCTACTGAATTTGAAGTCGTTAATGTGAAAATACCTTTAACATTGCCAAAATTTTTTGTTTGAATTAGGACAGTCAATCTTGAATCGTTAGATTCATTTTCTCCGTTATCTGTTTCAACTTCTAAATCGAAGCCTACACCTTCATTCAGCGGAAGCCAAGGCAAATATAATAACATTAGGCTTTTCAAAGTTTGAGCAGGATTCCCCGACTCTGCCATTGCAACACAAGAATTAATAATACTTAATGTTTGGCTTATTTGTTCGTTAGTCATACCATTCTTTGAAGCAGATGCCATAGCAATGATTAAACCTGCAACGGCTTGTTTGCTGTTTTTTAATATCATATCTGATATTGCAGGAAGATGAATCATACCGCTAAACATAAGTCCGACTGTGTCCTTTGGAGCAGACGCTTGCTGAATATTCTGCTGCAATATTTGCTTTTGAATTTTATCCGGTGTTAATTCTTCTGTATCGTTAAAAATTTGTGCGATAGCTTTTTGATTTTTTAGAGTGTCCTCATTTAGATTATTAAACAGAAGTGTATTTGCAGGAGCAAGAGGAGTATTTCCTTGTGCGGATAATAATATTGCACCCAATGTAGGCGGAAGCCCCAAAAGATTTTTTATATAAACTGATCTATCCATACTTGCGAGTTGATTCATTTGAAGCTGATTTGCAAGTAATGTAGTATTTAATACATTTTGAGAACTAAGATTCGGACGCGCATTAGAAAATGCCGAATTAAAGCTATTTTCGCCGAATGTATTGCCTTCGGGCTTTACCTTTCTTAAATATAACTTGGGGTGCATAAGCCCTGCTAAAATTTTTCCGACATTGAATCCATCCATAGTTTTATTATAACAATTTTTAGGGGTAAATCAAACTGGGGCCAATCAAACTGGGGTAAATTAATATGGGGGATTCATTGTTGGATTATTCTTCAAGATATTCTTTAATTAAATTAACAGGAGTCGCAAATCCAATGCCGATATTTGAGATGTTATTATCAGGATTATATATTGCTTGATTGATTCCTATAATTTCACCTTTTGTGTTTAGCAAAGGCCCGCCGGAAGAACCTGGATTTATCGCCGCATCTGTTTGGATTCTATTTTTGGAATAATCAATCCTTGATATTATCCCTTTGGTCAAAGTACCATTAAAGCCGAATGGATTTCCTATCGCTATAACAGAATCACCGACCCTTATTTTCTCTGAGTCTCCAAGTTTAACGGTTTTTAGCTGATAAGGTGCAGTTATTTTAATAATAGCTATATCCTTTTTGTCACCGAATTTTTTTATAATCCTTGCCTTATAATCCTCACCGTTATTCATAGTTACTATAATGTCTTTTCCGTCTTCCAGAATGTGCGCACTAGTCAAAATCGTTCCATTACTGTCAATTATACAGCCGGTACCACTTGAAACACCATTGTTTAACTGAGTATCAATCGATACTATCGCAGGATTAATTTTTTCATAAAGAGAAGCCGGCGTTTCGTGCCTCAAGTCAAAAGAAAAAACAGGTAATGAAAGAACAAGACAAATAATTACAGAAAATACTTTTACCATTTCCCCTCCTAATCTTTAATATAATTACAGCTTATATATAAATATACATTGCTTATGTGACTTTATAAGCCGGTAAATATTGCAAGGAGTTAGATTTTAATGTATAATTTTCTATAAAGTTGAAAAACAAGGAAATAAGACATAAAAAGGAGAAAATCATGTCAAGAATTGAAAGTTTTAAAAGAGCTTTGGATGAAAAAAGAGCAGTAAAAATTATTGCAGGTATTGATAATTTTGATGCAGACAGAGTTAAAAAAGTAGTTGTATCAGCATCTAACTCAGGTGCAAGCGCAATCGACATCTGCGCAGACCCTGATATCATTTCTATGGTTAGAAATATGACGGATTTGCCATTATTTGTTTCATCTGTTGACCCTGAAGAATTGGCTCATGCTGTTGCATTAGGAGCTGACGCAGTTGAACTCGGCAACTTTGATGCACTTTATAAAAAAGGTATTTCATTCTCTGCTGAACAAGTTCTTAATCTGGCTAAAAGGACTAAAGAACTAATAGAAGATACATTCTTCTGTGTTACAATTCCAGGAGAATTAGAAATCGCTGAACAAATTAATCTTGCAAGAGAATTAGAAGCTATCGGAGTTGATTTAATTCAAACAGAAGGCCATTTCTCAAATGAAGCACCTTCTAACGGAGTAAGAGGTTTGATTGAGAGAGCTGAATTAACTATCTCTAACACAATTGAACTTTCAAGAAATATTGAACTTCCGATTATGACTGCAACAGGTATAAACCCAACAACAGCATCACTCGCATTTGCAGCTGGTGCTTCTGCAATAGGTTGCGGTTCTTGTATTAATAAACTTGATTCTGAAATATCTATGATGGCTGTTTCAAGAAGCTTAGTTGAGATTGCTAACAGAAGCGCACAATATACTTTAGAACTTGTATAATAAGTTTCTAAAAAGCATTTCTCTAAAATGACACTCATAATTATGAGTGTCATTTTTTTATTAAGAAATGTTAAACATTTTAATTATTCTGAAATTGATTTGAAAATTAATACTTTATATATATGTAAGATAAAAAAAGCGAGAGCACGATGGGTTTATTTCTTCAAAATCACCAAAATTACGATAAGTACGCAGGTAATAGAACTGTGTCACCTAATTATGGTCAAAATTATTATAATTGTGAATTCGGCTTTGGTGAACTTTTAGTCAGCGGAATAACCCAAGGAGCAAGCATTTTCTTCCAAGCTTGGGACGCAGACGGTAAAGGCGGTTCAGATGATGAACTAGATCCTGAAACACAAAAAAAATTGATGCTAAAGAACAAGAATTAAATAATTTGTACACCAATGCCGGAATCTCAAATGAAAAAGATTTGTATAAAAAATTAAAATCCGGTAATAAAGATTTAGAAAAACAAAACAAAGAATTAAATAAATTATATACATCATTTAATAATTTAAAAACAGATTTATCAGCTTTAAATACAGAATATAACAATGTTGCAGATAAAATTAATCAATTAAAAAATTTCTCTTCTACTAAAAGTAATGATAATGATTACAATAGTCAATTAAATACTTTGAATGAAAAATTACAAAGCATTAAAGACAAAATCAATAAAAAGAATAATGAAATTAGTGAAGTAAACGATAAAATTGTAAATAAAAATAATGAGTTTAATACTAAGCAAGCTGAATGCATAAAACTTGCAGGAATCGCTGCAGAAGCTGAAAATTTAGTGAATGAAATTAATCAATTAAAAGGTATTAGTTTAACACATGAAGTAAAATATAATATCAAGCAAGAAACAGAAGATTTAAGCAGATTTAATGCTGCATTAAAATCTTTCCCACAAACAGGTGCAACGCAAGATGATGCAGACAAAATTATAGACGCTTTTATTGGTAATCAAGAAAATAGCGAAACTGCCGTTAATCAAAGAAATGCAATTACTGCAATGAAAATAATAATAGCATCAAACTCTGATCTCAATTGGAGCAGACTTAACGGACTTTTATAATAATTTCATTTATAACCCCCATCTTACATCTTATAAAATTTTAACGAGCATTTGCTCGTTTTTTTTGATTAAAAAGACCGGTATTCAAACGAATACCGGTCATAAACTTGAATAAATTGTTAAAAGAAACTATTTTACAAGTTCTTTGAATGATTTACCAGCTGAGAAAGCAGGAACTGTCTTAGCAGCAATCTTAAGTTCTTTACCAGTTTGTGGGTTTCTGCCGATTCTAGCAGCTCTCTTACGAGCTTCCCAAGTACCAAAACCAACTAAAGTTACTTTTTTGCCTTTAGCAACTGTTTTTTGGATGATGTCTAATGTAGCTGATAATACATCAGATGAAATTTTTTGAGACAATTTAGTCTTTTTTGAAATTTCTTTTACCAATTCTTCTTTGTTCATGATAAATCTCCTATACACTTTTCTACTAACTTGGAGTAAATACTTGATTTGCGGTAGTCAGAACGGCTAAAAACCTCTCATTTCCCTCTCTTTCAAGCGTTTATTACCCTCTATGCTCTCTATTATACTCATTTTATTATTTATTGCAAGCTTTTTATCAAAACTTTACAATACTTAAAAATTCATAAAAAAAACGGTAGTGAAAGTTATCTATTGCACTACCGTTTTTTATTATCATATTTATTATACGTACATTACTTCTCTTGCTGCAAATGTATCGTCATCATATAACGGTTTATCATCTTGCAAATTTTCGTTAATATAATTATCGTGCATGTGAGCTAATAATGCACCGCCGGCTATTACAGCTGCAAACCAGCCAAATATGCTAAAACTACTTGAAGCTGCTGTTTTAGCTGCGGCCTTAGCTGCCATTTTTTCCGCATATTCTCTTCCTGTCTCAACGATTACTCCACCACCACCGTTGATAGGAAGTGAACCTTTAAATGTATTCGACTGAACACTGCTAATTGGATAAATCTTCATATAACCTCCTTAAGATGCGAATTAATAAATGGTGGGCGATACAAGGCTCGAACTTGTGACCCCTTGAATGTCGTTCAAGTGCGCTACCAACTGCGCCAATCGCCCTAGTTTGTTTTCCGACTTGTAGCGCACTTCGTGCTACCTCTCAGAAAATCCTCAATGGTTCGGATTTTCTTCGGCAGAGTCAACTGCGCCAATCGCCCTAGTTTGTTTTTAGGCAACATCGGTATAATATCACAAAATATTTTTTACTGCAATTTAATTATAAAAAATAACGCCAGTAGTAAATTTTTACTGACGCTATTTTTACTTAATATTTAAATTAACCTTTAACAACTATATTAACAAGTTTCTTAGGAACCACAATCGTTTTAACAATCTCTTTTCCTTCAGTTAATTCTTTTATTTTTTCAGTTGATAAGGCAATTGTCTTTAATTGCTCATCAGTCACACCTTCGTCAACTTCAACTTTGTCTTTTACTTTACCGTTAATTTGGACAACAAGTGTAATTTTGCTTGCTTTAGCAAGGTTTTCATCCCACTCACACCACTCTGTTTCATGAATAGAACCGTTATGACCAAGCTCTTTCCAAATTTCTTCAGACATATGTACAGTAACCGGCGACATAAGCTTAACAAGCGATTCAACAGCAAAACTAAATACGTTTTTATCCTCGCCTGTTAATTCTTTTTTCTTACCGCGCCAATCATATATAGCATTTGTAAGTTCTCTGTATTTAGAAATTACAGTATTAAACTGGAAGTCATTTGAGATATCGTTTGTAATCACTTTTATCGCAATGTGAACAGTTCTTACTAAATCGTCATTTTCACGGGATAGCGGGAAAGAGAATTTGTAATCCTTAAGAATATCTCCCTTATTTACACCTTCACTAACGAGTCTCCAAACTCTGTTTAAGAACTTATAACAGCCTTCGACACCTGCGTCAGACCAGTCAAAATCTCTTGCCGGAGGCGAATCAGAAAGAATAAACAACCTTGCAGTATCTGCTCCAAAGTTTTCAAATATTTCATCAGGGTCAACTGTGTTTCCTTTAGATTTTGACATTTTTGAGCCGTCTTTAAGAACCATGCCTTGAGTTAATAAGTTTTTAAACGGTTCATCAAAATCTAAAAGCCCGCAATCTCTAAGTGCTTTAGTAAAGAATCTTGAATAAAGCAGGTGAAGTATTGCGTGTTCAATACCACCTACGTATTGGTCTACGGGAAGCCATTTATTGACCAAGTCCTTATCAAAACACTTGTTACTGTTTCTTGCGTCTGAATATCTTAAATAATACCAGCTGGAGCATACAAACGTATCCATTGTATCCATTTCTCTTGTTGCATGTCCTCCACAAATAGGGCAGGTGGTATCTTTAAATGTTTTTGAAGTCGTAATCGGTGACTTACCAACAACTGAAAAATCAACATCAGTCGGCAGCATTACAGGAAGATTTTCTTCTTTTTCAGGAACAATTCCACACTTGTCGCAGTATACAACAGGGATAGGAGCTCCCCAATATCTTTGACGAGAGATTAACCAGTCTCTTAATCTATATTGAGTTTTAAATTCACCAAATCCACCATCAACAGCTTTTTGAGTTATAGCTTTTTTAGCGTCGGTATTTTTCATTCCGTTAAATTCTTTAGAATTAATCAAAATACCTTCTTCTGTATATGCTTCCTCTTTGCAGTCAGAAGGATTGTCAGGATTTTGTATAACTACTTTTAACGGTAAATTATACTTCTTAGCGAAATCGAAATCTCTTGTATCGTGTGTCGGAACTGCCATTACAGCACCAGTTCCGTATTCTACAAGTGCATAATCCGCAGTCCAAAGTGGGAATTCTTCTCCCGTAAACGGATTTATACAATGAGTACCGAGCGGAACTCCCGTTTTAACTCTGTCAGTTGAAAGTCTTTCAATCTCCGTCATTTTACGGGCATTTGCTCTGTATTCTTCAACAGCCTTTTTATTTTCAGGTGTCGTAAGTTTTTCTATATCTTTGTATTCAGGTGCGACTACTAAATATGTTATACCGTGAACCGTGTCAGGACGGGTTGTATATACAGGCACTTCAAGTCCGTCAATTTCTTTAACTTTAAATCTGAAAATTGCGCCATGAGATTTTCCAATCCAGTTTGCCTGCATTGTTTTTACATTATCCCCCCAGCCGGGAAGTTTTTCTAAGTCTTCTAATAATTGGTCTGCGTATTCTGTAATTTTGAAAAACCATTGAGAAAGGAATTTCTTTTCTACAACGCTGTCACATCTCCAGCACTTACCATCAATTACCTGTTCATTTGCAAGAACTGTTCCGCAAGTATCACACCAATTAACTGCTGCTTCTTTTTTGTATGCAAGTCCTTTTTTGTAAAGTTGTAAGAATAACCATTGAGTCCATTTGTAGTATTCTGGCTTACAAGTAGTAACTTCTCTTTGCCAATCATAAGAAAGGCCGAGCATTTTAAGCTGTTTAGTCATATATGCAATATTTTCGTCAGTCCATTTCGCAGGGTCAGCACCATGCTTCATTGCAGCATTTTCAGCAGGAAGCCCAAAACTGTCCCAGCCGATTGGATGTAGTACGTTAAATCCTTGCATCTTCTTAAATCTTGCAATGACATCCGTTATAGTATAATTTCTAACGTGTCCCATGTGTAGTTTCCCTGATGGATACGGGAACATCGAAAGTGCGTAATATTTAGGTTTATCACTATTATCAGGCGTATGAAAAGAGTGATTTTCCTCCCATACTTTCTGCCATCTTTTTTCTATTTCTTGCGGGAAATATGCTTCTTTCATTTATACTCCTCTCAAGGGGGAAATAATAAACCACCCTTTATTATTATCAATAATACTATCCGTTATTAGCGAATAAATTCATCTCTTAGCCATCTACAATATTATCATAAAAAAACTGCGATATTATATTCTATTCATCAACATCATCAGTTTCATCCGGCAAATCAGGTTCGGCTACCTGCTTAGTAAGCTTTTCGTTAAGCTCCTGTAATGTTATAGATTTATCCATTTTTTTCAAAGCATTTAATACTGCAATCTTATAATCTGCGTCAGCTCTGTTTTTAGGATTATCTACTATCTCGCCGATACGCTGTCCCAAATATCCCATAATGACAATTGCCGGAACTAAAATTACAGCAGTTGCACATATCGAATGCATATCAATTGAACCTATTCTTACCAAGCATATAGAACCAATTACTAAAATTGTTATAGACACAAAGAATTTTTTTATATTTTCCGTATAGTTCATTAAATCTTACCTATTTTTTGTTAAAAGTTTCCATATCTTTTTTCATACAGAATTGAACAAGAGTCATTTTATCAATGTTATTTAAATGCGTGAAGCTACCGGATATTATATACTTTCCGTTATCATTTTTTTCAACTCTTATAAGCTGATATCTGCACTTAACTTCCTGTTCATCGCTTAATTTGATAATCACGTTGTATTCTTTTTCCATATCAATATTATCATCAGAAGTAATTTTCATACCGCCAGCCGATAAATCTAATGTTCTTACATTATGTGACTCATCATCATAAGTCAAAACAAGATTCTCCAAGAATTTAATACGTGTAAACTTACGTCTTTGAAGGAATCTGTGCTTAACCGGATTGGCAATAGTAACTATATTGCCGTCAAGAGCTTGAATATATGATTCAAAATACAAATAACCGTTATCTGTCAAGGAATAAAAATCACAGATATGATTTACAAGCAACCCTTCCGGCTTATATATAAGCTTCATTCTAAAACCTTCCATTGATACATCAAGAACGGTGCCCTTGTTAGTGTTTTTAAAATCTTGAGGTACTATTGTTACCAATTGTTCATTTTTTACAAGCTCTCTCATATATTTCCTTTCTTTTTATTATTGAATTTTTACCATACCAACGGATTTAACCTTAACACTCGGATTAATTTCCGCATAAGACATGACTGCGATTTGCGGATAAGCTCTTTCGATAAGTCTTCTAAATAAGAATCTTATAGGAGCTTGGCAAAGAATTACAGGTTGATTTCCGGTTGCAGTTATAGCTTTTTCAAGTTCGAAATTAATCTGTTCCATCATACTTCTGGTAAATGACGGATCAAGCGATACACTTTGTCCATCAGGACTTGCGCCTTTAGCTATAATTTGTTCTATATCCGGTGATAGAGTTATTACATATAATTCACCCGTATCCGCAAGATTTTGTTTGCAGATATTTCTGGAAAGCGCGACTCTGACATGCTCTGTTAGGAAGTTAGGCTGTTTACTAATCTTAGCCTGTAAGCTAATTGTTTCAAGTATAGTTTTAAGGTCTCTAACTGCAACACCTTCTTTAAGAAGATTCTGCATAACAATTTGAACATCACCAATTGTAATATCCTTCATAATATCGTTAACATAATCTTCTGAAACTTCTTTTTTAAGATTATCAATAAGTTGTTGTACATCGAATCTGGAAAGAATTTCAGATGCACATTTCTTAATAACTTCCGTTATGTGAGTAGATATTACAGCAGAAGCTGATACAACAGTATAACCTGACATTTCGGCAATATCTTTATCTTTAGCTTCTATCCATAAAGCCGGCAGCCCAAATGCCGGTTCTATTGCGTGTATACCATTAATAGACAAATTGCCGACAGGGTCGCCTGCAGTCATAGCTAAATATCTTTCAGGATAAACATCACCTGTTTCAAGAGGGACCCCCTTAAGTTTTATTTGATAAGAATTCGGTGATAGTTGCAAATTATCTCTAACTCGTATAGATGGAAGAATTATACCTAAATCTAAAGCCGTTTGACGTCTGATTTGTGCAATACGTTCAAGAAGGTCTCCACCCATTTCTACATTAAGCAATTGTACAAGTCTATATCCGACTTCAATTTCAATAGTATCAACATTAAGAAGTTCCATAACACTTTCACGTGTAGCCTTAGCACGTTTTTCTTTCTTTCCGAGTTTTTCTTGTTGAGCTTGTTCTGCAGCCTCTGCCTGAGCCTGTTCAACAACTTCTGCTTTTTCTTTCGATTTTCTATATGCCAAAGCTCCTGCCACAAAAGCAATTGTAAGAAACGGTATCGTAGGCATCCCTGGAACTATACCCATAAATCCGAGCAAGCCTGCTACAACACCAAGGACTCTGGGATCAGAAAACATTTCATTTTTAATATCTACTGAAAGAGATTCATCTTTCCCGGATGCTCTTGATACAATCAAACCTGTTGCAGTAGATATAAGAAGCGCCGGTATCTGAGAAACCAAGCCGTCACCAACTGTTAAAATTGTATAAGTCCCTAGCGCTTGTGTTATATCCATATGAAGCTGGATTACACCAATTATCAAACCACCGACAATATTAATGATTGTGATTACAATACCTGCAGTTGCATCACCTTTAACAAACTTTGAAGCACCGTCCATAGTACCGTAAAAATCAGTTTCTCTTTCCAGTTTTTTTCGTCTTTCTTTAGCTTGTTCTTCATCTATCAATCCGGAGTTCAAATCCGCGTCAATACTTAATTGTTTACCAGGCATTTTATCCAACGTAAAACGAGCTGATACTTCAGCAACACGAGTAGCACCACCTGTAATAACCATAAAATTGATTAATACAAGGATACAGAAAATAACTGCACCGACAACATAATTACCTCCGACAACAAACTCTCCAAATGAGCTTATAACGTTTCCGGCTTGACCGTTGAGTAAGATAAGTCTGGTGGAGCTGACGTTCAAGCCTAAACGAAATAGTGTTGCAATCAAAAGTACTGTCGGGAAAGATGAATAGTCAAGCGGTTCTTGAGTATATAAACAAACTAAAAGAATAACTACCGCAAGAGATATATTAACAGTTAAAAGTAAATCCAAAAAAGGCGCAGGGATTGGAATAACCATCATAACGACAATAATGACCAAGCCTATTGCAAGGACAATATCGTTATTTTTCAATATTTTAGATAACTTACCTAATTCCATCTCTCCACCACTTATATAATACCATTATTTTGGAGAAAAAAACAAGTTGTAACAATATATTTATAACTTAAATAGGCGCATTATTTATGAATTTTCATTTTTTAATCTGTAAACATAAGCTAAAATTTCTGATACAGCTACATATAAATCAGTAGGAATCATGCCATCTAAAGGAACATTATTATACAAAGCTCTCGCAACGGGTCTATTTTCAACTATCGGAACATTATTTGCTTTTGCAATTTCTCTAATCTGAAATGCAAGATAATCAACACCTTTTGCGGTTACAATAGGAGCCGGAGCTTTTGTTTTGTCATACTTTATTGCAACAGCATAGTGCGTTGGGTTAGTAACTACAACATCAGATTCAGGCACTGATGACATCATTCTTTGACGTGCCATTTGCATTTGTATGGATTTTATTCTTGCCTTAACTTTAGGGTCTCCTTCAATATCCTTTTGCTCGTCTTTTACTTCTTGTTTTGTCATCTTAATCGATTTTTCATACTCATAATGCTGATATTTTTTATCTATATAACCTAGTATAAGCATAGCTAAGCACATGTTTATAATCATGTTTATAAGAATAGATAAAATAACATGAAGTGCGGTTACAGGATCAAGTCCAATTAGCCCCATCAAATCAGCTTTTCTTGCATTAATAGCTGAATAACCGCAAGAACCTACAACTATAATTTTTATTATAGATTTTGCCAATTCTACAAGCGATCTTGGCTCAAACGGATTAAACATTCTTTTTGCATTTTGAAGCATTTTGTTCGGAGCAAGATTTTTTAAATTAAATTTTATTTTTTCTAAAGCAAAAACTTGTCCAACATCCATCCTTATAACAATTATTGTAATAATAACAAGCAATACAAAAAACGGTAATAATATAAATCCCAACTTTTGGAAATAAGGAAGTAATACACCTAAAAAGTTGTTTATATCAATATCTTTTGCATAATGAAGGTTTGAAAAAGTATCTCGCATCATATTTAAAATAATTTCACCCATGAATTTCGCAAATACACCCATAAGAGCTACACCTGCAATCATGACAAGAGCTGCATCCATATCTCTGCTTTTGGATACATTACCTTTTTCACGCTCTTTTTGCCGTCTTCGGGTGGTGGCTTCTTCTGTTCTTTCAGCTGCTTCGTTACCCATTTATAAAATTTTTCCTTTGATTTGTGATTTAGTAATATTATATATCAAAATACCAATGTAATTTGAGTTAAGAATCTTTCCAGTAATACTCCTATATATTCGGCCATTGGACGCATAAATATCAAGGAGAGTAACAAACCTAAATAAATTTTGAGTGGCATGGAAACCATAAATATATTCATTTGAGGCATCATCTTAGAAGTAAAACCCAATAATACATCTGTTATAAACAACACTCCAAATATAGGAAGTGCTATACTTAAGCTTATACTGAACATTTGACTTGTAAGAGTTATAATCTGATTAAAAATTTCAGGAGAAAACACATAATCATATCCGATAGGCATAGATTTAAAGCTGTTATACAAAGCCGCAAAAAGCCATTGATGCGCTCCAAGTGCAATAAATATCATACTTGCCAAAAACGTGTATGCTCTTGTAATAACCGGTGATACCCCGCCGGAAGCAGGGTTCAATGCTTGAGATGCAGATAACCCCATCTGAATTGCAAACATGTTTACACCAAGCTCTACGCCAACAAATATAATATTTGCACAAAACCCCATAGCATAACCTATTAAAAACTCCTTAAAAAGTATTATCGTAAGCATAGGAACATTGGTCGGAACTGCGAAGTGCGTATTATACTGAACAATAGGGAATAATATAAAAGCTATTAAAGCAGCAAGCCAAGCCTTGGCTTGAATCGGGATAGGATATGTTGAAAATAACGGAGCCGACGCAAACAGTCCGCTAATTCGCGTAATTATCGCAATAAAAAGAATTATATTAGCTGTTGAAAATAATACGTCTAAGTTAAACATTAAGCCCCACCGATCAACTGCGGTATCATATCAAAAAATTCATTGGTTGTCGTTATTACAACTCCAAACATCCACGGAAGTAAAAATATTAACAATATTACACATCCTACAATTTTAGGTACAAAAGTCAATGTTGATTCTTGTATTTGTGTAACTGTCTGAAATATACTTACCATAAGACCTAACACAACACCGACTAGCAAAATCGGCACTGATATCTCGAGAGTTAATATAAACATTTTTTGTAAAAGAGTTATTACTACATCTTGATTCATTATATCCTCACTTAATCACTTGTTCACTCAATCACCTGTTCATACATCAAGTTACAAAACTTTCTACAAGTGATTTTACAACCAAATACCATCCATCAACCATTACAAACATAATAAGCTTGAACGGAAGAGCAATCATGGTAGGAGGTAAGAACATCATACCCATTGATACAAGTACAGACGAAACCACAATATCAATTACAAGAAACGGCAGGTAAACGACAAAACCAATCGTAAAAGCTGTCTTTAACTCACTCAAGATAAAAGACGGAAGTAAAATATACATAGGCACATCATCTTTTGTCTTTGGTTTTTCTATCTTTGCCATTCTCACAAACAATGCCAGTTCTTTTTCATGTGTTTGCTTAAACATAAATTTTCTAATCGGTATAACACCTCTGTCAAGAGCTGCCTGCTGAGTAATTTGATTATTCATATATGGTTGAAGCGCCGTTTCGTTTATTTCATTAAATACCGGAGCCATAATAAAGAAAGTTAATATCAATGCCAAGCTTGTAATAACTTGATTCGGAGGCAAATTACCGGCCCCGAGTGCTTGACGGGTTAATGATAAAACTACTATTAACCTGACAAAACAAGTTGCCATGATAAATATACTTGGTGCCAAGGTTAAAATTGTTAACCAAATAAGTATTTGCAACCCATTAGAAAAATCCTGCGGAGTATTTGCTGTCTGCATACCGATATTTATATTAGGAAAAGTCATTGCTGCTTCTGCCGGCAAAAACGCTGATATACAAAGCATCAAAAATCCTAAACATATTAATTTAAATTTATTCATTTTATATCCCTTTGGTAATTTTTACATTCTCTCCCAAATATATACTAACAAATTAACCCAATATATGGCAAATTAATAAGGATTGTTAAGCATTATGTGCTTTAAAACTAAAGCTTTATATTCAAATTGCATTTGAACTTAATTATTAAGAGCCTCTCTTGCTTTTTTAGCACGTTCTTTTGCCTGTTTTTTCTTTAGCTTTGTTTGTTTTTTAAGCTCTTTTGCAGTTCTCGGTTTAGCTATTAAATCAGAATTATTATTTGTTATTTGATAAGGAGTTTTTAATGCTTTTTGTGCATCTTTTTGTTTCTTCTTATTTTGTTTTACTTCATTTTTAAGCTCTTTTTTAGTTCTGGGAGTCGCTATATATTGCTCTTTGTCATTTGAATACAAATAGCTGACTTCTTTTATTTTTTTTATTTTTTTTATTTTCTTTGCTTCTTGTATTTCGGTTTTATTTTCTGGTACAGGCGCAGATAAAATTTCTTGTTCGCCTGCGGATTTATCTATTTCCACATTTTCTGCGCTTACAAATTCAGTATCAAGTTGTTTAATATTTTCATTAACTGATTTTGGCTCTTCTTGGTGTATATCTTCCGTTTTAATATCATCAGAAGATTCAATAAGTTCTTCCTTTGAATCTTCCGTAATTATCACTTCACTTTCTGCCTGCTCTAAAGTCGTTTCCTCAAGCTCTTTTGCTGTACTTTTCTGAGTTTCCGGTTTTTCTTCTTTTGTATTTTCTTCAATTATTTGAGTAGCACTTATACATTTATCAATATCATAAGTTACTAACTCGGGAATTTTAAAATGTTTTAATTTGGTAATTATACGTTTTCTGTTTTTTTCAAAATCCTGTTTAACTTCTTCTATCTGCATAGTTGTCGTTGCTGAGTATCTCTTTGCATATTGAACAGCAACCGAACCGCATTTTTTTGATTTTTCATACTTAAAAACATTAAACTCCAATACAATTGGCATTTGCTTATCAGATATCATAATAAAATCTATCATGGCCGTATTCTTTTTATCATCAAATGTTAATGAACTTGGTACCTGCATGCTGCCGAGATAATCTTTAAAATCTTTGATTCTGTCAATAGGAGAATAAGCATTCGGGAAATGATGAACTGCAACTAATTCCGTCCAAATATTGTACGTATCACCATTTTTATAGTATTCATTCAAATATCCGCCAAACTCTTTATTCTTAACACTATACAACAAGTGAAACTTACTTCCGTTAAAATTCAACGTATAATCTTTATTTTGATTTTTTGCAAAAACAGATCCAAAACTTAATATAAAAATAAAAAAAGCTAAAATTATCTTTTTCATGTAAAACTCTCCCTTAATAAGAGAATATCATGCAAAAAGAGTTTTGTACAACCTATGCAAATGCACGTACAAGTAATTCTGCAGGTTCGCCTATTGCCGTACAATACTCGACAAAATCATTATCAGGAGCAAAATATTTTCGCATAGCACTACGGTTTGTTATTTTTTCCAAACAAACATACGAATCCACATTATCCTTCAAATATCCCGCAAAAATCCTTTGTTTGTGGGACAATTGATAGTCCTTTAAGTTCTTTACGATATACATATCACTAATATTATATATCAACTTTATATAAATTTAAACCCTTGTTTTAAGAAAATTTACAAACGATTAAATTTTAAGCTGTTCTAATTCACTGTAATTAGAGCAAAGTTTGTCAATTTTTTTATTAAATTCTTTTACAAAAGTGTTTAATTTCTTTGTTAAAAATTCTATTCGCTCCGTATTTTTTTGAGCCAAAACATCATATCTTTTGGCTATATGTTCTTTGCCTTCAGATGCCCACGCATACGATATACTTTGATTTAAATTTAATAATGATTTCGCTCTTGATAATTCAATTTTAATGCCGTTTATATCACTAACAGCCTTTTCATGAGCTTTTAATGCTTTATAAATACTTACAAATTTTTGAGATAATTTGCTTGCGCCAATTGTATCAATCTGTTTATTTATATCTTTTACTACAACATCAGCATTAATATAATCTTTGTAAATACCTTTTTCTAAATGTGATAACTGTAAAACATTTTCACCTAAATTTGTTTTTGTAATTAATAATACATCATCTTTATAATATTTTGTGCTCTTTTTAAATAAATCATTAACTTCAGAGAAAGCAGATTTATTTTTAATTTTTGTTAACGTTCTGAGGTTAGCCTTGAATGATAAATTGTTAATTGTGTTGTTCATGATATTTTCCTTTCTATAACTTTTTTATACAAAAACACGTAAAAATTTTTTTTGCTATTAAAAAAAATGTGCCGAAAAAAAAATCAGCACATTTTTTATAAAAAAAAGGCCGGTCTGGAGACCGGCCGTAAATATCAACCAACAATTTCTTTAACTTCTGCTTGAAGGTTTTTAGAGTCAATCTTAATGCTTGGACCCATTGTTGTTGTCAAATAAATTGACTTAACATAAGTACCCTTAGCAGCAGACGGCTTAGCCTTCAACACCGCATCTACTAATGTTCCATAGTTCTTAACCAAATCGTCATTAGTAAATTGAACTTTTCCTATCGGGCAGTGAATCATACCTTGTTTATCAGCTCTGAATTCAACTTTACCTGCCTTAGCATCTTTAACTGCTTTAGCGATGTCAAGAGTAACAGTTCCTGTTTTAGGGTTCGGCATCAAGCCTTTAGGACCTAAAACACGGCCTAATTTACCAAGCATACCCATACAGTCAGGTGTTGCAATTAATGTATCAAATTCAAACCAACCGCCAGAGATTTTATCAATAATATCTTCTGTCCCATAGAAGTCAGCGCCGGCATCTTTAGCTTCGTTAACTTTAGGTCCTTTTGCGATAACACAAACTCTTACTTCCTTACCTAAACCTGCCGGAAGCACAACAGTTGATCTGATTTGTTGTTCAGCGTGTTTAACATCAATACCTAATCTCATGTGGCATTCAACTGTTTCATTGAATTTTGCTACTTCTTTAGATATTTCTTGTAATTTAGTTAATGCTTCTTTTCCGCTTGCAGGTTGTTCAAAACCTTCGAGCATTTCTTGAAGCTTTTTTTGTTTTTTAGTTATTTTAGACATTTTTCATTTTCCTTTCATGGTGTTAGCGGACTGGGGTAAATATCTTGAATAAAGCATTTTACCCATTTACAGATCCTTCCATTGTGTTCTACTTTTATCTAGGAGTAAAGTCATAAAGACTTTGTTTTACTCATTTACCCCTCTTTAACAGTTACGCCCATTGCTCTGCAAGAACCTGCAATCATTTTAACTGCAGCATCCATTGTAGTTGCGTTTAAATCGTTCATTTTAATTTTAGCGATTTCTTCTAATTGAGCTCTTGTAATTTCAGCAACCTTAGTTTTATTAGGAACAGCCGAACCTTTTGGTAAGTTCAAAGCTTTCTTAATAAGAACCGGTGCCGGAGGTGACTTAATAACAAAAGTAAAACTTCTGTCTTCATAAACATCAATAATAACAGGAATAATGTAACCTGCTTGTGATTCAGTTTTAGCATTAAATTGCTTACAAAAATCCATAATGTTTACACCGTGCTGACCCAATGCAGGACCAACCGGAGGTGACGGATTTGCTTTTCCGGCTTCAATTTGAAGCTTGATTTTTCCTACTACTTTTTTTGCCATTTTTTTCTCCTTTCGTGGTACTAGCGGGGGGCATCCCCTTCCACGTTATTGCTAGTTTATTTTAACATAGGGCTTATATTTAGTGCTTTAAGCAATATATATTTTTACCCCTACAATTTTTGTATTTGTTTATATTCAAGTTCAACCGGAGTTTCACGGCCAAAGATTGAAACCATTGCTCTAAGTTTAGCCTTATCAGGATAAACTTCTGTAATATCGCCGACAAACTCTGCAAACGGTCCTGAAACAATTCTGACTTTTTCACCGACCTTAACATCCATTTCAATTTTTTGAGTTGTTGTTGTAGAACGATGAATAATCTTTTTGATTTCAGATTCTTTAGCAGGAATCGGTTTTTTCGCAGAGCCTACAAATTTTGTAACACCTGCGGTATGACGAACTACGTACCAGCTATCTTCATCCATTATCATCTCAACAAGTACATAGCCAGGGAAGATTTTTTCTTCTTTTTCTAACTTTCTTCCACCTTTAATTTGGGTAACAGTTTTTTGAGGTACTTCAACTCTGAAAATCTTGTCAGCCATATTCATATATTCAATACGTTTTTCAAGGTTACTTTTTACCTTATTTTCATATCCTGAATATGTGTGAACAATGTACCAGCGTTTTTGATTCTTTTCAGATGATTTGTTCTCTTCTGTTTCCGATGACTCAACAGATACGTTTTCATTACTGTTTAAATCTTCGTTTAATAAATTTTCTTCTTTTTCACTCATTATTCTTACCCTTTTGGTTATTTTGTATTAATTAAAATTTTGCGAGTAAAGCATTGAATATAATATCTACAACATAAATGAATACTGTAAATATAAAAACAATGGCAACAACAAAGCAAGTTTCAACAACGACCTGATTTTTTTCAGGCCAAGTAATTTTACCCCATTCAGTTCTTACGCCTCTAAAATATGTAATTATTGCTTGCTTTATTTTATCAGAATTCTCGTTCATTTTAATTACCTTATTTTATAATTCGCGCCCTGAAGGACTCGAACCCTCGACATCCGGTTTTGGAGACCGACGTTCTACCAACTGAACTAAGGACGCAAAATCGTGATTCGTGAGTCGTGATTTGTGATTCGAAAATAATCGATTCACGGTTCACTATTCACGATTCACGTTATTTTGTTTCCTTGTGAGTTGTGTGTTTTTTACAAGTAGGACAGTATTTAGAAAGTTCCATTCTGTCTTTTGTATTCTTTTTATTTTTTACTGTTGTGTAATTTCTTTCCTTGCAGTCTTCACAAGCTAAAACTACCATTCTGTCATTTTTACCTTTGATACCCATTGCTTTATTCCTTTATTTTTACTGTTAGATTGTTTATTTCCTGCCTATTTAAAAAAGAATGTGAATTAAACACATTCTATAAATTCGGCGTATGGCTTAATCATAAAATAAACATAATTAAATTGCAAGGGGTAAATATATTTAGCTATATCGTAATATCAACTGCATTTTTATAAAATTTTTCATTCTTATATTATGTGCTGAGGCATAGCTTTAGTGCCTTCATCCAAACGTTTTTGAAGTTCGCCGGCTGGTTCATAGAAAGGAGTTACCGTCATTAGACGGGCTGCAATATCAGGATAGTGATATATAAATTTCAATTCACTTTCGGTTAAAGGTTTCTGCGTATGTACGTTTGCATAACGTGCAAGTTCCAAAATGTTTCTTGCTTCGTTTTCGTCTTTAAATTCTATTTCTAATTTGTTATATACATTTCTGAACCCTTTAATTCCGCCGTATTCACCGGTTGTAATCATTCTTCCTGTTTCAATAATTTCAGGTTCGCCTCTCCCAAGTTCTTCATAATCATAAAGTTCATAATTTCTTCTGTCTTTAAGAGCTCCGTCTGCGTGAATGCCTGATTCATGAGCAAATGCGTTATCACCGACTGCAGGCTGATTTATCGGAATAGGTAATCCGAATGCATAAGCTGTATATTTAGCTAATTTCCAAGATTTTGAAAGGTCAATATTTTCATCAACTAAATTTTTACCTTTAAATCCTGCTGATTTTGTACAAGCTAAAAGACATGAAACCAAATCTGCATTTCCGGCTCTTTCACCCATCCCGTTTATTGCGGTATTGATATAAGCGTCTTGCCCTGCTTCAACAGAAGCCAATGCACCCTGGACAGAACAAGCAACAGCCATTCCAAGGTCATTATGAAAATGCATTTCAATAGGCATTTGAGTTTCTTTTGCTATTGTATAAATCCTGTGATAAGTCGTATGCGGGTCCTCATACCCCAGCGTATCACAGTATCTGAAACGATATGCTCCGCATTTTTTTGCTTCTTTTGCAAGCTTTATAAGAAAATCCAAGTCACTTCTTGATGCGTCTTCTGCGTTAACACCTATAATTTTTGCACCTTTATCAACAGCACATTCAACAGCTTCGCAAGTCATTCTCAAAATATCATCTTTTGTTTTTTTGCCCAAATATTTACCTTGAATCATTTGGTCTGATGTAGATTGCGAGAGGTTGCAATTTTCTAACAGCGGGCAATTTGTGAAAGATAGTTCAACATCTGATGCAATTGCTCTCATCCAACCGGACAATTTGGTTCTTGATATAACTCCGCGCTTAACAAGTTCTAAATTTGCGTTCAAATAATTTAATTCGTGCATTGTTGTCGGAAAACCAAATTCTGATTGAGTAATCCCCATATCATCCAGCATCAAATTTATAATTGTTTTTTGGAGCTTTGCAAGTCCTAATCTTGAAGTTTGAACCCCATCTCTGTTTGTTACATCTACAAAGTAAATTTTTGGCATTGTTTTTATCCTTTTTAATCTATAAATCAATAATATACTATTATTTTAGATATTTTACAAGTTCAGCTTTAACTTCGTAACGCTCACAATATCTTTTTAGTTCCTTAATCACAACCCCAGAGAGCATAAATACCGCAATCAAATTAGGCACAGCTAAGAACAACGTAACTGCATCCGACAGATTTATTATACTTTGAAAATTCATAGCAGAACCTGCAATTATGCAAATACAATATATAACTTGAAATGTTCTTGTTTTATTAACACCTTCGCCGAATAAAAAGTTCCAAGCTTTTACGCCGTAATATGAACCGCAAAGCATTGTAGATAATACAAAGCAGCTTGCCATAATTGTCAAAAGAATTGGGAAAAACGGACAAATTGTACCAAATGCCTTTGATGTCAGTTCAATTCCGGCAATACCGTCAACTGTTAGATATGCTTTTGAAACTACAATAACAAAAGCTGTTGCAACTCCTACTATAACCGTATCTACAAAAGGTTGAAGCATAGATATAAAAGCTTGAGCGACGGGTTTATTTGTATTAACGGCAGAAAAAGCAATAGGTGCAGTTCCTAAACCGGATTCATTTGCAAACATCGCACGTCTGAATCCCCAAAGCATACATGCAAATACTCCGCCGGCCATTGCCTTAGGCGAAAATGCTTCTTTTATAATTAAAACAACTGTTTCAGGTAGATGATGAATATTTAATAAACATACTAAAAATGCACTTGTAACATAAAGTGAACACATCATAGGAGTAACCTTTGATGTAAATTTACCGATTGCTTTAACTCCGCCTATTATTGTAAACCAAGTTATAATAGCAACAATCGTACCGAGTATCCAACCATTATCAGCAAATATACTGGAATCTCCGCCTGTAACTTCTGTAATCTGTGCTGTCATTGCGTTAATTTGAAATAAGTTCCAACCGCCAATCATAGCAAAAATTGCACAAACAGCATATGTTTTTGATAGGCCTCTGCCAAATTTTTCTGCGAATTTTCCTTTATTCAAAAAAGCATAAGGAATATAATACATTGGTCCGCCAGAGACTGTCCCGTCAGGATTTGTCTGTCTGAATTTCACTCCGAGCAAAACTTCAGAGAATTTTAGAGCCATTGAAAAAAGTCCTGCAATTATCATCCAAAATATGACTCCGGGACCACCGATAGAAACAGCAGCAGCTGAACCTGCAACATTGCCGATACCTGCTGAAGCGGATATTGTAGCACTTAGTGCCTGAAAAGATGATAATTCGCCCTTTTTCTTCCTTTGGAATCCGCTTGGATTATTATGTTCAAAATTATCCGTTATCAATTTTATTGCATGTTTGAATCCCCATAATCCTATAAACCCTGTCCTAAAAGTAAAAAACAAAGCAGCTGAGATAAGCAGGGCAACTAAAAATTCTACTTTTACATTCCCTATCATAACATACGAAAATATAAAACCCGAAACCTTATCGGCAATCGGTGATAACAAGCTATCTATTACGGCATCCAAATTCATATTTATATTTTACTATAAACAATTTGAGGTGCAAAATTATATAACATCGATAAACTTGTGCACCTGCGGTATAAGCCTTGTTTTTGAATAAACTTTTAAACATTTGTTTAAAATTGTTTGCATAAATTCTGAATCAACTGAAGGATATTTACCCATCATCATTGGTTGTAAAATCAGTTCAACATTATATTGTTTGCATAGATGTGTTATTTTATGTATTTCGAAATCGTTAATATTTTTATCAAAAACAACTTTTGCAAAAATTTCTTTTTGAATCCCTATTTTAAAGAATTCTTCATGTTCTTCCCATAAAGGTTTCAGTCCGGTCGCAGATGGAAGCTTTATGTCAGCAGAAATATAAGTAATATAATCAATAACATCATTTAGTTTATTAGCAAGTGTGCCGTTTGTTTCAAGGTATATTGGTAAATTACTGTTTTTACCAAATTCTTTTATAAACTCACTATGCAACAAAGGTTCTCCACCGGTAAAGGAAACCGAGTGACAATCAGGATTTTTGTTACATATATCAATTAACTCATTAACCGAATACTCTTTAGATTCGTTATATTCGAAATCCGTATCACAATATGAACAATTTAAATTACATCCGCATAGCCTTATAAATAGCTGTTTATAACCGACATACGGTCCTTCGCCCTGAATAGAAGTAAAAATTTCTTTAACATTAACCATAAGATAATTTTATCATAGAAAAAGTTATCTCACATTCTGAGAAGAAATATCTCTGAGTTTTCTATACAATTCGATTTCATCTGATGATAAGTTTTTGGGAACTTGAATTTCAACAGTCAAAATCATATCTCCAATTTTTCCGTTTACATTAATACCACAGCCACTAAGCCTAATTTTTTGACCGTTTTGAGTATTAGGAGTAATTTTTACATTAATATTTCCGTCGAAAGTCTTTACGCTTATGTTTCCGCCTAAAACTGCTTCATATGGAGCTAGAGTAATTGTTTTTAGGACATTATTACCCTCAGTTTTGTAATCAAGCGGAGATTTTATATGAACAGTAATATACAAATCACCGTTTTTACCGCCGTTTAGTCCTCTATTGCCTTCACCTGACAGCCTAATTTTTGAATTATCTTTAACTCCTGCCGGAATTTTTACAGAGAAGCGTTTATAATCTGATGTTTCGCCATTTCCTTTACAATGCGGGCAGATCGTACCGTTAATAAATTTTCTTCCGTTGCAATATGGACATACATTAGTATTAAGCATATTAATAACCTTGGTGCATCCGTTTATTGCTTCTGCTATTGTAATCTCAACATCAGTATTAATATCTTTTCCTCTTTTTGAATTGCCATATTTTGCATTTGTATTTTGCTTTTTATATTCATTTTCTTTTTTTCTGGCTTCTTGGTATTTATTAGTATAATCTTTATATTTGGATAAAAATTCCTCCCAATTAAAATTGAATCCAGCAGATTTTTCATGCTCAGTTTTTTTAGTTGAATTTGCTTTTGTATTTTTAAAATTTGGTTCGGTTGTTCCTGTTGATTTTTTATCGGAAGAATAATTGTAATATCTGTTAATAGTATCGTATTCAGCCTTTTTAACTTTATCCGAAAGTACTTCATACGCTTCATTTATTTCTTTAAACTTTGCCACAATATCATTGGTATTTCCTGCAATATCAGGATGCCATTTACGCGCAAGTTTTCGATATGCACTTTTTAATTCTGATTCCGTGCAATTTTCTGAAACACCCAAAATTTTGTAATAGTCTTTTGTCATATTAGTCATATTTGATATTTAATGACCTAAATAAAAAAGTCAACGTCCACTTGAATAAATTTCAACAATATACTTACCCCCTATGTTTACCCCTATGTTTACCACTATATTTACCCCCGTATATTGAAAATACAAAACTATGATGGTAAAATTTGATAATGATGAAAAAGTTATTAATATTATTATGTATGCTTATTATTCCTGCATATGCAGGAACTTATGAAGACGCACTAAAGAGCAGTGATATGGTATTTTTATATTTGTATACTCCAGATTGCCGAGTATGCAAGGAATTTGATAAAACATATAACCAATTACCAAAGCAGAATAAAGATTTCAAATTTGTAAAAGTAAACGTAGAGACTTCATACGGACGCCGTTTAATATTGAAATATAAGGGAAGATTCGTTCCGTATATTATTTTAACAAATTCAAGAACGAATAAAAGTGTAAATGTAAATCATTCTTGTGTGATGGATGAAATGTGCTTATTAAGAGCAATGAAGAGTTTTCAAAATAAATAAGGAGTTAAATATATGAAAGGTATTATTTTAGCGGCAGGAGCAGGTACAAGACTATATCCGGCATCTCAGCCTATATCAAAAATACTGCTTCCGATTTATGATAAGCCAATGATTTATTACCCGCTTTCAACATTAATGCTGGCAGGGATTAAGGATATTCTTATTATCACTAATGAAACAGATTATGATAATTTTATAAAGCTTCTCGGAGACGGATCACAGTACGGGCTTAATTTGTCATATAAAATTCAATATGTACAAAGAGGTATCGCAGACGCATTTCTAATTGCGGAAGATTTTATAAACGGAGACGATGTTGCTTTGGTTCTCGGTGATAATATTTTCCACGGTCAGGGCTTTTCTACCATTATGAAACATGCAATTAAAAATAATAGCGGTGCAACAGTATTCGGATATTCCGTTAAAGACCCTGAAAGATTCGGAGTTGTAGAATTTGATTCAAATAACAGAGCAATATCACTTGAAGAAAAACCTGTAAAACCTAAGTCAAATTATGCTGTAACTGGCTTATATTTCTATGACGAAAATGTTTGCGAATACGCAAAACAGCTTACTCCATCAGCGAGAGGTGAACTTGAAATTACGGATTTAAACAAAATTTATCTTTCAAAAGGAATGCTTAACGTTGAAATCCTAGGGCGTGGATTTGCTTGGCTTGATACAGGAACTCATGATTCTATGCTTCAGGCAAGCCTTTTTGTTCAGACTATGGAACTTAACAAAGGTGTAAAAATTTCCTGTTTAGAAGAGATTGCATTTAACCAAGGTTTTATTACAAAGACTGAACTTTTGAATAAAATAGAAAAGTACGGATACAAAAATGATTATTATAATTACGTAAGAAGTGTAATTGAGCATCCGGATGCAGTTGCATTAAGCTTTATGTAATATATAAAATTAATAATAAAAAAAGTCCCGATAGATTATCGGGACTTTTTTATGCAATCATTAATTATTTTAATTTTACAGTATTGTTGTCAGCCAAAAATTTTGTAACCTTTTCATTTAATGCTTGTTGAGATAAAGCATTAAATACTCCCGGAGTTTGAGAGAGCTGTTTAACCATAGTTTGCGGGTCTATTTGATACATTTGGCTTAATTCAGTAAGTTTTGCACTAAAATCCGCTTGAGATACCGTAATATTTTCGAGTTTTGCAATCTTATCAATTACAAGAGAATTCTTAACTCTTACCGCTGCATCTTCTTTTAATTGGTTCATAATTGTATCATATCCTTGAGCCTCAACAGCCTGTTCCCAAGAAAATCCTTGTGCTGCAAGTTTTTGTTTATATTCTTCAACCAGTTCATCAGCTTCTCTGTCAATCATTGTTTGCTGAATATCAACTTTAGCTTCTGATGCTACTTTTTCAAATATAGCTTTTTCAGAATTCATTCTGTCATAATCAGCTTTTTGCGTATCCAAATATTTTTGAATATCAGCTTTTAAATCATCAACTGTTTTAAACGGTCCAACTTTTTGTGCAAATTCATCATTGAGTTCAGGAAGAACTTTTGTTTTAATTTCATTAATTTTGCACTTGAATGTTGCAGGTTGACCTGCCAATTTTTTTTCATGGTATTCTTCAGGGAATTTAACTTCTATATCAAATTCTTCACCAATTGGTCTGTCAACTAACTGTTCAGCAAAACCGGGTATAAAACTTGAATGACCTAAATCAAGAGTAAAGTTTTTAGCATCGCCGTGTTCAATTTTTTCTCCGTTTGAATAACCATCAAAATCAAACACAATAATATCTGTATTAACAGTTTTTCTGTCTGTTACAACAACCGTTGTAGCATGCTGTTCCAGCATACCGTTCAATGATTTTTCCATAGCATCTTCAGGTGTCTTATATCCTTCAACTTCAACCGTCATACCTTTGTATTCGCCTAAAGTAACTTCAGGTCTTAATTCAATTTTAGCTGTAATTTTAAGATCTTCTCCGACTTTGAAATCATAAGATTCAACGTATGGCTGAGCTACAACATCAAAATTATTTTCTCTTATTACATCAGAAAAGATTTTTGGAAGTGCATTTTCTAATGCTTCATATTTAATTCTTTCTTCACCAATATTTTGTTCTACGATATTTCTCGGAGCTTTTCCTTTCCTGAATCCCGGAATATTTACATATTGTGCAAGCTTCTTAGCTGCGTTGTTGTAGTAGGTTACTGCTTCTTTTGCAGGTACTTCAATATCAACTTTAACGATATTGTTTTCTTGTTTTTCAATAGTTGTGTTCATTTATTTTTCCTCTTTTCTAATAAACTCAATAATCTTACACTACTATAAAAAAATAATACATGCAAATGATTACTCTTTGCCATATTTCAAGTTTTAATGTACAATAAAATATATAGTTAAGAGAGAATAGAATGAGTTTGGAAAACTTTGTATATGAATCAGTCGAAGATTTACTTAAAGGTAAATACGACGCCGTAAATGAAAGAGTAGAAAAGCATAAAGATATCTACCACGATGATACAGCAATATGTTTCAGCCTATTATCTTTAAGTTCATTTCTGCATAAAGATTATAACCATTTTTATCAATTCATGAATGACGCTTCATTTATGGTAGACCAGACAAAAGATTCTCTGACAAGAATTTTTCATGAACTAGTATTGGGGTTTGTTAATTTTACGGAAAAAAATACAACTTTATACTCAATTAACTATAATAAAGCCAGAAAACTTTCGATTAAAGCTCAAAGAACAGATTTTTTCGAAAAAGTAAATTCAATCCTTAAATGTCCGCCGATTACTCATTTTACACCCAACCACGGAGGGCAGACAAAAGATCCGCTTATTGCTCTTGTAAAAATAGGTCAGGCCGTTGCGGCAGAAAAAAATATTGATTTATTGATTAAGACAATTGCAGAAGAAACAAAAACAGCTTTAAACGCGGATAGATGCACGGTTTATCTTTATGATAAAGAAACCGATGAGCTTTATTCTAAAGTAGCAACAGGATTGGATGTAAAAGAACTTCGCATTCCCGCGGATAAAGGACTGGCAGGACATGTTCTAAAAACAGGCGAAACTATTAATATTAAAGACGCATACAGCGATAAAAGATTTAACTCCGATATTGACAAAGAAACCGGATACAGAACGAAGAACATGCTCTGCATGCCGATAAAAAATTTCAATCAGGAAATTATCGGTGTTTTCCAAGTACTTAACAAATTTGATGAATATTTTACACCGGAAGATGAAGATTTACTCGTTGCAATTGCATCAAATGCAGGTATATCACTAGAAAACGCACAGCTGTTTGAACGTCAGAGAAAACTTTTAGAAGAGCAAAAAATTGTCTTGGATAGTTTCATAGAAACGCTTGCTACTTCTATTGATGCAAGAGATAAGATTACTTCAGGGCATTCAACACGCGTAAAAATGTATTCCGTTTTGATTGCAAAAGAATTTGGAATGGAGCAGAATGACTTATATATATTAGAAAAGGCGGCTGCTTTGCACGATATCGGGAAAATCGGTATCAGGGATGCTGTTCTTCAAAAAGAAGGCAAGCTTACGCCGGAAGAGTACAAACATATTCAACAGCACGTCGAAATTACCCACCATATTCTGGAAAAAATCCACATGTCAAAAGATTTCCAACAAATAACGGAGATTGCCTGCTCACACCATGAAAAGTTCGACGGTTCGGGATATTACAGGCATCTTAAGGGAACGGATATTCCTTTTGGAGGAAGAATCCTTGCAGTTTCAGATGTTTTTGACGCTATTACATCAAAAAGACACTACCGTGATAAAATGCCTATTGATAAAGTCATTAATATCATTAAAGACGGTGCAGGTTCTCACTTTGACCCGCTTGTTGTTGAAAAATTTCTGGCAATCAAATTAAGCGAGATTGTCAAAGTTTTTTGTACAGAAAATTGTATAAAAATTGATAAAAAAGATATGGAAACTTTAGAAAAATATAATCTTCTTGATTTATATTATTCAATAGTAAATAATTGCAGTAATAAATTATTGCAAGTGTTTAACAAATATTATGTAGGGGTAGATTTAGAGAATGAATAAAGCTAAATTAATTTTAACTATTTGCTTACTGGTATTGTCAACAATTGCAGTAAATGCAGACAACGCATTCACTCAGCTTCAAGCAAAAACTTCAGCAAATGTTACTACGATGGATACTGCTATAAAAGACAACTTTATAAAAGCTAAATATGCTTCTGCAGAAAACAGATTTATACAAAGTAATGTAAAAGCATCTTACGATGATTTTAATGAGCTTGTAGAAAAAGCTAATCACGATGACTACGTATTTTTACTATACGGTATCAAGATGGCAGAATACGGTTTGTTTGATTTATCGGATAAACTTATTGAAAGATTGGATAATAACCATTTTACAGGTGCTTACGTTAAAGATATACGAAAATATTATTACCCCTCATCACTACTTGATAAAAATGAAGTAGTAGTACTTGCAGATGCATATTCAAACATTGTATATAACAATTTAGCGCTTGAAACCACTTCTGAACTTATTAATTCTACAAAAATTTCCGAAAGTGATTATAAAAATTATTTAATAGCACTTGGGTATTATAAGTCTAATAATTTACCTATGGCTTTAAAATATATTAATAATGCCATAATAGAAAATGATTCAAATATCAATTATAAAAGTTTGAAAGCCAGAATATTGGCTGATGCAAAAAAAACTAAACAAGCATTAAGCATTCTTAATGAAATTAAGAATACACAGTTTTTAACAATTGATTTTCAGCAAAAAGTCAGAGCAACAGAAGAATATGTTCTTTATAAAACATCTAAAAAAGAACCGCTAAAAGATTATCATTTAGCTTATTATTATCATTTGCAAGGTAAAAGTTTACTTGCAACAAAAGTACTGCAATCTGCTATGCTTACAGCTAAACAGTATTCATCTGATATAAACGCACTTCTCGGAAGAGTTTATTACGAAAATAACGAACCTGTAAAAGGTTTAGAATTTGCATCAAAAGCATTTGCTGAAGACAAACACAATTATTTGGCCGTTTTAACACTTGCTGATGTTAAATATGATGAAAAAAAATACTCAGATGCATTAACCTATTATAAAAAAGCAAAACGACTTACCAAAAATGTAGCTCCGCAAGTAGGAATTGCGAAATCGTATTTAGCATTAGAAAAAACTAATAAAGCTAAAAAGATGTTTGAAAAACTTCTTAATAACAACAAGATGAATGAAGATTTGCTTGTTGAATCATTAAAAGTTATACCTCAGAGAATTGATTATTACCTCCCCAGAGTTGCATCTGTTGATTTATCAAACAACGATATTTGGCTTGGACTTGCAAATCACGCAATAAAAGACGGAAACTACAAAATGGCAACAACATATCTAAACAATTCTTATTATATTGACGAAAATAACTTTAAATATTATTATTATTTAAGCTTGGTATTGAGAGCAAAGGGAGAGATTGAACTTGCCAATAAATCATTATCAAGATGTGCTGATATAAATGCTGATTACAAAGCAGTTGTCAACTCGGGGTATAGCGAATATTATGGAAACTAATGTTTTAATTGTAGAAGATCATGAATTAACCAGATTCGGCTTGAAAACGGCTTTTGAGTCTTACGATTTTGTAAAAACTATTTATGAGGCTGAATCAGCGGAAAGAGCTATTGAGATTGTTAAGGAAAGCCCCGTTGATTTAATTATTATGGACTTAGGACTTCCGGGCATGAATGGTATTGAGGCAACTCAAAAAATTAAAGAATTCAATAAAGATATTAAGATTGTCATTTTAACTTCACACAATGATGAGCAAGAAGTTTTAAATACACTTAAAGCAGGTGCAAATGCTTACTGTTCAAAAGAGATAAATCCTAAAAGACTGGTTCAGGTAATTCAATCTGTTTTAGACGGTGCCGCATGGTTTGACCCTGCAATTTCACACATAGTGCTTCAAGCTGCAACAAAATCACAAACAGTTATACCTAAGCCTGATAGAGATTATGGTTTAACTTCAAGAGAAGCACAAATTTTAAAACTAATAACCGAAGGATACAGTAATAATGAAATCGCGAATGAGCTATTTGTAAGTATAAATACGACAAAAGCTCACGTTGCAAGTATATTACAAAAGCTTGAAGTTGATGACAGATTACAAGCTGCTTTAAAAGCTTTAAAAGAAAGATTGGTATAATATGGACGGAATCGCATCAATTTTAGTAGTAGATGATAATCCAAAATTTCTGAAAGACGCATTACCTATGTACGGTTATGATGTTTCTGTTGCAGAAGACGGTATTGAAGCATTGAAAAAACTCGGTAATGAAAATAACCATTACGATTTGGTACTGCTTGATGTAATGATGCCTAATATGGACGGCTGGGACACATTAAAAGCTATAAGAAAAAATTCAAAAACTGAACATATACCTGTAATTATGATTACAGCAGTAAGTGAAGATCAAAAAGTTGTATCAGGTTTAAAGATTGGTGCAGATGATTATATTGTTAAACCGTTTATACTACCAAATTTGCTTGCCAGAATCGAAGCTGTGCTAAGACGAAGCAAATGGCAGGCAGAATCTGCGAAAAAAAGTGAGAAAAAAATAAATAAAGATGTTAATATTGATGCATTAACACCAAAGGAAAAAGAAGTTTTATCACTTGTTGCCAAAGGTGCAAGCAATCAAGAAATCGCAAATGAACTATGTGTACAAGATGTTACCGTTAAGACTCATTTAAACAGTATTTTTAAAAAACTTAAAGTTTCAAACAGAACTCAAGCAGTACTTTTAGCAATGGAAATAAATTTAATTAACTAGGAGAATAATATGTTATCAAAAGAAGAATTGGCAAATTTATTATCATCTGATGTAGAAGCTTTTAACCAAGAGATTAAGAGCATAAAAGGCGGTGCCGATTTATCAGAGACTGATTTTTCCAATATAAATGTTGAAGGCGCTGATTTTTACAATTCGGATTTAACATCATCAACATTTGCTGATTCACATTTAACTAATGTAAGCTTTGAAGGGTGTGATTTAACATCCGTTGATTTTACCAGAGCAAATCTGATTGAGTGCTCTTTTGCGGAATCTGTATTAAACGGTACTGATTTTAGCTATGCAACTGTTGATTTCGGCAACTTTTCTGATGCAGACTTAGCTGGAGCTATCTTCCAAAGTGCCGATTTAACAAATTCTGATTTTTCAGCTGCTGAGAATATGAGTGCGTGCAGATTCGACGAAGATACTGTTTGGCCGGATAATGAAAATTTACCTGAAGATTTTGATACAACTTACGCTTCAGATTTGTCTTCTCTAAGAGATGAAGATGATTACGAACAATCTGATTACTAAATAATTCTTGACTACTTGATTAATAAAATGGTTTGAGTTAGACTAGAAATACACTAGATTAGAAAGAAGGAATAGAATTATGGCTAAAAAATGTGAAATATGCGGAAAAGGTGATTTAAAGGCAGCAAAGCTGACTTTCTCACACAAACAAATCGTTAAAAGACAATCACCAAACTTACAAGAGATAAGAGTTTTGGATGCTAACGGTCACGCAGTAAAAAAATGTGTTTGTACATCTTGCTTAAGAGCCGGAAAAGTTCAAAAAGCTGTATAATAAAGTATTTACAACAAAAAATGTCCTCAATATTAGTTGAGGGCATTTTTTATTATGTATTGTAAAGTTTTGTAACAAATTACCATAATACTGAAATTAAGCCACATATAAATACTTTATATATATAAGATGTATAAATATGAGGTATAAATTATGGTAAATGTCCCCAGAATTCATTGCCACAGTGCTTACAAACACTATCACATGTTTCACAATAACAGTGGAAGCAGCTACGGAAACAGCATATTTAATACCACATACAACTTTAACGGTGGTACGATGTGTGGTGGCAGCTTTTGGGGCGGTCTGCTTGGCGGTTTCGGAATGGGACTTGGCGCAGGCTTAATGAATTTATTTGGCGGACTGTTCGGCGGAGGAATGGGCTTTGGCTTCCCCATGGGCGGTATGTTTGGCGGCGGATTCGGCTTCGGAGGATTCCCGATGCTCGGCGGCTGGGGCGGCTTTGGCGGCGGTTCAAGAGCTGACGGTGCCGGCGGCAAAGAAAAAGAAGCAAAAGTAAAAGAAAAAATAGTTGAAAAAGTAATTGATAATAAGGATACAGATATTATAGCTAAATATACAATAGAAGTTGAAAAATTAAAGTCTCCTGCTACAAAAGACCAATTACAAAAATTATATGATGATATATCAGGTGCTTATTCAAAACAAGATGATATAAAGAAAAATTCTGATACAACACAATATGAGCATTTATTAAGCCACGTAAAAGACATAGCTGAGGCTAGCGGTTTAGAATTTAAAGATGGTAAATTTGTTGAAAAAGTTCCTAAACCGATTAATGACGGAAACAATAATTCAAATGTCAATAAAGGTGTAGTACCACCGCAAAACCTAACTTTAGAGCAGAAAATTAATGCTCTAAAACCAGAGGAAGCAATACAGCAACTTGGTAACAGAATCGTAAAGGATTCATCAGGTAAAGCTATAGCAGTTAAAGTTCCAAGAAATTATAAAGAGCTTTTACTTGCGAAACAAAGCGGACTTAAAATCCAATTCTGTAAAAATACAGGTTTAACAAGAGCTAGACAATCGCAAACTATATCAGGTACTATAGTTGGAGAAATTGAAAAACAAGACGATGGTACATATAAAGTTGTAGTACAAGACGGTGGTAAGCACACATTGTCATTTAAGTTTGAAAACAGTAATAAAGCAACTGTTACACTATTGTCATCGGAAGGTGTTACAGGAAAAGATAAAAACAATAATGATGTCGCACTAACTGATGTTAAAGTTGGCACTGAATATTACATAAACAATGAAAACGATGAATGGGCAATCAGAGAGGATTCAAAACCGGCAATTGGATACGAAGAAAAAAAGAAAAAGCAGTCTTAATTTAACACTTTACTATAAAGTCTTATTTAACAAAGATATACTTAGCCCCGAATCTGCTTGGTTCGGGCTTTTTGTTGTTTAAATAGCGGGTTAAATCATAATTGGGGTTAGTTGAATATTGAGACTTATTATCATAAATATCAGGTGAATCTTCACGCTTTAGTATTTCGCGATTAATTAAAATATCAGTTACAACATCCTCGCTCGTTAAACCCATAACACACACTCCATTATCCTTGATATTAAGTCTAGCATTAATTCATCTATAAGGCAATAGTGATTTGTATTATTAATCAATAATAACTTTTTATCATAATGTATATATTTATGATAAAATCAATTCAGAGAGGTAACTAATTTGACTGTAAAAATAGCAATCACAGGGAAAAGCGGAAGCGGTAAAACTACAATAACTAAAGCATTCTTAAATGTCTTGCAGGAAATGTTTCCTGAAAAATCAATACTGCTTTTTGATAATGATCTGACAGCTGAGCTTGCTCATTCATTCGGAATGGATATCAGAAACACAATATACGGTATTAGAAGCGGAAAACACGAATACAAGACAGGCATACCGGAAGGAATGTCTAAACACGATTTCGTAGAATGGGCAATTGAAGATATTCTGGTTCCTATTAATGACAATGTCGATATTATTGTTTCATGGTTTGTTGGTGCAAAAGATTGCAGATGTCCTATTACTGCTCAAATAAATGATGCTTGTCAGAAACTTATAGAAAGGTATGATTTTGTTCTGTTTGACTGTGAGTTTGATTTAAAATACTTAAATCAACTTGTCGAAACAAATATTGATTTAGCACTTATAGTTGCTAATCCGACAATTGAATCTGTTAAACTGACTAAGCGTATTGCTGAATTTTCAACAAAACACGCTGATGGCGGACAGCTTGGAGTTGTTGTAAACAAGGTTAATAATCAAGATTTGGATTCAGTTTATAAAACAATGAAAGAGGAAGAGCTGGATATTCTTGGAGCAATTCCTTATGATGATAATTTAGCTGATGGTACGGCAGATTGGGAATCAGAAGTTGTCGAGGAAGCTGTTAAACAGTTCTATTTCAGACTTAACTTACCTCAGGAGAATGTAAGTAAACTATAAATTAACTGTCATTCTGAACGCGCCAGCGCGTAAGAATCCAGCCAATAAAAAAGAATAATAAGAGAAAATAAAATAAAAACAATTATTAATAAGCTGGGTCTTTACGGTTTTAACGGATCTCAAGACGACAGGAAAGCAGTAGGAGAATTTTTAATGACAGTAATTTTAGACGGGAAAAAAGTTTCATCAAAAATATTATCTATTGTTAAAGAAAGAGTAGAAAAGCTCTCTATTACACCTCATTTGGTTGTAATCTTAGTAGGTGACAATCCGGCAAGCAGAATTTATGTAAACAACAAGAAAAAAACTGCAGAAGAGGTCGGTATTAAATCCACTGTTATTGAATTCGGAGTAAATGTAACAGAGGAAGAACTGCTGTCAAAAATTGAAGAACTAAATAATGATAAAAGCGTAACCGGAATTTTGGTTCAGCTTCCGTTACCGGAACATATTGATAAAAATAAAGTTATTGAAGCAATCTCTCCGCAAAAAGATGTTGACGGCTTTCATCCTTTAAACGTTGGCAAGCTCGCTGTCGGGATAGAACCATATTTTTATCCTGCAACCCCGCAAGGGATTATTATGCTATTAGACGAATACAATATAGGCATAGAAGGGAAACATGCTGTTGTTATCGGTCGTTCGAATATTGTTGGCAAGCCTATGTCGCAAATGCTGTTAAAGAGAAATGCTACTGTAACAACTTGCCATTCATATACACCTAATTTGGATGAAATAATAAAAACCGCGGATATCGTTGTATCTGCGGTGGGTAAAAAAATTGTAAGATGTAAGATGGTTAAGAAAAATTCTGTTGTTATTGACGTAGGCATATATAAAGGTGCCGACGGTAAACTTACCGGTGACGTAGATTTTGATTTTGTATCTCCGTCTTGCGAATTTATAACTCCTGTACCGGGAGGGGTAGGTCCTATGACGATAGCTTCTTTGATGTACAATTCGTCTAAGGTATATTGATTTATCTCTCTTATGATTGTAATAAGTGTGTATCTTGAGCAGATGTTGCAGTAGATTGTTTTTCGCTTTCTTTTTGTGCTTGAAGTTCTGTAACAAGTGCTTCATACATAGTTTTCATTGTATCGTATTCAACATCTAATTCAGCTAACTCTAATGATAATTCTTCATCATATTGTGCAACTTTTGCATGTGCGTATTTGTCAGCTAATTCTTCATTTGTATTATTGACTGCTACTTTTATGCTTTTTCCGTTGCATGATGCAGTAAGTTCTCTGGTATTATCAATAGCAGATTCAAAAGCGTTTTCCCACTTCGTTTCATAAGATACTTGCTTTTGTAACTTTTCACTGTTTGCATCGTATTTAGCAGACCAGAAGTTAAGCTGCATAGTGTAGTAGTTAAGATCCGCTTGAGTATTTAATAATGTTCCTAATTGTGCTGCTGTTGACATTTTCTTATACCTTTTTTTATCTTACATATATATAAAGTATTTAAAAAATATCGAATTTCACATTCTTTTATTTTTGTTACAAAACTTTACAATAATGTAACAAATTATATATATTAAAAAATCCTGCACAAAGTGCAGGATTTACAAAACTATTATCTCAACTGTTAATTGTTGCTTAAAACTAATCTGAATGTTGCTAAATTCTTAATAGAAAGCATTCTGTGCTTGTTTGCCTGTCTGTCAGAAATTTCAAAAATTCTGCAAATTCTCTGAATCTCTTCAACAGCTTGCCTTGAATCTAATTTATATACATTATTAATCGGATCAGCTATTACGGACATTGTAGCATTTAATTCTTCTTCTTTCATTATTACTCCTTATAAAATACCTTTGTATATATATAAAGTATTTCACTTTTCAGAAATTGCCTTTTTTTGCCAATATTGTAAAGTTTTGTTAAGGAAAAAAATATGAATACTCCCCAGAATATCTAATATTATTGCAAATATAACTATTTTGCTGTATCTTAAACTTGTGGAAAGCAAGGGGTTAAATTTAAGTGAAATATTAAATGATTTGGGTGTTGAGATTAACCCGCCATCTGTTATTCTGCAACATATTGCGCAGTACGAAGAATATTATAACGATTCAGAATTATCTGATATATACAATTACCTTCTGGTTAATATAAAAGATTATGAAATCTTATCAAGTATAATAAAATTATCAGATTCGCACAAATCATCACAAATTCTATCAACATTATTGAATATTCTCTTATTAAAAAGTATAGAATCAGATGATTCAGATGATTTAATAAATCTCCGTGTATTATGCGCAAGGGCTATCTCAAATTATAAGGATACTTCGACAGTCGGAGCATTGCTGTATTGCTTGAATAATAAAAACGAAAATTACAAGTTAAGACTTGCTTGTGCAGATTCACTCGGGAGAATCGGCGACAAATACGCAGTTGCACCTCTCATCGATGTTGTAAAAGATGAAGACGAAAAGTCTGTTTATGTCAAAGAGTCTGCAGTTTTTGCACTCGGGCTATTGGGTGATACCGGAGCAATCGACCCGCTTGTATCTATAATGGAAGCAAAGCAGGGATTAATTGACAAATTTTCATTTCTTAAAGAAAAAATAGTTGAAGCTTTAGGTAAATTAAATATAAACAGCTCGAAGGTTCTGCACGTATATAAAACATCTTTAATGGATTCTTCACCTATGGTAAGAATTAATACAATCGAAGCACTTATGAACAGTGAGTATGCAGAAGCTCCCGAGCTAATCAGAACAGCTCTTAAAGATGAAGATGAAGAAGTCCAACGCAACGCTTTGATTGCTTTATATAACTTAATTGGAAGAGATATTTTGGATGAAGTCCTCTCATTACCGAGTTATTCAGTGTTTTTAAAAAATGAAGCCAAAAACCTAAGAGATGAGTATGAGGAAGATGAATGAAAAATAAATCAATAATACTTTTATCAGGCGGACTGGATTCACTTGCAGCACTTGGAGTTTGCAAAGATGAATATAATATAGAACTTGCTCTGACATTTGACTACGGACAAAAAACAGCAGAAAGCGAGTTATCCGCTTCGGCAAAAATCTGTAAATTTTATAAAATTCAGCATAAAATTATTAAACTTGACTGGCTGAAAGCAATTACAAAAACTGCACTCGTTGGTGAAAAAGATATTCCGACAGAAAATTTAGGAACGGAAGAGAGCGCTAAAAGCGTTTGGGTCCCAAACCGGAATGGACTTTTTCTGAATATTGCAGCATCTTTTGCTGACTCATACGAATACAATTATATAATATTCGGAGCTAATAAAGACGAAGGTGAAACATTCCCTGATAATACCGAAAATTTTAGAAAAAAGATATCTGAAGTGTTTGAGTATTCAACCCTTAAAAAACCAAAAGTTATTGCTCCCTTGATAAAATCCGGCAAGGATGATATAGTAAAAATTGCGATAGAAAAGCAAGTCCCGCTTGAATTTGTAAGGAGTTGTTACAGGTCAAATGATAAACATTGCGGAGAGTGTGAATCGTGCAGGCATTTAAAAAATGCTTTAATTAATAATAATGCGTATGATTATATAAATTTATTGTTTGGTGAATAATGAAAACGAAATTTATAGATGAAGAGATTAAATATATTGGTTCACAGTTGTCACCGCACTGGATATATAAGAATTTTAAAATCCAAGGAGATGCAATTGTTGCATTTCAAGGCGAATGCAAAGTCGACTTAACAGAGATGGTTGATATAGAAGACGTTATCAATAATGAACCAATTTACAGCAAATATATGCTGAGTTTTATCACGGAACAATTCGGAATAAATCTAAGCGAGGGCGTATTCAGACAACGTATGTTAATGTGCATAATTAAAGAACTGCTTGAAGAAAGAGGAATTTTTGTTGTCAGAAATGGGGATGATTTAATGATTAACGGAAGAAAATTATCAGTTTCTATTGCAACAAAATCTATAACATCAGTACTCATACATACGGGCTTAAATATACTATCTGAAGGCGCTCCAATAGAAGCTTCGGGATTAAAAAGCGAACTTGGAATTGATGATACGAAAGAATTTGCTCTTGAAGTTATGAAAAGATATGCAGAAGAACTTGAGGATATTCAAATGGCTTGTACAAAAGTTCGCGGTGTAATAGAATAATTTAAAAGGATACATTATGACGGCACACGGATACAAAAAATATATGAAAAAAGATGTAAAAAAAGAACATCCGCTTTTTAAAATATTTATCATTTCTTTTTTCGGTATGCTTTTAATATCAACTTTTATTATTAATTCTTTAGTTAGAAATATGTCCGTTGATACATCTATCGGAGACTATAAAGAACAATCAATAGATGATACTGACGGAAAAAATATTGTTGATACAAGCCTTGCCGCAATTCAAAATGAGGACAGAAGCCGAAGCTTTACAGATTTAATGCAGAATCCTTCAGATGTTCCTGCCGTCAGCGAATCAAAAGAATATTCTGTTAATGAAAGCACTTCTGCTGACAATAATACAATCAATACACAGCCAAAACCGGTTCAAGATACTGTTTACAAAGTGTTTATAGGCTCATACACAACTTCAGAACAAGCTAAAGTAGCAAAGGAAATAATACAAGAATCAGGCAGCGGCTTTAATCCGATTGTAAAATGTATCGGTGCTAATAATTACACACTACAAGTCGGCATATTTAAAAACAAAACAAGTGCAGAATCATTGTTAGATGTGATTAGAAAGAATAATCTTCCCGGAAGAATCGTTCAAGAAAATTAATCTTTACATCGCGCAATATTTCAACTTTTTTTTTAAGTTTTATGTTACATTATAATTATAAGAAATCCGCTATGGGGAATTAAGACTATCACAGGTTAGTATAGGAGATTTTATTAATGTCTAATTACTTGACAAAAGAAGAGATAAAACAATGGAGAAGTTCATTGGAAAAAATAACATTAGAAGAGTTCGCTGCAAGACTCGGCAAAACAGTAGAAGAGAGCAAACCAACAAATGACGTTGTTGATATTGTAATGTCGAAAGGTACATCCTCTAACACAGGCTCAAATCTTAATGACGGTTTTTCAAGAATCGCAGAAAGGGCATTTGTCAGAGAACGCCAAATTTCTCATACACCGTTTTCTATTACAAAAAAAGATATTGCTCAAAAAGCAAATAATTCTATAAATGAGAAACAAAAAGTTGAATTATCTAAAAAAATTGAAAAGGTTTTACCTAAAAAACCTGACAACAATAAATCTATAATTGAAGCAGTTCAAGAAATTTCAAACAAAGACCCTCAAATTGTATTAAAAAAATCTTTAACAGACAGAGAACAAATGGTATTTGATTATTTGATAAATAATTTGGGTAAAACTGTTTATGCTAAAGATTTAGCAAAATTATTGGATTTGCCGAGAGACTATGTTTATAAATATATTAAAAATCTAAGAGCAAAAATTGAGGGCGATAAGTTAAAAAATGTGCCATCCGGCGGTTTCGTTTTAACTGATTAATATGGAAGTCGTAAATTTACTTAAATTTTTAAATAATGTTCACGATTTATACACTTTGGAAGTCTCAAGGTGTAACCGAGAGCTGGTAAATTTTTTAGATTTAATGACTGAAGATGAACAATTTACCCGCTCGATTGATTTGGGACTTATATATTTGCACCAAAGAACAATTGACCAATACACAATCGTGGACGGGTTGAACAGAATTGTTTCTTTATCATTATTATTGCACGCTGTTTGTGAATGCTATAAAAAAACTTCCCCGCAAAATGATAAAGCAATAAAAACTATTAGAACAAAATACTTATTTTCAGGTTCAAAAGTAAAGCTTCATTTACAAGAAGAAGATGCAGATTTGTATTTAAAAATTATAAACGGAGAAAGATTATCAGGTATAGAAAAATCTAAACCTATGTTTGTTTTGCTTCACAATTTCTGGACACAAATCAAAGAAGAAAAACTTCAAGCAAGTAATATATTCAAAATGCTTCAAAAAATCAATATAGTTTTGGTTGACACTGATGAAGTTTCAAAAAGAGATTTGTATTACAGATTAAACAAAAACAATCGTAAGATTAACCAAATTATGATGATTGATAATTATCTTAAAGAAAATGGTGTTTTAAATATATGGGAAGACTTAAAATCATCATACTGCGTTGAAAAAGACGATATAATTCTGTTTTTAAGAGACTTTTTCTTAACCAAATTTAATTACAAAAAGTTTTCTCCTGACCGCTTATATGAAAGCTTTGTTAATTATTTTGAGACAATGATGCTTTATATGTCAGAAGATATTTTAATGAAAAACATAAAGCGTTCTGCAATGCTTTATTACAATATGCTTAATGTCAATTTTAAAAATGAAGATATCAGACATGCTTTCATTAATATAAAAAGACATAACGGAACTGACACTTACCCTTATATTTTGAGTGTTTATGAAGATTATCATACAGGTAACATTTCAGAAACTATTTTTATAGAAATATTGAATACAATTGATGAATATTTAAAAAATCGCCAAGTCAGCGGACAAAATATCAATTTTAACGAACTTGTTCAATATTTAAATTCTTTAATCAGTTTTAAATAGCATGCTTATTGGAAAATATATTAATCACTTTTTGTTGTGATGTAATATACTTTAATTAGAAAAAGATTTTATACAGTATGAAAAAGAATTAAGAATAGGAGATGCTGTTATGAACTATCATAAAAGCGATGTTTTATTATGCCAAGACGAGATAATAAGTGAATTATACAACGTTAGAGCGCTGGCAAATGCTACAAAAACTTACTGCGAAGTAAAAGAGTTTAACGGAGAATACTACGGTATTCCAAAAGATTATGTTCCAATGATAAGCAATGAACGTAATGAATTTATATCTTTACTATCAGTGCTTTCAGATAAGATAAGCTCAATTAAAAATATTTAATTTTTTTACATAACAACGCCAACTATTGCTGCAGATAAATAACAGCTTAGAGTACCTATAATTAAAGCTCTTAAGCTTAATCTTGCAATATTTTTTCTTTGGTTTGGAGCAAGCTCTCCTATACCGCCGATTTGAATTGCAATTGAGCCGAAATTTGCAAAACTGCAAAGAGCAAAGCTTGCCAGCATAAAGCTTTTTGCGGAAATAGAATCAGCAATGTGTGTTAGATTAACGTATGCTACCATTTCATTCAGAACAATCTTCTGACCCATCAATGAACCAACAACAGAGGCATCTTTAAAAGGTACTCCGATTATCAAAGCAAACCACATAAAAATTTTGCCTAAAATATAACTCAATGATAACTCATTCAAGAAAGCAAAATGCGAGCACCCCGGAATATAATTATACATGAATGTACCTGTGAATCCTAACACCCAGTCAACAAAAGCTACTAATGCAACCAGAGCTAAAATCATAGCAACAATATTAATTGCAACTTTCATACCGTCACTTGCACCGCTTGAAATTGCTTCAAACACATTTGTATAAGTTCTTCTTCTTGAAATTTTAATATTATCTCTTGTTTCAGGTTCACCTGTTTCAGGGTAAACTATTTTTGCCAGTATCAAAGCCCCTGGAACTGCCATAACTGAGGAAGCAAGTATATATCGTGCAGGGATTCCCATTCCGATATATATAGGCATAAGCGAGCCTGATATGCAAGCCAAACTGCCAGATAGAGAAGCCAATAATTCTGAGCGCGTAAGTTTTTCCAAATATGGTTTAATCATTATTTGAGCAACAACATTTCCAACAAACGCACTCGCCACATTAGAAAGAGCTTCTGCACCAGATACTCTCATAATTTTATTCATTGCAAGCCCCAGCACAGCAACAATTCTTTGCATTATACCGTAATAATACAATATATTTACGAGCACCATCATAAAAATATTTGCACAAATTAATTGGAGCGCAAATATGCTACCACTGTGTTCAAATAATTGCGAAATTCTTTCAAAATGCAAAAGCGGACCAAATACAAATAAACCGCCTTCTATTGCGAAATCAAGTATTTTTTGTATAAACAAACCTATACAAAGAAATATTTTTTGTCCTAAAGGCACTTTAAATATAAATACTGCTAAAACTATTTGTAATAAAAAACCAATACCAATTGTTTTATAGTTTATGGCTTTTTTATTGTTAGACATTAAATATGCCAATAAAAATATAATTATAACACCTATTAATCCGACAAATCTTTCCATGTATACTCCTATTTTTTATATGATAATTATATCAAAAATAGAATTTGATTGTTATTTTTTTAAACATGAATAATTTGTTTTATATTCTAAGTTGTATTTTTGAGAGATAAATCTTAAAAATTCATCAATATCAAAAATTCGTTGTCTTATCTCGTTAACAGCTTTTCTATCGGCATTATTTTTAGAGAAAACCAATCTGCAAACTGTTCTAAACTTTTTAAAAATCATACCTAATAATCCGTCTTGACCAACAGTTATATTATATTCGTTAATTATTTCATCAAGCTCCGGCTCATTAAGTGAAAAACCTGATTTTGTTTTTGAAACCATTGAATATTCACCTTTTGAATTATACACAATACTTTTCATTTCTTTTGGCTGTAATAACATGCCATACAAATCCTGAAGGCTTATAGGATAAGTGATACCTTTATCTACTGAATTTGATTTTAAAATATCAGGATGACCATGAACCGTAATGAACTCTTTTATATTTTTTATGATATCTTGTATTTTTAAATAGACATGATCTTTTTTTCCGCCAAATTCTTTTAAAACTGCATTACCTTCAATCACTAAGGAGCGCTCAAATGGTTTATCAGCATTTAGAGCTTTGACAACTCTTTTTCTTGCATATTCAATAGCTGTATTTTGATCCTTGAAAATTAATTTCCCACCTGGGTGCATATAACCGAGAGAACTGATATGTTTAATCGGCACATGTGATTTATATGTTAACAAAGAAGTTGTGAATGGCATTTAATTTTCCTTATCATTTATATTTAATATAAATCACGTAAATAAAAAATTTGCCTTTGTATTGCATAATATGTTTTATGTATAATGATACACGGAAAAGATAGGGAAATTATTATGAAAGAATTACAAGAATTAATTGAATATGCTGATAATACACTAAAAAATGGAGAAGATTTACCATCAGAAATAAAAAACAGTATTTTAAACTGTACAAAAAATAATGGTTTCGCAGGGATTGCCCAAATAAATACTAAAATCGGCGATTTAGAATATAATGCAAAAAAAATCGCAAAATATATAAAATTCGCAGAAAATATAGGATTGGAATCAGTAATATTCCCTGAACTTGCACTAACCGGGTTCCCGCTGGAAGACATCCTTCAAAGGTACAAAGTAGTTGTAGAAGATAATGTAAAGTGGATTGAAGGGCTTGCAAAACTTACTCATAATACGATTGCTCTTGTTGGATTTATAGAACCATACGAAGGAAAATATTATAATTCAATAGGAATTTTACACAAAGGAAAAATTCAAGGTATAGTAAGAAAATCAATCTGTCCACAAAATCCGGCATCAAATGATTACAAATATCAGGAATTTTCAAAGAATAGAGGCACTGTATATAATGGTTATGCAATTACTATTGGTGAAGATATTTTTGCTGATAATAATTCAGATTACAGACCGCTCGATGAACTCTCGAAAGAAAATCCTAAATTATACATAAACTGCTCTGCTTTTTACTCAAAAACTAACAGAGAACTACTAAAGAATAATACAATTGCAGAACTTTCAAAAAAATACAATACACCGTTTATTTATGTTAATCAAATAGGTGCTAATGATAACATTCTATTTGAAGGACTGAGTTCTTTATATTCTGACGGGAACTTAATTTCAAGAGCTAAATACGCAGAAGAACAATTTTTATTAGTTAATCCTTATAAAAATGAAGGGGTGATTTATCCGCTTCCACAAGGATTTGAAAAAGAAATAGCTGATAAACCGGAGTTTTCACTTGATTATAAAAATGAACTTGAGAGAACATACAAAGCATTAATTCTCGGTATAAAAGATTATTTCGGAAAATGCGGGTTTAAACGTGCAGTTCTGGGACTTTCAGGCGGGCTTGATTCAACGATTTGCGCAGTTCTGTTAGCCGACGCAATAGGAAAAGAAAACGTAATTGGTATATCAATGCCTTCGCATATAACATCAAAGGAAAGCAAATCAGATGCTGAGCAATTAGCAAATAATCTTGGTATAAACTTTTTTGAAGCTCCAATTCGTTCAATAATTGATACAACATCTGAAACCTTCAGTAATTTGTTCAATCAAGCCCAAACAAAATGGACAGACAGATATAAAAAATCATTTACACCGGATAATATTCAGGCACGTTCAAGAGCAATGATATTATGGGGAGTCAGCAATGAATTTCCTTCATGTATACCAATTGCAACATCTGATAAATCCGAAGCATACATGGGTTATGCAACTATTAACGGTGATATGTCCGGAGGATTTGCTCCTATCGCGGATATTACAAAGACAAAACTTTTTGCATTAGCACGCTGGTTAAATAAAAACAGAAAAGAGAAAAATGTTATACCTGAATCAATAATTTTAAAACGTCCAGGAGCAGAACTTGCCATAAATCCAAAGACAGGGAAAGCGCTTATTGCAGAAGATGCTCTTATGCCTTATGACTTTTTGGATGAAATAATTTGGCGTATAGAAAATTTAAACCAAGAATATAATGAACTTTTAAACACAGAATTTGTTTATGAAAAAAACAATAATATTTCTAGAGAACAAAAAATTGAATGGCTGGATAAATTCTACAACAGAATGTCAAAAGCTTTTTATAAATGGTCTATATCAGCACCTTCCTTGATGATAGAAGAGCATTCTATTAACAGCAGAGATTATAATCAACTGATAACTTCCTGCGGAATAAATTATAAAGGAACAACAAATGAACATATTATTAAAAGCTTAAGTTAGAATTCAAATGTCTCAATTGTCGTTTCATTTTTTCTGTTTTTGCCGTCAGATTTTCTCTCTGATATATTGCCATAGCTTTTTTATAATTATATTCAGCATCTTGTTTGTATGCAGGATTATCATAACCGGACATCAATTGAAGAGTCTGTGCTAAAAGAACATACGCTTCAGGCTTTTCTTTATTAATTTTTATAGCTCTTTCAAATGCTTCTTTTGCATCAATAATATAACCTTCCATATATGCTTTATACCCTTCCAAGATACACATTGGATAGTCAAAGCAGCATTGTTTATCAAAGATTCTTAGTTCCAGCAAAAAGCAGGTTTCAAGCAAATCTCTTTCTTCATACATATCAGTGAATTTAAAATGTGATATGAAATATTTCGGAAATACAGAATCAAGTTTTTTTAATAGTTCTGATTCTTTATCACGATTACCCGCCAGTCCGTATATTTTAGCTTCATTGAATATCTTAATCGGGTTATCGGGATCTATAAGTTCAACAACATTTAACAATTTTAAAGCTTTTAATAATTCATCTTCCGTTATATTCTTTGCCATTTCGTTAAAAAGGAATTGAATTGTTCTATATTTATTCGATTCAAACATTTCCATTGTTAATTCTTTTGATAAATCAATCTGCTCAGCATAAGCATATGACAAAATCTTATATATTTTGCACTCTGAATTATCAGGAATTTCTTCGAGAATTTTATTAGCATCAGATACTGCTTCAAAATAGTTTCCTATATCAAAGTTAAGTTTCATTCTTTCATAATAAGCCCGTTGTTTATCAACACAGTTGTTAATAATATATGTAAAATCAGAATAGGCATCATCAAACATTAACAATTTTTTGCATAGCATACCACGCTTCATCAGAATTTCAGAAAGCTTAAAACCGTCATCAACTAATGCATTCAGTTTAATCAAAGCCGAATCATAGTTTTTGTCTCTGACACATTTATCCGCTAAATTCAATGTTAAATAATTTTTTATGCTTTCTAACATATTATTTATTTACCATAAAGTTAATAAAAAAACGACTAATCCGGTGTCTATAACACTTTTAATGCTTGTTTAATCTCTCTTACGGCAATAGACAAATCTTTCTGTGAATTAATTTTATTTTTAACCTGCTCGTGAGAATACATAACAGTTGTATGCTTTTTATTAAAAAATTCTCCAATCATTTCGAAACTTTGATTAGTAATCTCTCTGCACAAATATATTGCCACTTGCCTTGCAGAAGCTACCTTTTGATTTCTTGATGAACCCTTTATATCATCAATCAGAATATCAAAATATTGAGCAGTCGTACTTATTATATTATCAAAAGTTATTTTTTTCTCATTTTCTTTACATTTTAAAATTTTTCTGGCTAAATCCAATGATATAGGCTTATTATTAATCTCAGCATAAGCACAAACTTTTGTAAAAGCTCCTTCCAATTCTCTGACATTTTTATCGAAATATTTTGAAATATATTCAAGAGCATCTCGTTCTGCTTTAATATCATTATCTATTGCGAGTTTCTTAACAATTGCCAGTCTTGTTTCAAAATCCGGCGGAGTTAATTCTACCATCAATCCCTGTTTAAAACGAGATGTTAATGCCTCTGTAAGACGCGGGATTTTTTCGGGAATTCTGTCTGATGTGATTACAATTTGTTTCCCTTTATTATAAAGCGTATCAAATGTATGCTGCATTCTTTCCATTGATTTTTCTTTTGATTCAATAAACTGAATGTCATCAATCAATATAATATCAACATTTGTGTACTTCTTGTTAAATTTTGACATGTTTTCAACAGAGTTATTTGTTCTTCTGCTGTTTGAAATAAAATCATTTATATAATCGTCTGTCTTAGTATATTTAACTTTAAGCTTAGGATTATTAAAAATTGTATAATGTCCTATCGCCTGCATTAAATGAGTTTTTCCTAATCCCGAATTTCCGTATATAAACAAAGGATTATATTTTCCTGCCGGATTTTTTGCAACAGATAAAGCAACATCATGTGCAAATTTATTATTTTCACCTACAACAAAATTTTCAAATTTATATTTAAGATTTAGATTTGCAGAAGATTGCATATAGCTTAGATTTTCAAATGCCTGCTCTTTTTGCTGAGCTTCAATTTCTTTTTTATGGATTTTTTCTGTTTCTTTTTTTATTTGTTTTGCGACATTTTCATCATATATAATATTAAGTCTTGAATTTTCATTTCCAGAAATATTCTTTAATACTTCGTTCATTTGAGAAGAGTGATTTTTCTTAAGCCAATCTTTTGCCATGGCCTGTCCCGTAACAAGAGTCAAAACTCCGTTATCATATCCGGAAACTTCAAGAGAATATACCCAAGGGTGCACACTCTCAGGCAAACTTCCTATAAGTTCTTCTTTTACTTTCTCCCAGAAACGCTTTAATTCTATATTATCCATAACAGTTATATTTGTGATTAGCTACTAAATAAATTTAACCCCCTCCCCTCTCAGGGAGGGCAGGGGTGTGGTGTTATAAAACACCAATTAAAAAGGCGACACCCAGATTCGAACTGGGGATAAAAGCTTTGCAGGCTTCTGCCTTACCACTTGGCCATGTCGCCCCATAAAGTCATATTAATATAAAAAAGTTCTATTTGCAAGTCGACTTTTAGGATAATTTTAGTAAAAATATGATACAATGTTTTATATGGAAGGTGTAAATCAAGAATATTTAGACAATCTAAAGGGCAAAGTACGAGATAGAATCAATAACATTGATTTATATCAGTATAAAGGAAGCGTATCAAAACTGCTAGGTCTAACGGTAGAAGTAAAACTTCCTGGACTTAAAATCGGAGATTTGTGTTATATTGAAGCTGCAAACGGGGAACGCAAACCTGCTGAAGTTGTAGCATTTAAAGGTGACGTTGCACAATTACTTTTACTCTACGACGGTTCCGGTATAGGGCAGGGAAGTCTTGTTACAACGACAGGCGGACCAATTATGATACCGGTTGGAGATTTTCTGCTGGGAAGGTTAATAAATCCTATGGGTGAACCAATTGACGGGAAGCCTCTTGATTTAACAGGTGCAATATGGCGTCCTTCTGACGGACCTCCGCCGGGACCGTTTGAAAGACCAATTATAACGGAAATGTTTTCTACGGGAGTTCGTGCAATAGATGCTTGTATGACCTTTGGATGCGGTCAGCGTATGGGTTTGTTTGCAGGTTCCGGCGTTGGAAAAAGTACGCTTTTAGGTATGATTGCAAGAAATTCTGATGCTGATGTCAACGTTGTCGCACTAATCGGTGAACGTGGAAGAGAAGTAAAAGAATTTGTAGAAGATGCACTGGGACCTGAAGGTATGAAGCGTTCAGTATTAGTCTGTTCGACAGGTGACCAGCCTCCTCTTATACGTCAAAAATGTTTGCTTACAGCAACTGCTGTTTGCGAATATTTCCGTGACCAAGGTAAAAAAGTTTTCTTAATGACAGATACTATTACCCGTTGCGCAATGGCAGGACGTGAAGTAGGTCTTTCTATCGGTGAACCGCCTACTATGAAAGGATATCCTCCTTCAATTTTTTCTTGGCTTCAGAAAGCGCTTGAACGTGCCGGAAATAGTCCAAAGGGCTCAATAACTGCTTTCTACACAGTTCTTATGGAAGGCGACGACATAACAGACCCGATTGTAGATACTGTGCGTGGTATTACTGACGGTCACATCTTCTTATCAAGAAAAGTTGCAGAGTCAAATCATTACCCAGCAATAGATGTTTTGGGAAGTATTTCGCGTCTTATGTCATCAATTGCATCGCCGGAACATAAAGAAGCTGCTGCTAAAATGAGAGCCTTGCTTTCATTATATAGAGAAAACAAAGATTTAATTGATGTAGGTATGTATCAAGCAGGCACAAATCCAAAACTTGATATTGCTATTGAAATGATGCCCAAAATTAATGCCTTTTTACAGCAAAGAACAACAGACTCCGTAAGTATGCAGAATACAATCGATACATTAGTAGAAATGATGTCAGGTGTGGATATTTAATTCTACTTGCATATTATTGAAAGTTTTTCACCTTCAACAACATTTTCTGACTTTTTATATGGATTTGAAACAAAGTTATATTGTTTATTAAGTAAATTATTCCTTTTTGAACAACCTTTAAACGCAACTTTATTTAGCACCATAGCTCCATGTTTAGATGTTATACCGTCCATTACAATCTTTTTACCGTCTTCTCGAACAATACCGATTACGTCTTTGATTTTTTGTACAATGTATCTGGTTTTATCAACGCCGTTTGCATTCATAAATACAGTTCCTATTGGGATTGTAACTCCGGCACCCATCAAGATTGCATCAAATTCTGATTTTTCTTGCATAGGTATATATGGGTTATATTTACGTGTTTTATTTAATCCAAGATTATCAAATCGTTCAATATTATTATCTTTAAAGAATTGTTCCTGCTTTTCTAATGTATCTAAACCAAATTTTTCAAAATAGTTAACTCTATTACCATGGTAAATACCTTCCGCATTTAATACAGATATTGCCATATCACCATCTGAGCTTTGCATCATAAAAGCAACTTTAGCTCTGTTTAGTTTTAGCATATTCTGTTCTGCACGTAAATCTTTTACCAGTTGTGAATCTTGAGGAAGATGTCTGCAAATTTCATCAATCTCACTTATTCTTGCTAAAAGTTCTTCTCTGTTTTTGCCATCAAACATAACATCCATACTGTATGAGGTGCCGTCTTGTAATGCTTTTACTCTTGCTTTTGCTTGAAGCGCATCATAGGTAACATCTTTATTCCTTTTCATAATTTTACCCATGAGAGTGTCACTTTCTATCTCTGAGCTTCTTGATGCAGAGCGATTTTTTACGGTTGAATTCTTTGATTTATATTCAAGTCCTGCATCACCGTATTCATCTCCTGCAAATATTGTAGGTATACCACAAAATGCACTCAAGAATGATAACATCATAGCGTGTTTCTTTATTGCAGGTTCTGTTATGGAATTAAATACCGTCGCAATAATCTCATTTTGATTTTCAATTTTTCTTCCTGATTTAAATTCAGCTTGTTTAAAAGCTTCTTCTAATGCAACTCTAAAATCATGTTCGGCATAACTGTTTTTCTTCTTTGTTAACTCACTATCTTCATACATCTTATAACCGTCCATATTTTCATTTAATTTTGCACGATTATAGATTTTTACGTATTCTTTCAAAGCTTCATTTATTATATCTTTATTAGGACTATTTATAGCTGCTTCTTTAATCATTCTTGCGATTTGAAGAGTATATAAGCTATATTGCATAGCATTTTCATCTGTTCCTAAGATTTCTCTCAGAAGCTTTTTGTTGTTTTCTCCGATATTATTATCTACCCAATCAAAATCACCTTGTACAAGATAATTTTCATAATTTAAATTTTCTGCTATATTTTGAATTTTAATTTGTTCAGCAATTGTTAATCCGCCTGCAAGTCTTGAAATTTCTTTGATTGCATTACCTATACTTGAAACTTCGGGGATATGAATCCTTTCCATCTTCTCAGTATCTTTAGATTCCATATAATTACCGTTAGCAAGATCTATAAGAGCCTCTGTTAAAAGTTTTCGATCTTCTTTTGATGCAATTCCTTCTAAATCTTCATTAATAGAATCCATAAGAAGTTTTGTTTGAGCAACAGCAGCAGAACTTACGGTTCTAAAGTATTCCATATTATCAACATTAAGCCTGAGTTCAAGAGGTACATCTTTCATATTTTTAGCACCTGATAAAACTCTTATAACATCATTACGTTGCTCTCTTTTATCAGCAAAATTTTCAGGATTATTAAGGAGTGTCGAATAGAAGAGCGTCATGTCCAAAGATAAACCATGAATTGAACGAACTTTATCGTGGTTGCCGACAAAAGTATACAAATTTCTTAAGAAATCAGCACTGCGTGTATTTATTAATATATCATATTTTTGTTTAAAATCGTCATGAGTAAGACTCTGATTAGTTCCACTTTCAAAATCCTTTGAGAAAGAAGTAAGTAATTCTGTAAAGAAGTAAGAATAAGCCGCTTCTGATGTTATACCTGTCTCGATATAGAATTTTGTCATTGCATCAGGTTCCCCGTTAAATTTTACCCCGTTAACATTTGTTAAACCGTTATACGGGCAGGAATCTTTACCGCCGTTTGTATCCCTCATAACATCAGGTATATCTGTCATTTCAGCTACAATATATGCATGCGGATTAACTTCCTTTATTGCTTTAACTACTGTTTTCCAGAATGCAATTAAATTCTCCCACGTGTCATCGAAATCAGCTTCTCTATTTCTTACCGCATCCCAATCCATTACATCTTTTGCTGCATCTAACCTGTAATCAAGTTCCAGACTTGCTCTTTTAATAAATGCTTCTGCTATTCTAAAGGTCATTGTATCAGAGCCTTTAATTGCTTGAGAAATAGAATTTGCAACAGTCTCTACGTCCTGTTCTGTTAAAGTTTTTAATCCGTTAATAATTTTCTTTAATAAAAGTTCAGCTTCTTCTGTCGGATTACTTGCGTTTATACCGAGAGCTTTAAGCGTAGTTGAATTTTCAATATTTTCATAATCATAAGTTAAAATGCCGTTTGGCAACATTTTTGATTTAAAGTTTTCCCCAGCAAGCGATTTTAGAAGGGCATACTTAGTAATATTTTTGCCTAAATACTCCATTACATATTCGCCGTATTCAGTATAATTACCGATTGAGTCAATTAGCTTTTCATTTGATTTTTCATTCACTTTTTTTATAACGGAATCCGCAAAATCCTTAAGCTGTGTTTTGAATACATTGTTCATCTTATTATAGACAACAGAATATGGTTCAACAATATGCGGATTATCTTGTTTCATTAAATCAAATCTTGAAACACCCACTGTATCATCAGTTGTAGCCCTGTTAGAAAAATATGATGTCATTAATACCGCTATCGTATCTTCTCCGACTTCAAGAGCATCTATTGGCAGACTCATAAGAGATTTAACAGTTACATCATCTTTTGACAACATCCCTTTGGGTTCTAAATTGTAATCACCATTAAGAATATTCTCCATTATATCCTGAGTAATTTCATTTCCCTGCGGAAGTGTCGGAAGTATACCGTTTTCGATTAATTTATTAAGTTTATCAGCGGATTTAATGTTTTGTAATGCTTGAACTGTATATATTGTATGCGCGGTTTTAGTTTTATCAGCCCAATATTTAACAGTTTGAACTGCTATATCAAGAGCTTCTTTAGAACCTCTTTTACGTCTATCCAGCCAATATTGTCGTTCTGCTCTATCTGTTATACCCTGTAATTCTTTTTCATCATAAGGAGAAACTCCGTAATTAATTTTAAACATATCAGGGTTAGCATCCCAAGCTACATAACCGCTTCCGTCTTTACTTAAACTAAAGTTTGACATAGTCATTGCTATTAATGTACCTTCAGGATCATGCAAATCAATTAGTTTACCTGCTTTTATTAATTCATTAATTTTTTCTATATTTTTTCGATATTCATTAGGATTAATATCAAATACATAACTTATTACAGTATCTTTGCTTGAAGTAATTTTTAAATCTTTTGAAGCATTGAGTTCTTTGTACATATCAATTTCTTTATCAAGCTTCAACTGTTCATCTGTAACCTGAGTCTTGTCATATATCTGACCTATTATCCTTGCATTAGGGTTATAATGTTCATTGTGCTCAATAATTTTAAATGTACCGTCAGATTGTTTTTCAACCCTGAACGGAAGATTTAAAACTCTATGACTCAAATTTTTTGCATCATGAGGGATAATACCAAAAGAAAGGGTTCCATCCTTAAAACCGCTTGCTTTTAACCAATCATATGTTTGAGCATCTTTCCCCCATTTTGAAGCATATCTAACAGGAGCACCTTCAATACCATACGAAGTTAATGTTGTATCAAATACGTGGTTCATACCATTTACAAATTCTGCAACCATTAACGAGTCATAGTTTTCTGAATTACCCATATTCTTAGGGATGTGCAAATTGTGTTTGTTATAATATCCGTGGCTTGTTCTATTATCTGCACTTGCAATAGGTGTCGTAAAGAATTTTGTAACTTTCAATTTCTTAAGTTCAGGAATCATCGCCTCAAGTCCTGCCATACTTCCACCATACATATTGGAAGTTGTTTTGACCATTTTTTCCATTCTTTGTTGATATTCTTTATCTTCAACAATTTTACCGGTTCCTTCCTCGCTAAATTTCTTATATCTCATTCCGGGGCGTAAAGAATCAGGAATTGCTAAATACCCAAGACCTTGTCTGAGAGGAGCTGTCCCATTTTGAGAAACAAGTGTATATTGCCATTTATCGTATTCAGGTCCGTTTAATTTTGCACTTTGATAGCCGAACTTTATTTTTTGAATTAACTTACCGTTTTCATCATATAAATTTATTAAATTACCATTGCTATCCTTAGGATTTGATTCAACCTCTACCCAGGCTTTATCCATGTGAATTCTGTTTCCGAGTTCTCCGCCATTAATTTCATAATTTTTTACGCCTGAATCAGCTCCACGCCATATTTCTTTATCATTTAAATCTTTTCTCACAACTTGATAGAAAAAAGCCTCATCGCTTCCTATATCTGTTTCTGCAGGGATATTTATTTCCTTTCCTTTTGGATTTAAATGAAAAGTTACTCCAGAATTTTTATATATTTGATAATTAAAATTATCAAGCTTCTTAGCTCTGTATATAATGATATCGCATTTCTCATTATTGTAATCGTACGGATAATTAAATTCTAAAACTCTTTCCCCTACACTATTAATCTTGTGGTTAACAGATTTAAATCCAACATTTGCAACTACACTATTAATTTTATTTATAAACACCGGCAGGTACTCCTTCTGTTTTTATAAAGCCCCTAAAAGTTTTTTTTGCTATGTTTTTGGCATGTTTTGACTAAACTGTTACAAAAATTTACACACATATTTTAAACAATAAAAAAGACCCTTGCGGATCTTTAAAATCTGGGACGGAAGGATTCGAACCTCCGAGATGGCTGGACCAAAACCAGCTGCCTTACCACTTGGCGACGTCCCATCACCTGTGTACTTTACTATAATATGATATCAAGATTTAATGTCAAGCTGAATCTTTAATAAAAATGGCGGTATTTATTTACCGCCATTAATTTATTTATTAATAAGAAAGGAGAGAATTATGCTCTTGTTGCCTGCCAAAGAATATCAGCTGCCGCTAAACCTAATGCTCCAATCCAAGCAGCTGCTTTAAATTTACCTTTACACAAATTATTTAACTTTGTTATCGGAGCTATTCTGCCTAAGCCGATAGTGCCAAGTCCAAGCACTGCGCCTAATCCGGTCGCCAAACCTGCTTCTTTGACTCTGCCTGCGAATTTACCTGCTTTTTCAGCTTTTGCTTTACTTCCCGCATCATTGATTCTTGTTCCGTAGATTTGATTTAAACATTCTTCTGCAGTTAATTTGTTATGTCCGCTGTTACCCAAGAATGACATACTCATACCATGCTCAAATGGTGTTTCACCAAATTTTTCAATATCTTGTCTTAAGTCCGGCTTCGGAGCACCAGGATTTAAACCGCCACCTATTTCAGCATATAAATCTGAGATATATTTATCAATATTGTTTCTGTCATTAATTCCGCCTGGGGAATTAGTAAAATGATCATTGAATTTATTCAATATCATTTGCTTTAATTCATAATATTTTTGAACAACGTCATCCATATCACTTTTTCTTACTGCATCGTAGATATTTCTAACACCGTTTTGGACTTCTCCGTTTTTCATAACAGTTTCAAAAAATGCTCTGTCATGAACCCCTACATTATGAACTTGTGCCATTTCTTTTGCTTCATGCATTTCTGTTGCATTATTAAGCTGCATTTTATTAATTTCATTTTGAGCACTGTACATATTTTTCATCATATCTACTTGCGCCTGCATAAATGTAGGATTATACATCCCCATCATGCCCATTCCGCTCATCATCATCGGATTAGTCATTCCCAATCCGCTATATCCGCCCATCATAGACATATAGGGGTCATAATATGAACCATATAATCCGGCACCGCCTAAACCGCCGTAGCTTCCTAATGCTGATATGCTGTCAGTAGTCATATTGACCTCCTACTTTAAATTTAGAATTAACCTTATTTAACCTTACATATATATAAAGTATTTTTGTTTTCTGAAATTGACTTTTTTTTATTATTATTGTTACAAAAGTTTACAATTTATTATAAAACTCTTTTGTAGTATGATTTATACTGAAGGTTAAATGGGGATTTATAATGAGAATAGAGGCTAAAAATTTAGTTAAAATATATGGCGACAGAAGTGTCGTAAATGACATATCTTTTTATATGGATAAAGGAGAAGTTGTATGTTTACTTGGACCTAACGGAGCAGGAAAAACTACAACTTTTTATATGATAGTTGGTCTTATTAAACCTAATTCAGGTTATGTATATATTGACGGACAAGACGTTACGACTTGGCCAATGAATTTAAGAGCAAAAGCAGGTATCGGATATTTACCGCAGGAAAATTCAATTTTCAGAAAGTTAACAGTAGAAGAAAACTTACAACTGGTTTTAGAAATGAATGATAAGCTAACTGTCAATGAAAAGAAGGCAAAAATGGAAGAACTTCTTAATGAATTCGGGGTAGAAAAGTTAAGAAAATCTCCGGCAGTCGCTTTATCAGGCGGTGAAAGACGGCGTGTAGAAATAGCAAGAGCTCTTGCCGCTAGCCCTGACTTTATGCTTCTTGATGAACCTTTCGCAGGGATTGACCCTATTGCAATTGGAGATATTAAGGATAATATCCGAAAGATATCCGAAGAAAAAGGTTTGGGTGTTCTTATTACTGACCATAACCCGAAAGCCACTCTTTCAATTACTGACAGAGCGTATGTTATTTTTGACGGTAAAATTAAAATCCAAGGCAAGAGCAAAGATGTTGCGGTTGACCCTGTGGCTAAAGAATTCTATTTAGGAAAGGATTTCCAGCTCTAATATGAAAAAACTTTTTACCGTTTATGACAGATATATTTTCACACAAGTGTTAACTACAACAATTGTTGCTATTCTTCTGTTCACAATTGTATGGATAGCACCGGAAATGCTTTTAAATACTATCAAGAAAATTTTAGAAGGAACATACACAGTAAAGACAGGTGTAATGGTGTTGGTTTACGAATTACCGAAAATTTTTGGAAAAGCATTCCCCGTCGGATTATTATTAGGTTCACTCTTTACTTTTGATAAGTTAAGCAAAGACTCCGAATTAACAATATTCAGAGCTGTCGGAATGTCATTTTCAAGAATTCTTAGACCATTGTTAGTGTTAAGCATAATTGTAACAGGATTTTGTTTTGTTACTTACGATAAATGGATTCCTTATTCTTGCCAAAAATTACAAGAAATCAAAGGCGGTGGAGTTTTAACCCAATTTATTTATACAAAAAAAGATAACAATGCTCACCCGAATCAAGCAGTTATTGTTTCTAAATTTGAAAACGGCTCTATGAGCGATGTTATTGTTATGAATTTTTCGAATGAAGTATTTGATGATTTGCATGCAGTTTCTAACATACTAGTAGCCCAAAACGGCAAATTTGAACCTAATATTAACGGTAAACCGGCTTGGCTTCTAGGCGATATAACAACATACAATATTGACTCCAACGGCATCTTCCACAAAATAAGTCATTTTGATAATGCCACGATATTAAACGGAGAAGAAGCAGAAGATGCATATACAATTATGGTTAATTCCACAAAAAGAGACAGAGATATTAACAATAAAGACCTAAAACATTATATAAAACTTCTTAAACGTGAAAATCTTGATGAAGAATATCGTTTAATGTCAAATAAATATTATCAAAGATTTTTTCACCCGTTTGTATGCATTCTGTTAGCTATACTTGGCTGTTTACTCGGGTTCAGCAAGCCTAGAGAACAAAGACTCATCGGATTTACAATCGCAATAGGCTGTATATTTTTATACTATATTACACTCCCGTTTTTTGATTTGCTGGCAGAAAAAGGAGTAATGGCTCCGATTCTTACAGCTTCATTCCCGCCATTAGCGTTTTTGGGAGCTATTATTATGTTTTACAAATCAAAGGATTTATAATATGAAAAAAATACTTATATCGTTAACAGCATTTCTTTTATGTATCGGACTGGTAAAAGCATCTCCGATTGATATGGAATATAATGACGGAATATATCATTTTGTTTTGTCCGGTGACAAAATAAAAAAACAAATGAAATTCATATCTTCACCCAATCTTATAACTAACAAAGAGGCTCATACAAAATCAGGATCTTTATTAACAATTAATACGGGTTTTTTCGATCCTAATAATCAAAAGACAATATCCTATATTGTAAATGATTCACAAACCGTCGAAGACCCGATTTTTAATGAAAATATGATGGCGAATCCTGTTTTAAGACAAAATATGAATAAAATTCTTAACAGAACAGAATTCAGAGTACTGGACTGCGACAGCAAATTAAAATATGAAATCGCACAGCATAATTCTAAAGTTGACTTTTTATGTTCAATTGTTACCTCAGCTCAAGGAGGTCCGCAGTTACTTCCTAATCTGCGTTTAGAGGAAGAGTTTTTTATCGTAAAAGATTCAGAAGGAAATGTCATAAGAGAATCCGCTTCTGTTTTGCATAAAACTGCAAGAACTCTGATTGGTATAAAAAATCTACCTAATCAAAAACAAGAAACTCACATATTTATTGTAACAAACGAACACCCTATGGATATTATTGAAGCAAGAGATTTGTGTAAACAATACGAATTAGATACTGCAATGGCATTTGACGGAGGGAGCTCAACATCACTAAATTACAAAAAAATTAATGTTGTCTCAACTCAAAAATCAGGTGATACCGGCAGAGCACTTAAATCTTTTATGATTATTCAGCCTAAATAAAATATTATTTTAAGTATTCAGCGACCCATTCTGTAATAATTTTCGATACGGCTTCATCATTTTTAATCAGTAACATACAGTTTGAATTCGCAGTAGATTCATATTCGACATAAGTTGATTGCGCAAACTTTTTAAGATACTCATTAGTTTGTTTAGCTTTGAAATCTGTTGCGCCTACAATCGATAAAATATCAATGTTATTTAATTCTGCTAATTTAACAGGAATATACAAGCTTTTTATCTTAACAAGCGGCGACAATAATACTATTGTTTTTGGTTTATATTGTATTTTGTTTGCTACATATATTGCAGTACTTCCGCCTATATCAGAACCTACAATTGCCCAATCTTTGAAGAAAATTCTTTTATTTTCACTCTTTATATATTCAATAGCTGATATAACATCATCGGGATACTTGGCATAAGCCTTGTCCTTTAAACTTGTCCAAGATGTACGCACTAACTGAGAGTTATATACGCTATTTCCGTGTCCTCTCAAATCAATAAATACAACAGCATAACCTTTCGCTAAAAGTTCATCGGGCAATGTTCCCCACCACTGAGAGGTATATCCGAGAGAGTGCAAAAGCACAACAGTTTTGAATTCTTTTTTATTGTTTACTTTCGGATACTTAAGTGTCGCAGATATAGTAAAGTTATCTTTTGTTAAAACCTTATAATCTTTAGAAACTGATTTTACCGTTTCAGCGTTCACACTGTTCAAAAATGTTACAAATAATGTTAAAATAATAATTAGCTTTCTCATACTATTTATTATAGCATATTAAATTCATTGTTACAATTCTTAACAAAAAAAGCAATTATTTACATTAAATATACTTTATATATATAAGAGAGAAAAAACTAAGGAGAAATATGTCAATAGTAATAGACGCAAATATGGCTATGTTCGCAGAGAGATTACATATCTCATCTTCCCGTATGGCACAAGATTACGGCCTAAAAACTGTTGACGAAATTATTGAAGCGGAAGCTGCTCAGGGAAATACGTACGCAGTAAATTACGCAAGAGAAATGTATAATTCTCCTGAAAAGTTGATTAATATATTCAGATTGACTGATGTTGAGAATAAATTTGTTCTGCTTCAGACTATGGATGAGAAAACCAGATTAGAAGTACTACCGCTTCTCGAAAAAGAAGATTTAGTCATGGGATTGTATTTCTTTAACAAGGATAAATTGCTTGAGATGCTTGAAAAAGTAGATATTGAAGAGCTTATTAATGTTGTTTTAGATGCATTTCCTTTTGAACAGATAATAATGATGATCCCGGAAGAAGATATGGCGAAGTTTTTCCATTCTGATAAACTGGAGAAATATGTTATAGCAAATGAACTAAAAAGTCTTCCGCCTGAAGTTATGATAAGCTTTATTGAGGGATTAACCGGCCAGCCTTATGACAAAGTAGAAGATCCTGACGGTTTGATTGACAGCATAATTGCACTTCCCGAGGACAAGTTTAAAGATTTTGTATCAGTAATTGATCCGGATGTACAGCGTCAATTGATATTCCAAATCACAAAGAAGGATCAGGAATACTTGCAGTTATTTGATAATTCTATGTATGTAGACATGCTTAGTACATTAATGAAAAATGACATGATTCCTTCAATGGTTGAATTGGAAAAAGAAAGTCTTATTGATATGATATCCGTGTTGCCAGCAGACTTGATGTCTATAACCGCTTCGCAAGTTGATACTAAGGAGTTTGCGAGATTTTTAATAGAAGGCCATCTTGATTTACTTGAACAGGCTTGGTTAATGTAAAATTTGTTTTACATAATAATTTTCATCATTTATGAGTTTTTCTTTAATATCATCGAATTTAGAGGAATTAACTAATATTTGTGCGGTTTTTTCTCGTATTGTATACTCAGATTGAGAAGAGCTTCTTTCAAGAATATCTTTTAGGATTTTATCATCTACAAAATGATTAAATTTTATCAGAGCTTCAAGAGACCAATATAGCTTAAATAATTGCTTATTAATTGTGTATTTTTTATCTTTGAATATAAATTTATCCAATTCATTTAGTGCTTCATTAGCGTAATCAACAATCCTATTTGTGTATTCTATGGAAAAATTATTATAATTAATCAGCAGTTCTGCGCTATCCACAATCAGCCTGCAAATATTTGCATTTATATCAATTGTTGCATCAGCAAAAGTTTTAGCTGAGATTTCTGAAAAAATCTTTCTTGACATAGTATCATTAATAAGAATTGAATTAATTCTGAACGCAACAGCCTCCCTTATTTTTCCATCGCAACCTGTTAGATTATTTAAAAGAGCATAGGCGTCCTCTGTATTTTTCACATAATCAAAATTCAGGGCAGAAAACTGTTTTTCGGGTATATTGCCGTTTTTTAACATATATATAAGCTCATCATGCGTAAAACTTTTTTCACTCATCTTACAGGCAAGTTTAAAATTTGTATCTAAATCTTGATAAAAAGCATTATTACAATTTATATCGCTGTTCATAATAGTAATAATTTTATCATGATGAAGGATGAAAAACTAACAAAAAATAGATTTAATATATGATGAATAAAATAAAAAACAAAATAAAATAATATAAAAGGAGAGATTATGAATTTTATAAGCAAGATAATAAGCAAGATATTTATATTTGAAAAAGAGCCGCAAAAAATTGGGCTTTCACAGTTTAAATCAATCTCAGTAAAAAATGATACAATAACGCCATCAATTAAAAAGAAAGATATTAAGCTGTCTGATTTGATGCGCAGAGCAAGTTAAGAAGAGTTAACAAAACAAATATAATTTTTTGCTTGCAAAATTCTTTAAATTCTATTAAGATATATGTATAAATATTAAGAAGTTCAAATTTTTGTAAATTTGATGTAAAGTAAGAAGAATAGTATTAAAAATAAAGGTGATAGCATGGCAGAAAATGAAGAATTAGAGACAGCAGAAGCGGAAGCAAAACAGAAAATTTTGGTTGCTGATGACGAAGCAAGTATCAGAAGGATTTTAGAAACCAGATTAAAAATGGTTGGTTATGATGTTGTAACTGCTGAAGATGGCGAAGAAGCTGTGGAAGTGTTTAATAAAACAAATCCTGATTTGGTTGTATTAGATGTAATGATGCCTAAAATGGATGGTTACGGAGTAACAAGAGAGATTAGAAGAACATCCGACATTCCGATTATCATATTAACAGCATTGGGAGATGTTTCTGAAAGAATTACAGGTTTGGAATTAGGTGCAGATGACTATGTAATTAAACCGTTCAGTCCTAAAGAACTTGAAGCTCGTGTAAAAGCAGTTTTAAGAAGAACTATCAGCAAAGACGTTATAATTCCAGCATCAGGTTCTGCTGCATCAGCTTCAGCAGGCGGAAAGAACAGCAAAAATATTATAACAACCGGTGCTATAAAGATTGATACAGCAAGAAGACAAGTATTCAGAAAGAATGAAAGAATCAGATTAACAGGTATGGAGTTCAGCTTGTTAGAACTTCTTGTAAACAATTCCGGTCAAGCATATTCAAGAAATGAGATATTACAGCATGTTTGGTCATATCCTGCAGATCACAGAATTGATACTCGTGTAGTTGATGTACACATTTCAAGATTGCGTTCCAAATTAGAGACAGACCCGACTAACCCTGAGTTAATCTTAACTGCTCGTGGTATTGGTTATATGTTCCAAAGAATTAACTAAGATTAAATAATATTTTGATAAAAAAGAGACCTGTATGGGTCTTTTTTTTATTTGCAATTTGTTACGAATAACTAAAAAAGCGTAATGTCATACTGAGACGTTTATTAATTAAGGGCGAAGTATCTCGTACTAAAAGCTCGTAATACAATTCTAGTGTGTAAGCGAAGAATCTCTACAATATTACTTGATTTTAAAGTTTGATTTGATATACTTAACTTGTTGACTATATGGCGAGTATCGTCAAGCGGTTAAGACCTCGGATTGTGGTTCCGATATGCGTGGGTTCGAATCCCACTACTCGCCCCATAAAATACCTGATGACTTTTGTTATCGGGTATTTTATTTTGAGTGATTGTGGAATTTTGACGAACCCTACCAAGCGGAGCTTGGTCTGGGTTCGAGCGAGGAGCGAGCAGAGGCTGGAGGAGTTTTGCCAAAAGTCGTAAGACTTGCAGGCAAAATCCGTAATTGCCGTTTAACGCGAGCGACTCAAGACAATCCCACTACTCGCCCCATAAAAAAGCAGATGACGTTTGTGTTATCTGCTTTTTTATTAGAGTAAGTGAGGATGAGAACACACTTTCTGTGGGTTCGGCGGATTTTAGCAAGGCTGAAACGAGCGTAAGCGAGTGGAACGCCGTCCCAGTGAGGAAACTGTAATGAGTGACTATTTCTCGTAAGAGAAATATAACGAATGAAATGTTACGAACTGCCAATAATCCAAGACAATCCCACTACTCGCCCCATTTTTACTATTAAACAACAGGATAATAGTCCATGTCAATGGGAAATTATGAAAAAGAGTTTTATTTTCATTTTGCTAAACATTATTTGTTAATGTACATAATATTCCCTATTATAGGTGTTGCTGTTATTCATTTTTTTTGCGTTAAATCAAGCTGTTTATGCCTTTTTGATAGCTATATTTATATTACTCGTGTCACATGTTTTAGCTTATTTAAATGCGTATAAGAAAGTCCTATTTTCATATAATAATTCTGTCATTAAAATCCAGTTTTTAAAAGGCGGATATTCTGGTAAAAACAATATAGAGTATGAAATCAATTTAGACGCAGTCGAAGAATACAATGAATGTGTTATTTTTAGAGGGTGCGGTCGTTTACAATTTATTATGAAAGATTCTTCCACAATAGAAATAGCTTATTCTCCTGATGTGGAGACTAATGTAAAATTACGTTCGGAAATCCTTAATATACTTGAAGATAATAATATTAAAAGAACATGTGTCTTTTAGCAAATAAAGCTGGTTTTAACTATACATTTATCAAAGTTATGTTATAAACTTTTTAATTTGTTCAATCGTATCTTCTTCGTGCAAACATAAGTGAAGGAATTCTACATAATAGGGTTCTAACTTTAACCCATTGCTTGCCCCATAAAAAACACAGTTGGTAGGTTACCTGTCCAACTAAATCAAATAAAAAGACAAAATAGGTAATTTGATTATTTGGTGCAAAAAATTGCACCCTACTCACTCGTCCCATAAAAATGACCTCATCCGAGGTCTTTTTTTATTTATTTGGCAATTATGCCATACAGACTATGCTCTGTGTCTAATAAAGTTTGCAATGTTTTTTA
>CACZCH010000009.1:0-4801 GCA_902779645.1 uncultured bacterium | reverse complement strand
ATTAACTCTTTGTGAATGATATTGAATTTGAGGTTTTGCTTGAAACAGAAACTCAGGAGATTTAATCTTTGTTGACATTTTGCTGCCTTTCTGTGCATAGACACACTTATATTTCTTCTACATATTTATATAAAGTCATTTATCCTTCAAAAATTGCCTAATTGTAAAATATTTGTTACAAATACTTTCTGATTAAAGCTGATGTGCTTTCTAAATCTTCAGCAATAATTTTAAATAAGGGTTGTAACCAGCTCCCACTACTCGCCCCATTAAAAAGACCTCATTTGTGAGGTCTTTTTTATTTGTTGTGAGGTGTGCCCAACACATATAAAATCATTTATTTAAACACTGTTCCAGGATTACGTGTAACTATATCAAGGCACCTTTTTGCTTCTTTTCTCACTTCCTCCGGGACATTTGGATTATTTACATACTTCTCTATGTAATTTTTATCTCCTTTTATGCAAGCTGCATGTATCCCATCTTTTATCTTTTGTATACTTTCTTCAAGTTGTTTTGTATGTTGCCTTATGGTTGGTCTATAAGCTTCTAATCTCTCATTTATAAATCTTATTATAGCTTGATTTTCTGAGGAGTAAATGTCACGCACATTATTCATAAATATTTTTGCTTCTGTAACAAATTCGTCAAACGGCATAGCTTTTAATTTGGATATTGTGCTTTCGGCAGTACTTTGACCGACACTTCTAAAATTGATGTTTGAATACTGATTTCTTTTCATATTCATTGTGTTTATTGCATTATATTGCTGATAATTAATGGGGGTAATATTCATATTCAATCCTTTCTCGGCATTTGCCGAATTACTTCTACAATTTGTTACCCCTTATAAGTTCACTGAACTTTCGAAATTGCCTGATTTTTGAAAATAATTTACAATTTTTTACAAAACTGCAAAAATTCATTAATAAACAATAAGGTATATTCTAAATTCTGAGCAATAATTTTCAATAAGGGTTGTAACTCTGTCCCATCACCCGCCCCATAATAAAAATAAGCACCCTTTATGGGTGCGTTTTTTATTTGTGTGTGGGATGAGAACCCTACCAAGCGGAGCTTGGTCTGGGTTCGAGCGGATTTTTTGCAGAGTGCACTCTGCCGAGCAAAACGATTAAGTATCGTTGTGTGAGAGGTAGCTTTTGCCAAGTGATGTAAATCACGACGGCAAAACACGCAGACACGTTTAACGCAAAAAATCCAAGACAATCCCACTACTCGCCCCATTAAAAAAGACCTCATTTGAGGTCTTTTGATTATAAATTAAATTTCATCAGCAATATGGATATAAGACCTTACTATTCCAAAAATCTCCAATTTCTTCTAGTTCGTCATCCGTTATTTCTTTTTGTTTTGATATTTTGTCTTTTATCTTATTAATCATTGTTTTAATTTGATTTTCATCTTCTTTATTAAAGATATTTATATTTTTTCTAGTTTGCCAAAATTCTATTCGTTTAAGCATTGCTTCAAACTCTCGTTCTATTCCTTTTATATCGCTACAATCAGGAAAACAACCCATAGGCATAAAATCTGTAAATTCATAATTTCTTACATGTTTAGGACAGACTATTTCTAAATTTCTTTCATATTCTTCCAAGCTAATGCCTGCTCTTTTTGCATTTTCGATGTTTTGTTTATTTTTAAACAGTAATTTTATTTTATTAAATAAATTCAAAAAACTTGTTTTTTTTGTTGTGACCGTTTTTTTTACGAAAGTATCATTTTTTGAACAGAAATTTATATTATTATATTGTTGCCTTTTATTGTAATAATTACAATTCTTCGTATTTACACCATTTGTAATATCACAACTTAAATCATATGTCATTTAAAACTACTTTCTGTGCATAAGCACACTTCTATTTCTTCTACATATTTATATAAAGTCATTTTATTATCAGAAATTGCCTAATTGTAACAAATCAAATCAGAAATCTTTACAATTGGTTTAAAAACTTTCTGATTTGCTCAATCGTATCTTCTTCATACAAACACAAATGCATGAGTTCGACACAATTGGGTTCGAACCCTATACCATTGCTTGCCCCATAAAAAAGCAGATGACGTTTGTGTTATCTGCTTTTTTATTAGAGTAAGTGAGGACGAGAACGCACTTCAGTGGGTTCGGCGGATTTTGGCAAGGCTGAAACGAGCGTAAGCGAGTGGAACGCCGTCCCAGAGAGGAAACTGTAATGAGTGACTATTTCTCGTAAGAGAAATATAACGAATGAAAGGTTACGAACTGCCAATAATCCAAGACAATCCCACTACTCGCCCCATTTAACAAAAAATTCTCAAAAAATTTGTCGGGCTTTAGCCCGACTTTGATATCTACTACTTGTTTTTAAATATTTGCTTTTCAAGTTGATTTAATGTTTCAACAGTGTATTTATAGAATATATTGTCAATTTCTTGTATATTTTTATGGAGATTATCTAGAATATCAAGTTTTTTTGCTTCATAATCAGCATTTAAATCATCTTTTAATTTACTTATTGCACTGCTTATAATTTCAAACTGGTCATTTGTTATTGTTCTATCATTTTTAGAAGCAATTTCGTGCATTTCAGTTTTATTTATGTTAGCTTTTTTCCCATTGAGTTTGTAACCGAGTTTACCATTCTTGCTTGCTGTGAATTCAATTAGATTATTTTTTCCGTCATTAAGAATATTTTTTATTGTATTCAACAATTTTATTTCTAAAAACATAAGAGACATATTATTCTTTGTAATATTTCTATATTCAAAGGACTCTCTTGCATTACTAAATACATCTTTTAACATTTTATTTGGAACAATTTTTGATTTGAATGAGGTTCTTTTATTTTGACTTAGATAGTTATTCTCAACTCCATTAATTTTGGTTATCATGCTATTATCCTTTCTTTATATACTATATAAACATATATATAGATATAAAAAATAAAAATTTTTTTTTTTGCTAGCCCATTTATAGTAAGTTATTCCGTAAGGGTGCAATTATTTACACCACTTCTCTAGCCTAGTCATAATCTCTGTTTCATGCAAACATTGTTGAGCAAGTAATGCAAAAGTGGGTTCGTCCCTTGTCCCATCACCCGCCCCATAAAAAAAACTCTCTTGAGGTCTTTTTGTTTATAAATTTATTACCTTTTAACAGGACATTTGGTCGGAAGCGTTTCGTGTCATTGCGAGCCTGTGAAGGCGAAGCAATCTAGCTTTTGCCAATTTATTAAAGTCGGAAGTGGAGTGACTCGAAATGTCCGAAATGTCCAGTTTTGGTAACCAAAATGTCAGCTTAATTGCACTTCTTGTCCCAATAATTGCACTTAAAAGTCATTGTTGGGCAAGTATGCCCAACCTACATACTGAAGTCTACCCTACAGACTACTCGCCCCATTTACAAAAAAGACCTCATTAGAGGTCTTTTTTTAAGATAAATCGTTCTAATATTTACATTCTACTACGCAAGAATATACCTTGTTCATCGTTTTTGCATTTTTTCATATATGTAGTAAAATTAGGAAGTCTTATTCCAAAAATAACAGGTGTCGATTCTAAAGAGGATGCAGTTGTTGGCAGACTTCTTTCAGTAAATGTATAATTCCCAGGCTTATTACAAATAGTTATTTTCCCAGCTGGATATATGCATTTGTCATACGAGATATCTCTTCCTATGCCAAATACATTACGATAACTTTTATAACTTCCTGGAATATTATTAACCAATTTTGGTTTGAAAAATCCTGTGATTGCACCTAATGTTAAAGCCATTTTTAATTCCTCCTTATATTCTTACAAATTATTTATCCCTATATTTATATAAAGTATTTTTCTTCTCCGAAATTGCCTATTTGAAGTAAAACAAATGAGAAATCTTTACAATTCTTTACAATTCGCTTAAAAACTTTCTGATTTGTTCAATGGGATCTTCATCGTGCAAACATAAATGCAAAAAATCATTGTAATTGGGTTCGTCCCTTGTCCCACTACTCGCCCCATAAAAAAACCTCTCTTGAGGTCTTTTTATTTATAAATTTATTACCTTTTAACAGGACATTTGGTCAGAAGAAAATAAGCGAGCTGTCACCCTGAATTTATTTCAGCTAATAGGTCGGGCTTTAGCCCGACACATTTATTTTACAAGTTATTGTCGGGTTAAAACCCGACCTATAATTAAGATAGTCAATATATGTGTTCTTTATTCTCAAACCGACTATTCTTTTACAACTTATAACTTGATTTTAATAATTGTTTATATTATATTTACCTTTGTAGAGTGCTTACGCCAATATGTCACACTACGTGCGTAAAATGGCTTGGAGAGTCGATACCAAGCACATTTACAGCAAAACAGAAAAGGAAAGAAAAATGAACTTAAAGAACAAACAAGAAATCATTGCTAAATTTGGTGCTAATGCAAAAGACACAGGTTCTGCAGAAGTACAAATCGCTATGTTAACTCAAAAAATCTCTGAACTTACTGAACACATGAAATCAAACAAAAAAGACTTTGCTACAAAAAGAGGTCTTTTGATGATGGTTGGTAAGAGAAAAAGAATGCTTTCATTCTTAAAAGACAGAAACCTTGAAGGTTACAGAAAGTTAATCAAGGATTTAGGTATCAGAGGTTAAGATATCAAAGTTCAAGAAAAAAAGAGTCCTTATGGGACTCTTTTTTTCATTTCATTTTCTGATTAATAAAAAAAAGCCTGAGTAAAACTCAGGCGGAAAAGGGAAAAGGGATTAAAAAGGGAAATCTTTATCTTACATCTATGAGAATATCTTGAATGTTCTCTCG
>CACZCH010000008.1 GCA_902779645.1 uncultured bacterium | reverse complement strand
AATATTACTTAAGTAAAAGGAGGTCAAAATGACAATTAGAAAACTTACTGTGGCAGCTGCGATTGCCGTTGGTATAGCAACGTGCTCATTTAATACAGCAAACGCAGCCTGCCCGTGCGAGCAAAAACCGGTAGTTACTCAAACTCCGTGCGCTTGCGAAGATTTACCTGTTGTTACAGGTAATGCGTGTCCTTGTGACAAAACACCTGAACCTACATGCGGTTGTGATGAAGCCCCTCAATGTGAGCCGGATCCTACACCGTCTTGTGCGCTCTGTCCTTCAACAGGGAAAGTTCAACGTGAAGATATGAGACAAGTTTACTCTTATCCTAACGCAATTTATGGCACTAACAATTTTGTAGGTACTTCAAAAGATTCTATTTATTCAGCTCAAGGTTACAGCCTTGACGGTGCGCCAATTACCAGAAACAATGGTCTTAATGCTATGACTATGGGCTCCACTGTTGCAACAGACGGTTCAATTACCGGTGCAGCTTCAAACATTCCGTGTTTGAATGATTTACCATATCATACAGGTGCACCAATTGTAAGAGATGAATCAAGAATGGACGGCGCGGGTTGTCCTGTTCAAATGCAAACAGCTAACTCTATTCAGGCAATAAAAAAGACACTTGCCCCTTTTGATTTATCACCGTTTGCAAACCTTCAAGGAATGACAGGTGCAGCTGCCGGTATGTCTCAAATGTTCCCTGATGTACCATCAAGCCACTGGGCAGCTTGCGAAATTGATAAATTGGCAATGAATGACGTAGTTGTAGGTTATCCTGACAGACTTTATAAACCATACAGAAATATCTCTCGTGCGGAATTTGCAACTATGTTAGTTAAAGGTTTTAACAAAGATTCATACTCTTGTGCTCCTGAAAAATTGTTTACAGACGTACCGACTAACCACTGGGCAAGCAACGCAATTACAGTCGCTGTTCACAACGACTTACTCAAAGGTTATCCAAACGGCAAATTCCTGCCTAACAACAACGTAACACGCGTAGAAGCATTGTGTGCTATGTCAAAGGGTATTCCTTGCGATAACATTGATAAATGTAAGGCTCAAGAAATCTTATCCCGTTTCTCAGACGGAAGCCAAGTCCCTGAATGGGCGCAAATTCCTATCGCTAAAGCTTTAGATAAAGGTGCTTTAAATAATTCACCAAATCCTAACAGAATTAATCCGTTCGCAGAAGCAACAAGAGCCGATATTGCAGCTATGTTACAAAATGTCCGTGTTGCAGCAGGATTAGACAAAAACCCTGTTACAGCAAACAATGACTGTCCGACTTGTCCTGTTGACAAAAAAGCTTTCATAGAAGAAGAACAACTTGTTCAAATTCCTACATTGAAGCTTAAATTCAAAGACCAAATTAACGCTAAATCTTCCCATGTTGGTCAAAGATTTGCAGCTAAGACAATGGAAGACGTAACAATCAACGGTCAATTGTACCCTGTCGGTTCAAATGTTTACGGTAAAGTTGTTGAAGTTGTAAGACCTTCAGGCTGCCAAAAAGGTGCTCTTAAACTTGCATTCCAAGAAATTGAAAATTGCGGTCACAGAGCAACATTACCAAAACAAATACTTAATGCAGACATTAGCAAATCAAATACACCTAATATCATATCAAGAATCGTAACCGCTCCGCTTACTTGGTCAGGTCAAATGCTTGGTATCGTAGGTCGTACAACAGGCGGTATGATTTCAAGCTTGGGTAACGGTTTAGAAAATATTACTGCTAACACAGGTACTGCTTTAGGCGAAGCATTCCAAGGTCAATTCGGCGGTGCTGCAAGAAGTGTAGGCGACATGCTTTATGAAACCGTTAAAGCTCCTATTGACTTTACAAGAACAGCCGTATCAGGAACTATCGGTCTTGTTCAGGCAACAGGAGACGAACTCGGATACCTTGTTGACGCTAAAGGTCAAAAAATATCTTCTATTAATCCTCGTGAACACGTAACTATCGCTTTCGGCTGTAATGGAAGATAGGGGTAAATATTAAAAATATATTATCTCAATTAAACAAAAAGAGGGTGATAAGAATCATCCTCTTTTTATTTATTTTTTTACAGTTAATATTTACCGCTTATTTGCCCTATTCAGCGTTAGCTAATGTATCCATTTCTTCTGCCGAACCGTAAGCAGAGTGGCATCCGCAGTCGCAGTAAATAACTTCACCTGTTGTACCGCTTGAAAGATCAGATACCAAATACATACCTGCTTTACCTACATCTTCAAGAGCAACATTTTTCTTGAGCGGTGAACGCATTACTGCAGCCTTAAGCATTTTTGAGAAACCTGAAATACCCATTGAAGCAAGAGTTTTAACAGGGCCGGAAGATAAGCAGTTAACTCTGATACCTTTAGGACCTAAGTCAACAGCCAAGAATCTCATAGCTGATTCTAATGCAGCTTTAGCAACACCCATTACGTTGTAGCTTGGAACTGAAAGAATTGAACCTAAATAAGTCAATGCAAGAATTGCACCGCCTTCATTCATAATAGGTTCAGCATACTTAGAAACAGTTACAAGAGAATAAGCACTAACACCTAATGCTGTATCCCAAGCATCTTTTGTTGTATCAATAAATCTGCCCATAAGAGCTTCTTTTGGTGCAAAAGCAACTGCGTGGATAACAAAGTCAATCTTGCCGTAAACTTTTTCAACTTCTTCGAATACAGCTTTGACTTCATCTTCTTTAGTAACGTCACAGCTTACAATAACTTTTGCATTCATTGATTCTGCAATCGGTCTTACACGTTTTTCCATTGCTTCACCGGCATACGAAAATGCGATTTCTGCCCCTGCGTCGTGAAGCTGTTTTGCAATACCGTAAGCTATACCGTGGGTGTTAGAAACCCCAAATATAATACCTTTTTTACCTTTCATTAAATCCATAAAAATACTCCTCTTTTTATTTTTTAACATACCAACTCTATCAGAAACATATGATAAAAGCAATCTGATTTATTTGTATAAAATATAAATCTATTGACTCATCATAATGCACATTTTGACGTATTTATTATCAGAGGAACTTTTTTGTTATATAATATTAATTATTAAATAAACACTAGTGAAAAGGATTTTGATATGCTAAAAGGAAATGAGATAAGAAAATTATATTTAGATTACTTTGAAAAGAAGCGTCAACATACGGTTGTTGAGAGTTCAAGTTTGGTGCCTGATAACCCGACTGTATTATTAACAACAGCAGGTATGCTTCAATTTTTACCGATATTTTTGAATATCCGGCCTTGCCCTTATGAGCCGGCAAGAGCAACTTCCTGCCAAAAATGTGCTCGCGCGGGCGGAAAAGATTCTGATATAGAAAATGTCGGAAGAACTCCAAGACACCATACTTTCTTTGAAATGTTAGGCAACTTTTCTTTTGGCGATTATTACAAAAAAGAAGTTATTCCTTGGGCTTGGGAATTTGTAACAGAAGTTTTAAAGCTCGACAAAGACAGACTTTGGATAACAATTTTTGAAACAGACGATGAAGCTTTTGATATTTGGAGAAGCATAGGTGTTCCTGCTGAACGTATTAAAAGAAAAGGTAAAAAAGATAATTTCTGGGGTCCTCCGGGAGCATCAGGTTCTTGTGGTCCTTGTTCTGAAATTCACTACGATTTAGGTGAAGAATATTCTTGCGGTCATCCGAATTGCGGTATTGATACCTGCGAATGCGACAGATGGGTTGAAATTTGGAATTTGGTATTTACTGAATTATTCCAAGATGAAGAAGGCAATCAATCACCACTTGAAAAGAAAAACGTTGATACAGGCATGGGCTTAGAGCGTATAACAATGGTTTGCCAAGGTGTAGCATCTACTTTTGAAACAGATCTTCTAAGACCAATTTTAGACAAAGTTTCAGAGATGAGCGGAGTACCTTATAAAAAATCTGAAAAAACAGACGTTTCACTTAGAATCATAACAGACCACGCAAGATGTGTAACTTTCTTAATCTCAGATGGTGTAATTCCTGGTAATGAGGGTAGAAGTTATGTTTTAAGAATGATTCTTAGACGTGCATTAAGACACGGCAAAATTTTAGGCATGGAACTTCCGTTTCTTTACAAACTTGTTGACATTGTTATTGAAAACTACGGCGAAGCATATCCTGAATTAATAAAGAATAAAGAAAAAATCAAAGATACAATCAGAAAAGAAGAAGAAAGATTTAATAAGACTTTGGATAGAGGATATAAACTTCTTGAAGACTTTATTACCGAAAAAAAAGATATTGACGGAGAAAGTGCATTCAAACTCTACGATACATACGGCTTCCCGCTTGAATTAACCAAAGAAATTGCTGAAGAAAACGGCTTAAAAGTTGATGAGAACGGTTATAAAGTCGCTATGCAAGAGCAAAAAGACAGAGCAAAAGCTGCAACTGCGAAGATTTCCGTAACAGGAGATATGAAGTACGCTGAACTGGAAAGACAAGTAGGCTCAACAGAGTTTGTCGGATATACGGATAATATTTCAAAATCAAAAATTTTGGGTCAAATAGAGGGTGAAGGTTTTGTTGATATTGTATTGGACAAGACTCCTTTTTACGCTGAATGCGGCGGTCAGGTTGGTGATAGCGGTATTATAGAAAATGATGAGCTTAAGCTTGAAGTCTTGACTACATTCAAAGTTAATGATTTATACGTTCACCGATGCAAAGTTCTAAACGGTGACATAGAAATTGGTACAGAGGTAAATGCCATTATAGACCTTGACAGACGTGAAGAAATCAGAGTTCACCACACTTCGGCTCACTTATTACAATCAGCACTTATACATGTTGTAGGGGATGAAGTTAAACAAGCAGGTTCTTATGTTGATGATGAAAGAATGAGATTTGACTTTACTTTCTCTCGTGCGATGACTCCTGACGAAATAAGCAAGACTGAAAATCTTATGAACAAATGGATTGGCGAAGGATATAAGGTTGAAACAAAAGTAATGGGCATAGAAGAAGCAAAGCTTACGGGTGCAACAGCCTTATTTGGTGAAAAATACGGCGACGAAGTAAGAGTTGTTTCGATAGTAAAAGATAATGAGTGCATTTCTAAAGAGTTCTGTGCAGGTACTCACGCAAGAGAGCTTAAGGATTTAAGACTCGTTAAAATTGTTTCGGAAGGCGCGATTGCAGCAGGGACAAGACGTATTGAAGTTTTTGTCGGAAATGCTGCCATAAAATACCTAAACGCAAAATCTGCTGAAATCGATAAGCTTGCATCTAAATTCAAACTCCACTTTGATGAAGTAAATGAAAGAGTTGATAAAATTCAGGAAGAAAACAGAGAACTTCAAAAAGAACTTGCACAAGTCAAAGCAGAAGCTGCGCGTTCAAAATTCGGTTCATTTATCTCAAAAGCACAGGATATTGCAAACGGGAAATTATTTATTTCTAAGATAGAAGATATTGACTCAGATTCCGTTAAAGCCGGTATGGAGATGATGGCTTCTAAGCTCGGAGAAAGCATCATTGTTCTTGCCAGCCCCCGCATGGTAATAGTCAAGATTTCGGACGGTTTTGTTAAGGCAGGAATTAATGCAGGTAAAATCGTCGGAGAGATTGCCCGTGCAACAGGAGCAAACGGAGGCGGACGTCCTAACTTTGCTCAGGGCGGAGTTAAAGACGCATCTAAATTGGATGAAATTTTAGAAAAAATAGAAACTGAATTAAAAAAATAATAAGCATATCGGAGGTATGGTAAATGCTTGTAGTAATGAATAGTCACGCAACGGAAAAAGATATTCAACGCGTTGCAATGTTTATAGAATCAAAAGGCTTTGAAGCCAGAGTTTCACACGGTGAAGCAAGAACCGTTGTTCACGCAATCGGCACTAAAGAAGTTGACTTAAGAGACTTTGAACTGCTAACCGGTGTTGATGAAGTAATCAAGCTTTCAACAAACTACAAGCTTGCCGCACGCCCCAGCCAAGGCAAAGATACAATTATAGAAGTAAACGGAGTAAAATTCGGTGATAAGTACACAGGACTTATTGCAGGCCCATGTACGATTGAATCTTACGACCAAATGGATGAAACAGCTCAAGAGCTTGCTGAATCCAATGTTAAAATCCTTAGAGGCGGAGCTTTTAAGCCAAGAACAAGTCCATATGCATTTCAAGGTATGGGAGAAGAAGGACTAAAAATAATAAGAAGTGTAGCTGATAACCACCACATGGCTGTTACATCTGAAATTATGGAAAGCTCACAGCTCCCGATGTTTGAAAAATATGTTGATATTCTTCAAGTCGGCGCAAGAAATATGCAGAATTTTACACTGCTTAAAGAACTCGGTCATGCTCATAAACCTGTTATTTTGAAAAGAGGACTTTCTTCTACCTATGAAGAATGGCTTATGTCTGCCGAATACATTATGGCTGGCGGAAACAATCAAGTTATACTCTGTGAAAGAGGAATAAGAACTTTTGAAAAATATACAAGAAACACATTAGACTTGACTGCAATTCCTGTAATTAAAAAGTTAAGCCACTTACCGATAATTATTGACCCGTCTCATGCAACAGGACTCAGAGACAAAGTTGAACCTATGTCAAGAGCCGCAGTAGCAGCAGGATGCGACGGTTTAATTATAGAAGTTCACTGTGATCCGGATAGAGCGGTCTGCGATGGCGCGCAATCACTATATCCTTGGCAATACGATTTACTTTATAAACAAATTAAACAAATCGCACCTATTGTCGGAAAAGAGATTGTGTAAATTATCCTAAATGGCTCATAATTTTTGACATCAAATCCTCTTTTTTTCGCATACCGCTGAAACGTTCTACTTCTTCACCATCTTTTAGAATTACAAAAGTCGGAAAAGAGTTAACATTGTATTTTGCGGCAATTTGAGGTTCTTCATCTGCGTCAACTTGTCCTATCCAAACTTTTCCCATTTCTTCAAGTTCAGGTTGCTGTTTCTTACAGTATCCACACCAAGAAGTATGAAATTCGATTAATTTAACACCTTTTTTTGTTTCTTCCGGAAAATTTTCATTATTTAATTTAGTTATCATAAAAAATCCCTCCTTAATAATATTAATAAAGAAAAGATTTTATGCTATCGGATATTTGATTATACTAACCATCCTATTTTTGTTACAAAAATTTACCTGTTTAGATTAAAATTTCATTTACCCCCACTTGAAAAAGGATGAAAATAGGTAATAATAAAAGTAGCAGTTAAAAATACTGCATTTATGTTCATCAAAAAGAATGGAAAGGCCCGAAGAGGGCCTTTCCATTTTGTTAAATTTCATTTTCTGTTAGAAACCTATAAATCTTTTCCATTACAGCTTGAGCAAACATCTCTTTCATTTCAATTCTTGGGATTTCAGGATGAAAACGAGTTTCAAAAGTAATTGCCTTATCTTTTGTACAAATAGTTGAATACATCAGCCCGACAGGTTTTTCTTTTGTTGCACCTGTTGGCCCTGCGATTCCTGTTGTAGATACACAAATATCAGCACCCGTTAATTTCATCAAACCGCTAGCCATCTCATAAGCACACTCTTCAGATACTGCGCCAAAATTGTCAAGAGTTTCATTTCTCACACCAAGCATTTTATGTTTTGCTTCATTTGCATAAGTAACAAGATTTAGATGAATAAAAGCCGAACTTCCGCTGACATCAGTTAATTTTGAGCTTAAGAGTCCGCCTGTACAAGATTCTGTTGTGGCAATTTTTAGTTTTCTTTCTATTAAAATTTTTGCGATTTCTTCTGCTGTTGTTGTCATTCTTCACCCCTAACCTTTTCTACCTTGCGTGCCACGGGTTTCGGCACAATCGAGGGAATTTTTATTTACCCCTAATAAGTTGTACGAGTTAAGATTACTTTGTTCTTCTTGTTGTATAACTTGTGTTTATACCAAACTCCCTCAAACTCTCCCTTTGGTGTAAACAAATACTGACAGTCTTTAGAGATAAAATAAATTGCGCTAACGGGAGTACCTGATGTTCTATATTGAATTGCATAATAAGGATAATCCGGATAATCTCCGTTTATAAAATCTACATATCTCAAATTACCCATCGCATCGTAATAGAAAGCATTAGATGTGTCTTTTTTATCTTGAAGAGCATATATCACAGGGTTTACCATTTTTTTGTAATAAAAAGCTGAAATGTTATTACCCTTGTATTCTTCATATCCTGCGGCAGCTGCCATATAGTTTTCAATGTGATTTTTGTCTTTAAGTTTATCTTTGAACAACGATCTTATATTATTCTTTTTTTCAAGAGTTTTTTCAAACATGATATCGTGAACTTCACTTATCATAGCCTCTTTTTCGACTTCTGATTTGTTAATCCAATCGTACTGAATATCAGCTACATAAATATCATTGTAATTTGCTGAAACTGTCAAAGGTATCAAAAAACAAATTGCTATTAAAAATTTTTTAAACATATTTCCTCATAAAATTGAAAGTTATAGCTAAAGTATACCACATAGTCTTAAAAATAGTGTATAATCTAATAAGGAGATTATAATCTTGTACCAAACAATCGGCGAATATTTAGAGTACTTGGAATTGGAAAAAGGACTGTCACAAAACACGCTTGATGCATACAGACGCGATTTGGAATTTTTTAGTGATTTTCTGGGGGTAAATGATATCCGTTCTATCGACAGATTAATGATTAATTCGTACATAAGAACTCTTAAAGAACAAAAATACGCTCCAACAAGTATAATCAGAAAAGTTGCATCACTCAGAGGTTTTTTCAAATGGGCATCTTCTATTGGTATCATAGGAAAAAATCCCGCTTCAACTCTTGAACAGCCAAAAGTTCCTCAAAAACTTCCAAAAGTTATAACAGTAAAAGAGATTGAAGAGATGCTTCATAACAATTTGACACCATTACAGCATGTAATCATGGAGCTTTTATACAGCTGCGGACTTCGTGTATCAGAACTGGTTAACCTAAAACTCAATGATATAGACTTAGCTTCAAAATACATCCGTTGTTTCGGTAAAGGCTCAAAAGAACGTATTATACCTATTGGTGAAACAGCAAAAAATGTAGTAAAAAAATATTTACCCCAAAGAGAATTAATAATAAAAAAATATAATCTAAACACAAAACGTCTGCTTATATTAGAAAACGGAAGATTAATCACACGTCAAGACATATATACCTTTATACATGCTCAAGGGAAATTGATTAATAAAAACATTTCCCCGCACACACTCAGACATAGTTTTGCAACCCATCTTCTCGAAAATGGTGCAGACTTAAGAATTGTGCAGGAACTCCTCGGACATAGTGATGTTTCAACCACGCAACTTTATACTCACATAAGCAAAAAGCGATTGAAAGAAGTATATTTTTCAATTAATAAAACTTAACAATTAACCTTTACAAATTTGCACGCTATACTGATTTATGTTAATTTTATATATACAAGCGGGTATGTATACCGCAAATCAGTGAGGGGTTATGAAAAGCACAACACTAAAAAGATCAAACATTACAAGAGAAAAAGTTGCTATGATGGAAGCTCTGAACCGATATAACAGAGAACATCAGGACGAAGATTTTTACAGACGTCAAAGCAAAAATCGCGAATTAGATGCGCTTCTTCAAAACTTTGGTGTAAGACAACAAAGAACTGAAAAAGCTCCTCAAGCATATTTTGTAATAGGTTTAATTGCCGGCGTTATCATTACTCTTTTGATTACAACTTTTGTAAGCATTTTGATTAACATTTCAGCTCCAAAAGAGGATGTTATACCAAAAGTTAAACCCGCAGCACAAGAAAATGCAAAATTCAGATTTATTCCTGCTGATTCTTCAAAAACAGTTACAACTCCAGTTATAACAAAAGAAGAATACACAGTTAAAGAAGGTGATACTTTAGAAAGTATCATAATAAGATTTTATGGTTCTTTTGATATGGATAAAGTAAACCAAATTCAAGAAGCAAACAAAATGGCTAACCCGAATGCTTTATCTATCGGTCAAAAGTTAATTATCCCTGTTAATAAGGGTTAATTGAAAGTGTAAGGTGTAGTAAAACAAAAAGATTTGGCATTATTGTCAAATCTTTCTTTATGGTAAATAATGGCAAAAATTAAATCAAAATATGTATGTCAGAACTGCGGATACGAAACAGCAGGCTATTTGGGGAAATGTCCGGAATGCGGAAGCTGGGGTTCTTTTGTGGAAGAAATTGATTCAGCTAACACAAAAAAGGAAGCTGTTTTGGATATAGTTGATACCACCCCTCCAATGAAACTTTCCGAGATAGAAATGAATTCTGAGATTCGGTTTTCAACAAATATATCGGAATTTGACAGAGTTTTGGGAGGCGGAATCGTAAAAGGCTCTCTGGTTCTTATTGCAGGAGACCCCGGGATTGGTAAATCTACCATTTTGCTCCAAACCTCCGGTGAATTATGCAAGCAGGATAAAAAAGTTTTATATGTTTCGGCAGAAGAATCTGCCGGTCAAGTCAAACTTCGTGCTGAACGATTAGGAGTAAAATCAGATAATTTATACATATACCCCCAAACAAATTTAGAGCTTATAAAAAAACATATTGAAAATTTAAGTCCTGATTTAGTTATTGTAGACAGTATTCAAGCAATCTATACATCAATGATTCAAAGTTCGGCAGGAAGCGTTTCTCAGATTAGAGAATGTTGTAACTCGCTTATGCAAATCTCAAAATCACAAAATATTTCAATAATTGTAATAGGTCATGTCACAAAAGAAGGAAACATAGCCGGCCCGAAAGTGCTTGAACATATGGTTGATACCGTAATACAATTTGAAGGTGATAAATATAAGAGTTACAGAATTTTACGTTCCATAAAAAACCGTTTTGGTAATACTTCTGAAGTTGGGATTTTCGAAATGGGCGCAAAAGGACTCACGGAAATCATCAACCCGAGTGAATTGTTTTTAAAAGAATATAGCCAAACTCAAACTCCCGGAAGTACGATAATTATAACAAACGAAGGTACAAGACCATTACTTGTTGAAATACAAGCTCTTGTCGGTACAACACCATACCCTGCTCCGAGGCGTGTTGCTAACGGAGTAGATACGGGAAGAGTTCTCCAAATCCTTGCGGTTCTTGAAAAACGCATAGGACTTAATCTTTCTAAACAAGATGTTTATGTTAATGTAATCGGCGGAATCGATGTAAATGAGCCTGCGGCCGACTTGGGTATAGCACTTGCAATTGTTACCTGTGTGCGTGACGTAGTATTTGATCTCCAAACTGCAATTGTAGGGGAACTGGGTTTATCCGGCGAAATAAGAGCTGTAAACCATATTGAAAAACGTATAAACGAAGCTCAAAAACTCGGATTCAAACGAATTATTATTCCTGAAGCCAATGATGTTCAAGAAAAATTTGAAGGGATTGAAATCGTAAAAGTCAGCAGAATCCTCGAAGCAATTACCCGCGGAGTAAAACCGGTCAAAGATTAACAGAATAAGAAATGAGTCACTTTTTCTAAAGAAACAGTAACCAAAAAGACTCTTCCTCTTATGTCGGCGGGAAAAGAAATATGTACGACAGTCACAAAGCTTGTCTGCCCCGCCTCTTGAACACTTAAGGAGCGTATTGAATTCTAAAGTTTTTTGTAAAAATAATTGCACCAAGTAATATTATAATTACCACTACATTTATGCCAGATATTTTTGCAGCGTTGCCTTATCAAAGACTTCTATGCTGTCTTTTGAATGAATAAATATCAAGCAGGAAACAAGTGTTTTGAAGGTTTGGAAATCATCAAATGCAAGTTTCTGGCGTAAATCTGTCATATTATTTGCCATAAACTCGGTTAAAATAATTTTATCATTGTAATAAAGCTCTGATAAAAATTCAAACGCATCACGTGTTTTAATACCTTCAAGGTAAACAAAATCCGGTGATTGAAATTCAATGAATCTCAAAGCTTTATCCATATTGAACCCAATATTCTCATTAAGCTCACATTGATTAACACCTTTAAGTTCATACTTAGCAATGGATTCAATAGTCATTATGTTTTGTCCTGTTCTTGCTGCCTCCATAAGCAATGAATAAATTATATGGGTTTTCCCGCTTAGAGGCGAACCGCAAACAAGAATTATTCCGGGATTTTGGAGCGAATGAGAGATTACACTTCTTGCTTTTTCATCCGGTATAATTTTATCTAATTTTTGCGGAGGCTTGTAGATTTTTAACGATATTCTCTCACCCATAATTGTAGGGAAAGAAGAAACCGACGCTATTAGCATTGTATTATCTACTTTGAATATTAATTTTCCAAGCTGAGGAATTTCGCACACAGAAGCATCAAGACTTGATAATGTTTTTAGTTTAGAAACAAAAGCCGAATTAAGAATCGCTGGGATTGTACCCTTGTCTGCATTTTCACCTTCTTTTTTGAATACAACTTTTAATCCTTCTTCTACTTGTTCAATATTGAGTTCATGGACATCTTCAATGATTGCTTGTTTTAAAATTGCGCGAATTACGTGTTGAATATGTTCTTCACCTGCTTCATCTTTATGAAGCTCCTCCGTCCAATCAAAATTTTCAGCCTCTTCGTCCGTTACAGTAATATTATCAACAGTATCTGCAACTTTATAATACTCCTCAATTTTCTTCATAATTGATGTTTCTGAGGAAATAACAGGTTCAATCGAACATTCAGCCGTCTCAATAATTTTATCTATTGCAAACAAATCCAACGGGTCAGCCATAGCAACAGTTAAAACATCTTCTATTTTAAATAACGGTATGATTTTATATCTTCTGGCATCAGGAAAAGAGATAAATTTAAAACACTTTGGATCCGGCGTATAGTCATCTAAATTGACATAGGGTATGTGCAATTTTGATTCCAAAAATTTAAGCAAAGTCTCTTCTGAGAGAACGCCTGAGTTAATAAGTGCTTGACCTATGTTTATACGCTGTACATTAGCAAGTTCTTCCGCCTTTTCTAAAGTTTCATATTCGACAATTCCGTCTCGCACTAATTCATACTTAAGCTTTTCCAATGTTTTATTAGTAATCGTTTCCATAAAAAATCCTAAATCTACCCCTTCCGCGCCAATATGCTTATGCGTTCAATCGGTTGATGTAATCTTTCCGCCAATCTCCTTATGCGTTCAATCAGCTAAATGACATTTACCCCTCACCCATTGATTATATCAAATAAGGGAAACTATTTCAAATAAATTAAGCCGTTTTTATATTAAATCTCTACAACATTATTTTTTACAAGATAAACAACAAGTTCGACTTTATTATGAACTCCAAATTTTTGATAAACGTGTTCTACATTTGTCTTTATTGTAGATACCGATAGAAACAAACTGTCGGCAATTTCCTGCTTATTTTTACCCCTAAAAATAAGCAGGACAATATCTTTTTCTCTGGGAGTCAATTTTGTATCATCAACTATTTTCATAATTTCATGATAATACTTTTAAAAACGAATGCATTCATATATTTTCCAAAACGAAAATAAAGCATCCTATTTTGTTATTTTTTTAATTTTCTTCATTTTTTCCCAGATATTCTTCAACTTTTTTAACAATTGCGTCAAGTTCAAAAGGCTTTGTTATGTATTCATTAACCCCTGTTTCTTCGCCAATCATTTTATCTTCCAGTTGAGAACGGGCTGTAACCATAATTATCGGGATATCTTTGTATTTAGAATCATACTTTAAAAGACGGCTTATTTTGTAACCGTTAATTTTTGGCATCATAACGTCTAATATTATCAAATCGGGCATAATTTCTTTTGCAAGTTTAAGTCCATCTTCGCCGTTAAATGCCGTATAGCACACGAAACCTGAAACCTCAAGGACAAACTTCAGGCTTTCTACGATATCCTGTTCATCATCCACTATAAGAATCTTTTTCATGTACATCTCCTTCAATCTCGTATGAATACATTATATCACATTTTCCATATAAATCTTTATTTTGCTCAATAACAGAGTCTATCTTTTTATGCAAGAACTCTGCCGATGGCTTATCTCCACCCATAACCAGAAGCGAAAGTGTTGTCATCAAACCTTCTTTTTCTATCAAGGAATTTGCCATATAAGTTTTGTTAAGCAGATTATTTTCTCTTAATAATTTGTCTATCGTTTCGTTTGTTGACTTAATTTTTATTACAGCGACAGTTGTGCCGTTAGAACGGGCTTGCTGAACAAACTGCTTACGCATCATCATAAAATTAGATTTATCGTTTGCAATCGGAATTACAAAATAGAATTTTGAACCTTGGTTAATTTCACTGTCGCACCAAATTGCACCGTTATGCGCCTCCATTAACTGTCTTGCAATCGGAAGACCTAATCCTGTACCGCCAACTTTTCTTGATAATGAATTTTCAATTTGTGCAAACTTGTCAAAAACATGATTAAGGTCTTTGCGTTCAATACCGATACCGTTATCTGCAACACAAACTTGAAGATAATTACCTTGTAGTTTTTTGATATCTTCTTCAAAACACTGGTCGTAATGTAGCTCTCTTGCATTAACAACTTTAGTTGAAATTTCAATCTTGCCTGATGGTGTAAATTTTATTGCGTTAGAAACGAGGTTCGTTAAAACCTGTTCAAGACGGTTAGAATCTGCATAAACTTCTACTTTTTCTTCGGCAGGAGTTAATTCTATTTCTAATCCCTTTTCTTTAGCAACTTCCGTCAAATTATTTTTAACATATTCGATTACAGGTTCAACTCTCATAAGTTCAAACTTGAAGTCCATTTTGCCGGCTTCAATTTTTGAAATATCAAGCAAGTCGTTAATGATACCTGAAAGTCTTATTGCATTACGTTTTCCCATAGAAACGAATTTTTCTATGTTTTCAGTCATATCTCCTGCTTTTCCGCTCAAAATGATATCCATAGCGTTCTTTATTGCAGTCAATGGAGTTCGAAGTTCATGAGAAACAATAGAAATAAATTCCGATTTAAGTCTTTCTAACTTTTGAAGCTTTAAGTTTGTAGCTTTTAATTCCTGAGTAAAAGATGCACTCTGAAGCGGTATTGTCACCTGCTGAACAAGGGTTTGAAATACTGTTGCATCTTCGGTTGAAAAAGGTTTTTCTCTGTATATTTCGGTAAACCCGAAAAAGTCATCATTTAAACTAATCGGTGCAAAAAGATTGTCATATCTCAAGATTGAAAAATCATACTCTTGAATATTATGCTTGATGTTTTTTTCTATTTTGAGGTTTCCTATTTTAATATCATAGGGAGGGTCGCTTAATAGTGATTTATAGCTCAAAATAGCACGAAGTTTTAGCGCCTCTAAGAGTCTGTCCGAGATTTTATACAGTGAATTGATTATCAAAACAGGTTCGCGCTCGGAGCGGAAAATCAAAGTACAAGATAGTTCAAAATTAAGAGATTTTTCAATCCCTTCAATCATAATTTTGATTAACTTATCCTTGTCTAATGAGCCTGCTAACTGAGAACTTGTGTTATAAAGGACGTTCAGTTGATACAAGCTTGAAGCGAGTTCTTGGTTTGACTTTGCCATCTTTAAAAGTGATTGGCGGGTGCGTAAACTGGATTCAATAGTCGCTGACAAAAGTTTTTCATCTATCGGGGTTTTAATAAACAGGTTAACATTGTGTGTAACATCTTTATTATGTTCTTTTTCTCCGAGAACAAGCAATGTAACAACAGGAAATTGCTTAATTTTTCTGCACAAGTGTTTAAGGTCGAGTTTTTCGGTATCGCCGTCAATAATAACAATATCAGGTTCTTCAACCTTAAGCGCGTCAAAAATCATTGTTTCGTCGACGCTTACAAGAACCTCGTCAGACGGAAACTCACGCTTTACAACATCTTCCTTCCCGCTATCCTCACTAATTAACAAAAACTTTGTCATAGCTATATATTAGCAAAATAGAATAATTGTAGCAAGAAAATGTTTTTGCATTAAATATTAATAATTATTTTAATATTACAGCCTCAACTTCTTTTCTGTGCGGAAGAATCATATCTTCCATTGTGCGGAAGAGTTCTGCTTTAGTATCAGCTTCCGAGAATCTGCCCCCCGTTACATCCGCAGTACATTTGAGCTGTGCCAAATCATCCTCGCCTTCTACATCAAAAGCTATCACATCAATTTTTATATCTCGTCTTTGCTTCATTAGTGCAATAGCGTAGTCACATGGACTTTCATCGCAGTTTTCACCTCCATCGGTGAGGAGGATAATATGCTTGATTCCCTCATATCCGTTCAAATCCTTTTTAACGGCTTGTTTTAGAGAATAAGTTATCGGAGTCATTCCTTTCGGACGCAAACGGTGGAGTTCTGATGATATTTGAACAGAATTATTTAAGCCTAGTGGTACAATAAGCTCCGAACTTCTGCAAGCATTATATGCAAGAAAATTACAAGTGTGCCCGTACACTCTTAATCCGACTTTTGTATCCGGAGAAATCTGAGGAAGTATAGTTGCCATCAACTCCTTAACCTGATTTGTTTTAGTCTGATTATTCAGATATGCAGTCATACTGTTTGAAAAATCTATCACAAAAAGAAGCTTATCTCCCGCAGATTCATATTTATAATTCTCGGGAGAATAAACTTCGTACGCAAAAACAGGTATTACAACTAAAATCAGAAAGAGTAATAATTTTTTCATACTTAAATTTATCCTAATCTTAGAAATTTTTATATTGCCCATATTAACATTATTTCATGTTGACAAAGTTCGCTTTCAACGGTTACAATTGGTATATGGCAATTGTGTTTTTATCATTAGGTTCAAATATCGGTGACAGACTCGGGTATGTTCAACAGGCTGCGAGTATTTTGGGTACGACTCAAAATATTCAAATTGTCTCAACATCATCTTTTTATGAAACAGAGCCTTGGCAGATGGATTCTCCCAATTGGTTTGTTAACGCAATTGTACAAATTTCAACTTCTTTTTCACCGGAAGAACTTCTCATTGTAATTAATCGTATAGAGTCTCAGCTCGGACGAGAAAGAAGCGGAAAAAGAGAATACACTGACAGAACTATTGATATTGATATTCTATTTTATGACAATATCATCATGAATACAGAAAATTTGACTATTCCGCACAGATTCTTCCACAGACGTGCTTGTATGTTAGTTCCGATGCTTGAAATTGCCCAAGATTTTATTCATCCGCTGTTTAAGAAATCTATCTCAGACTTGTACGATGAGCTGGAAGACCCTGAACAAGTTGTTCTCTATGGTACACGGGTATGATAAATAAACAAATTGCTATTATCGGAGTAGGTGCTTCAGGTTGTATTTGCGCATATTTTTTGATTAAAGCAGGTTTTGAAGTAACACTTTTTGATTTTGCCTTACCTCTTCGGACACTGCTTCCGACAGGAGGCGGAAGGTGTAACCTTGCGCATGCTGAATACGATTTTAAAGAACTTGCAAAAAACTATCCCAGAGGAGAAAAATTTCTCTATTCAGTTTTTTCAAAGTTTTCAACTTATGATACCTTGAGTCTTTTTGAAGAACTAGGAGTCGAAACATATACCCAAGAAAACGGAAGGATTTTTCCGGCTTCAAACAGCGCAAAAGACGTTAGAAAGAAAATATTAGATAAAATTAAAAAAGCAAATTTTATTAAAGAAGGGGTAAATGAAGTTCTCCCGATAGAAAACGGCTTTAAACTCAAAACCGACAAGGCTGAATACTTTTTTACAGACGTTGTAATTGCTGTTGGCGGTGGTAAATGTATAAAAGGGCTAAACCATAATATAGTACCGTTTACTCCCGCTCTTGTAGGACTGAATGCTGATATCAAAAACTTGAGCGGAGTCGTGCTGAAAAATGTTTATTCAAATGACCTCAAAATCAGCGACGATTTATTATTCACTCATTTTGGAATCTCCGGCCCGCTTGCTTACAAAATATCTTCTATAAAAACAAAAGATACTTTTCCTTACAAGTTAAGTTTTGATCTGTATAAAAATGAATTTGATTTGCAAACAGAACTGAATAACAATCCACATAAGGATTTAAAGAATATTCTATCCTCAATTTTTCCGCACAGATTTGCAGAATATATATCAGGCGAATTTGCGGGAGTTAAAGCGCACAAAATTGACGGTAAAATAAGAGATTTAATTTTAAATAAAATTCATAATTTTGAATTAATTGTAACAGGTACAAATAAGGGCGAAGAAACTGTAACCGCAGGCGGATATGATTTAAATGAAGTCAACCCTAAAACAATGGAATCAAAATTATACTCGAACCTTTATATTATAGGAGAAGCCCTTGATATAGACGGCTTCTGTGGAGGATTTAACCTTCAAAACGCTTGGTCAACAGCCTATGCAGCTTCTGAGGGGATAATTAACAAAAATTAATACCCTCCCCAACCCTCCCTAATCAGGGAGGGAGTAGTTGTTTAATTTTACAAAAGTAAAAATTATTACAAATGCGGGCGGGTATTAACTTGACTCTAATAGTGCTTTGTTTCTTCCGAGCAATTGCAATAGCATTCTTCAAACTCGTTTGTCGCAAGCAATGTGATACCGGAAATACCGACAAGAGAATAAACAATTCTTGAAAGTATCGAACCGTCACCAAATAATGCCGCAACAATATTATAGTCAAAGAATCCGACAATACCCCAGACGACAGCACCGGTGATTACAAGCGCGTACGCTATCATTCTGACTATGTGCATAATACCTGCCTCCTTTCCATACTAAAATGACAATTAAAAATCTTAAAAGGTTCTTTTACTCCTGCCTTTATATCTATTATCAAATCTTTCTCAAAATTTTCATTACCCGATTGGGGGTAAATATAAGGGGGGGGTAAATATAAGGGGGATAAATATAAGGGGGGTAAATATTATCATTTTGTTTAATTATAAAAGCATAAAACAATTATCGGCAGTGAAAATTCACTGCCGATAATAATAATTTAATCAATTTATAACTTTTTCTATTCTTTCATTGCATTTTCAACTGCAACAGCTACTGCAACAGTTGCGCCGACCATTGGGTTGTTACCCATACCGATAACGCCCATCATTTCAACGTGAGCAGGAACAGAAGATGAACCTGCGAATTGAGCATCGCCGTGCATTCTTCCCATAGTATCAGTCATACCGTAAGAAGCAGGACCTGCTGCAACGTTGTCAGGGTGAAGTGTACGACCTGTACCACCGCCTGAAGCAACTGAGAAGTATTTTCTTCCGTTTTCCCAGCACCATTTTTTGTATGTACCGGCAACAGGGTGTTGGAAACGAGTCGGGTTAGTTGAGTTACCTGTGATAGAAACGTCAACACCTTCTTTAATCATGATAGCAACGCCTTCGTTAACGTCATCTGCACCGTAGCATCTAACTTTTGCTCTTTCGCCATCTGAGAAAGCTGTTTCTTTAACAATTTTGAGTTTGCCTGTTTTATAGTCATATTCTGTTTCAACAGAAGTGAATCCGTTTATACGAGCTATAACGTGAGCTGCGTCTTTACCAAGTCCGTTCAAGATAACTCTTAGAGGTTCTTTTCTGACTTTGTTAGCGTTACGAGCAATACCGATTGCGCCTTCAGCAGCAGCGAATGATTCGTGACCTGCTAAGAAGCAGAAACATTTTGTTTCTTCTCTTAATAACATTGCGCCTAAGTTTCCGTGACCGATACCAACTTGTCTTCTGTCACCAACAGACCCCGGTACTGCGAATGCTTGCAAGCCTAAGCCGATTGCTTCAGCAGCTTCAGCAGCTGTTTTAATACCTTTTTTGATAGCAATAGCGCAGCCGAGAGTATATGCCCAAGATGCGTTATCGAATGCGATAGGCTGAATGCCTTTAACAATAGCATCAACATCGATGCCTTTTGATAAACATAAATCACGAGCTTCTTCCAAAGATTTGAAACCGTATTCAGGTAAAACCTTAGCAAGAGTTGCTTCGCGTCTATCTTGTCCTTCAAATTTTACTGTCATAATTTATTTCCTTTTTTTGTTTTATTATTTTTAATATCGTGAGTCGTGAATTGTGACTCGTGAGCCGTAATTTATAAACCTCGATTCACGAATCACGACTCACGATTCACGAATCTTAAAATATTATTTACCACTATTCTTCTCTCGGGTCTATGTACTTCACTGCATCTGCAAATCTGCCGTAAGTACCTACGTTTTTATCGAATGCTTCTTGAGGGTTAACACCTTTTTTGATTGCATCCATAAATTTACCCATGTTAATGAATTGATATCCGATAACTTCGTCATTCTTGTCTAAACCTAATTTCAAGATGTAGCCTTCTGTTAATTGAAGATATCTTACACCTTTTTGCTTAGTAGAGTGGATTGTACCACACATAGAGCAAAGCCCTTTACCTAAATCTTCAAGACCTGCGCCAACCGGTAAACCGTTTTCAGAGAAAGCTGATTGAGTTCTGCCGTAAACGATTTGTAAGAATAATTCTCTCATAGCAACGTTAATAGCGTCACAAACCAAGTCAGTATTTAAAGCTTCAAGGATTGTTTTACCCGGAAGAATTTCGCCTGCCATAGCAGCAGAGTGAGTCATCCCTGAACAGCCGATTGTTTCAACAAGAGCTTCTTGTATAACACCTTCTTTAACATTAAGAGTTAATTTACAAGTACCTTGTTGAGGTGCACAGCAGCCGCAGCCGTGTGTTAAACCTGAAATATCTTTAATTTTGAGGGATTGGAGCAGGAGAACCTTTAACACCGCGGTGTACGCAGCATTTTTCTTCGATTTCCTTAGTAATTTCTATTTTGCCCATTTGACCTCCTTATAATCAAAAATAAAGCTTATATCCTCTAATAAAATTATTATATTACAAACAGGGGTAAATAAAAGGGGGGGGTAAATGAAAGGGGTAAATGAAGGGGTAAGTGAAGGGGTAATGAAAGAGGTAAATGAAGGGGGTAATGAAAGAGGTAAATGAAGGGGTAAATGAAGGGGTAAGTGAAGGGGTAAGTGAATGAGCAGTAAATAAAGGAGTAAACAAAGGAGGAGAAAGGAGAAGAAAGTCAGGGAATATGTATTTGGCCGGTTGAACTTTTAAGAAGATTACCGTAAAAGATTAATAAGTGTAACAGTTTGTTTACAAACTATCAAAAATTTTTATTATGGGTTATTTTAATAGTATGAAAATCCTTGGAATAGGACTTGAAAATCCTTATAGAAACAAAATTCAAAAAACCAACAATTATGCGGGACAATACGGCAGACAAACCGTAACAAGGCCTTATGCGCTTGATTCGGTCTCTTTTGGCAGAGTTGCAGAAAACGCAGAAGCAATGCGCAGAATGTTTAAATACGGAGTGATAGATATAAATACAGGGCAATATTGTATTGATCCTGAATGGTTTACGAAAATTTTACAAAACGGATTGTTTAACCGTTCAATACAATCAATTGTAAAAGTTATAAAACCTATTAGCGACAGACTGCATAAAGTAGAAGCGGAACTTTTTGCTAAAATAGAAGAAATTTCAAAAGTAAATCCTCTATACCGATTGGATAATGTAATTCAAATGCTCGCTCCTAAGGCTCAAAGAGAGCTTAGAAACATTCAACGTCCAATTTTCGATAAATTAAAAAGTTTAAGCTATAAACTGCCACCGGAACAAAAAGCTGCATTTGATGAATTAATGGCGAAAACAGAAAATCAATTGGAGAATAAACCTATTACATATAAATTCTCTAAAAAAGAATTCAGATACAAGTTAGAACGTATATCACAAGATATCAAGCGTCGAGGAATTAATGATGAAATTAAAACAATGACAAAATTAATCAATATGTCGGAAAGAATTCCGTATACCCCGTCAGGAAGAAACTTCTCACATAAAAAAGCAAAATTTAATCCGGACAAATCAATTATACAGGCAAATATGATAAGACAAATGGATAATTATTTTTCACGTTCCGTATTAAAAGACGATAAATCTTTAAAAGACTTGCTTTCAGATGCCAAAATGCAAATATTTAATATTCCTATGGTAATCCCGTTTGCTCGCAAAACATTCAGACACGAGTTACAAACAATAACAGATACTTTAAAAGATAAAAAATTAGCTCGCGAGTTTTCAAGAATATCAAAGGAACTTCCTACTGCAGAGCAAGAAGTATCAGCATTTGTAATGAAATCTTCTAATTATTCATCTGTAAAAATAGGACATGACTTGTTATACGGTTCTGTTGGCGACATTGATCATCTTGAACCTTGGTCTCATGGCGGCGCTGATTCTCCTGAAAATTATGCATTTACAACTCACTGTTCTAACGAAAAACGCGGGAATAAAGTTATATCCAGATGGTTAAAAGAAAATCCTGAAACAATAGAGGGCTCTCAAAAAAGTATTGATAGGTTAATAGAGTTATATAGACAAGGAGCCTTTGCAAAAGAAGAGTTTTCACCTTGGTATATTATTAATTTTGCAAGAAGAATGGAAAAACTTGCAGGAAAAGAATATGATTTACATTTTGATTTAGGTGTTTTACCTCAGGAGTTAAAAAGAAAATAATTCAGTAATTATCCTATTCATTTTAACATCATATTTTTCGTGGTAAATATTTTCAACAATAAGTTCAGAAGGAATACAAACGACTTTTATTCCTTTAAAATCTGATAAAAATCTGTCATAAAATCCACCCCCGTACCCCAAACGGTATTTTTGCTTATCACAGGCAAGAGCCGGTACAATTACCAAATCTATATCAGTTTTATTGCAAGCTTTACAAACAGGTTCTTTTGTATGGAAACAAGATTCACAAAGTTCATCACCTGCTTTATATGGACAGCACTCAAGTTCTTCACCGTTAATCCTTGGCAAAAAGAAAGATTTAGTACTATCACTAAGCAAAGACAGAAGATTAACTTCATCTTTAAGCGGATAAAAGAGCATTATATTTTTTGAATTTTTGTATTCTTTTGTTTTGACAAGTTTTTCCGCTAATATAGCACTTATACGTACCATATCAATTTCTTTTCGTTTATCCCTCGCCCAAGTTCTGAGAGTTTGTTTACTCATTAAACCTCCGTAAGACTTATACAATTGCTCCGTGAGAAGCGTCACTTACCGTTCTTGCGTATTTACCAAGAAATCCCCTTTGTTTTATTGTATAAGGTTTAAGATTTTTTCGGCGCTCATCAAGAATTTTTTCATCAACCATTAAATCGAGTGTGCGTTTATTAATATCAATTCTGATTTTATCCCCATCCTCAATAAGAGCAATAACTCCGCCATTTGCAGCTTCAGGACAAATATGACCGACACAGATACCTCTTGTACCGCCGGAGAATCTTCCGTCTGTAATCAAAGCTGCCTTCGTCCCCAAACCTTTTCCTACAAGAAGAGATGTTGGCGCAAGCATTTCTCTCATGCCGGGACCGCCTTTCGGTCCTTCATATCGGATAACTATTACGTCTCCTTCTTTTATTTTATCCCCTTCAAGAGCCTGCATAGCCTCTTCTTCTGAATCAAATGTTTTAGCTGTACCTTCAAACTCATAACAGCTTTCGTCAACAGCAGAAATCTTAATAACAGAACCTTCGGGAGCAATATTTCCGTACAAAATCCCAAGCCCCGGTTTTGTAGTAAACGGTTCTTCATATTCGTGAATTACATTTTTATCCAAATAAGCGTTTTTAACTATTTCGCTTGTGTTAGCTAACGCAACACCTTCAAGGTCTTTAAACTCAGAAACGCTTTTAAGAAGCTCTTTTAAAACTGCATTTATCCCGCCTGCCTGATGGAATTGAGTCATAGTAATATTATTCGACGGTTCTAATTTAACAAATTGATGAATTTTATATGAAAGTTCTTCAAAATCTTTTAAGTCAACATTTATTCCGGCTGCATTTGCAATTGCCAATATATGCAGAAATGAATTTGTAGAACCGCCCATCGCTAAATCTGCGATAATAGCATTTCTTAAAGAATCCCTTGTGATTATATCCAAAGGCTTTTTATCCTGTTTAACAAGTTCAACTATCTGAACACCGCTTTCAAAGGCTATTCTGCGTTTTTCCGATGATACCGCGGCTGCTGTTGCACAATGAGGAAGACTCATTCCCATAACTTCTGTCAAACAAGCCATTGTATTTGCAGTATATAATCCTTGGCAAGCTCCGGCTGAAGGACAAGAAGCTTCTTCAAGTTCAAGAAGCCTTTCTTCCGTTATCTCTCCGTTTCTGTATTTTCCTATTGCTTCAAACGCGCCTTTAATCATTGTTAATTTTTCACATCTGCTTTCTCCGTCAAGCATTGGGCCGGCTGTAACTATTATTGTCGGAACATTTATTCTTGCAGCAGCAATAAGCATAGCAGGTGTAATTTTATCGCAATTTGAAAGAAGTACTAACCCGTCGAGCTGATGGGCATTAGCAACTGTTTCTACACAATCCGCAATTAAATCTCTGGAAGGAAGAGAATATCTCATACCGTCATGTCCCATTGCAATTCCGTCACAAACAGCAGGAACCCCAAAAATAAACGCTTGACCACCTCCGGTGTGAATACCTTTTTCTATTTGACGCTCTAAATCTCTAAGTCCGATATGCCCCGGAACTAAATCGGAAAAAGAACTTGCAATTCCAATAAACGGAGAATTCATATTCTTTTTAGAAACGCCTGTTGCCATTAAAAGGCTTCTGTGCGGAGTTTTTGCAATCCCTTTTTTAATGTTATCACTTCTCATAAAATATCCCTCTCAACAATTCCTATTGTAGCATGAAAAGTGACGACAGGTTCTTTATTTTAATTGCGTTTTATCGTATCTGATACAAATTCACCAAGGTTTGTAACAATGTTTCTTGCATACTTATCATAAGAATTCGCAGCCGTTTTTCGCTCAAAATCAAACAGTCCGTTGCGAGATGTATCTGTTAGTGTCGGTTTATTTTCAAATAATGAACTAAAGAATGTCAAAATTTCTGACGTAGAAGGATTCTTGGGAGTATTATCTAAGCCGGCATTTGCAGTCTCTTGTATCTTATTTATACTATCTAAATTCATTTGTTGATTTTCAAAATTAGAGATGTCTAACCCTGTCGGCAGACCCAGCATTTCTACATAATTTGGTTTATTTTGTTCAATCTCGTTTTGTAATTGTTTTTCAAGCATATCCGCAAAAGTCCTGTCGTTAATATCTATGCTCGGTTTCAAACTTTGAGAATTTTCTCCGAACATATTGGGTGAAATTAAACCTGCAAAATTAGATACTAAATTCATACTATAATTTTACAGTATCTTTTACACTTTTTATATCCTTTAAAAAGTGTAAGTTTATTGCTACTAGAATTTTTCTACTTTATAATGTATTTAGGAGAGAAGTATGAAAAAAATCTTTATTTGTTTCTGTGTATTTTTTGTATCATCACTTAATGTTAGCGCAAATAATATTCCAAACTTGGGATATAAAAACATAAAAAATAAAGAGACTATTTCTTACAATCAAGAAACAGGAGTTTGGGGTAAAAAATCAAAACAAAACATAAACTATACAAAAGTCAAAGGCTTTGGAACTTTTTACGATTATTTGGATTCAAACAAAAATTATTCTTTTTCTACTAATTGCGAATATGAATTTATATATAAAGGACGCTTAATAGGATATTCTAACGATAATATGAAGTTCTATGACTTTACTTTTATAAACGGGAATTTTGAAAAATATGAACTTAATAAAGATGAAGTGGAACAAATGCTCCCTGATTATAAAATAATTACATTCTCTGACTTTAGTAAAAAAACAAACTCTCTAAAAGTAAAAAAAGAATTTGGCAGTTTAAAACTGCTTTTACTTAATGATACAGACAAAATCTTTGATAATTATTCTTTTACTACCGGAAATGCAAAATTTTTAGAATATAGCTTAAGGGGGTTTTTAGAAGTTACAAAGTCAGGAATGATTCAATTCTCTGATAACAATAAAGATAATGACAAACCTTGGTTCATTATATTAGTAAGATAATAACAAAAAAGAACGGTTTATAAATTAAACCGTTCTTTTCTCAGCTATTCTTACATCTTAGTTTTCAGAAGAAGCTTCCACCTTATCCTCTGATTTAAAAGGATTATTATTTGAAGAAACATTCATTTCTTCCGGTGCCGAAACTTGTTTTTTCTCTTTTTTCTTTATTATTTTTGGTACATCGTTGAGCTCTTTTGCAATTGCATCAACTTTTTCTGCCTCGGCTTTGTCTTCTTCATCCATTAATTCAGAAGTTTCAGAAACTTCTGATTCAACAGACTGTTCCGCTGTTTCAGATTCAGAGTCAGAATTCTCTTTCAAATCAGATTCATTTTCTGTCCCTTCTTCAGTTGTTTCATCTTCTGCTTCTTCAGCTTCAACTTTTTGAGCAGCAACCTTAAGCATTTCTTCATGTTCTTTTATTGCTGCATCAATTTCTTCTTCATCCTTCGCTCTAATTACAGGAATAGAGAGCATTAATGCGACTTGATCACCTTCCTGCTCAAAATTCAAGTCCAAAAGTTCTTTGTCTAATTCCACATATCGTGAAAGCAAATCTATAAGCTCGCTTCTCATTTGTTCTAAAATACGAGGCGTAAGATTTGTCCTATCCTGCATCAAAACAAGTTTCAATCTGTTAGTTGCAACTGATTTTGACGCATCACCCTGTTGTTCTTCGCCATTTCGGAAAAACTTAGCAAGTGTGTTATATAAATCAGAAAACAAGCTCATTCTACACCTTCACTTTCAGTTTAGATATAGCATTTCTAAGTTTTGCCATAAAGCCTTTTGGTTCATCCAAATCTAAGAACGGAACTTCTTCACCTAAAATTCTTTCGGCAACATTCCTGTACGCCTTACCTGCAAGAGCGTTTTCATCATTAACAATCGGTTCACCTTTGTTTGTAGAAGTGATGATTCCTGTATCTTCAGGGATTATACCTACAAGCGGAATTTCCAAAATACCGACTACATCATCTACACTCATCATCTCATTTGATTTGATAAGGTTAGGACGAACTCTGTTTAAAAGAAGTTTAACACTTGTAATTTCTTCTTTTGTATTCAAAAGTCCAATTATTCTATCTGCATCACGAATTGCTGACATTTCAGGAGTTGTAACAACAATCGCTTCAGAAGCACCGGCAACTGCGTTTTGGAATCCTTGCTCTATACCGGCAGGACAATCAACCAAAACAAAATCATTATCTTCTTTTAAGATATCGCAAATTTCTTTTAGCTGTTCTGCATTAACAGCTGTTTTATCTCTTGTTTGAGCAGCTGCAAGAAGCTGTAAATTAGGATTCTTTTTATCCTTAACAAGTGCTTGTTTAAGCTTGCATCTTTCTTCAATTACATCAACAATTGTATATACAATTCTGTTTTCAAGCCCGAGAAGCAAGTCTAAATTTCTCAAACCCAAATCAGTATCGATCAATACAACTTTGTATCCTGACTTTGCAAGTGCAGTACCGATATTTGCACTGGTAGTTGTTTTGCCTACTCCGCCTTTTCCTGATGTTATAACTATTACTCGACCAGTCATTAATCTCTCCTTAACTTTTTATAAATTACAATCTTACCATCTTCAATAAGAGCTTCCTCAGGGGTAAACTCATCTGATTTTTGAACATAAGGTACGTTCAAAGTATCATTTCTTCTTGCGTATAAACCTGCAATTCTAAGTTGAATTGCATTGAGTTTTAATGCTCTTACTTTTGAAGTTATATTACCGTTTTTACCAGCATGCGCTATACCGCCTAAGATACCCCAAACAGTAATATCACCGCCTGCTACAATCTCACTTCCGGGGTGAGCGTCGCCTATTATTAAGATATTTCCTTCATAGTTAACTGTTTGACCGGAACGCAACGTTTGGTTCAAATATAAAGTAGGGAGTGAATTTGTATTAACGGAATTTTCTTCAACTCCTTCCGGCAAAACATTACCCGTATCTAAAAGAATATATTTGCTGACTTCTTCCGCAGGAAGCAGACCTTCACTTGCTGCCAAAGAACCAAAAGCAGTAGTTTCAAAGTTTTCTGTTGGTATAACTTCTGATAATTCTTCTGTTGAAACTTCATCATAAATATCTTCTATACCTTCCAGTGTTTCAACAGAACTTGAAGGGAGCTCTGTTTCTGCAACAACTTCTACTGTTTTATCCTCTGTTTCTTCTGAAGTCATTGAATCATTTTCTGTTTTTTCTATTACAGCTTCCTGTTGATAAGAAGATTCATCCGCCCCATTTTCAGAAGATGATAAATCAGCCTTCATATCATCGGAAACCTTGCCGACAATAATTCCCAAACTTACAACAGAAGCTTCCGTTTGTTCTGATTGAGTATCAATATAAGCAATTGAAGAATCCATGGATTCAATTAACGCTTTGATACTTAAAAGCTGTGATTGTTTTAAATCAATGCTTCCCAATTTTAGACAAATGTTTTTGCCTTTTACTTCAGGGTGTTCCATTATTGAACTTAATTCAAACACTAATTGGGAAGTGTTTTGAATATTGCTTAAATCAATAATAAACCCGTTTTCTACTTCACTCTTTTCCATTAACATAATAACTAATTCCCAAATTGATCTGTGACATGATTAGGATATCCTAAATTCACCCCGAGTTCAAGAAAGTGTGACGCTTTGTAAAGTAAAATTTATATCTTTACAATTGCTTAAAATTTCATAGACTTTAATTTTTCTTTAAAATAAAATAAATTATATGTTTGGGAGAGAAGGATTAAAATACCTCGTCATACTATCACTGGGAGTTATGCTTTCATCTGCTGTTTATGCAGATGAATCCGGTTATGCTCAAGCTCAAAAAAGAATCTCCGTTCAGGAAGAGTTTGGCGATTATATGACAAGTGTTCAGGATAAAATAACAAAAACTTGGACTCCGCCTGATGTTCTTGAAGCAGGTCACGCGAAAGTTGTTTTCAAAGTCGACAGAAATGGTAACTTGATTTCTTCTCAAATAAGAGAAAGCTCGGGTAACACTTTGTACGATGAGATGGCATTGAATGCCGTTCAAAAAGCTTCTCCGTACGCAGAATTCCCATTGAATGCATCAAGAGACAGTATAACTGTTATGTACTCATTTGATTCTTCAATAGTAAGCGCAAATGAAGTTAAAGATATTGTTGCTCGTGCAGAAAGATATATTAATGTTGATAACCGAAAAGCCAGAAGCATTTTAGATGAAGCAATAAAATCAATAAACGGTGACCCTGCTTCATATTTCTTGTATGCAAGAAGATACAAACTTGATAAGGCTCTCGGAGATACTGAAGCAGCCCAAGCAGATTATGACAAATGCAAAGAACTTAAAGTTGCTTATGATAAACGCCGCATCGCTAAGTGTAAAGAAGCGCTTACTCAAGACGAAACCCCGTTTGCGTATTTTACTCTTGCAAATGCCTACGAACTTGCAGGAGACTACCAAAACGCACTAAACAGCATAGATAAAGCAATCAGCATGACAAATCTCAACCACGCTTATATAAGATACAGAGCCGAAATGATTATGAAATACAGTAAATAACGAGCAATTGTGGATGCGGGAAAGTTTTTCCGCAGGTTTGATTTCTTAACAAATCTTAATATTGTAACAAAACAAGAAAAATCTTTACAATTGGCTCAAACACAGATAGAAAGAAGAATGGAATAGAATAGAATAGAAAAATTTTGTCTTTTGCTCCTAAAGTTTTTAAAAAATCTGCCGATAATATTTTATGTAAGTAAGTAACCCAATATAAAGGAGTATTATCATGGTAGATGTAAGTATTAATTCTTTGATTTCTATGGCACAGGATTATGTAGAAAGAAGGGGAGTCGATAAGGACCAAAGCGGAACTATAAATGACAACAAAGAATTAAATTTGTTACTTGCAGGAACAGGTGCAAGTTCTATTGAAGATTTAACTGCTTCTGATATTCGAGAAAAAATTGTAGAACGAGATACAGAAAAAGTTTTTACAACTTTTATGGCAACTGATAATCAAGAACAAGCAAAAATGAATATGGATCTTTTGGGATATAGTATCGAAACTATTTCTGAAACTTATGACAAATTGCTTAAAGGTTTTGATACAATAGTAAAATTAATATCAGAATCTGAGATGCAATTAAAAGAATTGAAATATATTTTTAAAGAAGGAGATTTCGGACAAGAAGCTGTTGATAGAGTTGTCAAAAAGCTAGAAAGATTTCACGTGACTATTTTAACTACAATAAAGGAACTTGATAATATAAATGCAGAATATAATGAAACAACAGGTCAAGATTTTATGCCAATACAACAAAATAAGAAAATTCTTATAGCAGCAGAAGAGCAACTACTAGAGCAAATAAGCAAAATAAAAAATAGCTCTGTACCAATAGAACAAGCAAAAAATGAAATAGAAGAAGGTATTATACAAATTAGTACGGCACTAATTGATGCTTATAAATTGAGAGCACAATATGAAAACCAAAAAGAAAATGATGAACAATTTTTAACGATGTTATATGAATACCAGCATCGATTCCTTAAAGAAGGGAAATATAGCAATGAAGAACGTCAAGCATATTCGAAAGACTTTTTATGTGAGCTTGTTGACAAAACAAGCCCAATGACCAGAAATTTTATAATACAACAAGCAGAAAGAGTATATAACCCGGAAAATGACCCGACAACAACAGGAATTAGTCAAAATAATGCAAAATCTAATATTAAACGTTCTTCGTACAAAACTCCGACTGAAATCTATACATTAAGAGGTAATAATGTTTTTGTATCAGATTATAGCGGTAAAGTTTTAAGAACAGAGACATTAGACCCATCAGTACATACAAAGTTTTTTGAATAGAATGTTTCGCACAAAAAGCAGTAAAAAAAAGAGGCTTTGAGCCTCTTTTTTTACATCTCCAAATTCATTTGAGAGAATTGGATAATTTTATTTTTACCTCTGTGTTTAGCGTTATACAGAGCATGTTCTGCGTAGCGGATAACTGTATTTGCATCTTCGTCAACATCCTTCATGCAAGGATAAGTTGAAATACCGCCTGAAATTGTAACTCTGTGAGCTTCATCCTCGCCAGCCGGTATAAATTCCATTTTTTCAACTTCTCTTCTGAATCTTTCTCCAAATAAGAAAGCATTGTCTTCTGAAGTATTCGGAAGAACGAGCAAGAATTCTTCGTCACCGTAACGGGTTAAAATATCTTCTTTACGAACCATTGCATTTAATTTGTTTGCAATATTTCTTAAAAGAATATCACCCCATTCATAGCCGTACATATCGTTTACGACCTTAAAGAAGTCTATATCAAATAATATACAAGATAGCTTTGTACCGTATCTTCTTGAACGAGAGATTTCTTCTTCCAAACGTTCTTGAAGATATTTTCTGTTATGTAATCCTGTTAAATCATCTGTTGTAGAAACCTTTTCAATTTTGTCTTTATATTCTTTAATCTTCAATAAAGCTTTTGCACGAACTAAAAGTTCATCTGTTTCATTAGGATCTTTAATAAAATCGTACCCTTCAGCTCTTACAATAACATCTTTTCTTGTTGGTCCGAAGAACAAAATCGGACAAGGAAATTTGTTTGTCATAAGAGCATCTTTAGCTATATCAATATTCTCAACAATCATTAATGATGGATTCAGAACAGCATACTCTTTCATTTGCTCAATTGAAACTGTTTTAACCTCTGCTTCATCAATATCCATTAGTTTTGCCTGAAGCTCCGACATCGGTTTTGTAGAATAAATAACAATATTTGTCATAAAACTTCCTTTTCTTATTAAACTTCTCTTCTTTTGTTTGATTATAGCAAATTTAGAAACAAAACTCAACAAAAATAAAAAGCGCTGACAATTTGTTGTCAGCGCTTTTTTATTCAAACTATTTAATTTTTTATGCAAGTGCTTTTGATTTTTCTATGCAAGAAATCAAAGTTGAAGCAACTGTTTTTTGTTCTTCCAAAGTAAGTTCAGGGAACATAGGAAGTGAAATTACACATTCAGTGTTCTTTTCCGTAATCGGTAAATCACCCATTTTGTATCCTAAGTGAGCATGAACTTTTTGCATATGAAGAGGAATCGGATAATAAAGCATAGCGCCGATACCTGATTCTTGAAGCATTTTGTGAATTTCATCTCTGTTAGGAATTTTAACCGTATATTGGTGATAAACACAATATGTATCAGCTAATTCCTTTGGAGTTTGGATATCAGAACAGCCTGCAAATAATTCATTGTATGTTGCAGCATGTTCTCTTCTCAATTTATTCCATTCATCAATATAGTTTAATTTAACTCTCAAAATAGCTGCTTGAATTTCATCTAAACGAGAGTTTACACCGATTTCATCGTGGTGATAACGAATTGCACCGCCGTGGTTGCGAAGAGCAACAATTCTGTTTTTAAGATTTTCGCTGTTAACTGTAATAAGACCGCCATCACCCATACCGCCAAGGTTCTTTGTCGGATAGAAGCTGTAACATCCGATATCACCAAATGTACCTACCTTTTGTCCTTTATATTTAGCACCAATTGCTTGACAGCAGTCCTCAATTACGTACAAGTTATGACGCTTAGCAATGTCCATAATCTTATCCATATCAGCAGGCTGACCGTATAAATGAACAGGCATAATTGCTTTTGTCTTAGGTGTAATTAAATCTTCAATCTTGTTAGCGTCAATATTGAATGTATCCGGGTCTATATCGCAAAATACAGGTGTTGCACCTACAATCTCGATTGATTCAGTTGTAGCAACAAAAGTGAACGCTGTTGTAATAACTTCATCGCCTGCACCTATATCTAAAGCTCTTAAAGCTATATGAAGAGCGTCTGTACCTGAGTTAAGCGCAACAGTATAGTTGCATCCGATATATTCAGCGAGTTCTGCTTCTAAAGCTTTTACATTCGGTCCTAAAATATAAGAGCCTGAGCGAAGAACTTCACAAACTGCTTTTTCAACTTCTGCACCGATTTTTGCATATTGTCTTTTTGAATCTAAAATTGGAATCATATTTCCCTCCTATAATTAATTACCCTCACGATTCTAGTGTACCATACTTTTTAACTCCCTTTACATAATCTTAACTTTAGTACAAGTATATTAACGGATGTTATGCAAAACTTTTCTGAAATCATTTATTTGTTGTTTTAATAGTTTAGAAAAAGTTTTATTGACTATTTCAATTTTTTTTAAATCTTTTAGTAAATATGTATATTGTTTAACTGTATCCATAAGTTGTTTTTTATTGGGTATACTTTTCACGCATAGAAATCTTTCACATAAATTAGGGAAATCAAACAAGGCAACATCCATACACGGAAATTTATTCGGCTTAAATTCTTCTAATCCTGCATCTATAATTTTGTCAAAAATTTTCTTTCCTGTTTTTGCCTCTGCGCCGTAACTTGTCAGAATAGAATACATATCTGTAAGAGGCTTTACCTCTCTGGGATTTTCCGATATTGCATAAAAATCAATTGCCGTAAGCTTCTTCTTTTTTGTATCTACTATCAAGTTTCCGCCGGTATAATCAAATAACATTTCGTTATCAATTCCGTTAGCAATTTGATGAAGTAAATTTGTATAAGATTTGACAGGCATTTCGGATATTTCTTCCTGAAGTTTATGCCTGCTAAAATCATTTTTCATGTACCACTTAAGCGTAATACCCTTGATATATTTCATTATCGATGCGCCAAAAGCAAGTTTTGCCTCGATATGATTAACCCTATCAGCTAAAGTTAATTCTTTGGTAAAAAAGCTGCAAATATCACCCGCTCTGTAAGGAACTCTTACACAATATTTTGTCCCTTTTATACGATAAACCACCGCCTCTGTACCTTGCCCCAAAAAATTTTCATTTGATATTGATTCTCTTATTTTTTTTAAAAGATTAGATTCTGATAAATCCAGCAAATCACGGCTTTTAAAACAAACATCGTTATATTTTAAATTCTTGTTGTTATTAGTTTGTATTCTTAATGTCTGATTATAATAATTATTGGCTGTTATTTTCATATTAAATTAAAAACCCAAACAAAAATATTTTTGCTAATTATAAATTAGCCAGTATTAGCCCGACTGATAAAAACAAAGAAAAATAAATCATTAAGTTTCTTGATTGGTACATTCTTATCATAAAACTTTCCGCGCCAAGTTTTTCTATATGCTCCATGTTTTCCATAGGATAATGAAACCACCTGTGTTCAGGGATTGATTTATTATCGGTAGAATAATTTAACATGGATTTATATAAATCTGTACTCAAAGGAATTGTAATAAGAGCAAGTAAAACCTGCCAATCAGATATATCAAAAATACAAACTGCAAAAAGTGAAACGTAAGCAAGAATTAAAAATATTTTCAATACAATCAAAGAATCAAGCTGAGAATCAAACGCATTCGAAATTGTATAATGTCCTTCCTTTAAATCATAATCAAAATCCATAACTGTATGAATATAAAGTAAAACGACTGTCATTATCATTGTAGGAATTGATAAAACAAAAACCTCCCAAGAAATAGTTTTTGTCATAACATAATTCACTCCGCCAAAAAGTATAGGGCCATAAGCAAGAGCAACCGCTATTTCTGACAGCCTAATTCTTGAAAGCAGAGAATAACATACCGCAATAATTCCGCCGGCAACAGCGAACTTAAGAACCGGAGTCCCGCAATTGATGTAGAAAAACAAACCTATTAAACCTGCAATAAAAAAGTAAACTCCCGCAAGTTCAAGAACTTGTTTTTCCTTGAGAATGCCTGATACAAGATATCTGCATTTTGTTTTTTGAGTATTTTTTATGTACTCGTTTTTATCAAAATCAACCTGTTTAATAAGCGATTTATAATCAAAATAATCATCTAAAACATTTGTACCGAGATGCACAAAACAAATTGCTATCAAACATAATATTCCATACCAAACATTGCCTGAATTTACACAAGTATAAGTAAAAACAACCAGCCAAGACAAAATTGTCATAGGGAGAGAAAACACACGCGAACATTCTAATAAAACTAATAATTTGTTTAGCATAAGATAATTTTAGCATAAATTTATCCCAATAAAAATCCCTTTCGCTCCTCAAAATACGAAAGGGTTAGGTTAATTATAAGGGTATTTAAAATTATTTTATGCTGATGCATTTAATGAATTTAAAGCTTTATAAACTATATTATTTGTCCTAGCATCAGTCTTGCCTTCTTGTGCTTTTTGCATTGCAAATTGTAAAAGTTGTGCTTGTCCTTCTTTAGTTTGAGCCAAATTTTGTGCTTCTACTTTATCGGCAACATCGTGACCGAAAATCCAGTTGCCCAATTTATGACCTGCCCACATACCGATTGAACCAACCGTAAAGCCTATTAATGCCCCAATTCCTGCTCCTAACGGGCCACCGGCAATACCAAGACTTGCTCCGACTTTTGCACCAATTAGAGCTCCGCCTGCACGGCCTAAGCACCAACCGGCCGTACCTAAAGCAGATTTACCGACTGATTGACAAGTTTGTTCAACACCTGTTTTTGTATCTTTTTGGAATGCAGTTGTTATTTTACCGATATTAAATATGGTTTCAAAAGCCATAAATCCAAGAAAATCTTTTTTAAGGAAACTTTTTGCAAGACTTCCGAAATTATTTGAAATAACACTGCTGTTCATTCCTACAAGTTCTTTTGCTTTAGATTCAACAGATGTCGCCTTAGATGCCAGCCTTTCCGCAACAGTTTTTCTGCCGGTTAAAGCACCGGTAATTCGTCCATCCATACCTCTTGCAGCCTGCAAACGTTCGGTAGCTTTTGCTATTCTATCTATATTACCTGAACCTACAGCACTTTTCATTTCTTCTAAAAGCGGATTTATTGCTGTCCTATCAAGAGGTCTCCTCAACCACTGTGACCACCAGCCTTTTTTACCTGTATCACGAACAGCCTGCTGTACTGCAATCTGTGCTTCCTGAAGCAGAGAAGCATTTTTGCCTGCCCACTCTTTCGGAACGTTTTTGAATATCTCTTTTGCTTCCTTTATTCCTTTCCAAGCATTTTTAGGGTGAAATATTGATTGAGCATGCTCAAACGCCATCCAGCTTAAGCCTCCCATCGCAGCACCGGTAAAACCTTCTTCCAAAGCATTATTTTTTGCATAATAATCCGCCAAATTATTCATATCTTCTTGCGTAATACCTTGAAACGGAAGGTTGGTCTGGTATTTCGGATTATTCCAATCGAGTTCCGAATTAGTTTTTCTTCCTTCTGTAACAGGATTGCTTACTCTTGTAGCATCATTAGCCTGAGTAAATACATCTTGATTATAATTCCTGTATCCTCGAAAGGCAGGGTTATAATAATTCATCATGTAAGGATTGTATGAATTCATATTGAGCGCACCCATGTAACCGTTGTACATACTCGGGCAATTCAAATTCCTGCCGGAATTGTATCCGTACAACGCACGCTCCATATTCGCAATATTATTTATTGCAAAATTGTTCATGAAATTTACCTAACCTTTTTCGATATAACTAACCTTACATATATATAAAGTATTTTTGTTTACTGAAATTGCCATGTTTGTAAAGAAATGTTACAGAGATTTGATTAGTGTGATACAATATTTCTATGGCAGAACTAATCGAAAAACTTAAAGAAATAGGGCTTAATACTTATGAAGCTAAAGTGTATGTTGCACTGCTTAAAAAATATCCGGCAACGGGATATGAAGTTTCAAAACTTGCAAATATACCGCAATCAAGAACTTATGATACACTAAAAGCTTTAGAAGAACAAAATATCGTTGTTTCAACAAATACAAAACCGGTTACATACACTCCGATAAAGCCCAAACAGCTTACCCAAAGAGTTCAAAAAAAAATGAACTCAACAATTAACTACTTGGATAAACACCTCCCTAATGTTAAAGAAGACTACAACGAACCGATTATTACCGTCACGGGGAAACAAAATATCCAAGATAAAATCATTGAAGTTATTCAAAACGCTAAACACGAAATTTACATGGAAGTTTGGTCACAAGACTACAAAATTTTTGAACAAGAACTGCTTAATGCATACAACAGAAATGTAGAAATAAGAATCGTAGGATATGACAACTTTCAATCCCGCTTCGGGCTGGTTTTTGAACACGCTTTCGCTCGGGATATAGAACTCTCTCTCGGCGGAAGAATGATTATTATTGCAGCAGACGACAGCGAAGGAATAATCGGAAAAATATCCTCACTAAAAAATGTTACCGCTGATACTGATATCATTTGGACAAAAAACAAAGGTATCGTATTCATTATTAAAGAATTTATTGTGCACGACATGTACCTCATTGACGTAGAAGAAAACCTCGTTGAGCAAATGAAATACATCTACGGCAAAGGATTGAAACGGCTAAAAGATAAAGTCCTAGGTTCAAACGCTACGTATATGATACATTAATAAAAAGAAGAAGAGATTCCTTTCTTAAGAAAAGAATCTCTTACATCATTTTTCTATTCACCTAGTTATTTTCAGCAAGTTTTTCTCTGACAAGTTTTTCAATAGTATCAAGAACATCTTTGTTAGCCGCGAGATATTCTTTAGCCTTGTCTCTGCCTTGTCCGAGTTTTTCTTCGTTAAAGCTGAACCAAGAGCCTGCTTTTTTAACAATATCCAAATCAACAGCTACATCTAAGATATTACCGATTTTGCAAATACCTTTACCGAAAATAATATCAAATTCTGCTGTTCTGAATGGCGGCGCAACTTTGTTTTTCAAAACTCTCACACGAACGTGGTTGCCCACATCTTCGCCGTCACCTTTTAATCCTTCTACTCTCTTAATTTCCATACGAACAGACGCATAGTATTTTAGTGCGTTACCACCTGTTGTTGTTTCGGGGTTTCCGTACATAACACCTATCTTTTGTCTTAATTGGTTTATGAATATAACGGTTGTATTAGTCTTACCTATAATACCCGTTAGTTTTCTTAATGCTTTAGACATCAAACGAGCTTGCAAGCCCATTTGCTGATCTTCCATAGAGCCTTCTATTTCAGCCTTAGGAACAAGTGCTGCAACAGAGTCAACAACGATAATATCAACTGCACCTGAGCGAACGAGTTCTTCTGTTATATCAAGCGCTTGTTCACCTGTGTCAGGTTGAGATATTAATAATTCATCAATGTTTACCCCTAAGTTTCTTGCATATTCAGGATCAAGCGCATGTTCTGCGTCGACAAAAGCTGCAATACCGCCTTTTTTCTGACATTCTGCAACTATATGTTGTGCAAGAGTTGTTTTACCTGAAGATTCAGGGCCGTAAACTTCTATTATACGTCCTCTCGGGATTCCGCCTACACCAAGAGCTACATCAAGAGCAAGTGCTCCTGTCGGTATAGTTTCAACGCTGACTGCCGGCTTGTCACCAAGCTTCATAATTGCACCTTTACCGAAATCTTTTTCAATTTTATCAATAGCAAGTTTTAATGCTTTTTGCCTTTCATCGGATACAGCTGTTTTTTCTTCTTCTTTTAATGCCATATTAAACTCCCCTTAAATGGTTACGTACCTTATAAAAGAATATTATTTTCTTCTTCTTTTTTGATATAAAATCCTGCAAATAAAGGTCTAAAACTGCTTAAAATATTTTTCAGTTTGAAATTTTCTTTGTTAAGTTCATTTACTTTATTCTTAAGATTTTCATTCTCTGTCTTACAGCGAACGAGCTCAAGCACAACATCATCCATGCCTTCAAGTTTTTCATCAATAATTTTTGTCATAGATGATGTAATATTGCTTTCCATCTTATTTAAAGTATCTAATAAGCCATTTACAACAGCCTGTGAATTCGATTTTGTCATAACGGGTAAAGTTTTTTCATTGTTCATTTTCTTAATTCCATTTCCTGTTAACATTGAGGATTGTGCACTTTTAAGCTTCTTAACTTCGTCTATTGAGAAATAAATCTGACCGAGTTTATTTTTCTTAGGGCTGACGGAAGTTTTTTTGCATAATTCAACTATTTCTTTATTATCGACATTAAGTAATCTTCTAACGTCATTTGGTAAAAGTACTTTACTAGAATTGTCCATGCCCAAAAATCCCCTTCTTTCTATCTCCTTTTACATTCTATTAAATAAAAGATTTAATTTCTACAAATTGTAACAAATAATTAAGAGAAAAAGTTTAATAAATTCTTAATACTGAATCTATTGACCTTTTAGACAAAAATAATATATTATTAAAACCGTTAAGAATAATAGGAGGACAAAAGAGTATGGTTTTTATGCATCAACCCATGAACGGGAAACAATACACTGATGAAGATATCAAGAAAATGATTGAAGAATATGACGTTCAATTCATAAAGCTTCAATTCGTTGATATAAACGGACAAGTTAAAAATCTTGCCGTACCTTCAGAACACATTGACCGTGTTTTAAACAATGAAATAATGCTTGACGGCTCATCGATAAAGGGTTTTAGAAACATAGAAACATCTGACATGTTCTTCTATCCTGATAAAAATACTTTCCAAATTCTTCCCTGGCAGGAGCAAAACGGCAGAAACTCTGCAAGAGTAATTTGTGATATTTATAACGCTGACGGTACACCGTTTGAAGGTTGTCCGCGCTGTAACTTAAAAAGACTTATGGCTGAAGCTAAAAAACTCGGTTTGTCAATGAATATCGGGCCTGAAGCTGAATTCTTCTTATTTGAAAAAGAAGAAGACGGTCACATCACAACAAAAACTCACGACAGAGCAGGATATTATGATATGGGTCCTGATGATTTGGGTGAAGAAGTTCGTACCGATATCGTAAGCACACTCCAAGATATGGGATTTGATATTGAAGCATCTCACCACGAAGTTGCTGACGGACAACACGAAATCGATTTTAAATACTCGGATATACTTACAACCGCAGATAACGTTGTAACTTTCCGTATCGCAGTAAAAGCAATAGCTGCTCAATACGGACTTCACGCAACATTTATGCCAAAACCTGTATTCGGAATCAACGGTTCAGGAATGCACTGCAACATATCACTTTCCGACATGAAAGGCAAAAACGCATTCTACGACCCTAAGGCTGAATATCAACTTTCAGATACGGCAAAATATGCAATCGGCGGTATATTAAAACATATTAAGAGTATTACAGCAATTTTAAATCCGACCGTTAACAGCTACAAACGTTTAGTTCCGGGTTATGAAGCTCCTGTTTATATGGCTTGGTCACTCGCTAACAGAAGCGCACTTTTAAGAGTTCCAGCAAAACGCGGAGTATCAACCCGTGTGGAACTTCGTTCTCCGGATCCAAGCTGTAACCCATATTTAGCATTTGCCACAATTCTTGCGGCTTGCTTAGATGGTGTTAGAAATAAAATCGAACCGCCAAAACCGGTTGAATCAAATATTTACAAGCTTTCTGACAGAGAACGCAAACGTTTGAGAATTGAATCACTCCCCGGAAGTCTTAAAGAAGCTCTCGATTACATGCAAAAATCATTAATCGCTAAAACAGCTCTTGGTTCACACATAGTAGACGAATTCGTAACTGCAAAAGAAATCGAATGGGATAACTTCCGCACCTATGTTTCACAATGGGAAATAGATAAATACTTGGCCAGATACTAAGAATAAAAGAGGTTTTTGGTTAATTCAACATTAAACTTATGTAATATACAACAGCGGCGCAGATAAATTTATCTGCGCCGCTGTTGTAATTCTTTTTTTACTCTTTTACCAGCATATCTGCCAGAGGTGATTCAACTTTTCCATTAAGAGTTTTGGACACTTTCTTAATGTTTTTAGCCATTGTATCCATCTCTTCTGTCCATACAAAATAATCATTTACGTATTTTTCTCCTCTTGAGAAATCACCGCTCAATTGGACTTCGATAATTTCTTTAAGCATTTTTTGAGCTGTCGGAACCATTTTATCCATATTTACATCAAGGATTCCGTCTTTGGAGATTGTAATTGCACCTTCTTTTATAAAATAATAATTTTGCATAACCGAACGAACTCTGTGAGCTTGGCTGAGAGTTGGTTTCGCCATCATCATGTTATCTGCTGCGTATGTTAGGATAATTTGCTCTCTCTGTTCCGGTGTATACATACCGGCATCTGTTAAGACATCAAGCATAGCCAAAGAAACCATGTCTGCTTTATTTTCTTCTATGATAGATTTATATTTTCCTAATCCTTCCGTTCCTGATTTTGGTCCTAAGGAGTGTCCGTTTTCGTGACCTACGGTAAACCAGTGATCAGCTTCATCGTTGTAGTATTTATGAAGTTCAGGATTCAACATAGCGTTTAATCTTTTTTGCATTTTTTCACGTGCATCATCTGATGTAATCAGACGAATTTGTCTGTGGTAAACATTTCTTCTTCCGCCGTCAAGCTGACTTACGGAAACTTTGTCGTCATTTGGAAGGTTTTCTGCAAGCGTAATTCCAGCACGATATTCCCCGACATCACCGTAAACACCTACGAGATCTACGTCAACCATAGTTTGTTTTGATTCTTTATCTGCTGAAATATTTTGAACATATTTATCGTTTAGAGGCATGTTTTTTGCCATAAGGGGCAGATATTTTTTGACATTTAAAATTGCATCTGTGCCTTGTTTATTGACAATACCTACACGACCGCCGAGACAGTCTTTTGAAACGGGAACGATTTTATTTTCGTCTAATAACTTTTTGAGCTCAGCATTTTCTACTACTGATTCGGTCATCTCATCGGAATAATTTTCTCTTGTGATTGTAAATTCCAATGGAGTATCTTGAAGAGTTGCCCATTTTTTATCAGCATATCCGTCAAGCATTGGGTCAGCTTTACGAAGAGCTTTTGCTTGAAGTTTTAAATATTCGTTGAAATCCTCATTTGTAGATGTTTCAGCGGCTTTTTCAAGTTCTTGCGCCATATATTCAAAATCTTCTTTAAAATAATCAACATAATCGGTTGCTTTTAACTCTTCTCCATCTCTTTCGACAATAGAGCGCTGGTTTAAAATCTTAGCAACTTCATTAACTTTTCCTTCTTTTATCATTTTGATTAAAATAGTGTGGAATTCTTCTCTTGAAAGGTCTGTTGGATATACACCTATACCCTTTTTCGGTTCAAGTCCTTTTGCGAGTTTAATCAGATTAGAGTCTCTGTCAAGCGCAAATATTCCTTTTTGAGCATCAAAAAGAATTTTTGTCAGCTTAGCTTCTTCGTTACCTTTAGCTATTTCTTTTTCTAAATATTCCTTAAATTCAAGATTGTTGTGGTCATCAAGAACCATTTCAACTTTATCCAGTCTTGCAGCTGCTTTTGTTAGATGTTTAAGAGCTTCTTTATCACCGTCAGATAGCTCCAAGTATTCAGGTGCGTCAACGGCTAACATTTTTTTTGTGGTCAAAAAATCTTTGTGGGTTCTTTTTTCCAGCTCTTCTCTTGAAAGACCAAGTTCAAATTTAGGTTTTGATATACCTGAACTGTTAATTGTACTCATTTTATTAAGCTCTCCTATTAAAATATTAAATTTGTCATTTTGAGAAATTTTATTTTCTTCTTTTATATATTTTAAACCTTTTAGGTCGATTTGTTGTCGATTGTTAGTACGATTTATTTGTAAAAATCCTGTTGCGATAAGAGGAACACCTAAAATTTTAGCATAATTTACCTTTTTTAACATACACACATACTCCGAATTTTGTTGATAGGATTAAATAACTTCAGCTTTAATAATAAATAAAATAAGTAAAAAAAGCAAAAAATATTTTTTCCGGTTTTAATATAAACAGTAAAACAAAAAAAGGAATAAAGTATGACAAACAAAATATCACCCGTTACATTTCGAGGGCTCAAAATTGAAGGCGTAGTATCTGCAAAAAACATAAAAAAATTGGGCGAATTTACAAATGCAACAGAAAATTTAAGATTTCTTGAGGATTTAGAAAAAGAATTAAATACAGATTTGGTATTAAACGGAACTCTTGATAAAATCAGTTTTTCACATAATATATACGGAGATTTAACAAAATACAACTGTCCTCAATTCCCTGCAAAAGATTTTTTCTCAAAAGTTGTTGATGCAATGAGCAGTATAAAGCTTGCTATTAAGAAAGCAGAAGAAGCTTTTCAAGCGGAAAAGTTAAAATATGATTCAGCTCGCAGAGGTTGTTAGAGGCTTAAAAGTACATATATAATATACTTTCTTGCAGAACCTGTCAAAATCATGTATAATAGTCTACAAGATGAACAGGAAGAAACTATCGCTCGCCATTTATTGGCACATGCATCAACCGGTTTATGAGCTGGAGGGTACTTATTTAATGCCTTGGGTAAGACTTCACGCCGTGAAGGATTATCTGGATATGATGCTTATGCTCGAAAAATTCCCTAAGCTTAAACTTAATTTTAATATAGTACCTGCATTATTGGACTCAATTATAGATTATGGTGAAAACGGCGCAAACGATATTCATTCCGAACTTACGGTAATGGATACTGATAATCTTTCAGATGAAGAAAAATCGTTTATTTTGAATAACTTTTTTAATACCAAATTCGAGACAATGGTTTTTAAAAATGAAACGTACCGTAACTTATACCAAAAGCGTTTCAGCAGAGAAAACATCGGAATAAACGATTTCAATTCACAAGAATATGCTGATTTAATGGCTGTATTCAATCTTGTTTGGATAGACCCTGTTCACTATGAAAGATATCCAAGATTACGTGAGTTATGGGACAAAAAATTCTGTTATACAAAAGATGACAGAATCGAAATATTGGAGATTCAAAGGCAGATAATAAGAGAAATTATTCCAACTTTAAAAAAATATATTCAAGCAGGAAGAATTGAACTTACCACAAGTCCTTATTATCACGCTATTTTACCAATTTTAATTGATGCAAAATCTTCTGCAAAAACAGGGCTGACCTCTGCCGGCTTACCGGAAAAGCTCGGAATGGGTGATGATGCAAGAACTCAGATTAAAGCTGCATTAGACAGAGTTGAAGATATATTTGGAGTTCGTCCAAAAGGAATGTGGCCTCCTGAACTTTGTATCGGACCAAAAACACTTACTGTTTTTGCACACGAAGGGATAAAATGGACTATCTCTGATGAAGGTATTTTGTCAAGCTCTATAAACTTTGATTTTATGAGAGATTTCAAAGGCAATTTATCTGATCCGTACCATCTTTTGAAGGTCTATAATTACCAAACAAAACATTCTGATATTGATATAATTTTCCGCGACAGATCAATTCCGAACCTGATTAATTTTGAATATGCAGGAATCAATCCTGACATGGCAGCAGGCGATTTGTACGAAAAAATCAAAACTATTCAGAACAAACTGCTTGTTTCTCCTGACGAAACCCACTTGCTCACAATAGCATCTGACTGTGAAAACTGTTGGGAGAATTACCAAAACGACGGCAGTGAATTTTTAGAAAAATTCTACGGTTCAATAGAAGAAGATGATACATTAGAAACTGTTTTGATAAGCGATTACTTAGACAAAGACAAGCACAAAAAGAACTTAAAGAAAATATATTCAGGTTCTTGGATTGACAAAACATTCCAATACTGGATAGGTGAGCAGGAAAAAAATAAAGCTTGGGCTGCACTTAAAAATACAAAAGATGATTACAATGAATTCAAAAGACTCAACAAAAATCATCCAAACATTTTACAGGCAAAACGAGAACTATTAATTGCACAGGGAAGCGACTGGTTCTGGTGGTACGGAGAACCGAACAATTCAGGTCAGGACTTCTTATTTGATTATATGTTCAGAGAACGGCTTAAACATGTTTATACACTGTTAGGTCTCAGTTATCCAGCATACCTTGACCAGTCAATAATAACAAAAATTGAAGCGCCGTTTAAACTTCCGAAACGTTCAATCACACCCAGCATGGACGGTATGAGCATAAGTTCGGATGACTGGTACAATGCAGGTTCAATAAGTATGCTTGACGGTCCGGTATACAGAGAAAATAAAAATGTCGACAAAATAGATTTCGGATGCGACAAAGATAATATTTACTTCAGACTTCATGTCTCTAAAGGTGCAGGAGATATTAATTTTGTTGACAGAATTAACCAGTTCTATATCTACACAAGAAACGCGTCTAAAATCGGGAAAAGAGCTCACATAAGACTAATAAGCCGAACAGATAATCCTTATCCTATTTTGACTGAAAAATTTGAGCATGAACTTACCTTGACTCTTATTAGAGATACCCTTTATCCTTTGAGATTAACAACCGTTTTACATCCTGACATTTGGACTCTTGATAACCCGGAAGGGATAAACATGGTATACAAAGATGTAATTGATGTATGTATACCTTTTGATAAACTTGGCATTTCAGAAGGTGAAACCGTTGAATTCTTTATGGCAAACACTGATTCTGCCGTTAAAAACACTTATCTTCCGCAGGAAGTCCTGCTTTCTATGCACAGAGGATAACGAATTTTCTTTGTTTCTTATTCATTAATCTTTCTTTGTGATATCATATAACACGGAGGAAAAAATTATGGATTACACTAGCTTAACAAAAGAAGAATATTTAAAATTATATGAAGAACCGTTAGAAGAATTAATCAATATTTCACATAAGATTACATTAGAAAATTTTGATAATACTGTTGAAGCTTGCAGTATTATAAGTGCAAAAACAGGTGAATGTTCTGAAAACTGCAAATACTGTGCTCAATCAAAACACAATCACGCACAAATCGAATGTCATCCGCTTTTGGATGTTGAAACGGTTAAAAAAGCTGCACTAAGCGCAAAAGAAAACGGTGCAACTCGTTTTTGTATCGTAACATCAGGCAGAGTTCCGACAGGAAAAGACTTTGAAAAAATCTTGGAAATGATTAGAGCTGTTGCTTCAATTGACGGAATTCACTGCTGTGCGTCTTTAGGACTTTTATCAGAAGAACAGGTTAAACAAATTAAAGAAGCAGGAGTTGAAAGATTTAACCACAACATCAACACTTCCGAAAATTACCACAAGCAAATTTGCACAACTCATACATTCCAAGACAGAGTTAATACGGTTAAGATGATTAAAAAGCACGGTATGGAAGCTTGCTGCGGTGTAATTATCGGAATGGGAGAAACGAGAGAAGACAGAGTTGATATGGCACTTTCTCTAAAAGAACTAAATCCTACAACCGTACCTATTAACTTCCTTAATCCGATTAAAGGAACTCCGTTGGAAGATTATGAAAGCAAAATCGACGAAGAAGAAATATTAAAAACAATTTGTATATTCAGAATGATTTTACCTAAAGCAATGCTTCGCTACGCAGGCGGAAGAACAACAAGATTGAGCGAATATAACCAAAAAATCGGTATTATTGCAGGCATAAATTCTCTTCTTGTAGGCAATTATCTCACGACTTGCGGTTCAAAATCAGAAGAAGATAAGAAAATGCTTGGCGAATTAGATTTGGTTATGGCATAGGAAAATCTTATTTTTATATGAAAAACTATTTAATCGACACACACGCTCATATTGATATGGGGATAAATGAAGAAACAACTCTTAACGACATAATTAGTGAAATGAATGAGTTTGGAGTAAAAAAAGCCATTATCCCTGCGGTTGAAATTGCAACACAAGACAAAGTTGTTGAGATTGCAAATTCCGACGATAATATTTTCGGCATGGTCGGACTTTTCCCAAGCGAAGCCAAAACATTTACCACTGAATTTGAAAAAAAAATGGAAAAGATTGCAAAAAGCAACAAAAAAATAGTCGCAGTAGGAGAAATTGGTCTTGATTATTATTGGGATAAATCTTTTGTTGATTTGCAAAAAGAAGTCTTTATTAAACAAATAAAGCTCGCTCAAAAATTAGATTTACCCATTGTTGTACACGACAGAGAAGCGCATAAAGATTGTTTTGATATACTCAAGGAACAAAAATCTGAAAATGTTCTTTTCCATTGTTTTTCAGGCAGTGTAGAATTTATGAAAGAATGTGTCCGTGAAGGTTGGTATATAGCTCTAGGCGGGGTCGTAACCTTTAAAAACGCAGTCAAGATGAAAGATGTAGCAAGAGAAGTTCCGCTTGAAAAACTTGTTCTTGAAACAGATTCACCTTATCTTACGCCTGTACCTTACAGAGGAAAACCAAATAAACCGGCTTATGTAAGATATGTAGCGGAAGAAATCGCTAAAATTAGAAGTTTACCCCTTGAAGAATTAATTGATATTACAACAACAAACGCAGAAAGGTTTTTTGGGATTTGAAAAAAGAAAGATTGGATAAAATTTTAGTTGATTTAGGCTTTTTTGAGAACAAAAGTAAAGCTTCTGCTTCAATTCTTGCGGGCAATGTTATGATAGGAACGGAAGTTATTACCAAAGCAGGATATCAGATTGATACCGCTAAAGAATACGATTTTAAGGTTAAAACTATGCCTTATGTTTCAAGAGGAGGATTTAAGCTCAAAAAAGCACTTGATGCATTTGATTTTTCTCCAAAAGACAGAATTTGTTTTGATGCAGGTGCTTCAACAGGAGGATTTACTGACTGCCTTCTCCAAAACGGTGCGAAATTTGTCTATGCAGTTGATGTAGGGTACGGTCAGCTTGATTGGAAAATCAGAAGTTCAGAAAAAGTCAAAACAATCGAAAAAACAAATCTTAAAATATGTTCGTTTGAAGATATCTATTTGAATAATGAACCAGTCGCTGACTTGCTTGTATCAGACCTTTCGTTTATATCACTCACAAAAGTTCTGCCTAATTTGAAAACCCTTTTATCGCCTCAGTTTCACGAAATGATTTGCCTTATAAAACCCCAATTTGAAGCAGGAAAAGAGCTTGTGGAAAAAGGCGGGGTCGTAAGAGATAAAAATACTCATAAAATGGTTATTGAAAATGTACTAAATTGTATTCACGAATTAAACTATGTAATCAAAGGGCTGACTTATTCTTCTATAAAGGGCCCCGCCGGAAATATCGAATATCTCGTTTGGTTTTCAACCGAAGGAGAAGAAATCAAACTCGATATTGATGAAGTTGTAAGCTCAGCTCATCATAATTTATAGTTACACCACTGTTTTCAGGTATTCAACAATATCGCTTGATTCATACATCTGTATATTTCTATCTTTATCAACCAAAAAAGGCACTTGCCGTTTTCCGCCAAATTGGATGAGAGCATCTTCATTTGCTTTATCTGCTATATCAATCTTATTTAACTTAATCCCTTTTTCTTCCGCAAAAGAAAGAACTTTTTTACAATACGGACAAGTTTCCAACATATACAAATCAAACATATAAACCTCCTTTTTATTGACTTAACCAATCTAAAATAATTTATCAAATTTTACATCAGTTAGCAGGATATTATTTTGTGAATATTATTATTTGTATAGACATTTAGGACTAAGTATTTTATTTAAGCTATACAAGAGTTTCATAGGATTATAAGTTATACTCAAGAATAACGTAGATCTTGTCATACTGAGCGTTAGCGAAGTATCTAATTCAAACCTTGCTTGAGATTCTTCGGCATAAATTGATATTGCCTCAGAAGACTCTATTGTAGACATCTTTTCTTATAATTACAATATCTTTTTTATTAATCTGTAAATTTGTTTTAAAATGCTGAACGGGGCAGTAATTGGCGCCAGAAGAATATGAAGAACAACCAGCGGTTTTATTATGTCTTTACTGCCGGATAAACTTACAAGCTCATCCAGCATTGAATTAAATTCTTCATCGGTTCTCTGGGTCAAAAGATAATGAATTCTGCAAATTGCATAAGTTACGCAAACTACAATATAACTTATAATAATCTTTGTCTCTAGCATAACTCAAATTATACCACTTATTTACCTCACTGTATAATAAAAATTTTTCTTCTTAGTTCATAAATTAGAACTAAAAGGAGAATAATTTTGAAGAAAAAATTTATATCATTAATACTGGTATTTCTGCTTTTATTTAATCCGGAATTTGTACACTCCGAATTAGTTATTAACCCCGCTTCTGCTGATATTCAAGCTGTTGAAACAGTTAAAGGAGACAAATATCCCGATTATTCAAAAATGTATTTGGGAGAAGACAAGCACGAAAAATTCAATAGAAAAATGTTTAACTTGAATATGAAACTTAATAAATTGGTCGCAAAACCCATTCATATAATATGGTCATCGGTAATGCCAAAATTCGGAATAGACAGAATTCGCGATGCATACAATAACATTGAATACCCCAAACGACTCGCAAGCTGTATCATTCAACGTGACGGAGAAGGTATAAAGCGCGAAACAGTCAGATTTTTAACAAATTCTACAATAGGACTGGGCGGTCTTTTTGACCCTGCCGATAAGATATTCAAAGTTAAACCTACACACGAAAATATGGAGCAGGCACTCTGTAAATGCAAAATGAATTCAGGCTCATATCTGGTTATGCCTTGTCTGCATTCTTGCACTCCTCGGTCACTTTGCGGAAGAGCTTTAGAAGCCGCCCTTGATCCTGCAGTTTATCTTGCAAGCCCCGTTGTATCAATTGTTAAATTCGGCTTGATGTTAAACAGAACTTCTTATATCCAACCTTTGGCAGAAATGATTGAAACAAATTATGCTGACCCATACGATATACACAAAAAGTTATTCGGCATAGAAAATTACATTAGAAACTCAAACTATGACAGGCAAGAACTGCTTTTAGAAGAAAAACAGCTTGTTGAAAACGGTGAGATGGAAAAAGCAGAAAAGTTGATTGAAAACTTTGGTACAAATAACGGAGAAAAAATTATGACAACTGCAGAAATAACCGGAGAAGCTTCCGGATTGTCCGATATTTTACCTCTCGCAGAAGCGCTTAAAGCCGATATCATTCTTGAAGATTACAAAACTCAAACCCCTGTAATTGACTCTATGAAAACCGCGCTTTTCGAAAACAAAGAAGTTAATAAATCTATTTGGAATGATTTATCTATATGGAATAGAAGTTTCGCTAAACATATAAAAACCGATTCGGTTGTAATAACTCAAGATAAAGAACCTTACAGATTTAAATACATTTTGCAAAAAGATAAAACAGCTCCTTTGATAATTTTTTATCCCTCAATCGGAGAAGGTGCCGGAAATCATCATTCTGTTGTTTTTGCAAAAATGTTTTATGATGCAGGGTTCTCTGTTGTTATGCAGGGGAGCCATTTTCATTGGGAATTTGTAAAAAGCATGCCGGACGGTTTTGCTCCAGGACTTCCGCAAAAAGACTCTGAATATATAAGACTTGTAAGTTCAAAAATATTGGAAAATCTTAAAGAAAAACACGGTTGTGAACCGAAAGAAAAGACAATTATAGGGACTTCTTTCGGTGCCGTAGCTTCTCTTTTCGTTGCAGAAAAAGAATCAAAAGATAACCTTTTGGGAGTGAATAAATTTGTAGCAGTATCTCCACCGATTGAACTTAAATATGCACTGCTTCAAATCGATAAAAACGGTGAAATCTTTGATGGAGATTATACAAAAGTCAAAGATAAAACAGCATTAACTGCTTCAAAAATTTTACAAATTTATGATTTAAAAAATGAAAAAAATTTTAAAATGGAAGAACTTCCGTTTAGTGACGAAGAGGCTAAAATTATTACGAATTTTATAATGAGACAAAAGCTTTCCGATATAATTTATATGATAGAAAAACCCTCAAAAAACAAAGAATCAGATTTGTATAAGATGATTAATAATATAAGTTATCAAGATTATGCAGAAAAATATCTTGGATTAAATATCAATACCGATTGCTATTTTGCAACTTTGTATGTTTTGTCGGATTATCTTAAAAACAATAATAACTACAAAATTTTTGAAGCTTTTGACGACTATCTTTTGAACAAAGAACAAATTATGAAGCTTAAAACAATTGCAGGTGAAAATTTAACCTGCATAAACTGCGGTTCACATTTGGGATTTTTACACAGAAAAGAGTTTATAGATGAATTCAAAAAGGCTGTCTATTAAATAATTATTTTGTTTTTTCTTTAACTCTTGAAATAGAAATAATCAATCCCAGCAGCATTAATGCAGGATAAAATAAGCCTTTCAGAATCCCAAATGAAGTCATACCGATTGAAACAGATAAAGCAGCTGCAATAAGGATTTGTGCGCCATACGGTATCATACCCTGAACACAGCAGGAAGTTGTATCCATCAAGCTCGCAGCTCGTTCAGCCTTGACATTATATTTTCCTGCAAGTTCTTTTACAATTGAGCCCGAAGTAATAATTGCAACAGTATTATTTGCAGTAAATAAGTTTATTACACCAACCAAAAAACAAATCCCAATCTCACATGTTTTTTGGTTCTTAATCCATTTTTCAGTCGCTCTTATGATATAAGTTATACCGCCATTATATCGTACAAGCAGAAGCAGACCGCCTGCAAGCATTGCAACTATTATAGTGTTTGCCATGCTTGTTGTACCGTCACCAATATAAGCAAATGCCGTAAAAATATCAAACATTCCGTATGATATCCCAATTATCGTGTTCAAGATTGTCCCGAATAATAAAAGAAACATTACGTTAACACCTGATATACCAAGTATCAAAAGCAGAATATACGGAGCTACTTTTATATAACTGTCAAGATTTAAAACAGTCTGCTCAATATTCACACCTGCTGATGCTGTGAATATAGGAAGTGAATATAATGTAATACATAGAATTGCAGGAATTGTTATAATCTTGAGGTTATAAAACATCTCATCACGCATTTCAACATTTTGGGTTCTGCTTGCCGCAATCTTCGTATCAGATATTAGAGACATATTGTCTCCAAACATCGCACCACCAACCGTTGCGCCTAAAAGAATAGCAGGATTAAAACCGAGTGATTGAGAAATCGTTACCGCAATCGGCACAATAGCGGCAATCGTACCGCAAGAAGTACCAATAGAAAGAGATATTAAAGCGGAGATTATAAACAACCCCAAAACCATAAATTGTGAAGGAATAAAATGCTGTGCAATCATTACAGCCGAATCTACTCCGCCAACTGCCTTAGCTGTTGCAGTAAAAGCTCCGGCAAGTATGAAAATCAAACACATAATCATTATGTCTTTGTTCCCCATGCCAAGAGCAAAAAGTTCTATTTTTTTACTCAATTTTTCTTTGTGATTAAGTATTAAAGCTGTTGCGGAAGATATTATAAACGCAACAGTCATAGGAACTTTAGAAAAATCCCTTGTCCAAAGTGAAAACCCAAAATAAAAAAGAACGAAAACAATAAAAGGTATTATCGCCTTAAAACTTGATTCCCGCCATTGTACATGTTCTTGATTAGTCATCCTCACCTTCTCCGTTCAAAATCTTTTCCTGCAATTCGAAACTTTCTTCCATAAGCTTTTTGAGCTTTTCCTGCATCATCATTCGCTTATAGGCATCCTGTCCCATTTGCCTGTCATAGTCCATAAAAAGATCTTTATCGGAGGCAGTAACTTTTTTCATCTCATGCATAAACTGAGTATGGCGCGAACATACTCTCAGATTAAATTCTACTTCATCAATCTGTTTTGTAATATCTTCTAATCTTTCTTCCAGATGATTAACCATTAAACTATCCCAAAATTTTAGGCTGATATTTATAAACTACTAACCAATCCCCAACCCTTGTACTTAATTCTAAAATCAAAACATGCCCATGTCAACAGGGGGGGGGAATGGGGGTAAATGTATATTGGTATACGCTTAAAGAAAGCAGGTTTTGCATTCCCTCTCCCTGCGGGAGAGGGCTAGGGTGAGGGGGCAAATTCAATAAATTAACCAAGATTCTTCATAATCTCTTCATACACACCTTCAACATTTTTATCAATGTCGTTATTCCAAAATCTAATAACTTTATATCCTCTGCTTTGCAAATAATTTGTTCTTTCTTCATCCGCAATTTTATTTTCAATATAGTTATGTTGACCGCCATCAAGTTCTATAATTAAAAATTTTTCAATACAAACAAAATCAACAATGTAATTCCCTATTGGATATTGTCTTTTGAACTTATGATTATTTAACTTTGAATTTCTAAGTAAATTCCATAATACATGTTCTTGCTTTGTTGCATTTTTGCGTAATTTTCGAGCTATATCTGTATTCTTTTGCATGTAAATTGCCCCCTCACCCCTTCCCTCTCCCGCAGGGCGAGGGAGTGCATGAGATTTGTTTTATAAATTCTCAAAATCAAAAATTTCTTTTAATTGCACTTTTAAAGCATCTGCTATTTTTATTAATGCTTTTAATCCAGGTTGATTTATATTTACTTCAATTTTCCCAATATAATCAATACTCAAACCACTTTTTTCAGCAAGTTTTTCTTGAGTTAAATTCCGTTCTTCCCTTAATTGTTTTATTCTTTTACCAATAGAAATATATATTGCTTTTTCATTCATTTGACAATTTTACTGGATATAGTAACATTTTATTACTGGTAATACTCCAGTAGGTAGGATAATTATGCAAACATATAAAAAACGAATATTAATTGATTTGGACGGTGTTTTGAATGAGTACGGCAAAGAAAAATACGATGAAAATAATCTCGATAAATATTTCAAAGATGTAACAAACATAAAAATACCTTCTTTTTTACATATCGATGACAGGGCTGTTTGTTTTGGAGGAGATTATACACAAACTTTATTTGATATAAAAATGTTTAAAACTTATTGGAAAAATTAAACATTAACAGATTACAAAATTTCCCTCAGATTTTCAGCCATTGTTTTTAATATTTCTAATTTTTTCTCATTTTGTGCATTAAAAAGTTTGTTGATATTTTCTACAAAATCTTTTGGTAAAATTTTACAATTATTTAGAGCAAATTGTACAAGCCTTTTTTCTCCGGGGTGCAAAAGTTCATTTTTGGCAAACAAAACATCAAAGTAACTTGCCATAAAAGCTGATATTCTATGATTTACACTATTTTCGTCATGTCGTTTAACAGCTTTTTCAATCTGTTCATAATATGATGCAAACGGCTTATCCGCCATTAACATCATATTTCTTTTAATAATATTATTTTTTAAATTTTCAGGATATGGCATGTTTAATTTTTCTTGTAAGTTTTTAAGCCAGCCTTGCGGATCATATTTGATATCAAAATTTTTTAAAGTATACAAAAAACAAGTAGTATAACCATTAGATGGATAATATTTTTCCAAAACATTTGAAACAATATTTTCAAACCAATTTACATTCCAAAACATAACATCAAACTGTTTCCCGAAAGTATCTGCCAAAAATTCATCACCAGAACCAAAATATTCTCCTCCGACTTCATATTTTGAAGAATATTTTTTGACTAATGCTTCTCTTTCCTGAATTGGTATCTCTTTTTCAACAAACACATATAAATCAATATCGGATAAATTATCTGCATAATTATTTACACCTGAACCACCGATTGCTATTGCTTTTATCTGATTAAATTTCTTATATTCGTCAATTATCGTATCAATCATATAAACCTCTTTGATTTCATTATAACAAAAAGTTACAAAACTCCTTAAAGTTACCCCCCTGCTTGCATTTTAATAGGATTGGTTGTAAAATATTGCTATATTTTTAGTGTGTTAAAGATTTGGAATTAAGGAGTAAAGGTTTATGGCTCTTAGAAAAAGAAAAGAACTTAGAAGCAGTGGTATTTTATCCCACATAGAAACCAAAACAGCAGACTATGAAAATCGTATAGCTCTTGGTATCAGAAGTCGTTATGGATGGAAAGAGCTTACTTATAAAGGGTTAGGTCTATTTTCAAGAAAAATTGCAAAGTACATGATTGAAACTCTTGATATCAAAAAAGGAGAAGGTGTTGCAATTCTTTCGGAATCAAAACCTGAATACGGAGCATGCGTTTTTGCATCAACTCTTACTGGTTGTGTAACTATTCCTTTGGATATTAAACTTTCTGAATATGAACTTACAAATATTCTTTCGGATTGCTTACCGACTGTTATGTTTGTTTCTCAACATTATTTGGAAACGGCTTTGAAATTGCAAAAAGCAATACCGTCAATTAAGCATATTCTTTTAACAGATGAAGTATTCTATAACTCAGAAGTCACAAGTATTTACGCTTTGCCTGAAGAATATAATGCGAAATGGAGGCAAAGAAGCTCAAAATCCACAGCATTAATTATTTACACATCAGGAACAACTGGTGCTCCTAAAGGAGTTGAGATTTCATATAAAAATGTTAACGCTCAACTCGAATGCTTATCAGACCCAATTAATGAAATATTGCCGGACGGAAGAAAGATTACAATGCTTTCAATTCTTCCGATGAACCACCTTTTTGAAATGACGGTTGGTTTTTCAGTATTCTTAAATTTTGGGCATACCGTTTATTACACAACAAGTCTTAAACCAAAAGATATAACCGATATTATGAAAGAAAAAGGCGTTGAATTTATGATTGTCGTACCTGCATTCTTAAAACTCTTAAAAGCAGGTATAGAAAAAGAACTAAAAAATGCACCTAAAATTGCTCAATGGATATTCAAAGGAATGTATCACGCATCAAAATTCATTCCTTCATACAAAATAAAAAGATTATTGTTCAAAAAAATTCACGATAATTTCGGCGGAAAATTCTTCGGCTGTATTGCAGGAGGCGCACCACTTGATTTAGATGTTGGAGAATTCTTTGAAAGAATCGGGATAATGGTTTATCAAGGATACGGGTTATCTGAAACAAGCCCCGTTGTTTGTGTAAACACAGATAAACGTTATGATATGGCTTGTGTTGGCAGACCGCTAAGAAACTTTGAAGCAAAAATCGATAAATCAACAGGAGAACTTTTACTCAGAGGCCCGTCCGTTATGAAGGGATATCACAATCAGCCTGAAATGACAGCAGAAGTTATTGATGAAGAAGGCTGGCTGCATACAGGCGATATTGCAAGATTAGACAGTACTAATCACTTGTATATTACGGGAAGAATCAAAAACATGATTGTACTTAACGGTGGTAAAAAAGTATTCCCAGAAGAGGTTGAAGCTGTTTTAGAAAAAGGTAATTATGTATCTGAAGTTTGTGTTTTGGGTACTTCTCGTACGTTCGGTGCAAAAGACGGTACTGAAGAAGTTACTGCGGTAATCGTACCAAAACCAGAGCTTTATTCTTCATATTCTGAAGAAGATATTGAACGTATGATTAGAGTTGAAGTTAAATCACTTTCCGAAAGACTCGCTCAATACAAACGTCCGACAAATATTGTAATCTCAAAAGATGAACTTCCTAAAACAACTACCAGAAAAGTTAAAAGAAAAGAAGTTCGCGAGTTAATTAAACTATAATATGTTGACAATATTGGATATTAATAATAAAGACCGGCTATATAACCGGTCTTTATTATTGTTTTATAAAATTATTTTAATATTATTCTCTTAACCGCTATACAAGCAATATCACTTTTTAAAACGATGTATAAGATCCTATTATTCTTATACCTTTGGCTGGCGGAGTCAAATCTTCTATCAGTTTTTTTATTGTATCATCTTCTTTATGTCCGTCAAAATCTATAAATACAGCCTGTTCTGTGGAATTTGTACTTACCATTTTTGAATTTATCTGAGTAATGTTGATATGGTATTTTACAAATACCTGAACAATATCCAACAAAGCACCCTGACGATCATCGAGGAAAAGAACTATGCTTGTTTTATCATGTCCGGTCGGTTTTGTTTCCCCATCACCGATAACGATAAGGCGTCTGTTGTTTATCTTGTAATCCTCAATATGCTCTTTAAGAATGTTCAAGTTGTACAACTCTGCTGTCTTAGGGGTTCCGATTATTGAATAAGTCAGATTATAGTTGTTAAGCATTCTTGCTGATTCATCCATACTTTCCGCAACAACTACATTAAGTTGTCTGGGCATTTCTTCACGGATAAATTTCTTACATTTAGCAAGGGCATTAGGATTAGCAATTAATCCTGATATACTGTAAAATTCAGTTGTTTTGGAAAGAATACAGTCATTTACCGGAATAACTGTTTCTGCAAGAATTTGGATGTTCTGATTTTTTGTAGTGATTAAGTTATCAATAGTTTCACGTATAATGCCCTTGTATGTTGTTTCAACCGGCAAAATTGCAATAGCATTTGAATTCTCATCAACGTAATCTATACATTCTTTTATTCCGTTCAACGAACGTTGATACATAAATAAATCATACGCTTTAAAAAGCTTGTCCTTAGCTATTTCAGAATAAGAACCACCCATTCCCAAGCAAATAACTTCATTAAAATCTTCAAACATCAACAAAACTCCTGTATTTTAATTTATTATACATTAAACAAATGTACCGGTGAAGGAGTTGTTTTTTTAACTTATTTACACAGCTATTTTAATGCTCCGGTTTCATTTCTTCCAAGACTTGATCAAAAACACTCTGCCAATCACCAATTGATTTTTGACGGAAAAGTTTTACACTTTCATACCAATTGCATTTAGTTAAATCCGTACCCCATCTCCAATCAACATCGTATGGAAGCATTATCCAGCAAGGAATTCTCATGGCACCTGCAAGATGTGCGAGAGAAGTATCATTGCATATTACCAAATCCAAATTCCTAAGCGCAGAAGCCGTTTGAGAAAAGTCAATCAAGTCTTTCCCGATATCTGTAATATTATTGAGTTTCCTAACCTCATCCGAACCTTCAAATGTTTGAAAAGAATAATATTGAGTATTAGGAACACTTATGAGCTGATTAAACAATTCTGTCGGAATAACCCTGTCTTTATCAAAAGTTGTATTTCCTCTCCACTTAATTCCGACTTTAATTTTATCCGTATTAAAGTATTTTTCTTTATATTCTTCAACCATTTTCATATCAGGAACAATATATCCTTCACGAAAAGCAAAAATATCATCCCCTTTAAGCTTCAATAAATAAGGAAGGCTTAAAAGTGATGCGTGAATATCTATATCCAATTCGTGATCCGGTATAAATGTATCCACCAGCTCATCTACTCCTAAATGCTCGTTAATCTTGTATAAAGGAGTGAGTTCTCTGTGACACATAAAAGTTAGCTTTTTGCATTTTTTCGCTAAAAGCGGAAGATACCTTGAATACATAATTGCATCTCCGTATCCTGCTTCGTAATATACATATATATTTTTGTCTTTTATATTTTCCCCATGCCAGAAATTATCCTCACGTATTTTATTTGGCATAGTTTTGCTCTGAGAAATAAAAGCAATTTTCTTTGAGCTTCTGGATTCAAACAGTGGAAAGCCCTTATCATATCTATTTGCTTTAAAATAATCTTTAGCCATAAAAAATGCCGTGTCATCATCTTTTGGTCTAAGCTGATAACAAACGTTCATTGCAGAAACCGCATCATTAGCACGTCCTTCCATGCTGTATATGTTAGCAACATTAGACCAGCCGTCATAAGACATCGGGTTAATATGGAGAGCTTTTTCATAGTATTTTAGAGCTTCCGAATTTCTGTGTTCTGTTTTGAATGCTAATGCCAAATCAAATAGCAGAGCAAAGTTCTTTGAATAAAGAGTTTTTACAGTATTCTCATAAGCAATAATTCCTTTGTAATCACCGCATCTCATATAGGCTTGAAATAGAGTTTCGTAAAAATATTCTTGAGGTTCTATGCTTATTGCTTTTAAAATATAATCAACCGCCAGTTCAGGTTCTTGTTTTTGGAGCTTCAAAACCCCCATAAGGTTGTATGCTTCCGCATTATTTGTATCAAGCTTCAATGCTTCTCTATACAAATTTTCCGCATCATCAAGCTCATTATTTTGATGACGGTTAAATCCTGCTTTTATTAATGACTCTACATTTTCTTTGCTTAAACCCTGCATACTCTTTCTCCGATTTATATTAATATTTTACAAGATAATTGAATAATAAACAAGAAAAAACCGGCTTACAAGCCGGTTTTTTCTTCCCATCTTCATCTATCTATTAGTCTTATTCTTCTATATTCGTCATCGGTATTGCTCTGACTACTGTTACTGATCCGTCGACATTCTTTCTGCAAGGAGCGTCTTCGTCATCATCTAAGTCTGCTGCGTATGCTACCGGTGTGCTTGCCATTGGTTTTGTCGGATCTTCCGGAACCCAGTTTTTAATTCTTACGTTGTCATCGCTCGGAGGATTTGGATTACGTCTTTCAGGTGTTGGCTCAGGGCCGGGGCCGATTAAGTATGTTTTTGTTTCTGTTGGTTGTAATGTCGGCTGGTTGTTGCCGCCTTCGCCATCTGTCATTTCGTATGTGATTTTTTCATCAGGCTTGATTGTAATAACTTTACCGTCTCTGATGTTTGTATAGTTTGTTGTAAAGTCTCTGCCTTCGAATTCAAGCTTTAAGTAATCTGTTTCAGGACCTACGTTGATGTTTTTAGCGTGTACATTCGGACCTTGAACATCAATTCTTTTTCTGTAAGCTGTTAAGTTAATATCACCTGCATTAGCTCCTGTAAGGACTACATCACCGTTTGATGCAATATATACTTGTGAATCTTTGGGAGTTTCGATATTTGTGATTTTGCCACCCGCAATATGCGTATAACCGTGACTCTTGATGTCTTTAGGTATATATGTGTAGTTTTCCATCAAGCTGATAATTTGGTCTTCTGTTTTAAGTACATTGCCGTTTTCATCTGTATAATCAGTGATTGCACCTATGTAACCATTTGATTTGAATTTGTATTCGTTAGCTGTTAAAACTGCTTTATCATTTGTTAATACATTCAAGTGTTCTGATGCTAAATCAATTTTATCAGCATTAACATCAATTGTTACTGTTACGTGACCATTGTTTGCGTGTGCTGTTAAATCTCCGCCAACTTCTAATTTACCGTTTAGCAATCTGTCTTCTTCAAAGTTGTAGTTACCGATGTGAATATTGTTTTCTGAATTTATTGTTGCATTACCGCCGATTTTGTTTTTACCGATTACGTGAGTGAAGTGTTTATAACCGTATGGATTTTCTGATTCTGCAACGGTTTTTAAATTCATATCTTTGCCGACTTGAACGTTACCTACCTCTAAGAAACCGCCTCCGTTTGTCATATTCAAATTGCCGCCGACTTTTGTATTTCTTGCATACATCAATGTTCCGTTAGCTTTTGCATTAACATCACCGGTTACATTTAAAACTTCACCGTTGCTTACGTAGTTCATTGCAACACTGCCGTCTGATTGAATATTCAAATCACCGTTAATTTGACCGCCGGATACTGTTTTAACAACACCTTTATCTGATACTATGTAAACATTACCGTCAACTTGGACTGCTTCCAATCTTACTGCTTGAGTTTCTGTTAGGTTTCCTGTATTAGGGTCTACAAAATAATCTTGACCGTTTGTTGTTGTAAAGTGAACATTACCCGCTCCGTTATTTGCTGTGAAAGCTGACTTAACAACATTCATTGAATTACCGATAACATTAAGGTCACCGCCTACTGTGAAATCTGAATTCTTAATTGTTACAACGCCAACAGCATTATCTGAAAAAGTAGGATTTGCTAAATTCATATTTGTTGTATTGAATGCTTGAGTTGTAACCATTGCATCACCAGCTGTTGTGAACTTAGCACCGTCAAATAAAACACCGTTCGGGTTAGAAATAATCAAATTGCTGATACCGCTATTTGCATTAATTTGACCATAAATATTTGACATACCTTGATTAACCGTGTTAATAACAGTCAATCCGTTAGCTCCGTTAACTGCGTTAAAATTCAATGTTTCATTTGCATTGACGTTTAATGTATTCCAGTTAACGTGAGAATTTGCATTAAAATTTAATGTAGCTGAATTTGTACCGGTTTCCATACCAACAAAACCGCCTGTTGTAGTGTTTATAACAGCACCGCCATTTCCGACACCTAAACCGGTATCTACTGACGCAGAAACTTGAGTCATTGCTAACATGGTTGTTAAAACCAAGGCTGAAACTGTTTTCTTAATGTTTTTCATAATATTGCTCCTCTTTTTCCTTTTTATATATACATAAAGTATTTCTTCCTTAAGAAATTGCCTTTTTGTTACAAAAGTTTACATAAACTAAACAAAAAAAATCAATATCACTTCCTCGCTTTTTACTTTATTATCACTTTCCGTGATAAAATAGTTATATGAACAGTATCAGAATAAAATGTCCAGCAAAAATAAATTTAACTTTGGAAGTTGAAAACCAAAGAGATGACGGATTTCATAATATTAAAAGCGTTATGCAGTTAATAAATCTGTATGATTATTTGGATATATCAGTTGAAAAATCCGACTCAACATTAATTGAGCTTACCGGAAACAACCCTGAGCTTCCTTATAACGAAAAAAATCTTGTATACAAAGCTGCGGATTTATTTTTAAAAACAACCGGATTTGAAAATTATCATATAAAAATTAATATTGAAAAAAATATACCGCTATCTGCCGGTCTTGCGGGCGGAAGTACAGACTCTGCCGGTACAATTTTGGGACTTAACATACTTTTTGGAAACATTTTATCAAAAGAAAAAATGAACGCTCTTTGCGCGTCTCTCGGTTCGGATTTAAACGTATGCCTTGAAGGCGGTTGTCTGCTGGCAACAGGAAGAGGTGAAAAAACAGAAAAACTTCCGTTTGTATCCATGCCTGTAACTTTAATTAAACCAAAAAATCTTGGTATATCAGCAAAAGAAGCTTATACAAAATATTCATTGAAAACAAATAAACCTAAATATAATAAAACAGAGAAAATAATTGAAGCACTAAAACATGGAAAAGAGATTAAAGAATTTTTGTATAATGATTTGGAATATGCGGTTTTTGGTGATTACAAAGAACTTCAACACATAAAATCAATTCTTCCAAGTTCAATCATGTCCGGTTCAGGCTCTACTTATTTTGTATTGGAAAATTCTAATCAAGAGTTTCCTCAAGATTATCAGGTAATAAAAGATTTACATTTTATACCTGACGGATGTTCAGCAGAATAATTGTCTTTTTTATTTACTCCAAATGTCGAATGCTAAAATCGAAAACTTCCGTAGAATAATATCGGGAGGTAAGTTTTATGAAAAAATTTTTAATAATCATATTATTATTTATAGGCATGCCCTCTTTTGCACTTTGTCCGATAGGAGACGGGGAAAGCGTTTGCACGCTTCCGAACAGTTCTCCGAGCAGACCTTTATTCCAAACCAATGATATTTCTAACCCTAATTCTCCTCAATCACAACTTCAGAACAGAAATAATACAAATTCATTTGGAAGAACCAGAAATAAAGAAGGCATACAAATGCAGGGAAGTTTAGGGTGCCAGTTCGGAAATTGTAACAATGAACAAAACAGTACGTTTTTACCAAACCAGTAGTATTAATAGTGATGGAGTGACTTCGCTTTGCTTGGTGACGAAGTGACTAAGTAATTTGAATATACTACTTTTAAAACAAGTCAGATTTCGAATATATTTATAACCACTCCGTCACTTAGTCACTTTTTAAAACACGTTTTTCTGAACCCGACAGCAGTTTGGGGGTGAAGAATCTCTTTCTTTACTTGCAGGAGATTCTTTGGGCTATATATTTATTTTCCTCAGAACGACTAGTTCTTCCCCTCAAAATTCAATGTCAATAACCATGACGCTATTTTTTTAGTAAATTTTTGTAAATTCTGATTTTTCCTAATAGGCATGGGGAGCATGGTCAATTGTAAAAATTTTTTGGAATTTCTTTACTTGATTAAAAAAAACATGAGTCATACTATATAAACATACCAGAAAGGAGTGATGGCTGTTAGACTTAAGGGGAGGGGTAATAAAATATTTTACCCAAAAGTGTTAAGTAAAAAATAGAAATTGAGAGAAGATTAAGAGAAAAAATTATTTAACCCGAACTAAACGAATCAGTATAGTATTTTTAAAAAATTTATCACAATCAAATTAGTAACAAAAAAGATTTTTAATCAGATATATAGAGAGTTATATATCAGATTTGGGGGAAAATAGGAGATTATTGGGTTAGAAAAACAGACCTTTTGTAATACTGCAAAAGGTCTGTTTTTAAGAATTTAAGCTCTGTTTATATGCTTTCAAAACCATCCTCTAATATTTCAGGAATTTTCATATCAGGAGTTTCTTTTTTCTTTGGCATTTTAAAACTTGGTTTTGCCAAACCTTGTTTAAGTCTAAATACGTGATATTCTACTTGGTCAGGTTTCAAGTTTCCATCTAATTTTCTTTGATGATTTCTTTCTGAGAGTGACATGTGGCGCAAGTTTTCTCTTTCCTGAGCTTTTTCCATGTTCTTTTTAATTTGTTTCAGGAATGAACCATCTTTAGCACCGTCACCAAATCCAAATAACATACTCAATGCTTGACCGTTACCCATTCTACCGTCAAATAAGCCTTTAACCAAAGCGTCATAAGAATTGTTAGCAGATTGTACTGCTTTATTAAGATTCAATTGAGTATCATTCGGTACAATATTATGTTTTTTCATAATATTAGAAGTAAGTTTTAACAGATTATCCGTTGTCATAATATCAAGCGGAGTTGTTGTATCAGTGAAACATTTCTTTAATTGTTCTTCAATAATTTTTGTTGCTTCTTCTTTTGTATGACCGCCAAGCGCATCACCTTCAACACCTTGCATTACGTATTCCGCAATCTTTTTGTAGTTGCCGTGTTCTATGTATGATGTTAAATTCAACAAGCTTATAGACTGTTCTTTTGACAGATTGATTACGTTACCTGTATCAATAAGAGTGAATACGCCGTGGTTTTTACGTGATACTCTTCCTGTTAAATCAGTCCATATTTGTTCCATTCTATTTGGTGAGCTCATATTCTTCAGTGCGTCGACATCTATGAATATGTTACCCGGGTGAATATCACCGTGTACAACTTTTCCGCCGGAAGTAATTTTGTTATATTGTTCAACCAATACTTGTTGATATTCCGTAATAAGATTTTTGATATCTTCAGGAGTCAGTTTAATATTATTACCATGAGTCGGTGTTTTTCTTTCAACCTTATCAATAAATTCATTTATTTTTTGAAGTTTTTGTTCGTTTGACAAATGGTAATCTTCAATAATTGCCTTTAATGGAGAACCGCCTCTCATATTAGCTTCTGTCATTGCTTCACCTATTACGGCATTAATGCTATCCATAAACCCGCCAAATGACTTAATTTCACCGTTTAAAAGCTTTTGCATATTTTCTCTGTACGCATAAGCTTCATTTAAATTCATTAAGGATTCAAGGCTTATACCATTTGCTCTTTCCATTACATAAGCAGCTTTATTTTCACTTACTTCAATACCTTTAACAACATTTGCATATTGAGTATGTTTAGCAAGTTCTTCTGCAGCCTTGAATTCATTTGCTAAGTCGATTTCTTTAAGAACACCATCTGCCAGATTTTCTACGTTTTGTTTAAAGATATTCTTTTCTGCCTGAGTATAAGCTTTTCCTGTTTCAGGGTTTACGCTGAGATTATCAATTATTCTTAAGAAGGCTTCTTTATCTCTGGCAATTTTATCTGCATTCATACCTTCTTTAATAACTTTGATACAAACTTCTTTACCGTCAGCTCCTTTTGCAAAATACGTTTCTGCAACTGTACCGACACCTAAGCAGTAATGGTCTTTATCAATTGTATATTTGCCTTTACCAAATGCATTATCAATATATGCTTGTGCTTCTTCACAAGTTCTTGTAGGTCTGCAATCTTCTTTTAAGACCCTTGCAAGAGCAGAACCATCATTAGAGATTTGTTTGAATTTTGCAGCAAAGAAATTTGCATCATTCAATTCTTGCGCCAAATCCTGAAGTTCGGATTCTGTTAAAGATTTTTCACCCCATATAGATGTTCTTTCCAGCGAACGGTCCTTTCTGATAATTTTGGATATTTCAGAATCTTTCAACAATATTTCACTAATCTCTTCATATGTTGATCTGCCGTTGAATTCGTTAGGTTCAAATTTTGTATTTTCAAGTAATTTAACAGCCTTTCTGCCGGTTTTTTCAAATACTGCAATTTTGTGGGTTTTTAAAGCAATAGGAATACCCGCACCAAGAGCCAATGTTGCGCCCAATAAGCCATTTTCTTTGATATTATTAATGTATGATTCAAAAGATTTATCTTCATCAACGTGATTGCCGATAAAATATCTGTTCAAACTGTTTATTGCAAAATACAATGGTACACCGACTATGCCGCCGAAAAGCCCCATGAGAGGTACTGTTGTACCGTTAATTATACCTGAGAAGAAGTTTTTCCAGTTTGCACTCCATTTTTCTCTTCTGTCTTGTTTGCGCGCTTGACTGTATGCTGCTTTATCATAAGGGTCTATTGCACCGTTAAAATCTTTTTTATCAGTATAAAATTCTTTCGCACCAATTCTGTCTATTACTCCAAATAATGCTTTTGAAAATCCTGCAGCTATACCTCCAAGAGACAACCTTATCATTAATCCTTTAGGATTTTTAAAATATCTTGCTAAATCAGCTTCTGAAAGTCTTAAGCTTCTGTTTCCTTTATTAAATAAATCCATAATAGTATTTGTTTTTACTTCAGGTTTATCTTTTATTATTCCGTGTACTTTACGCAAATAAGCTCCGGGGCCTTTGTTCGCTAAAGTATTTTTTGTGTCTAGGAATGTCAAAACACATAGCGCAGTGGATAATCCGTCACCGACAACCTGTGAAGAATTTGCCTGAGATTTTCTGTATTTAGTGATTGTTTCTCTTGCTTCTTCATTAGTTATTTCGCCTTTTTCAGCTTTAGCTACTGCTTGTTCCACTTTTTTGGAGCCTAATCCGAGACCGGTAATATTTTTAATTACATTAAAAAGTCGTCCGGTAAGTCCGTTTTTTCTGTGCTCAATAACAAATTCATCTCTGATTGTACGGTTTAAACCCTGTCTTGGATATCCGTACGGATTTGCTTGTTGAGTCTGAATTTGTTGCGACGGTTGTGTTTTGGCTAATGTATCAACCTGATTAGTTCTGATTTCAGTCATAAATTTTCCTTCATAATTAATCTTACATACCATGATAAAGTCTAAAATATTTTAAAAATTGCCTTTTTTAGGAAAAAATATTAAGAAATGTTAAACATAGTGATGAAGTAATGATGCAACTGAGTGATGAAAAAAGTATTAATTATATTCAGGCAAAACTTGTTACACAATAATAATATAAAACCACTTGATTACTCCGTCACTTATTTACCCCCCTGCTGTTTGTCCTAATTGGAGCAAAGTCTGAATAGTTGTCTCGTATTCAATTTTTTCGTCCGTAGACTGGAGTAAAAATCCATCTATATCATTCATCATCATAATAGCTTTATCGCAAACAGGGTCAGACCCTTTTACGTAAGCTCCGATGTTAATTAAATCTTCGTTTTTCCTGTGTACGGCAAGCAGGTTTCTCAAAACACCTGCTGCTGCACGGTGTTCTTTTGTCGTAACATCACCCATAACACGGCTCAATGATTGAAGAACATCAACTGCGGGATAGTGGTTTTTGTGCGCTAAATCACGAGATAGCACAATGTGGCCATCCAAAATACTTCTTGCGGTATCAGAAATCGGTTCATTAAAATCATCACCTTCTACCAAAACTGTATAAAGCCCCGTAATTGTACCAAATTCGTTTGTTCCGGCTCTTTCCATAAGTTTTGGCATAAGCGCAAAAACAGAAGGTGTATATCCTCTTGTAGCAGGCGGTTCACCGATTGCAAGTCCGACTTCTCTCTGTGCCATTGCAATACGGGTAACTGAATCCAGCATAAACAAAACATCCATACCCAAGTCTCTAAAATATTCGGCTATTGAAGTTGCTACAAATGCTGCTTTTATCTTAACAAGAGATGGCTGCTCGGAAGTTGCTGCAATTACAATAGAGCGTTTCATTCCCTCCGGTCCCAAAATTTCTTCAATAAATTCTTTAACCTCTCTTCCGCGTTCTCCAATCAGTGCAATTACGTTAAGCTGAGCGGAAGTATTTTTTGCCATCATACCGATTGTCGTACTTTTACCGACACCTGAACCTGCAAAAATACCCATTCTTTGACCTTTACCAACTGTCATAAATCCGTCTATCGCACGAATACCCAGAGAGAGCGGTTCAGAAATTCGCTTCCTCTTTAAAGGATTTATTGCATCTGCTCGGGTTGAACGGTATTCAGAGAATTGGATATCTCCAAGATTATCAATAGGATTGCCTAAACCGTCCAATACACGTCCGATAAGCTGATTACCCACACCAATTTTCATAGCACCGCCCGAATTAACAACAAATGCTCCGGGGCGAATTCCGTCAGGAGACGCAAGAGGCATTAGAAGAATTCTGTCCTTCTTAAACCCTACAACTTCTGCCATAGTCGGTTTTTCGTCAAACTCGTTATAAATATAGCACAAATCTCCGATAGATGATTTTGGGCCGTCGGATTCTATCGTAAGACCAATAATTTCCGTAATCCTGCCGACTTCTTTTATCGTTCTTGTATTTTGAATTATTTCAAGATATCTATTTTTGTCCCATTCCATCGCCGGTACCTGTTAACATTTTTTGCGTAAGCTCGCTTATTTGGGAAGAAATTCGGGAATCAAGCCTTGTCGTCGGAGTTTCCACTATAACACCATCAGGGGAAAGAGAACTATCCTCTATTATTTTCAGTGATTGTAAATTTGATATAGATCCTCTGAAGTTTGGAACCATTTTTTGGACATAATCTACAAGTTTTGGACTTACTATAATCGTAATATTTTCTTTGTCATTAAGAAGTTTAATTGCATCAAGCGTTATTTGATACAAAACTTGCGGGTTAAACTTAACATGGCAAACTTTATCCGAGATTATTGAAATAAGCTCTACTATATCTCGTGATGCGGAGTCAATAATATTTTTTTTCATATCAAATGAAGATTGTGCCAAAGTTTCCAATGCTTGGAGACCGTCTTCGGCATCTTTATTAAACTTGGCAAGTCCGTCCTCTTCACCTTTAGCAAAACCTTCTTCATAAGCTTGCTGTTTTATTGACTCATACTCTTCCTGAGCTCTTTTACGAGCTTCTTCAATGATTCTTGTTGCTTCTGTATTTGCGGTTTCAATAATTATTTGAGACTTATTATCTGCATTATCTACAATCTGCTGAGCCTTGGCATCCGTATCGGCAAGAATTTTTTTTACTTTTGCTTCAGACAGAGTTACCTTTGACTGCTCGATAGGCAGAACATAGCTTTCGCCGATTTTTATCTCTTTGTTTATTATCCTGTTATTACTCAATTAACTCATCCTCAACACTAGCACGGGTAATTGTAATTTCACCACTTGCTTCAAGAGTTCTGATTGCACTGACAACATTTGTTTGAGCATCTTGAACTTCTTTTGCACGGACAGGACCAAGGTATTCCATATCATCTTTAAGCATTTGTCTTGCACGCTCTGACATATTTCTAAAGATTTTATCCTTAATTTCATCTTTTGTACCTTTAAGAGCGGTAGCCAATTCTTTAGTATCAATTTCTCTAAGCAGTCTTTGGATAGCACGGTCATCAAGAATCATAATGTCTTCAAATACGAACATCAAGTCACGAACTTCTTGTGCCATTTCCTGATTTTCTATATCTAACCATTCCATAATATTCTTTTCCGTACCACGGTCACAACAGTTAAGAATATTTGCCAGAGATTCAACACCGCCTGCATTAGAAAAGTCTTGAACCAATAATGCAGAAAATTTACGTTCTACAATATCTTCAATCGTAGATAAAATTTCGGGGTTTGTTGGAGTCATATCCGCAATTTTCATCGAAACAATTGCTTGAATATCCGGCGGTAAAAAAGACAGAACCTGCGCCGCAAGTTCAGGTCTTATATAAGCAAGAATTAGCGCCAATAACTGAGGATTTTCTGTTGCAAATGTGTTAGCCAACTGCTGCGGGTCTGCTTCGTTTAGGAAATAGAAAGGGTTAGTATTAACCATAGAGTTAACTCTTTCCAGCATCTTCGCAGCTTCTGCGTCGCCATAAGCCTGAGCAAGAAGTTGTTTTGCGTAATTAACACCACCTGAGGCAACAAAGTTTTTAGCTTGGAAAACAGCTTTGAACTCATTCAATACATCATTCAAATCCTCGTCAGAAACTTTTCCCAGATTTGCAATATCAAGAGTAAGCTGTTCCAGCAAATCATCATCTTTAATATTTTTGAGTATTTCGGAAGCCGTTGTAGGACCAAGAGCAATAAGCAATGCCGCAACCTTTTGTGTAGGACGCGTTATAACTTTTTTTGCCTCTTCTTTGGCTTTTTTTATCTCTTCTATACCCATTATAATAAGTGAATAAGTGAATAAGTGAATAAGTGAATAAGTGCTTTTTAAATATTTCTTACTAACCTATTAACTTTGTTCTTATTAACCTAGCCACTATCCTCCTCTCTAATCTTTAATATATGAAACAAGTAATTTAGCAGCTTCTTCCGGAGCTGACATTACAGCTTCATTCAATTCGTTGATGCTTTGGTCTTTTTGAGACCTTATTTCTTTTTTGTCTAATTCAATTCTTGGAGCTTCTTCTTCTCTTTCTTCTTCTTCCTGTCGTGCTTCATATTCTTCTTCATATCTGCGTTCAACACGTCTCGGAGCCGGCAATTTGGTTACAAAACCCTTTAATACCAACAGTGCAAAACCACCAAGAACTAAGATTACTATAAGCGGAATAACCGAAGAACCTATGAAGTACATCAATTGTTCTCTTTGATACTGTTCATTGAAGTTTTCTTGGCTCTTCTTATCAATACTTGCACCCTCAAACTGTAACCCGGAAACAGAAATTACATCGCCTCTTGAGAAATCAATACCGGAAGCCGATTGTACAAGATTTTTAACTTCTTCTTTTTCTGCATCTGTTAAAACTTTGTTTACCGCAACCGCAATAGACAATCTTTTAATTGTTCCGGGAGCGTATACAACCTGTTTAACCTCTTTGGATACACTGTAATTTACAGCGGTTTTTTGTTTTGTATAATTTAAATTTCTGTTAACCGTAACCGGCGGTGTAAGATTTTGCGGATTTTGAACATTATTCGGATTTTCATAGGTTTCTGTTTCAGTCTGAGAACTTGTAACAACACCGACTCCCTTATCATCATTCAGAGGTATATAGCTTTCAATTGTAGCTTTTGCTGAATTAAAATCTATATCGGCATTAACCTGTACTGAAACATTGCCTTTTCCGACAATTTTTTCCAGCACAGTTGAAACTTTTTTTGCGGTTTCTTTTTCTAAATTACTTTTGAAACTCTCCATATCGGTAGAGTTTTTAGAAGTCTCGTCGGAAAGTGTATTCCCGTCTTGGTCAGTAATAAATACCTGCTCCGGCGTCATTCTCGGAACGGAATATGCAACTAAATTTTTAACAGCTTTAACTTGTGCACTCTTAATTTTATACCCCGGTTCAAGAACCAAAATTACGGATGCCGTAGGTTTTTCATCACTGTCTTCAAAAATAGAGCGTTCCGGTTCTGCAAGCTGAACACGAGCGTATTTAATACCTTGAATTTTTTCAATTGAACGAACTAATTCTCCTTGGAAAATTCTTTGTTTTGTAAGTTTATTTTTAAAGTCAGTTGAACCTAACTGCATGTTATCTAGGAGTTCAAATCCGGCATCCTGATTTTTAATCAAATCATTTTCGGCAACATAAACTCTCATTTCGTCTCTTACATTGGAAGGAACCAATACAGACTTATGGTCTTCGGAAACTTTGTATTTGTAACCGTTTTTCTTCATCCCCTCTACTATGCTTATAGTATCAACTTCGTTTAAATCAGAGTATAAAACTACCCAATCCGGCTCCATAGCTTTTGATAAAAAGAATGTTGCTGCAATAATCGTAACTATAATCAAAACAAGCATGCCGAGCTTTTGAGCCCCGTCCAGCCCGTTCCATAACTTCTTCATATCATTAGCTAAAAGTGCAAAGTAATTGTTTTCCATCTTCTCCCCACGCACTATTTCTCAATAATAATCATAACCTAACTATATTACTATTTCAAATGGTTAAGATTTTTTAAGCAAATGGTACAGTAATTAGATAAAATGCATTTATTCTTGCTCCAAAAAATTGCACTAATCACAAAAAAAGGACAAAATAGGTAATTTGAAAAAGTATGGTTTGACTTTAACCGAACAAATATATTTTAAAGGTGCATCAAACGATGCACCCTACATAACTGTCCTAAGAACTCCTATTCATAAATATATTGATATTTCTTAACAATACTTTTTAATTCCTTCTTCTAAAGCCTTTGTGACATTAGGATATACTGTTGAATCTGACGGAACAACATTTGGTCTTTTATGTACATATGGCGCACACCCGGGTTCTCGTACAATAACATCTATATCCCTATATGTACCACTAACCAATTGATTTTTTGAATTTAAAGTTACACTGGCAGTTGGAGATGGAAAAGTATAACCGTGTTTAACGTCTTCATACATTTTAACTGTATAATTACCTGTTTTTCTATCTAAGGAAAATATTCTTCCTATACCATCATAATCTGATTTTAAATTTTCAACACGATAACCTGAACCTTGGAACTGCTCTGTCCAAGGAAATAGTCCAGAGTATCTTTCTATATATTTCCCATTAAGTTGGCCACTCATTAACTCAGCTTCATTAACTGCATAATAAGCTTTTTGTGATGATATAGGACTATCACCAAATCTAAATATTAAATTACCCTTTGAGGTTCTACCAATTAAACTTGCTTCTTTTGTTTTTTTACCGATTCGAGTTAATAATCCTTTAAACATTTCAATTGCATAAGAACTATTACCCAGTTGCTTTAATCCTGTAACCATAATCAATCTCCTTTATATTAACTTTACTTTTTCCCAGATTTTATAAATCTTACATATATATAAAGTCAGAAGCTTTTTAAAAATTGCGCACGGTTTTTCTATTCTATTCTATTCTATTCTATTCTATTCTATTCTATTAGGCATTATGACTGGGATTAAGCCAATTGTAAAGATTTTCAAAATCTTGTTACAATATTGAGATTCGTTAATAAAATTCTCACAAGTTCAAAACTAGTAAACTATGAAATAATCAATTGAACGAGTGTTTTTAACATTATTCTTTCTCTACTTTATCACTATAGCAACTATTTCATCTGCAGAAATTTTTAAGCAATCTAAACTTTCACAGGTTGTTTGGCGTTTTTCCCACAAACAGGGTCGAAGCGGGCAGTTACAATTTTTTGCTTTTATAGGGATGACTTTATCGTTTTGCGGAATTAATTTTTTATCATCAGTTGAACCAAAAATTACATAAGTTTGTACCCCGAGTGAAACCCCGATATGCAATGGAGCAGAATCCGAACATAAGAATTTTTCCGCACTTGAAATTAATTCGGCAAGTTCTCTTAGATTTTTTGTTTTTCCGTACATATTTGTGTATTTTTCATTAGGCACGGTTTTAACGATTTTTTCTATTATTTCTTTGTCATCCGGCCCGCCTGCAAGAAAAACTTTTTTACCTCTATCTGAAAGTTTTTCAACAACTTCCGCCCAAATTTCGGCAGATACTGTTTTAACCATTCCTTTGTTTACACTCATCAGGCTTACCCCCGGATGAATAAGTATAGAATTTGGGATAACCTCTTTTTTTTCAACATCAATTTGCGGAAGCTCTGTTTTGTTATTTGTAATATCTCTTACCAAATCGTGATACATACTTACTGCATACTGGTTTTTGTTTAAGTGTATTGCTTTTGTTAATAAGAGTTCGCTTAATTTACCTGAATTGTATCCGTAACGTTTTGGAATAAAGGTTGAAAACAAAAATAAAGAAATAAATTTATTCCCGCCTGAAGATATGACAACATCAAACTTCCTAGTCCAAATTTGGAAAAGCAGTTTCAGAAGCGCAAAATACTTATTGCCATTTTTAATATCTGCAAAGAGAGTTTTATCAATAATGTTCGTTAGTGTTGTTATACCTTTACTTCTGGGCTCTAATGCAAGAGTTATTTCTGAATTAGGAAATTCTTTTTTTACGGAAATAATTGAAGGCAGAAATAATATTTCATCGCCCAGCCCGCCAAAATTTATGAACAAAATTCTTTTTGCTTTATTTTTCATATATTAAGTTTTAGCGGAAAAAAACAACAAATTCAAGGTTACGAGTTTTAATTTTAATCTTTTCGGATTGATTTTAGTTTTTGCTTAAAATATAATTACGTAAGAGAGAAAATCAATGAAAACGGCTAATAATTATCAACAAGAAGAATATAAAGCATTTTTAAACCAAATAAGAATGGAAAGACAGCAGAAAAAAACCTCGAACTTTCCTAAAATCTTTTTTACTGTTATTTTAGCATTCTTTTTGGCTGTAATTTGTGTGATTATAGTAGAAAATACCATCCTGATTGACAAAATCAATCTTGCACAAGCCGAAGATTCAGGATTTTTCAAGTTTTCACGCAAGAAAAAAGGGTTTCAAGTTCCGTTCTCTCCAAGAAGGCAAAACATTCTTCTGCTTGGTATAGATTCTAACGGCGAAGGTGCTGACCTTTGGGAAGGTACTCGTTCCGATACCATTATGGTCGTAAACGTTGACCCCAGAACACGTACTCTCAAAGCAATTTCTATTCCGAGAGACAGTAAAGTTTACTTGCCTGATAACAAAGGTGTTTCAAAAATAAATTCTGCACACGCTCTCGGTGGAGTTAACTTGGTCAAGAAAACACTCAAAGAAACTTTCGGGATAAAAATTGACCACTATATAATTGTTCATGATGAAGCTGTCGAAAAAATAGTTGATGCACTTGGCGGTGTTCCGATTTATGTTGAAAAGCCTATGAAATACCACGATTGGGCCGGACATTTGCATATTGATTTAAACAAAGGAAATAATATTCTAAACGGTAAACAAGCAGTCGGATATCTAAGATATCGTAAAGATGGGCTTGGTGATATCGGCAGAACTCAAAGACAACAATGGTTTATGAGAAGCTTCTTTGAAAAAATGAAATCTTTAGACACCATTGCTAAAATTCCGGAAGTATTGAATATTTGCAAAACATATATCAAAACAGATATGAGCATATATGAATTATCACAATATGCAGGATTCTTGAAGGGTGTCGACGAAAACAAAATTGAAATTGCAACACTCCCAGGAGCTCCAAACCAAAAAGGCTACATAAGCTACTGGATTCTTGACCCTCAAAAAACACAAGAAGTTATAGACAGAATTATTTATCGCGACAAAGTCGAATCTGACTTTTCTAAATTTAAAGCCGGAATTATGTATTCGCCTTTAAAAGAAAAAGAGGCTATGGCGCTCCAAGACCAACTAAAAGAACTTGGTTTTGAAGTTAATACTCTGAAAATAACACACTTATCTCACACAAGATTTGTAGCAAACAGAAACGAAGTAACGGTTGATTTCTATAACTGGCTTCAAAAGAAAATGCCTCAATTAAACAAAGTTCAGTTTATTTATGACCCGACAGAAAACTTCTCAGTCGGAAGCGACTTTACTATTGTGCTTGCCGAAGGGTAAGATTTAATTTTTTACAGAGTGACTTCGTCACTTTTCTATTCCTCCGGTTCACCGTTTATAAGTTTGAGTATTTCAACAACCTTTGGCATTTGGCAGTCAAATGTATAATGAGCTTGCCTTATTGAACATTCCGCACAGTTTCCGTTAAGTTTATAACATTCAATTGCTTGAGTTGTCCAATTCTTTGTAATAGAGTTTGAAATTTCGTATGACTCAGGTTTCGAAACCGTATTTAACATCTTTTCCTTTTCTCCCGATATGAGGTCACACTATCCCTCTTTTATCAGAATAATAAAAATTTTTGAACATGACATCATCTGTATGGTGGAAATAAGAGAAGATATTAAGACAAAGGACACTAAGGCTCTAAGGAAGTTTTTATTTAAACATATTAAATATCTCAAGACATTAGTGCTTTCAATATCTTTGTATCTTTACATTTACCCCTGTCCGCGGTAATATTGAGACTAAGGGAGAAAATATAATGAAAGCACAATTAGAAAATATTTATAATTCAGCAAAAAGCGACATTGAAAAAGCAGTTTCTATATCTGATATAGATGATATAAGACTAAAATATTTAAGCCGTAAAGGTGAATTTAACTCAATTAAAAAAGGTCTTAAGGATTTATCTGACGAAGATAAGAGAATAGTTGGTGCTTTGGCTAACCAAATTACACAAGATTTGGAATCTCTTTTAAAAGAAAAACATGACAAATTTTATCAAAAAGAATTGAATGAAAAATTACAAAAAGATAGAATTGATATAACTTTAAGCGGTAAATACACCCCGCAGGGAAAAATTCATCCGTTAACTTCTACAACTGATGAAATTGTATCTATATTTCAAAGTCTTGGTTTTTCTGTTGCCGCTCCGGAATTTTCTCCTGAAGTTGAAACAGAATATTACAACTTTGATATGTTAAACGTACCAAAAGACCACCCTGCACGTGATGTCCAAGATACGTTTTATGTAAAGGGGCTTGAAGGAGTCGTTTTAAGAAGTCAGACTTCCGGCGCGCAAATTCACGTTATGGAGAATCAAAAACCTCCGATTAAGATTATTGCTCCGGGGAGAGTTTACAGAAACGAAAATATTAACGCAAGAAAAAACAATTTCTTCCACCAAATAGAAGGTTTGTATGTTGATAAAAATATCACTTTCGGTGATTTGAAGGGTGTTTTAAACGAATTCATCAGATTATATTTCGGCTCTGCTCGTCCGACAAGATTCAGAAGCAGTTTTTTCCCGTTTACCGAGCCTTCTGCTGAAGTCGATGTTCAATGTATTATGTGCCAAGGTAAAGGATGCCGTACTTGTTCAGGGACAGGCTGGCTAGAAGTATTAGGGTGCGGTATGGTTGACACTAACGTTCTTAAAGGTGTAGGAATCGATCCTGATATTTATACGGGGTTTGCATTCGGTATGGGCGTTGAAAGACTTGCTATGCTAAAATATGCAATTGATGACATCAGATTGTTCTTTAATAATGATAAAAGATTTTTGGAACAATTTTAATTAGTTTATAAAAGCGATGGTATAATTATGGAAAAAGGTTTAGAGTTTGATCCGGGTTTTGCACCATATATATTGGCATTTCAAGGAACTGTTAACTATTTATATGCTGATATAAACAGATTCAAAAATTTTTCTCAAAAGAAAATGAAGTTTCGCCAGTATTATAAAAAAATCCTTGAAGTTTTTAACAACAATCTCGGGTTTTATATCGGTTGTCTTATGTGGGCAGCATATTTTAAAACACAAGAAGAACAAGATATTTTGAACAACCATTGTTTTGGCGGGAAGTATAACGAAGAAGAAAACACAATTGAAACGGATTATATGATAAACTTTGTCAGACTTTTCCCAAAAGATATGAAATATTTTCTTAGCGAAAACTTTGAGTTTGATGAAGAGGTAAATAAAATCTTAAACGCTTACAAGGAATTCTTGACTATCAACAAAGGTTTTGTTGAATCGAAAAAAACAACCGATATACTTCTGCCGGAAGGAATTAAAACTGAAGGTGCAGAAACATTCAAAGAAAAAATTGATGAAGTTTTGAAAGAAAAAGATTTATCAAAATTTTTGAATTTCGCTGATTTAATTATATAGGAGGACATGAAAATGATTAATGAAAAATTAGAAGCTGCATTCAACGAACAAATTAACAAAGAATTTTATTCAGAGTATTTGTACCTTGCAATGAAGATTAAGTTTATGGAATGGAATCTTCAAGGTTTTGTGAACTGGTTTGATGTTCAAGTTCAAGAAGAACACGCTCACGGTATGGGTATGTTTGATTACCTCGACGAAAGAGGGGGGCAAATAAAATTAGAATCTATTGCCAAGCCGGAATTTAAGGGTACAACACCTTTGGAAATATTTGAAGAAGTTCTTAAACACGAACAATTCGTAACATCAAGCATTAACCACGTTGCAGACGTTGCTGAAGAAGTTAAAGACAGAGCCGCTCTTCATCTTTTAGACTGGTATATTAAAGAACAAGTTGAAGAAGAATCAAACGTAGGCGGTCTTTTAGCAACATTAAAATTAATCGGTGACGATAAAAAAGCATTGTTAATGCTTGACAAAGACCTTGCAGCAAGAACATTTGTTCAACCGGTTATAGGGTAACAGAGAAAAAGATAAAAATGGTTCTTCCTTTTGGACAAAAGGAAGCGAAAGCGGATTTTGGCAAGAGTGAGTGTAAGCGAAACTCGTCCTTGTGAGAAAGCCGAAAATGAGTGACTATTATCCGGCAGGATAATAAAACGAATGAAGGCTTGCGAACTGCCAATAATCCAAGAAGACTTTTGATATTACGTCGGCGGGAAGAATAATGAGCACGATAATCACAAGACTTGATTATCCCGCCTCTTGAACACTTAAGATATTTAGCGTAGAAAAACAGGTCGGGCTAAAGCCCGACCTGTTTTCTAATATATTGCCTGTTTTATGCTATACTTAAAATTACTTTAAGGGAGTTATATGTCGGTTATAGATTTATTTAATTTTGATAAACAATTTAGTAAACCGATTATCGGTACGGATGAAGCAGGACGCGGACCTGCTGCCGGCGGAGTTTATGCTGCGGCGGTTTATTTTGACAAAATAACTGACGGACTTATTAAGGATTTGGAAGTTTTGAACGATTCCAAAAAACTTACCCCCAAAAAACGTGAATCCATATATGATGTTATTTTGAATAATACTTTGAATAAAATTGTATGCGTTGAAGTTGAAGAGATTGAAAAAATTAACATCCTGAATTCGTCACTTAAAGCTATGAATATAGCTTGTTCTTCAATTGCTGCAGAAATTAATAATCCGCTCATTTTGGTTGACGGTAATAAATTAATTAAAAATTTTACCCACCCCCAGCAATATATAATTAAAGGGGATTCGAAATCGGCATCCATAGCTGCCGCAAGTATCTTAGCCAAAGTAAGCCGTGACAGATATATGCTAAAACTTCACGAAGAATTCCCTATGTACAATTGGGCAAAAAATGCAGGATATCTGACAAAAGAACACATCGACGCAATCGACAAATACGGACTAACCAAATATCACAGGCCTTCATTTTTAAGAAAACATTTTGAACAGGCAAAACAGTTAAGTTTGATATAAAAACAATAAAATATCATAACTCTTTACAACAGCCATGATTAATAGTATTATTGTGATAGAATCGGAGGAGATTTTGGCTGAGAAGTTTAAAATAATTGGCGGTGAATCATTAAAAGGCGAGGTTTCAATCGGCGGAGCAAAAAATGCTGTACTTAAGCTTATTGCCGCAACTATTCTTGTCAAAGGTTCAACTAAAATCTACAACGTACCCCGCCTTACAGATGTTGAGATTATGCTCAATGTTATCTCTGATTTAGGTGCAAGCTGTATTTACGATAAAGAAGAAAAGTCGGTTATCATAAATGCATCGAACATTTCTTCGATTACCGCAAAATACGAACTCGTCAGCAAAATGAGAGCTTCTTTCATCATTTTAGGTGCTCTAATGTCACGCTGTCGTGAAGCGATTGTAGCGCTTCCCGGAGGATGTGCAATCGGTGAAAGACGAGTTGATTTCCACATAAAAGGTTTAGAAGCACTCGGTGCAAAAATAAAGATTGAAAACGGATACGTTCATGCTAAAGCGTCAAAGCTTGTCGGAACTGATATTTATTTGGACATCCCTTCAGTTGGTGCAACAGAAAACTTGATGCTTGCATCAGTCACAGCAGAAGGTTCAACAAGAATTCAAAATGCAGCTCAAGAACCCGAAATTGTTGATTTGGCAAACTTCTTGAACGCATTAGGTGCTGATATTACAGGAGCAGGAACTTCAGAGATTGTAATCAACGGGGTTAAACAAGAAAACCTTCACCCGATTGAATATACAACAATTCCCGACAGAATTGAAGCAGGTTCATATATGGCAGCAGTTGTTGCTACTCGCGGTAAAGCAATTATTAAAAATGTTTATCCTGCTCACCTTACATTCTTTAATGATAAATTAATCAAAATGGGTGCAAGTATTAAACTGGTTGAACCCACAACCATAGAAGTCAGCTGTAAAAACAGACTAAATTCAATCAACTTTGTAACTCAGCCTTATCCGGGTTTTCCGACAGATTTGCAAGCAATTGCGATGACACTTCTGACAACTGCTAACGGAGTCGGTATAATTACAGAAAGCTTGTATGAAAACAGATTTATGCAAGTACCGGATTTAAGAAGAATGGGTGCGGATATTCACCAAGACAGAAACCACGCAATTGTAAAAGGTGTTAAAAACCTCACAGGTGCAACTGTTGCGGCAAGCGACTTAAGAGCAGGTGCAGCACTTGTAATCGCAGGGCTTATGGCAAGCGGTGAAACAATTGTTGAAAAACTTCACCACATCGACAGAGGATATGAAGAATTCGAACATAAACTCACTGCGCTGGGTGCTAAAATAACAAGATTTGATGACAATGAAAATAACTCATTACCGAACTCAAACGTAATGAATATAAGGGGGATATTGTAGATGGCAGCATATAAAAGATGGTATGACCACGACCCTAAATTATTGGAAGTTATAGAGCTTTTAAAGAATTATCAAGATGAATTAAGAGAACACGCTGTTGTTTTCTTGGATAAATTGGAAGAAAAAGTTTCAAAGGAAGCCTTAGACAGATTCTACGACCTTGTAAAACCTGTTAACGGTGCGAGATGGTATGATAAAGACCCCATTATTTCAAAAACAGTAGAGATTTTACGTGTTGTACCTCCTGAAGTTCAATACGCATGTGCAGAAAGATTTATAAGCGCTCTAAGAGGCATGGGTATAGAATATGAAAGCCCTAACGGGGATAATGCATAGCTTTATAGGTCAAATATAGCCTGACAATCCCTGAGCCTCATGTTATAATATCTTTTATGAGATTAGAAACAAGCGTTTTTTTTGATAAATTTGCAGGTAATATTAAAAGAGGCAAAAGTTTTACATTTACAGGACTTACAACATTTTCACGTCTTTTGCTGTTAAAATATATTCGCAAACTTTCGAACAAAAAAATTCTTTTTATCACATCAACTGAACAATCTGCTTTAAGATATTCTTCTGATTTGGAGAGATTATTTGATTTGGAATCTGCCGCCCTTCCATATCAAAATATTTCGCCATACGAAGGGATCAATTCCAATCTTTATGATTATCAAAAACAAATATCCATTTTGCTTAATCAGCCTGAACTCATTATCACACCGGTTAAAGTATTATTGGAAAAATTCCCGCGAGATTCGTTTTTTGATATTAATTCTTTTTCTTTGAAAATAGGCGACAGCATTGACCAAAAAGAACTTCTTTCAAGACTTATAAAACTTGGATACAAGCGCTCTACAATGGTAACAGATATAGGAGAATTTTCTATTCGCGGTGATATAGCTGATATTTATACGCTCGAAGAAAACCCTGTTCGTATTGAATTTTGGGGAGATGAAATTGTCGATATAAGATATTTTGATAATGAAACTCAAAAATCCATAGAGAAAATAAACAATATTACCATTTATCCTCTTTATAAATTTATATTACCTGAAATTTTACCTTCTAAGATACCTATAAAACTCAAAGAACAGATAGATACAGAAGGTTATTTTGAAGGCATAAACATATATCAATCCTTCTTTAACAATGATTTAGTGAGTGTTTTTGATTATTTGAAAGATTATATTGTTGTTTTTGACGAATACGCAGAAATTACCTCCAAATACGGACTGATATCAGAAACATTTGATAATCAGTATAATGAAGCATTAAAAACAGAACAAATTATAAACCCCGCCCCCCAACCCCCGCCCTCAAGGGGTGGGAAAGCTTGTGCTCCAAACCATTTTTCTCTTGAAGATTTCATTCAGCAGATTGCAGGATTCCAAAAAATCTTTTTGAATAACTTTCTCTCTGATGAAAATAACGAAGTTATTGATATTGACTCTCGTAATATTCAAATCTTTGATGCTGATATGGAATCTGTTTCAAGGTTTTTAAAAGAGCATAAAGGGTATCAAATTACCATTGCTACTGATTTTCATGAAAGAGTAAAAGAAGTTCTTGAATCTTTTGGGATATTTGATGTTGATTATATTAAAAATATCACATCGCAAGGAACGATTATTCCGGATGCTAAAATACTTTTACTTACTGATAGAGAGCTGTTTAATAAACGCCAAAAAGAAGTTCCTTCAAACCGCAAGCGTCATTACAAAGAAAAACCGGAATATATCGAAAATATTAACGATATTCAGGAAGGTGAATATGTTGTACATTCTATCCACGGTGTTGGGATTTATAAGGGACTTACAAAGCAAGAGCTTGACGGGCAGTTAAAAGATTATTTAACAATTGAATACGCAAATAAAGATAAACTCCATATCCCTGCGGAGCAAATAAATATGCTTTGCCGTTACAGAGGTTCGGGACAGGTTAAGCCCAAGCTTTCAAGAATGGGCGGTTCTGACTGGGAAGGAGTTAAACAAAAAGTAAAAAAAGCAGTAGAAACAATTGCTTATGACCTTTTAAGGTTATATGCAAGAAGAAAAATGCAGGAAGGAATAGCTTTTGCGCCTGATTCACCGTTACAATTAGAGATGGAAGATACGTTTGAGTATATTGAAACTCCCGACCAACTTAAAGCTATTAATCAAATCAAAGAGGATATGGAAAACATAAATCCCATGGACAGACTTGTGTGCGGAGATGTCGGATTCGGGAAAACGGAAGTTGCCATGCGGGCAATGTTCAAAGCTGTAACTTCATTAAAACAGGTCGCTGTAATTGTGCCTACAACAGTTCTTGCGCTTCAGCACTATCAAACAATAAATGACCGATTTAAACCATTTGGAGTCGATGTTGAACTTCTATGCCGTTTTCGCTCTGCAAAAGAAAGAAAAGAAACACTCAAAAATCTGGCGACGGGGAAATGTGATGTTGTTATTGCAACCCACGCACTTTTACAGGACAAAGTTATTTTCAAGGATTTGGGACTACTTGTAATAGATGAAGAACACCGATTCGGAGTAAGACACAAAGAAAAATTAAAAGAATTCAGAGAAAATATTGATATCATATCAATGTCGGCCACTCCTATTCCGAGAACTCTTTATATGTCGCTATCAGGAATTAAAGATATTTCTGTTATCAATACTCCACCTCAAAACCGATTGCCAATTAAGACTTATGTAGGTGAATATAATGAACAAACGGTTAAAAACGCTATTACAAACGAACTTGACCGCGACGGACAGGTGTTTTACCTCTATAACAGAGTAGAAACAATAGAAGAATTCAAACTTGAACTTCAAAAACTCATTCCAAACGCAAGAATAGCAGTAGGTCACGGACAGCTGAGCGAAAAACAATTGGAAGATGTTATTGTCGGATTTGATAACCACGAATATGACATTCTTCTTTGTACAACAATTATTGAAAACGGTTTAGATATACCAAACGCCAATACCATTATTATTCATGAATCCGATAAACTCGGACTTGCCCAAATGTATCAGCTTAGAGGACGTGTCGGCAGAAGTGAAAAGCAAGCATACTGTTATTGTTTGTATAAAAAGAATAAAGAGCTCACAGATGAAGCAAAAGAAAGACTTAAGGCAATAAAAGAATTTACAACACTCGGAAGCGGATATAGAATTGCAATGCGCGATGTTGAGATTCGTGGAGTCGGAAACATTTTAGGTACAAAACAGCACGGACACATGATTAACGTCGGATTCGATACTTATTGTGAACTTTTGGAAGAAACTGTTAATGAATTAAAAGGTGAAAGTGTAAATATTAAAAAACCGGCGATTGTTGATATCAACGTAACTGCATACATCCCCGACGAGTGGGTAGGTTCAACCGAACAAAAAATGATTGAGTATAAACGCTTATCCGATGTTAAAAACGAAACAGAGCTTAATTATATAATATCTGAGTGGAAAGACAGATTTTCAAGAATTCCCGAAGAAGTCGAAAATCTTATTAAGCTAATAAAAATTCGTCTGACAGCAACTGATTGCGGAGTCTCTATAATTCGTGAAGCCGGCTCGGATATACGTATTTATACACCGTTTACGCCTTATGAATGGAATATAATACGACAGGGATTGGATAAAGAAATGCTTAAAAAACTCAAGTTTACCCCTGCACCTAAAAGCTGTACTGACGGAAAATCAATAATCCTAATTAATAATGACTACTTAACATTTGATGAAACATTTAACATTTTGACAAGTTTGTTTTATTATATAAAAGAAACAGCAAATAATTATCAAAAATAAGAGAGTTTTAAGGAGAATATTATATGAAAAAATTATTAGTATGTTTAGCAATGTCAACCGTTTTGTTTACAGGTTGTTCTTTTATGCATAAGACCGGCATAATTGAAGTTAACGGACAAGTTATTACTCAAGCTGATTTTGACAAGTATTTCGACAAAAGTGTAGACAAATCTTTTATAAAGCAATTTGGCGGATCTAAAAATTTTATAAAATCAGACGAAAACCCAATGTACGCTGTTTTTAAAGAAAAAGTTGTTAACGAGCTTATTATTAAATCTCTTCTTGATGCTGAAATTGAAAAAAGAGGAATTACGGCAACAAAAGAAGATGTACAAAATGAATTAAAAACCGTGATTGATAAAGTTGGCTCTAAAGAAGAGTTGAACAAAATTCTTAAAGAAAGAAAAGTTTCTAACGACCAATTCACAAATGATTTGAAAACACAAATTAAGATAAGAAAGCTTATTAACACTGTTGAAAAAGTTGAAGTAACGGATGCTGATGCTCAAAAATACTATGATTCACACCCGAAAGAATTCACTCACGGTGAACAAGTAAGAGCATCTCATATTCTTATTTCAGCAAACATGCTTGATATGATTAGAACTCTTAAGGAAAAAAATCCTGAAATAACACCAACAGAAATGAATGCAGAAATAGAAAAGAAAATGGCATCACAAAAAGCAAAAGCTGAAGCTATTTTAGCAGAAGTTAAGAAGAATCCTGATAATTTTGCTACAATCGCGCAACAAAAATCCGATGATAAAGGAAGTGCTTTAAGAGGCGGAGAATTAGGATTCTTTACCCGCGAACAAATGGTACCTGAATTTTCAAAAACAGCATTCTCAATGAAACCAAATACAGTTAGTGATCTTGTTCAAACAAGTTACGGCTACCATATAATCAAAGTTACAGACAGAATGGAAGCAGGAAAAACTCCTTTTGTAAAAGTTAAAGAGAATTTGAAGTTCTATTTACAAACACAAAAAGAAGTTGCAGTTCTAAAAAAACTAACGGAAAGTTTAATGAAAACAGCAGATATCAAATATCTTGACCCGAGCTTTGACCCTGCAAAAAAAGTTGAAGTAACACCAGAACCGGAAAAGAAATAAAAAACATTATAATAAAATCATAAAAGGTCAGATATATCTGACCTTTTTGTTATTTAGAAATATCATTTAAAACGTAACTATTCGTTTTTTGTTTTTGTAACTTTCATCATTTGGAATCTTGAATCCAAATATATTTCTTTCATCCTCAAAACTTTGAACGAACATTATACCGTTATGTGCTTCAACAATTTTTTTAGATGCGTACAAGCCCAAACCGATTCCGTTATGAGTTTTTGAAAAAGAAATGTATCTTGCAAAAATTTTCTCTTGTTTATTTTGCGGTAAATAAGGACTGCGATTTTCAAAACAGAAACAAGTATAATTTTGTTCATTATAAACTGAGATTTTTAGTTCAGTATTAGAATACGCATATTTAATACTGTTAGAAAGCAGATTCATAATAACTCTTCTCAATTGAACAGTATCACCCCATACATACTCTTTTTCCGCCGAATTTTTTATTGTAATTTTTATTTCTTTATCTTTTGCCAAATAAACCATCTCATCCGTACATTCAATTGCCAAATCAGCTATTGAAACTTTTTCCGAAGCAAGATTAATATTTCCTTTTTCTGTTCTATATGTTGCAAGCACATTTCCTAACATAGCATTCATATATCTGCAAGAATCAAGAAGCATCTCCATAATCTCGCGCTGTTCTGGCAAAATTTTCCCGAATCTTCCTTTTAGTATTAATTCAATAGCTCTAATTTGCGCTAAAGTAGGGTTTTTTAAATCGTGGCTCAATGATGCCACAAATGTTTCTCTCTGTTTTTGTAAAGCTTCGTAATCCTCAAACCTATTGGTTGAATCATCTGTTGATGTATTCATTTCTCCCTTCTACGCTCCTATTTTTCAGAATTATGCTACATCAAAGAATTTGACCAATAAATTACCCAACTAGCTAATTTTTTTGATTTTAACATATATGGGATTATACGTGAGAGTCGGACGGTTTGCACAAAAAGAATTATACTCTTTTTCAAAACTTATCAAATCTTTTTTTGTCCATGTTTCTTGAGAAAGAGCGTTTACACCTGTGTTTTGAATATGTTTTAGAACTTCTTTTGGTGTTTTAAAGGCCATAATTCTAACCTCTTCTTCTATTTGAGGATTGTGTTCGGAAAGAATCTCTAAAAGCTCTTTTTTTGAAAAATACGGAAGCGATTTCCCAAGTACATAATATATCTCTCTAAAATTTTCTACTCCGAATGTTGAAAACAAAAGAGTTCCGTTTTCGTTTAGTTTTGATATCATTTTTTTTATAAATTCCGGCAAATTTTCTACCCATTGAAGAGAAGCATTTGAAATAATTAAATCAAATTTTTTATTTGTTTGTTCAATATAATTTTCTATATCTTGGGAAATAAAATCAATCTCCGAACAGATGTCTTTTATATAGCTTTCACAACCGGACACAATATCAAGCGCAGTGTAATTTTTATAATCAAGTTTTTTTACGGCAAGTTCTGTAAGCAAACCTGTCCCGCATCCGATTTCAAGAACTGTTAATTCATCAACCTCAGGAGGAATAGTAATCATACTTATAAGCTTTTCTGCCATCTGTTTTTGAATACGTGCATTTGTATTGTATGATTCAAGCTTACGGCTGAATCTTTGTTTTATGAGTTCTTTGTTCATAAAAGTTCACTCCATTTTTTTAAAAGAATAAACGGAGCATGCCCGCTTTTTATATTTGGTTCTATCCCCCAAAATTCAACTTGATTCTTAGTTGGGATAATTTTATCATCAGATGACAATATTATTCTGTCGTATTTAAAATCTTGATTAGAATTATAATGAGTTAACGCTTTCAACTCTGACTTTTGATTCTCAAAATCCCTTTGAGGGTATATGTATTCAGTTACATCATTATACATTGATTTTATAAACCGCTCAGCACCTTTTGGTGAAAATCCTTTAAGAGTTAAGTTATAAATTCTTTTAGGAATACCAAACCTGTCATCAATCGGCTTAAGTGTTCCGTTAACAGCGGTTTTAGAAGTGTATTGAATATCAAAAAGCGATGCTGTCATAACACCCATTGACCAAGCAACAAGATATTTATTTGAGTAATTATTTAGAACATTAAAATCGAAATCTGTATCTAAAGAATTATAATCATAGAACATTAATATGTCATAATCATCTGCCAAAAGATGTTTAACAACACATTCATCCATACCCCAGCCGTTAAAAAAGAGTATTATTTTGTCGTTATTTTCCTTATTCAGCCATTTATATTTCATACTTGTATTATAAATCAAAAGTTACAGCCGAGTATTTATCATGCAAAAAAATGCACGAAAAAACCATTTACCCCTTTATTCCTGTCCCTGCGGTCTTAATACACTTATTACAGCGTGATTTAAGTCTAAATATTTTTTAGCTGCTTCTTGTAAATCTTGAGCTGTCATTTGTTCGCAGAGCGGAATATACTCTTCAGCGAGCGATAAATCATCACACACCGTCATATAATATCCGATTGTTTCTCCTATATCTGAAACTGTTTCGACTTCGCAGGCAAAACGTGATTTAACCTTCTTTTTAGCTTTGTTAAGTTCACGCTCGGTAATATTTTCTTTAACTTTTTCTATCTCGCATTTAACAAGTTCGATAGCTTTTTCTTTGTATTCAGGATTAAAGTTTGCTTGAACAAAGAAATTGCAACCGTCGCGGAAATCGTAATTCTCAGCATCTATTACGTTAAAAATTTGTTCTTCTTGGTTTTCAATAAGGTTTTGATATAATCTTGAGCTTGTACCTTCTCCTAAAATAATAGCAAGCATTTCAAGCGCAATAACATTTCTTAAATCTTTAGCTTGTGCGCCCAAAAATCCGAACATCATAAAAGAAGAATTGATATTTGCTTCGTTTTCAATATAAACCTGTTCTTTAACAGGTTCATCAGGTTGAATATTTCTAATCGGAGGCTCTGGTCTTTCGCCCCAGTTAAATTCTTTTGTCACTTTTTTCAAAACTTTTTCCGAATCGAAATCCCCTACAACAATAGTTGTGACATTTTTAGGTGAATAGAAAGTCCTGTAATAATCCATTATTTCTTGCTGAGGAACTTTAGAGATAATTTCAGGTGTTCCTATAACATCACGTTTGTATGGGTGAGAAGTGTACATAGCGTGGTTTGTAGCATTATAGACTTTTGTCCACGGCTGATCTTTTCTCATTCTTATTTCTTCAATAACAACATGTCGTTCTCTTTTATCTGTAACATTTTTGTCATTAATATCAAAAGGTGCGCCCATCTCATAATCAGGGATAACAGGATCAGTCATCATATCTGCGTGAAGTTCAATAGCTGTATTAAAGTTTTCATCCCCTTCACCTTTCGGAAGAGTCACATAATAAAATGTATAATCTTTCCAAGTTGCAGCATTAACAATCGCGCCCTTTGCTTCAAGAATTTTGTCAAATTCTCCCGCTTTATGCTTGTGTGTTCCTTTAAACATCAAATGTTCAAGGAAGTGAGAAATGCCGTTGTTTTTATCATTCTCGTTTATTGAGCCTGTTTTAACCCAAGATGAAACATTAACCATATCTCCTTCTTTGTGAGCTAAAACAATTTTATGCCCGTTATCTTGTTCGTATATTTCTACTTCTCTCGTTAAAAACGGATATTTAACCAATGTTTTCTTCATAAAATTACCTCTGTTGTTACTATTTAATTATATAAGGTATACGATTTTTTTACAAATGAACCTAAAAGCAACTATTTAGTTCGTAGTGTGAAAAAATTGCACCATTTTAACTGAATATTTAGCTCTCACTTACCCCAAATCCTATTTTTCTTGGTTTTGTTCTGTCCATTAGCAAATCAATAGCTTCATAGATTTTTTCTATCTCTTTATTATTATCTTTTGCATAATTCATCAAATAGTTTTCAATATCAGTAACTCTTTTTGTCAGTTCTTTGTTATCCAATGCCCATTGACGCATTTGAACAAATGTATCAATAATTTTAATATTTATTTGGATAGCTTTTTCAGAATTTAAAACAGTTGAAAGCATTGCAACACCTTGTTCCGTAAAAACGTATGGCATGTAACGTCGTCCGCCACGACTTTTGTTTGAGGTCGCAAATTGCGACCTCAAACTTTCAAATTCTTCATTGGTTAATTGAAACATATAATGTTTTGGAAAACGTGCAATATTTCGTTTCACAGCTTCATTTAAACGTTTTGTAGGAACTTCATACAAATTTGCTAAATCAGAGTCTAACATGACCTTATAACCTCTGATTTCATATATTAGATTTTTAACTTCAACCAAACTATTCATAAGTTAATTTTATCAAAATTTTAATATATAATCAATAATTATTCAAATTACCTATTTGAATGTATACAAAATTTTTACAAATAAACTTTATAATAACTATTCAGATATAATAATATTATGGAAAATTTAGATCAAATAAAAAAAGCTGTTGAGGTTGAAGTTAAGTATCAATACATCAATATTAACGGGAAAACGAAAAGTTTTTCGTCTTTTATTTGTTCCGAACTGAGAAAAAAAATTAAATCATCTAAAAATCCCAAATGGCAGATTCTTCTTGAGCATTTTCAGCACTATCCTATGGATACAATTTTTCAAAGAAAAAAATCTATTGAAAGACTTGTATCTGTCATAAAATCCGATATTGAACAAGAGACAGGGGTAAATAATGGAATAAATAATAGTAAAGACAAAACTCTTACCCTAAAATCCGATGTTATGTATCTCAAAGGTGTAGGGCCAAAAGTAGCTTACCTTTTGAATAAACTCGGGATTTATCTGGTTTCGGATTTACTCTATTATTTTCCGCGCAAACACGTTGACTATTCGACAAGGACAAGAATCAGGGATTTGGAAATCGGTGAAACAACTACGATTTTTGGTGTGATAAAAAATGTTGAAGCTTTTAATACAAAAAAAGATTTGGGAGTAATAAAAGTCAAAATAGCTGATGGTTCAGGAAGTATAAATCTAAGCTTTTTTGCTTCTAAAGCTAATAAATACGCTTTGGAACGTATGAAAAGCCAATTTCCCAAAAACTCAGGGATAATGGTTTCGGGAACTGTTAAGCTTAATTCTTATGACGGACAATTAACGCTTGATAAACCGACATATTCTATTTTAGAAACATTAGATGAGAGCGAAAACAAGAATCTTAACCTTGCGCGCATTGTACCTATTTATCCCTTAAGTGAAAATCTTAATATTAAATCACTGAGAAGAATTATTTTTAACGCAATACAAACTTTTAAAAATGACATTCCGACTGTTCTTCCCAAATACATAACAGAAAAATACCACCTGCTAGAAAAAAGCGAAGCAATTGAGCAAATCCATTTTCCGAGTGATAATGACAAACTTCATCAGGCGAGATTTACTCTTGTTTTTGAGGAATTGTTCTTAATCCAGTTACGCTTAGCACTGCTTAGAGCGGAAAACAACAAACACATATCTTCAATCCCGCTGAAAATCAAAAAAGACGGGCTTGTTATTAAGTTTATAGAAAGCCTTCCTTTTAAACTCACTGAAGCACAGCAAAGAGCAGTAAACGAGATTTTAAATGATTTGCATTCAACAAAACCTATGCAAAGACTTCTTCAAGGTGATGTAGGAAGCGGCAAAACGGTTGTTGCAACAATTATGCTTCTTGCAGCAATAGAAAACGGTTATCAGGCTGCGATTATGGCACCGACTGAAATTTTGGCTCAACAGCACTATAACAATATGATTAATTGGCTTACTCCTTTGGGGGTAAAAATAGAACTTTTCCTTGGAAGTATAGGTAAAAAACAAAGAAAAATATCAGAAACAAAAATAAGGAATGGACAAGCTGATATTGCAGTTGGCACTCATGCGCTTATACAGGATAATGTTGATTTTGCCAATCTTGGTGCGGTTGTAATAGACGAACAGCACCGATTTGGAGTAAAACAACGTCTTGCACTCAGAAAAAAATCTCAAAATCCGCAAATACTTACTATGACAGCGACTCCAATACCAAGAACTCTTGCAATCACTATGAACGGAGATTTAGATTTAACTATAATAGACGAATTGCCGAAAGGCAGAAAACCTATCATTACTACAATGACAAATTCACGCAGACAAATTGCAGATCTGATTCGCAGAGAAGTTGATGCCGGCAGACAAGCATATATTGTTTACCCGTTGATTGAAGAGAGCGAAACACTTTCAGCTAAAGCGGCAACTATTGAAAAGGAAAAATGGCAGAACGAAGTATTCCCGAGTTATAAAATCGGGCTTCTTCACGGAAAGCTCAAAAACGACGAAAAAGAAGATGTTATGAACAAGTTTAAAAACAAGGAATACGATATTCTTGTTTCAACTACGGTTGTTGAAGTCGGTGTAGATGTCCCGAATGCAACAGTAATTGTAATAGAAAACGCTGAGCGCTTTGGGCTTTCTCAGCTTCATCAGCTTAGAGGACGTGTCGGAAGAAGTGATTTGCAATCGTATTGCATACTTTCATCAAATACACGCTCTCAGGAAACAAAAGCTCGTCTAAACATTATGACTCAAACTAATGACGGATTTGTTATAGCAGAAAAAGACCTTCAGCTAAGAGGTCCGGGGGAGTTCTTAGGCACCCGCCAGAGCGGACTTCCTGATATGATTATTGCGGATATTGTAAATGATGCTAAAATACTTGAACTTGCTCGAAGTGAAGCAATAGATTTTGTTAAAAAATATAATATTGATGACTATCCTATTCTGAAAGATGCAAAAGGATTAAACTACGACAGCGACCTTTTTGGCGCAGGATAGATATAAACAATTTTTTGCACCGCAAAACTATCCTAAAACTAAATCACCATTCTTTTTGATATGTTCAATAAGTCCGCCGTCTTCAAGGAGGCGAATCATAACATCAGGCAAGGGCTCAATAGCAGTAATAGTACCTTTCGTAAGGTTTTTAAGAACACCCTCCTTTATATCTAAATCAAGTTCATCACCTGCATCAATCCCGTCTGTATCACATTCAATTGCTAAAAGACCAATATTAATTGCATTTCGGTAAAAAATTCTTGCAAAAGACTTAGCAATAACTGCTCCGACTCCTGCTATCTTAATTATTTGAGGAGCATGTTCACGTGAGGAACCAAGTCCGAAGTTATTTCCTGCTACAACGAAATCACCTTTAGACATGTTTTTTGCAAAATTTTCATCAGCATCTTCTAGAACGTGTTTTGCAAACTCCTGCAAATCAGACCTGAGGTGAAATAATCTACCGGGTGCTATATGGTCTGTTGATATATTATCTCCGAATTTAAAAGCTTTGCCTCTCATGAATCCTCCTATCCTCTAAGTTGAACAGGCATTACAAGATAAATGTAATCTTCGTCTGAACAAGGTGCAAATACTGTTGCAGAAAGAGATGAATTTAATTGAATTTTTATTTCTTCCGCTTCAACAATCTTTAAGAACTCCAAGATAAATTTGTAGTTAAACGCAATTGCTAGCGGTTCTGCCGTATATTTTGCATCAACTTCATCTTCTGAATTACCTGCATCAGGAGAATCACCTGAAAGCTTAAGTGCATTATCAGCAAACTCAAATTTTACAATGCTGTTCTTTTCATTAACCATAACCGCAACTCTTTCAAGAGCAGAAATTAAATCCGCTTTATTCAAAACAGCTTCTTTTGGGAAAGTTTGCGGGATTAATTGATTGTATTTAGGGAATTGCCCCTGCATTAAGCGTGTAATAATCTTTGTTTTATCTATCGTGATAACAATTTTTTTCTGCTCCTTGCAAATCTTAATATTGTCAGATTCTACAAGAGTTGCAATCTTTGAAAGTTCTGCAAGAATTCTTGAAGAAATCAGCATCTCGAAGGGATTTTCTTCATCTGCTGATGCATTCTTTACAACTTCTCTGACTCTTGCAAGCCTGTTACCATCAGTTGCAGCCATCTCTAAAATATTTTTGTTAACTTGACAAACAACACCGGAAAGAAGATTGTTTGTTTCATATCCTGCAGCTGCAGAAACAACTTCTCTTATAGCTTTTGTAAACGGTTCCGTTTCAATCTCCATACAATCATTTTCAGAAATATTTTCTTCAACTTGCGGAAATTCATTAGCAGAAATTCCGATTATATCAAATTTTGATTTTTTACTTGTAATAGTAGCTGTTGCACCGTTTAATTCAACTTTAATAAGCTCATCATTAAGTCTCGAAATAATCTCGCCAAGCTTCTTAGCGGGGAGTGTAAATTTACCTTCTGTTTCAACTGATGCGTTGATTAACGTTGTTATAGATAAGTCGAAATCAGTTGCCGTCAGTTTAATTTGGCTATCACCGATTGTTTCAATTAATACGTTGGCCAAAACAGGCTGTAAACCTTTTACAACAGTAGCTCTTTCTACTATTCTAATACCATTAAGTAAATCCTCTTTATTTGCAGTAAATTTCATATATTTATCCCCGTATATTACCCGTATCACAAAGATATTTTAGTATAAATAGCGCAATATTACAAGTAAATTTGACTTTGAATTAATAATTATTAAGAAAACAATATGCAATGTAACAAATTGTAACGATTATCCAAAAAACACTAAAGTTTTAAAAAAAAATGTCGATATATAAAATGTAAGCAAAAAGAACAAAACAAAAAACCAAAACAGACAGAATATAGGAAAGGATTTAGGAATATGCGTATTGAAAACGAAATGTTATCAAGATTTAACAAAATGGAGAAAGTTGAAATGACAGAAAATTTAGGAATAGAATTGGATTTCTTCTTTGAAAATGTAATGGACACTGTTGTCGATTATTTCAAAGAAGAAGTCGCTGTATAAAAATCAGCATTTTTCCCCTTATCAAAGGGATTTGCCCAAAAAGACTCAAAAATATACATTTAAAAAGGACTTATTAAAAGTCCTTTTTTTATTTTTAAAAACCGAAGAATTTTTTAATTTTGTCTGATAATGTTATACGTCGTTTTGGATTTTCAAACTGTTTAACTCCTTGGGTTTTTCTTTCACGTTCGAAATTTTCAACCATATATCGTTCTTTATTTTTCATAAACTCTTCTCTGGTCATTTCGACTTCCCAATCTTCCGGTCTTGGACGTTCCTTTGACATAGAAGCATATTTTTTAGCACTGAATTTTTCAGAATCAGGTATTATGTAAGTGTTAGAAATTGCTGTTTCAGGATCGCTTACCCCGACGTGGTTTGCATAATTATTTACTCTTCTTTCTATGTGCGCTTTTTTAAGTTTTTGGTACTCTTTTTTTGCTTCTTTGGCTTCCTTTTCGGTTTTATACAATTTCGGATACTCTGTCACCTTGTCTTTAGGTAATCTTGTATTTCTATATAAATACTTAACCAAATGACGTTCCTGTTCATTAAAACTTTCCGGCAATTCATTTAAACCTTTTAAAGCAATTTGCGGAGTTTCAACAATTTGCGGCTCTACCTTTTCCGGCAACGGCTGTATAGTTATACTATCCTGCTTCTGTACTTCTTTTTTTATACCAAACACTTTTTCAAATTGACGTTGAATTTTATTATGCCAAGAAGGAGTCGGTTTTTGGGGTACAGTTACTGTAATATTACCGTTCAACTTTTGTTCATATTCTGAAACCTGTTTGTCAGTTCTATGCTTCCACACACGTTCTTGAAGTTCTTTAGCAGTTTGGTTTTGATGTTTCTTTTTTGGAGTTGAAATACCGAGCTTATCATATTCCGCTTGCAACTGATTGTGTTCATAGTTCGTCGGTTTTTGAGGTACAGTTACTGTAATATTACCGTTCAACTTTTGTTCATATTCTGAAACCTGTTTGTCAGTTCTATGCTTCCACACACGTTCTTGAAGTTCTTTGTTCATATTCTGAAACTTGTTTATCAGTTCTATATTTCCATACGCGTTCTTGAAGTTCTTGTGTAGTTTGGTTTTGCGATTTCTTTTTCAGAGTTGGAATACCGAGCTTATCATATTCCGCTTGCAATTGATTGTGTTCATAGTTCGTCGGTTTTTGGGGTACAGTTACTGTAATATTACCATTCAATTTTTGTTCATATTCTTGAAGAATTGATTCTTTGTTATCCGATAAATTAAATAAGTCATTTTGTTCTTTCTCTTTAATACTATGCTGTTCCTCCAACCAAGCATTATTTCTGGCATCTGATGCGAGTTTTTCTGAATTCTTTTCACAAGCCTCTTTTTCTAAATATTCTATTCCGGCTTTTGCTTCTTCACTGTTAAATTGTGCTAAATAATCGCGTTTATCTTTTGCTGATAATTCTCTATCAAAAAATTCTTGTAATTCTTTTTCTTTAATACTATGCTGTTCCTCCAGCCAAGCATTATTTCTGGCATCTGATGCGAGTTTTTCTGAATTCTTTTCAAAAGCCTCTTTTTCCAAATATTCTATTCCGGCTTTTGCTTCTTCACCATAAAATTTTTCAAAGGCTTTTTCTCCGGCTTTCTCTGCTTTTTGCACAGTTTCTTTTGTATTTTTATGTTTATATAATGCAACACCTGCAATCCCTATAATAGCAAGCGCACTAAGTACTCCTACCAAACCTTTTGAATTCTTTTTATTTGTTTTCTGCTCTTCGGCAGTTTGTACTTCCTTTGCTCTAAAAGTATTTTTTGAAACCACAGGAGTAATGTTTTTGGTATTTATAATTTTCAACATAACAATAAAATCCTTTACATCAATATTCTTCAACGATATAAAAAGCTGTAAATATATAATTTGCTATTTATATAAATTAGTATTAAGTTTTATTAAATTTTATAACGCGAATTCTTGAACTGCTTCAAGCTCTTTTTTAATATCTTCTACCGAAACATGGACTATTTCAGAATTATCATCTTTTTTGAGATAAACATCTTTAATCCCTGCTTGGACAATAAATCTTTTACACAAAATACAAATAAAATTGTGGCCGTAAATGTACATCGTACCGCCCATGCTTCTATCCTGTCCCGCTTGAATGATAGCGTTCTGCTCGGCATGTATAGAACGACAAGTTTCATAACAAGTGCCTGACGGTATGTTATTCTTTATTCTATAACATTCTCCACGCTCATAACAAGATTCAACACCGCTTGGAGTGCCGTTATAACCGGTTGCCTTAATCTTCTTGTCCGGCCCTACAATAACAGCACCGACGTGTGCTCGCAAACAATTTGAACGCATAGAACAAGTCTTTGCCATTTCTAAAAAATAATCATTCCAAGCTATAATTCCCATAAAAGAACTCCTTCTTTAAGATATTATACTACAATGTCGATAATTTGAAATGGTTGAACAAGTTATTGATTTTATAATATCAATTGTTGAATATACAAAGATTTTCAATCAACAAACTATGCGGCGCAGACAAAATTACCTTACTGCCCCCTCACCCCAACCCTCTCTTGACCTGCTCGCATTAAACGGGTATCGCTCTTGCTTGCACCCTCTGCTCGCAGGTCGTTCACCCCGTAGGGGAAGGGGGTACGCCATTGTTCATCTCTCTTACAATGCCGTTCAAGAGGCGGACGTGCGCCCTTGTTCAACCCACTCCTTAAGTGTTCAAGTAGCCGACGTAATACTAAAAGGTTTTTGGTTCTTGCTTGGTTGTTGGCACTAAACGTGCCTACGGATTTTGCTTCAAAGAACTTACATTCTTTTTGCAAAAGTCCTTCGAACTCTGCCAACAATCCGCTTTTGTCCAAAAGGAAGAACCCTAATTCTTTCCTTTTTCTCATTCCCTTATGCTTCACTTTCGGCAGGGAGTTGGTGTTTAGGTATATATTCTTCTCTTTCTTCTTCTTTGGGGTGAATAGGGAGACGGAAACCGAAGGTTGAGCCTTCGCCTTCTTTTGAATTCACGAACACTTGACCTTGGTGATGTTTTTCTATTGTTACTTTTACGAGGTGCAAGCCTAAACCTGTACCTTTAACGCTATGTGTAGCATTTTCTACTCGGTAGAAACGGTCAAAAACTCTCTTTTGGTCTTTCTCTGATATTCCGGGGCCTTGATCTTCAACGCTTACTTCAACGTATTCGCCGTCACGTGAACGTTCCGCTCTGACTTTTATACGTTTACCGTCCGGAGAGTATTTGATTGCGTTAGACAAAATATTCATAAACGCACGAGAAATACTGTCGACATTAATCGGGATTTCCGGTAAATCCGGTTCTTTCATTATAGAGATTGTTAAATCGTGTTCTTTTGCAAGTACGTGAACTTGGTTAACAGCATCTTCAATAATCTCAACAATATCCTGCTTGGTTTTTTCAAGATGGATATTTTGAGCTTCGTAGCGTGAAAAATCAAGAATATCATTAACCATACGATTCATTCTGATAATTTCTTGGTTCATAACCCCAATAAACTCTCTTTGAGTATTAAAATCAAAATCGTTTCCAAAGTTGTAAAGCGTGTCTATATAACTTCTCAAAACGGTAACAGGAGTTCTGAGTTCGTGAGAAACATTTGAGATAAAGTTAGAACGAAGCTGATCCATTTCGTGTTCTTTAGTTACGTCAATTATGATAATTATATACCCTACATAAGAGTTTGAGCGAGTAAACATCGGTGATATCAAGCACTTCAAAATTCTTTGATCAATCTCTATTGTAAAGTTAATCGGACTTCCATCCTCGTCAAGGGGAGTATCTTTGAATTTTGCGATTTTATCCGAGAAACAGAATTCACCTGTTGAGTCGCAGAAGTCTTGGATTTGAGTATTCAAAATGTCATCTTCTTCAACTTCTAACAGCCTTTTAGCGTAATTGTTAACCATAATAACTTTGTCGTGGTTATCACAAACTACAACACCGTTAACAATACTCATCAAGACTGATTCAAGTTTATTACGCTCAAAAGTTAAGCTTTCTATTGTTTGTTCGTTGTATCTGCTGAGCTTTTCAGACATATCGTTAAATGCACTGTATAATTCTTTAATCTCTTTATCAACATCTTTGTCATCAAGCATGTATCCGAATTCACCCGAAGAAATCTTTTTAACCCCTTGGTGAAGTTTGCGAAGCTCACGGGTGATGATTGATGAGTTCATATAAATAATTCCCAAGATTACAAACCAAGCAAGTACAAACACAAACACAAGAGAACCTCTGGAAGTTGCACTTACTTTGTCCATTATGTTCCCTGAAAGCCCTACCGTTACAGAACCTGCATTTGTTGTTAAGCTTCCGTTTTTAACTATCATCGGTGAGCTTACGGTTATACGTGCTTTTTCCGCTTGGTCGGGATAGTCATCTTTGCTTGAATAAATAATCTTTGACTTTGGGTCTTTGAAAATTATAAATGCAATGTCATCATTGCTCTTTAATACAGAAACAGAGTTTGTTCTAAGTGCATCGTATTTTGCAAGCTCAGGAAGTTCTTTTGTAACTTCAACCCCTTCAATCGCAAGTGTTTTAGAAAGGACTTGAGCAAAGTTTTTGTAAGCTTTATTCATGTTTTCGCCGATGCTGTAAGTTGCAAAACACGCAGCTAAGAATATGAAAACAGTGCTCGCAAACAAACCCGCAATAATAAGTCTGGTCTGAGCAGCCATACCTTTTTTCTTAGCTTTAGGTTTTTCTTTTAACTCTTCTCCTGCCATATCAAGATTATATCACGCTCTTTAATAAATGTAAAAGGGGAGGGGGTAAATGTATTTTGGCCTGATGCTAAAGCAAGAAGTCTCATCGGAGGGGAGGTAAATGTATAGTAGTGGGTTAAACACTCAAGAAGATTAACGCAAAAAATGGGGGTAAATGTATTTTGGCCTGACGCTAAAGCAAGAAGTCTCATCGGGGGGGGGGAAATGTAATTGGGTGAGTTGAACACTTAAGAAGATTAACGCAAAAAAAGGGGGAGGAATGAGGAAATAGAATGGGTGTTCTTTTCTGGAGAAAAGAACCAAAAGCGGATTTTGGCAAGGCTGAAGTGAGTTTAATCGAACGGAACGCCGTCCCTGTGAAACCGTTGGAATGAGCAACTATTTTGCGATAGCAAAATAAAGCGAATTTAAACGGATGAACAGCCAATAATCTAAGACGACTTTTCACTTTACGTCGGCGGGAAGAAAATAAGTACAATAATCACAAGACTTGAGTATCCTGCCTCTTGAACAGCATTGAGAGTGGGTTGAACAATGGCGTACCCCCTCCAGCAGAGGGTGCAAGCAAGAGCGATACCCGTTTAATGCGAGCAGGTCAAGAGAGGGTTGGGGTGAGGGGGCAGTATTAATATTAAATTGTTTATTGTTTGTGCGGCGCAGGCAATTTTGCCTGCGCCTAGTAGCAAGCGGATTGAAATATAAAAATTATATTTTCTAACTACCCCCTCGCCCCTTCCCTCTCCCGCAGGGCGAGGGAGTGCAACTTTGTTCAACCCTCTTCCAATGGCGTTCAAGAGGCGGGGCGTACAAATATTGTGATTGTCGTGCATATTATTCTTCCCGCCAACGTAAAGTAAAAAGTCTTTCGCTTCCTTTCTCCAGAAAGGAAGAAACCTTTATATTTTCCCTTTTATCTCTTATTCACCTAAAAATATTTTCATTGTCAGGATATTGGTATTATCTTTGTATTGATATCCGATTTCATCAACGGTATTTTTAACGATGAATATACCTAAGCCTCCTTGGTCACGGCTTTCAGGAGGGAGTGTTACATCAGGGTCAGGTCTTTCAAGAGGGTTATAGGGGATTCCGTTATCCGAGAAAGTAACTACTAATGCGTTATTTCCTTTTTTTAAACTGACTTCAATATTTCCTTGGTTATCTTTGTATGCATAAGAAAATATATTTGTATAGAGTTCTTCTGATATCAAATTAAGTTTCCCGCATACTTCTTGTGTCAGATTAAATGATTTGCAAACATTATCAAGCCAGTTCATATATTCCTTAAAGTTTTCTCTGTTTGCGATACCTTTATACGTTTCTGTTTTATCGTTTGAACCATTGTATTTAAATATAAGCATTGTCATATCGTCACTTTGCGCCACACCTTGAGCAAAGTCTTTAACATCTGTTTTAGTGCCTTCAAGTATCAGTCTTATATTATCACTATCTATTGCATTAATTCGTTTAAGCAGTCTGTCTTCTCCGTACTGTTCGTCTGAAGAATTAACAGCTTCTGTAATACCGTCAGTATAAATACATATAGTGTCGCCTGCATTCAAATCCATCTCTGATACATTAAATTCAGCTGAATCAAATGCTCCTAAAACAATATTTGAATCCGAGTTAAGATAATTGAATTCTTCATTATTTCTTTTTAAAAGCGGAGGATTGTGCCCGCAATTGATAAATGTTGTTTTGCCGGTTTTTACATTAACTATCCCTGCAAAAAGAGTTATGAAAAAACCTTGCTTATTATTTTCACATATTTTTCTGTTAATTGTTTCTATCATTTCTTTAGGCGGAAGTCCTGATTGAGCGACATAGTTAATCAAAGTTTTTGTTGTCATCATAAATAACGCCGCAGGGACACCTTTACCTGAAACATCTGCGATTAAGAACATAAAGTTTTCATTATCAATGAAATAGAAATCATAGAAGTCACCGCCGACTTCTTTTGCCGGTTCCATGCCTGCGAATATATCAAATTCATTTTTGTCGGGAAATGGCGGAAAAACATTCGGCAGACTTGATGATTGAATTGCTTTAGCAAGCGATAACTCCGACTCTATTCTTTGTCTGTCTTTTGTAATAGTTCTAATATCTTTTGTCATATTATTAAATGTTTCAGCAAGTTGAGCAAACTCTAAAGGTTTTTCAAGCTTAATCTCCGTATTCAAATCACCTTCACCGATTTTTTGTGCTATATCAGTAAGCTTTTCAATAGGGCGGTCAATATTTCGTTTTAGTCCGTAATACAATAACACAGATATCATTAAACCGATTGCCATAAATATTGCAAAAAGAATCACAACGTGTTTTATTAAACGGTGGAAAAGCTCAATTTTCGGAATGTTAATAATGAGCAGCATACCGTTATCCAAAACTTTCACATACGGTATGTATTTTTGCCCATGGTATGTAAAATAAGTGATATTTTTAAGGTTTGTATTATACCAAGGCAAGGTATTCAACGGTTTCCCAAGAAGCTCGCTATTGTCCATATACGGGTCGCTTGTAGCAATAATCGAATTGTGGTCTTGGTCACCGAACAAAGCAAAGCTGTTTGGAGTAGGTTTTATGTCAGAAATAGATTTAATAATTGAGCTTATTTCCCAGTCAACTGTGGACATTCCTATAAATTTACCGTTTGAAAATATCCCTGAGCCGGCTGTTACCATAAGAGTGTTACTGCCTTCTTTTTCATAATACGGCATTGACCAGGCAACATCTCCTTCTTTCGTAACATCTGAAGAAATCTCTTTATACCAGCTTTTGTTTAAATAATCATATTCTTCTGTCTCAAATTGTTCATCCGGTACAACTTCACCGTTTTTATTTCTATAAACATAGATACAATTCAAGCGTTTTTGAGGGTCAACAATATTCGGCTCAAACCAAATCCCTCCGCCCAAAGAATGCGGGTAATTATTAAAAATATTTATTGTTGTGAAAAGTGCCATATTTCTGTTTTTATCTATTTGATAAAACATTTTCCCTTGAAGAGCCAAGTCTTTGGCATTATCTTCCATTCTTATAATGTCTTTATTAATTCTTTCCGCAAAATTTGATATATGGAAAGAAAAACCTTTTAGCAAAATAGATTTTCCGTTTTCAAGATAAATAAATGCAAAAAAACCAAGCAAAATACTTAATGCTATAAGCATTAATGCAGAAATAAGTATTATTTTTGACTTAACTGTATTGAATGACATTACGAAATACTCAAAAATTTATTAAACCCTGTCATCTTAAGAACATTCATAACAGGCTCTTGAACATTAATAAGCTTGATAGAACCTTGTTTGCTCATTTGTTGATAAAGCTCTAATAAAACTCTTAACCCGATACTTGCAACATAAGTTATTTCACTAAAATCAAGTGTTAAATCATTAACATCATCAAGAGCATCTTTGATTTTCATACCGTATTCCGCAGAATTGTCGATATCCAATTTTCCTGATGCTTTAACATATAATGCGCCATCATTTATTTTCTTTAAAACAATTTCCATCTTCTTCTTTCCTCGGATTTAAATAATTATATATGCGTATTATATCACATTTGAGAATTAAAAAAAAGAACCCATATTTTCGTCATTCTGAACCCAATAATTTTTTAGGGGTGAAGAATCTCCTAAATTAGTATTTAATTATTGGTGCAAAAAATTGCACCAATAACAAAAAAGGAACCTATCTTTCGACAGGTTCCTTTTTTAAATGGTCGGGATGACACGATTCGAACGTGCGACCCCTTCGTCCCAAGCGAAGTGCGCTACCAAGCTGCGCTACATCCCGATTATTTATCTCTTAAGGCGAAGTGCATGTTCATATTACTTAAAACAAAGATAAAAATCAAGCATGTAAGGTGGGAAATGTGTCATCTCAACAATTTAAAATAGAGTTCACAAAAGTACATTGTTTTTGTTATCTTAAACAAGCTTTTATATTTATTTTTATTGAGTTATAATGTCTTTGCTATGGATACTCTTGTTCAAAACAAAACTCAAACCAATACTGTCGCCGGAGCACTTGTTAATACTCTTATAAGCCAAGGTGTAGACAGTATTTTCGGCTACCCCGGAGCTGCTGTTTTGAGCATTTATAATGAGCTTTCTTACACAAATAAAATTACTCACTATTTGGTTAGACATGAGCAAGCTGCAATCCATGCCGCAGAAGGTTATGCCCGCACAAGCGGAAAAGTCGGAGTTGTTCTTGTAACTTCAGGGCCTGGATTTACCAACACTATTACCGGTATCTCTAACGCATACACTGATTCTACTCCACTCGTTGTTCTTGCAGGAGACGTACCAACCACAAGCAAAAAAGGTAAAATTTTCCAACAGGTTGATATCGCTTCTATGACAGAATCGTGTGCAAAAAAAGTTTACACGGTTTCCAAAAAAGATGATATATCACAAATTATTGAAGAAGCTTTCACTATTGCAGATACCGGTGTAAAAGGTCCTGTTGTTGTTGCTCTTCCAAGAGACATTCTTGAAAGCGAGTACCAAAGCAAGACTATTAATATTGTTGAAAACGATGTTAAAACTAAAGATTATTCTAAAGCAATAGAAAAATTGAATAAGCTGTTATCAGAATCAAAAAAACCGCTTATTTTAGTAGGCGGAGGCGCAACAAATGCATCAAAAGAGATTACTGAGTTAGTTAGAAATTGCAATTTACCACTGGTTTCAACTCTGATGGGAATCGGCATTTATCCCTCGGAAAATGAACTATACATGGGTATGATTGGTATAAACGGAGCGCATACGGCTAACGCTGTTCTAAATAACTGCGATTTATTAATCTCATTTGGCGCAGCATTTTCTGACCGTTCAACATGCAAAAGAGCAAAATTAGGTACAAATGCAAAAATTGTGAGCGTTAACCTGAACCTGATATCAGATGACTTTGAGCTTCAAATAAAAGCGGACGTTAAGGAATTTCTTGAACAATATTTAGATAAAAAGAGTAGTTATCAATCCGAAGTTGATTGGTTAAATCAAATTAAAGCTATAAAAGAAGAATTTGTAACAGATGAAAACTGCACAAAATGTCTGCACTCGTCTTATGTACTTGCGACACTTAGCGAATACACGAGAAAATATGAGCCGATTGTTGTAACAGATGTCGGACAGCACCAAATGTTAACAGCTCAGTTCTATAACTTTAATAAACCGAGAAAATTTATCACCTCAGGCGGACTCGGAACTATGGGATTCGGACTTCCAGCAGCTATTGGCGCACACATTGCAAACCCTGACAATCTTATACTGAACATAACCGGTGACGGCTCTTTTCAGATGAATCTTCAAGAACTTGCAACATGCCGTGAACACAATATACCGGTAAAAATAATAATCATGAATAACGGATATTTGGGTATGGTTCGCCAGATGCAGGAAAAAATCTATAATAATCGTTACCAAGTTGAAATGACAAATCCGGATTTTGTAAAAATAGCAGAAGCGTATGATTTGTTTGCAATAAGAGTAACAGGTAAAAATGAACTTATCCCTGCAATAAACAAAGCTATCGAACACAAAGGAACAGCAATCGTCGATATTATGATAGACTCGTTTGAAGAGATATAGATTGGTAAAGGGAATGGGGGTTCTTCCTTTTGGGCAAAAGGAAGCGAAAACCTTTTAGTATTACGTCGGCGGGAAGAATAATATGTATGATAATCACAAGACTTGATTACCCCGCCTCTTGAACAGCATTGAAAGATTGGTAAAGAATTTATATTAATAAAAGGATTATGGGGCAGTTTTGCAGACTGCAAAACTGCCCTTTCAATGTTCGATTGTTGAATATAAAAAAATGAAAAAACATATATATTCAATCAAAAACTACTAGGCACAGGCAAAATTGCCTGCGCCGCCAATATAATATTCAATTTAAAACTTCTTTCCAACCATCTCTCAATGCTGTTCAAGAGGCGGGACGTACAAATATTGTGATTTTTGTGCTCATTATTCTTCCCGCCGACGTAAAACCAAAAGTTTTTTGCTTCTTTTTTCTAAAAAAGAAGAACTCTTTCCTTCCCTATTATTTACCCCTTTACCTCCTCCTCAAAACGAAAGCCGTTCTAATATAGAACGGCTTTAAACTTCCCGATTTACCTTTTTAATCTGACGGTACATTTTTTGGTAATGTCCGTCTTTTTCTTCGACAAGCAAGTATATAATCGCTTGTCTCCTTTTTCCCTAGCTTCTCGCCTGAAACCTTTAGGGATTAACTCCTTTAATCCAAAAGGGCTTCAAGGATTGCTGCATTTTTTGTAGCCATTGTACTTGCTTTTACTCTGCTTTTGTACATATAGCTTCTCAGTGCTTCTCTGATAAGTTCAGAACGTGTGCGATTTTCGCCTTCTGCAACTTGGTCAATTCTGCTCAAAAAATCTTCGGGCATTGAAATCAAAACTCTTGCCATATATTTCTCCTTTACTATGTAACTATTTTTGATATCCTGTATATATATAAAGTCATGAAAAAAGAAAAAATTGCCTCTTTGGGTTTGTTTTGTTAAGTTTTGTAAATACGTATTTTTTATTTAATCGGTTATACTCCTTGCAGTCTATTGACTGGAGGGAATAAAAGCTCAATAATTAAAATTATGGAAACCTTGTTAGAAATAAAAAATTTGAACTTATTTTTCGGTGAATATCAAGCATTGTATGATGTTAATTTAACCCTTAAAAAAGGTGAGATGAGAGCTCTTGCAGGAGAATCAGGGTGTGGAAAAACAATGACAGCAATGTCTGTTATGAGACTTTTGCCAAAATCTGCAATTATCAAAAGCGGGGAAATTATTTTTAACGGGGAAAACATTTTATATTATAAAGAAAAACAAATGAGAGAGCTTAGAGGAAACAAAATTGCGCTAATCCCGCAAGACCCCATGACTTCCTTGAATCCATTGTATACAATCGGGAATCAACTAATAGAATCCATCCGAGCGCATTCAAAAGTATCTCACAATCAAGCGAGAAGAAAAGCCAAAGAAGTTATGAACTTGGTTAAAATCCCCGACATTGATAATAAGTTAAACTTCTACCCCCACGAATTTTCAGGCGGGATGAAACAGCGTATTATTATAGCTATGGCGCTTGCAACAAAAGCAGAACTTCTTATTGCTGATGAACCGACAACTGCTCTTGATGTAACAATTCAAAAACAAATTATGGATTTGATTAATGAGATAAAAAAAGAATTCGGAACGACAATTCTTCTTATATCTCATGATTTGGCTCTTGTAAGCAACTATGCGGATAATATTTCCGTAATGTATGCGGGACATATTGTAGAAGAAGCTCCTGCCGGAGAATTTTTCAAAAATCCTATTCACCCTTATTCAAATGCTCTTTTGAACTCTCTTCCAACGAGGAATCCTGCTCTTAAACTAAAAACAATCGAAGGCGCACCTCCAAGCATTCAGGAAGACATAAATGGGTGCAAATTCCACCCGAGATGTGAATTCTGTGACAAAACAATATGCACTTCCACTCAACCAACATTAAAAGAAAAAGAACCAAACCATTTTTCTGCTTGCTTGATTAAATAAAATATTGTCATATTGAGTGTAAGAGAAGTATCTTCCCAAGTGTTGACAAAGATTCTTCGGGCTGAATTGATATTGCGGGAATGAGTTCTTACGAACTCCCGCTCCCGCACCTCAGAATGACTAATAAAATATAGATTATGTACAAAATATAGTTCTTTAGCAGGATATTTTTTGCAAAAAAATTGATATAATGATAACAGAGGTACAAGTATGAAAAAAACAGCTGTTCTTTTTATAATGCTATCCCTTGTCTGCGTCTTAACAACTGCTTGTTCTAAACAAATAGGACAGAAGCAAAATATGATTCAATCAAAACGCAGATTTGCGGAATATATAGAACCTCAGAACCAAAAAAATCCTAATACAATTGATTTATCAGAAGGCCCAAAGCAAAATTATAATGCAAAATTCGGACCTAAGAATTTAGATTTTGATATAAAAATAGTTGATCCTTATAAATATTAGATATTGGAGAAGTTTTGAACCAACAATATAGCGAAGAATTAAATAACCGAAAATTTGTCGGCAGACTTGTGTATTCTGTTTTGACCGAGCGCAGGTGTGTACGAGAAGCGCTAAAACTTTTCCCTGATTCAATGGATAAGAACATTGAATGCGCTTACCATGCACTTGTTCATTTTGAAGCAGATGAAGATATAAGATATAAAGATATTGAATACAGAGAAGCTCAAAATGATTATTTGGAGGAGATTGCACAAACACTTTCTGCGGGAAAAGAACTTCCTCGTAACATAATTGCTGACTATGAGGACTACTACAAAGGAACTGCTTCTCTTTGGAAAAACGGCTGGAACGGGTTTGTCAAAGAGTTCAGAAGATTTATTAATATTTAAATGTTAATTTATCTAAACCATCTCCTGTTGGGGAGGGTAGAAATTCGCTTTGAAGGCTTTGCATGAAAAGCTGAATTTCGGGTGGGGTTCAATTTTTTTATTTATTTTTTGTCAGGTGGAACCTAATCTACATATCTTTGAAAAAGTGTTATATGCTCATTATTGTAAAGTTTTACTGAGTTAAAAATTAATAAACATAAATTTTACCGTTCAGTAAAAAAGCATGCAAAAAGCATGCTTTTTTAGTTATTTTTAATGAAAATTTACCGAGCAGTAAATATTTACCCCTAAAAATTTACCCCTGAATATTTACCCCTACATAGATTTTCTGTCTGCGATTTCTTCCATCTTGTGATCAGCTAATCTTGAATCGCCTTTTACACGAGAGTATGAAAGATATCCGTTCATTCTGTCAATCTTTGTAAGGTTTCTGCTTCCGCATTTCGGGCAGACGTCCATATTTAATTCTTCGTGCCCGCAATCATCACAGTATGAAAGTGATAAGTTTACCCCTTCATAGAAGCCCATATCCATTGCTCTTAATACCAATGTCTTAACTGCATCTGTATTATAATCAAGCGGATACTTAACGTATTGAATCTTACCGCCGTTCATCAAATCCCAGAATCTTTTTTCAAGATCTTGTTTTTGAATAGGTGTAATATCTTCACTTACGTGGCAGTGGAAAGAATTTGAAACATACGGTTTATCCGATACGTGAGGAACAATACCGTATTTTTTACGGAATTGTTTAACTTGTAGTCCGCAAAGATTTTCAGCAGGTGTTCCGTATAATGCGTACATATTGCCGTCTTCTTTTTTGAATTCATTAACCTTCTTATTAATGTATTCCATAACTTCAATCGCAAATTGACCGTCTTCTACAAGTGATTTTCCGTTATATAGTTCTTGTAATTCGTTCAATGCCGTAATACCGAATGATGCTGTTGCAGATTTAAGCAAAGGTTTAATCTTATCATGGATACCCAAGTGACCGCCCAAGAAACCGCCTTCGCAGTATGCAAGCGGATTAACCGATGCTTTCATTTCACCTAAATAATCATAAGTTCTGATATGAAGCTGTCTAATTAACTCCATATAGTAATCAAGAACTTCATAGAAGTCTCTGCTTTCTTTCTTAGCCTTAGCATAAATCATAGGTAAGTGTAAGCTGATTGCACCGATGTTGAAACGACCAACAAAAATTGGTGTATCGTTTTCATCAGCAGGCTCCATACCGCCTCTTTCATACCAAGGTGATAAGAATGCTCTGCAACCCATCGGAGAAACAACCTTACCGTATTTTTTGTACATTGAAGCAACGTATCCTTCACCACTTAATGACAACCAATCCGGATACATAGCCTTTTTAGAGCATTCAATACCTGCTTCAAATACATCATGGTTAATTTTGCCTTCACCGTGTAAATTTTCATCGTATAAGAAAACTATCTTAGGGAATAGAACAGGTTTTTTGTTACCTTTTTTGCCTTGGCCGTTCATACGAATTTTAAGCATAGCTTTTGTAGCCATTCTTTCGTATTCTTCTGTACCAAGACCTGCAGTAACAGTGATAAACGGATAATCACCACGAGATGATGCAACAGTGTTGAATTTGTATTCCCAGCCTTGGAAGCCTTGTTCAAAATCTTTTTGAACATCAGCCATAGCAGCCTCTCTTGCTTTCTCAAAGTCCAGACCTAAGCATAAATATTTTTCGTTTTGTCTTTCAAATGTTTTTTGAGCGTATGGTGCTAAAATCTTATCAACTTCAGCAACGGTAAATCCGCCGTATTGTTGGCTAGCTGCTGCCATAACAATATCACCGATTACGTCAAATGCTACATCAAGAGATTTTGGTTCATTATACCAAAGATTTCCCATTTCAAAACCGCCTTTAAGAACTGATGCAACATCAAATAAACAGCAGTTCATTGTGTCACGTCTTGCAGACATGTCGTGAATATAAATATAACCGTCTCTGATTGCTTGAAGTTCATCTACTGTTAAGAAGAACTTTTTGTATAATTCTTTGTTAAGTTCATTGAAAATCAAAGAACGTTTTGTTGAAACAAGAGTTGAATCAGCGTTAGAATTTTCTTTGTCGCCGATGTACATAATTCTTTGAGATTCTTGATAAACTTTGTCTAACATGTGTACGAAGTCTTGTTTGTAGTTTCTGTAATTTCTGTAACTTTGAGCAACTGCAGGATTTAAAGCCTCTAATGCTCCTTCAACAAGGTTATGCATTTCAGCAATTGTAATCTCTGATTTGCCCATTTTAGCAATATTATTATCAACAAAATTACATATATTTTGGATTTCTTCTTCTGACAACTTAACCAGAACTCTTGTAGCAGATTTTGATATTGCGTTTATAATCTTTTTATTATCGAATTCTTCTCTTGTACCGTCTTTTTTAATTACATGAATATGCTCAAGCTTAACAGGCTTAATTTGTTGCGCTTGGAGTTGAGCGACTTGAGAAATAAATTCTTTATTTGGAGTTGCTGAACCGCGCATTACGTCTGTTGTTGAACCTGTTCTTGTCGATGAAAATTCTACTACATTTCCTTCTTTATTCAAACTGTTTTGCATAATATTCGATAAACCTCCTAATCGTAAATTGAGTAAGGTTAGCTATTTTATTTCTTTAACTACCTCTAATAAGAGAATAACATTCTCTTCCCAAAATCTAATCCACTATATAAATGATAATTCAAAAAATTATTCTAATCAAACATGTTAATAAAACTTAAAAAAGTCCAAAACCCAATCAGGGCGATGGCTTTACATTTCGAAATATTATTAACTTTGTAACAGTTTTTGCATGAAATTTTGTAAAAAAACTTGACAATTTTTGTAACTGTTATCGATTGTGAATCCTACACTTTTTGAATAAAAACAATCACATTTTTCATGGCATGCTCTTTTTCTAAGAGTAATTTAATAATTAAATTTTAATGCATCTAAATATGTATTTTGATGCATTAAATGCGATTTTAATTTTTATAACTTTGCTCATTACGTAATGCCCCAAACCCCTTTAAGTTTAAAAAAGATTAATATACAAATAGCACGCCTGCCCCGACCATTACGAAGTGAGCCATCATTGTTAGTGAAGCAGTAATAAAGAGAGTGCTGTTTGAGGGACTTATGCGGATTAAATGTTTTTTTTGATAAAAT
>CACZCH010000007.1 GCA_902779645.1 uncultured bacterium | reverse complement strand
GCCGGATTTTGCTCAAGATAAGTATCTTGGAGATACGGCAGTAGATTTAAAATATTCCGAAGTCCCGAGTTGGGCAAAATTGCAGGCTGAAAAATATGTTAGGATTTTAGATGCTTCCGCTGGACTTAAAGGCAAAGAATTAAAAGAGTTTATTGATAATTGGAACAATAACGATGAAGAGGAATTTACAACATCTTATCCATCTGTAATAAAAATGCGCAGAAGATATTTCAGATATGGAGTTGCAGGATTAATTTCAAAACACGGACAGCATTTAGTCGGATCATCCGTTCCTGACAAATATTTTGAATATTTTAAAACCCTGTATTTAGTAGAAGGCGCACCGTCTTTAAGAACTTGTTGGGATTTAACATTAGGTTACGCAATAAGGGAAGATAATATTGACCGAAACACATTTCCCAGTTTTATGGCATTCAAGCGCAGATTGGATAAAGAACTACCGAAACAAAGTATTTTTCTTGCAAGATATGGTAAATCCGCTTGGAACAGAAAATATGCAAACTATATGGAAAGAGATTATTCAAATATAACGTGTAATCAGGTTTGGGTATCAGACCACGCACAAATAGATGTTGCATGCTATGATTCTAATAACAAACCGATTTTCCCGTGGGTTACAGTTTGGCGAGATTATAAATCCGGAAAATGGCTCGGTTGGATTCTACAAACAGGAAATCCGAATTCAGATTTAATTTTTCAATCATTTTATTATGCAGCTCAAGAATATGGTTTACCCAAAGATGTAATTATAGATAACGGAAAAGATTACCGTTCAAAAGATTTTGCAGGAGGAAGAAAGAACTTTAAAGTAATTTCAAACGAAAATAAAACATCTGCTATGTTAAAAGAATTGAATATTAATGTTCATTTTGCACTTCCTTATAATGCACAAACAAAACCTGTTGAAAGGGATTTTCTCAAAATAAAAGAGTTAATATCCAAACATAGTGTCGGATATCGTGGCGGAAGTGTTGCCGAAAGACCTGAAAAACTCAATAAAGAAATCAAAAACGGGAAAATTATGCAGTTTGAAGAATTTAAAAAGCTATTTGATGATTTTATTATTAATATCCTGAATAAAAAACCATCGCAAGGTAAAAATCTTTTGGGCAAATGTCCGGACGAATTATTTTATGAAGAATACAAAGAAAAAGTTGTTACCTCTAAAGATGCTTTAAAATTATTCTGTATGCGAACTTCAAAAGATTATACAGTTCGCAGAAACGGAATTAAAGATAGTACTCTGGGGATTACTTACTGGAGCGATTGGATGATTAATAAAACCGGCTTGCGAGTTTATCTACGAAGAGATATAAACAATTACAAAGAAGCGTGGGCATTCAAATCCGACAATGATGAATTTGTCGGCACAGTTGAAGTTGCGGATTCCGTTGCAGCATTATATGCCGATAAAATTTCCAAAGAAGAGTTCAAAGAAGCTATGGCAAGAAAGAAACGTAATTTAAAAACCGCAGTAGCATATATTAAGCAGGATAAAACAATATCTTTGACAGAAAAATGTGAAAATTATAAGGCTGCATACAGAAGTGTTGAACGAGAATTTAAGAAGAATGTTAAAGTAACAAAAATCGCTAATACCAATATGGACAAAGCAATTCAAAAGAAAAAGGAAATGGATGAATTCGGACACGCAGATTTATCGGAATTTCTGTTAGCTGCAGAACTTGAAAAGAAAAATCGAGAAGAAGAGCCGGTATTTTATTTTTGGGAAACTGATAGAAGATTGGCGGAAGAAGAAAAAAAATACAAAGAAGAAATGGAACAAGCTAAGAATAAAAAAGAAAAAGATACAAAAATTGTAATAAAAGATACCGAAAAAAATAAAAACTGTTATCTTTTTGAAACCGATAAATTGCTTGCAGAAGGGAAAGTAGGTATAGGCTAATAATGAAAAGAAAGCAATTTTACGATATAGCAGAGAGAATGTATGTTGAGCAATTTATAACAGAAGAAGAAATTGCACACAGAATAGGAGTATCGGATAGAACTATCCGGAGATGGAAAGCTTCCGGAGATTGGGGCATAAAGCGGGACGGATTTTATAAAGTGAATACAATTTCGAGAGATGCAATTTACGCACTTGTCAGAAAAATGCTTGATGATTTCCATACGGATATAGATAATCACTACAACATTGACCCTTCAAGACTTAATATTTTTATAAACCTCACTGAAGAACTGTTAAAACAGAAAAAAGTAAGTTATAAGGTTGAAGAGCTTTTGAAAATTGCAAGAAAAACTTTTAATATAGATGATGAAATAAAAAAAGACGAACAAAGTATAATACAAGAAATGGTAAGAGATATGCTTCGTGAAGATTTTTAAATACCGTTCAATGTTAGTTCAAACACTATTTAAAAGCTATTTAATAATTAAAATATCATATTAATTTATGCTAAAATAAGCACAGAATGATGGAAGTGAAAACAAAGTTTCAATCAAAATATTCTGCAATTGTTGAGGCTAATCGTCTTGAAAGCCTTGCTGACGATAAAAACTTCCTGCCGGTTTATGCATCTTCTAATGCCAAAATTTATCCGTATCAGATTATGGCGGCACGATTTGCCCTGCGTTCCGATTATTTGCAGGGGTGTATTTTATGTGACGAAGCATCTTTAGGTAAAACCTACGAGGCACTTTTGGTTGCTTGTCAGAAATGGTACGAGGGAAAACCTAATATTCTTGTGATTTTACCTCCGAACCTCGTTCCTCAATGGAGACGAAAATTAGAAAAAGACTTCCCGACCGTTCCGTTTGTGTTTTGGAATAATTCAAAAACTCTGCCTGATGAAGTCAGGATTGTTATTACAACATACGACATAGCAACAAGACACGCACTTGCAGTTAAAGAAAGGGAATGGGATCTTGTAATTTTTGACGAAGCAGATGTTTTATCAAAGCCGGAAAACAAAATGGTGCAAACTCTAAAAGATGCAGTCGGTGATGCTTACAAATTACTCCTGACTCCGACTCCTATCACTATGAGTATTATGGATATTTATTGGCTTATTCATTTTATTGACGAAAGTGTCTTGCCTGATGCTGACTGGTTTTATAAACGATATTTCAGACAACCTGAAAGATACAAAGAACTTACAGAGTGGGTTTCGCAGTTTTGTTTCAGGACTTTAAAAGTTCAAACAACGGATTATGTGAATTTCACACGCAGAATACCGATTACGGTTGATTATGAATTATCAAAGGAAGAGAAACTTATTTATAAATTAGTTTCTGCTTATATTTTGTCTGATGACAAAGCGGCATATCCTGAAATGGACAGTTACAATTTGAATTTATTATTTTTCAAATCGCTTTCATCTTCGCCAAGAGCATTTTCAAATATTCTTGACGGTGCTATAAAAAGGACTTACGGACACGAAAAAGCCATATTGGAAGAGATACAAAAACTCACAGATGATATTCATATAAATTCAAAGACAACAGAACTTTTGAAAATATTAAAAACGACTTTCAATCACTTAAAATCAATGAAAGTAAATCAAAAGGCAATAATTTATGTCGAACACAGTCTGACATTTGATTATTTATACAAGATATTTTTAGGTCAGGGTTATAACACCATAAAATACAAAGACAACGATTCAATCGAGCAATTCCGATTTGATGATGAAATTCAAATCCTGATAGCAAATGACGAGGCATCAAAGGGCATAGATTTAGAGTTCTGTCCTGTTGTTGTGAATTACGACTTGCCGTATGATTCGGTCAAGATTGAACAGAGAATTTGCAGGTGTCATCGTCAGGGACAAGACTCCGATGTTTTGGTAATAAATATGTTGAGTAAAGAAAACTTTGCCGATGTTCGTATCTTGGAACTCATCAATAAAAGGACTTTGCAGTTCAACGAAATATTCGGAATGAGTGATGATATTGTCGGGAATTTTGATACAAAAATAAAAGAGGTATTGCAAAATTTCAGAAGTTCAACAGAGGTTCAAGATGCTTTCAAAAATAATCTTGCAGTTAATAAAGAGGCAAACGAAGAGCTTGTCGATAGGACTGAAGATATCCTGTTCACAACTTTTACAAAATCAATAGCCGATAAAGTTTCTATTAATCCAAAATATATGGAAGATAAAATCGATGAGATAAATAAAGATTTGTGGGAGGTTGTAAAATATTATTTCCTTAATATAAAAGAGGGTTGGTACGAAATTGATGACGAGAATAAAACATTAAAACTTATCGAGGGATATAACAGACCATATTTATTTTCATACAAAGATGACAGATTTTTAAAGGATTATAAAGGCTATCAGCAGTACGGAATGAATAAAGACTTTTCTCCGGCACGAGGCAGAATAGCGTTAACCTCTGTATTTTCAAAAGGAATCTTAAAAGAGATGGATATGGCTTGTCCACAGGAAGCAAAAATTTATGTAAATTCTGATATTGAGCCTGTTGAGATTGGTTATTATAATGTCGGAATAACTTCAAAAGATAATACTTCACACAAGCATATTTTAATCGGGCAGACAAAAGACGGAAGAACATTGTCAGATAGTGAGTGCAGAGAACTTTTAAATCTTCCTGTTGTAAAAATAGAAGAACGCAACGGCTTTGATACAATCCGAATGGGGAGTTTACTTGAGCCGTTTGAGTTTAATTTGAATGATAAAATATCAAAGGATGAAATTTTACAGGAATATTTCAAGAACAAAGAGGGTTCTATTGCTTACGAGGTTGAAAAATTGAGAATGCTTGCAGGACGTAAAAAGTCTGCTCTTGAACTCAATTTGACCGACCTTAAAACCGAAATTGAAACAATGAAAAAGCAATTAAACAGTAAGAATTCTGACCGCTTGGAAGAATTAAAATTAACAAAACAATTAAAACTGAAACAAAAAGAATTACTAAAAAAAGAAGAGGGATTGTTTTTTGATAAAGCACAAGTAGATGTTGAAACTGATGAGGCAATTCAGGAGCTTACAAACGATTATAATTTCAATGTAATAATTGGTGCAAAATTCAAACTTCACATCGTTAAAGCAGAGTAAAAGTTATCTATTTTCATGGTAATATAATTTCAAAAGGGGTAATAATTATATGGTTGAAGGTATCGAAAAAATAAGCGGACAGAGCATGGATATAGAGTTATCCGAAAAAGAAAAATTAAAATCTATATTCCCACAATGCTTTAATGACGGCAAACTTGATATTGATAAGTTGCTGAACCTTTGCGGTGAATACATCGACAACGATTTTGAAAAATACAAGTTTGAATGGAAAGGCAAATCAAACTGCTATAAAATTGCAGGGAAACGCTCAACAGGAACACTCCGCCCATGCAAAGAAGAGAGTGTAAATTTCGATACAACAAAAAACCTTTATATTGAGGGTGATAATTTAGAAGTCCTCAAACTATTACAGAACGCTTATTTCAGAAAAGTAAAAATGATTTACATCGATCCTCCGTATAACACAGGAAACGACTTTGTTTATGAAGATGATTTTGCTGATCCAATGGCAAAATATAAAGAGATTACCCAACAGACAACAAAATCTAATCCTGAAACAATGGGAAGATTTCACACCAATTGGTTGAATATGATGTACCCACGCTTGAGGTTAGCATCAAATCTTCTTCGTGATGATGGTGTAATTTTTATTTCGATTGATGATAATGAAATTGATAATTTAAAGAAACTTTGTAATGAAGTATTTGGCGAAGAGAATTTTGTTGCACAAATTACGGTCATAAATAATATTGCAGGTCGTAGTGATAGCAAATATATTGCAACTGCTAACGAATATTTATTAGTTTATGCAAAATCTGGGGAGTTTGATGCAACAGGATTGCCTTTATCATCCGAACAAATTGCAGAATTTAAGTATGAAGATGAAAATGGTAAATACAGGTTACAAGGATTAAGAAAAAGAGGATCAGGTGCACTGAGGACAGATAGACCAAATATGTTCTACCCTGTATATTACGATCCAAATACAAAAAAGATTACGCTTAATGAAAACGAAATTATAAATCCAATTGTTATAATTCCTCATTTATCTGACGGTCAGGAAGGTCGTTGGCGTTGGGGAAAAGAAACTTTTTTAAGTAAAACAAATTTATTAGAAATAAGAATGACAGCCGGCAGAAACGAATATGATATTTATGAGAAAGTTTATTTAAATAACAATGGCGAAGAAAAAACAACAAAAATGAAATCGTATCTATTAGACTCCAAATATACAACAGATACCGCAACATCAGAGTATCGAAAATTAATGGAAGCAAAATCTTTTGAAAGTCCGAAAGCTGTTGGACTTTTATCAGATATTATAAGAGTTTCAAATTTAAAAAATGATGATATTGTTTTAGATTTCTTTTCAGGATCAGCTACTACTGCTCACGCTGTTATGCAGTTAAATCAAGAAGATGGAGGTAATAGAAAATTTATTTTAATACAACTCCCTGAATTATGTGATGAAAAGTCTGAGGCATATAAATATAATTATAAAACTATTTGTGATATAGGTAAGGAGCGTATAAGACGTGCCGGCAAAAAATTAACCGAAAATTCAACTAATCAATTATCGTTAGAGGAAAAACAACCGCTTGATATTGGGTTCAGAGTATTCAAACTTGATACTTCAAATCTTGCAAAATGGGATTCCACACCGACTGAAGATGAAGAGGAATTAAAAACAAGATTTTTAGGTATGGCTGATACAGTTAAAGTCGGAAGAACACCTGAAGATTTGGTTTATGAGGTTATGCTTAAACTCGGTATTCCTTTAGATTACAAAGTGATTCCGATAAAAATTAACGATAAAGAAGCTTTTGCTATCGGTGAAGATTGTCTTGTGTTGGTTTGCACAGACAAAGGCGAAAACGGAATTTCAGGGGATGATATTCGTCTGATGTGCGATGAATACACTCCTGCCAAAATCGTAACTTCTGAGGAAGCATTTGCAGATGATTCCGCTTTATCAAATGCATACTATATCCTCAAAGACAAAGATATTGAAATGGAAATATTATAGAAAATGTCAAATCAATTAAAAGAAGAAAAATTGAAAGATTTTTTTGATGAAGGTGGTGTCGGAACAAGACAGTATTCATTTTTGAATTGGCGTTTTTCTCCGCACGATTCTATTGAAGTGCAATTTTGCAATTTAGCAGAGGGGTATTTTGAAGTTGCAAATAATTTAATTGAGCAATGTCTTGATAATAATAACGACCGTAAAGCAGATATATGGATATTTCCTATCCTTTTTAATATCGTACACGCTGTTGAGTTATACTTAAAAGCCATCAACTCGATGTATCCGATATATTTTAAATTAAAAGGCTTTGTATTAGAAGAGCTTCCCGATAGTAAAATCGAGGGAGACCACGACATAAAACAAATGTGTCAAACGGCAATAAGCAAAGTAAGAAACGATTCTGACAGAGATCCTGATTTATATAAGGCATTAAAAGAAGTCTTGCAGTTTATAAATATTATTTATAAATACTCTGATGATGTGGCTTTTACAAGATATCCTCTGCCCAAAGATGCAAAATCTGATTTAAATAAAGAATATTTTTATGTTTCACACCAAAATGTAACCATAAATATGGTCGAACTTCATAAATGGGTTAAAAAGATTTCTAATAATTTGTATAACATAACCGGCTTTTTAATCGATATGATTGACGAACTAAACGGTTACAGAAACGAGGTTATAGATGATGTCGTACCTCGTGAATATTACTATGAATAAGGAGTATTTTTTAATAAATGAAGTTAAAATTTAAAAATCAAAAATTCCAATCTGATGCAGTAAATTCAGTTGCAGACTTATTTATCGGACAAGAGAAAGCAAAAATGACATTCTCAATTGATAGTAATGTCGGGAATTTTGATTTGATTATGAGTGAATTCGGGATTGGTAACAAACTTGAAATTTCTCAAGATGACTTAATAAAAAATATGCACACCGTTCAAAAACGTAATCAACTCCCGATTACTCGTGATTATGAAAACCGCCAATATTCAATAGAAATGGAAACAGGAACGGGTAAAACTTATGTTTATACAAAAACAATACTCGAACTAAACAAACGATTCGGGTTCACTAAATTTATTGTTGTCGTTCCGTCTGTTGCTATCAGAGAGGGTGTGTTTAAGTCTTTGCAGGTTACACAAGAGCATTTTTCTAACCTCTATGACGGTGTTCCTTACAGATATTTTATTTATAATTCGTCTAAATTGTCCGATGTAAAACAGTTTGCGACATCTGACCATATAGAAATAATGGTTATAAATATTGATGCGTTCAAAAAAGCTGAAAATATCATCAACCAAGAGCAAGATAAACTTAATGGCGAAGCGGCTATAAAATATATTCAGGCAACTAATCCGATTGTAATTATTGATGAACCGCAGTCCGTTGATAATACTCCAAAGGCAAAAGATGCAATTCAATCACTTAATCCGCTTGCAGTTTTTAGATATAGTGCAACGCACAGAGAAAAAATTAACCTTTTATATCGCTTAACTCCGATTGATGCTTATCAAATGGGACTTGTTAAGCAGATTTGTGTATCGTCAAATTCGGTCGCAAATGATTTCAATAAACCTTATATTATGCTCAAATCTGTTTCAAACGAAAACGGATTCTCTGCCAAAATTGAAATTGATGTCCAAAAACAAGATGCCAAAGTCGAAAGACAAACTTTCACCGTAAAGCCGGGAGCGGATTTGTATCAATTATCAGGAAGAGAATTATATGAAGGGTATGTAATTGAGGGAATTGACTGTACTAAAGATTATGAATGCATTGAATTTTCAAACTCTGAAACAGTTAATCTCGGTAAAGCCATCGGTAGTATTGATGAAAATATAATCAAAAAAGCACAAATTTACAGAACCATTGAAACTCACTTGGAAAAAGAACTCCGCTACCACGATAAAGGAATTAAAGTCCTGTCTTTATTCTTTATTGACAGAGTTGAAAAATACCGCACAGAAACAGGCGAAAAAGGTATTTACGCACAAATGTTTGAAGAGTGCTACGAAGAATTAATCAATAAACCAAAATATCAAGAACTTAAAAAATGGTTTAATACGGATGTTGCAAAAGCACACAACGGATATTTTTCACAGGATAAAAAAGGTATTTATAAAAATACTAAAGGCGATACTCAAGCCGATGATGACACATACAACACAATTATGCGTGATAAAGAATGGTTATTGTCCTTTGAATGCCCGTTAAGATTTATCTTCTCACACTCTGCATTAAAAGAGGGTTGGGATAATCCAAACGTGTTCCAAGTTTGCACTTTGATTGAACAAAAATCAACATTCACTTGCAGGCAAAAAGTCGGTCGTGGTTTAAGATTATGTGTAAATCAAGACGGTGAGAGAATTGAAGATAGAAATATAAACATTCTGCACGTTATGGCAAATGAAAGTTTCGCTGAATTTGCAAGCACATTACAAAAAGAAATTGAAGATGAAACTGGTGCTAAATTCGGTGTTCTTCAATTAAGTAATTTAATCGGTTTAACTTGGCAGGAACAAGTTGAAGTTGAACATCAAATGGATGAAACTGATGCGGCAATGGCTTATGGTGCATTGATGGTTGAGGGTGTAATTGATAAAGACGGCAACATTAACAAAGATGCGGATATTGAAAAAGTTGAAATACCAAACATTGCTGAACCATTGCAAAAAGAGATTAAAAAGCAGATAAAAGAAAGACACTCTGAACCGATTTCGCTTGATAAATTCAAAACAATAAAATGTACAGAGGTTAAAGTTGAACAAAAATCATTCACTCATGAAGAAGCACAGGAACTTTACGAAGATTTAAAAGAAAAGAAAATTATCACTAAAGAAGGCAAAGTCAAAGATACAATGAAGGCTCAACTTGCGGCAGGAATTTTGGATTTGAAAAACAGATATTCAAATGCGGCACAAAGAGCAATTATTCAGGCATTAGAAAAAGCTGACAACAGACCTGTTATTCACGATGCAAATAATGAAGTTACAGTAAGATTAAAACAAAAAGTTTTATTATCGCCTGAATTTAAAGAATTGTGGAATAGAATTAAACAAAAAACCACATACAGAGTTACGATTGATACTGAAACTCTAATAAAAAATTGTATTGAAGAATTGAAAGATATGCCACCGATCCCGAAAGCAAAATTAGTTTCTCAAACAGCAGAAATTAATATCGAACAAGCAGAAGTTTCATATACCGAAAAACACATTCGCTCTTCCGAAATATCCGGCACATATCAAGTTTTACCTGATATCATTCGATTAATTTCATCTGAAACATTACTTTCAAGACGAACAGTAATAAAAATCATCAACGGAAGCGGAAGAATAAAAGACTTTATAAATAATCCGCAAGCGTTTTTAGAAAAAGCAATGGAAATTATTACAAGAAATCGTCACAATATGGCGATTGACGGAATTAAATATGTAAAACTTGCAGGGGAAGAATACTACGCACAAGAGATATTTGATTCGGATGAACTTATTGCATATATTGATAAAAATGCCGTTAAGGTTGAACACAGCGTTTATGATTATGTTTTATACGATAGTAAAACTGTAGAAAAACCTTTTGCCGAGAAATTAGACGAAGATCCCGATGTAAAAATGTTCTTCAAAATTCCTGATAAATTCAAGATTGAAACACCAATCGGATCATATAATCCTGACTGGGCAGTATTTTTGGAAAAAGACGGAGAACAAAAATTATACTTTATTCTTGAAACAAAAGGTACAACAAGTTTATTTGATTTAAGACCAACAGAGCGATTAAAAATAAATTGCGGAAGAAAACACTTTGAGGCATTAGATGGAGTCGAATTCTCTGAATTGCCTGTTAAAGATTGGACAGAATTTAAGGTTAATCTGTAAGCAAAAGGAGTAAATTTGCTATCACAAGAAACAATAAAAAGAATTTCTGAAATCTTTTGTGGGGATATTGGCAGTTTATATACGTATAAGTCTGGTCCCAAACTTGTTAATTTCTTTAATCAATATTTTGGACATCACGATATGTATGGTCAGGGATTTCCTTCAAGATGGAGATATGTTTATGACAAGATTGTTGATATATATAATGCCCAGCAAATAAATAAGTTTTTTAATATCATTTTAAGCAAAAGATATATTATACAAGATTGGAAATGTTCAGAGCCTGATGCTGCGAAAAAATCTGAAGAAATATTTAATGAATTTAATAAAACAATAAATTCAGATGCGTTCATAATTATAAAAAATGGTGAAGAATATAATTTTATGGAACAAAATCTTGATTTGGAATTTATTGGTAGTGGCGGTTTTGCTAATGTATATCTTCAAAAGTCAACAGGTCTGATAGTAAAAAAATTAAAAGACGAATATTTGTCTGATAACGGAATTCGCAGCAGATTTAAAAGAGAATATAGTATAACAAAATCCCTTTCTAATTTGCAGGCTATAATAAAAGTTTATGATTATTATGAAGATAGCTGCTCCTATACAATGGAAAAAGCTGAACAAACTTTAGAACAATATATAGAGAATTCCTATTTAGATAATGAAATTAAGATTAAATGTGTTCGACAAATATTAAATTTGTTTGCAGAAATTCACAAAAGAAATATAATTCACAGAGATATAAGCCCCAATAATATTTTTATATTAAATGGTATTTTAAAGGTCGCAGATTTTGGTTTAGGAAAAGATTTAAATATCTTTACTTCTCATCAAACTTGTATGACAAATTCTTTAGGACAATTACGATATTGTGCCCCGGAACAATTTATGCAATTAAAAGAAGCAGATAAGCAAAGTGATGTTTTTTCTCTTGGCAGGCTAATCAATTATATAATGACAGGAAATTCTACAAATTATCACCATCAATTTAAAAATGCAGCAGAAAAAGCTACGAACGATAATGCGTTATTTAGACACCAAGATGCAGAGCAGCTTCTAAAACATATAGAAAAAACTATTGCGTATCATCTTCAAGTAGAAAATAAAGAACAAATATTAGAAAAAATTTCTTTAAAACAATATGATGAAGAGATAGAAACCTATATTTCTGAATTATCAAGTGAGGAAATATGCAGAAATCTTATAAATTATATGAAAGGTTTTCCAGAAATATTAATAAATTATATGAAACAGGAAGAAAATCACGCAAATGATATAATTCTGGGCATTGATAAATATTACGAACACCTTTGTAGTAAGTTTGAAAATTTTGACTCAATAGCAAACCTAATGTACTTGGTACTACAAGAAGATTCACTGCCATTTGTCGTTAAAGAACTTGCTGCAAAAAATTTAAGGTATATTGCATACACCGTCAATAGATTTTTTGCTCAACATTTGATAGAATCATTGCAATCTAAAGGAATTGAACCGATGCTTGAAGAAATTTTAACAGGTGCTTATTAAGATTTTTATAATTGTATAATAATCATTTACCCTGTTACAAATAATCATTTAGAGTGTGTCTTTACAGCTGTATTTTTTTGAGCAGTTTGCTCGGAAGATATTTCATTATTCTGAGGCACTATATAGTCTCAGTGGACATTAGATGCGACTTTTTGAGGCAGAGATGTCTAATTATAGGGCGATAGAGGCAGATTTATAGTGTAGAGATGTACCAGGTTTTTCTTGCACTTTTGTCCCAATTTTTGCACTCTTTTGCACTAAAAACTTGTCACCCTGAACTTGTTTCAGGGTCTATTTAGCATGGAATTTAGCTTTAAGCGGAGTGCAATAAATTGCAATATAGTGCAAAAATAATTTATCTTTCAGTTTGATATGTATCGAAATGTCTCTGAGATTAAGATGCGTGAGCCGGTGTGAAGTGCCGGTGTCGGCTTGCCCGCCCCGCAGATGGCGGGGACAGGGGGCAAGACGAGCAGGGCACAAAACACTACGATGCCGCCGTTTCAAATCTTTGATTTGACAGGCGGAAAAGAGATTTAGGACTTGATGTTTCTCCGAACCAGAGACATTAATGTATGTGAGGTAATTTATATGACAAACTTCACACCCGAAAAATGTAAACAAATCGCACTCGCAAGACTTGATGTGGTTCATCAATGGCTTGAATTTAGAAAACAAGTTCAAAACAAACTTCAAGCTGATTATGATTTTGTGAAATTGCATAATACATCAAATAGTCATCTATATGAGATTTTAGGAAAAATATCTCGCGGAAGTTTGCACCGTTGGTTTGCAATGCTCAACAGAACGGAAGATTACACAAAACTTCTGCCTCAGTATAAATATTCAACTGTTCGGGAATACCGTACTGTTCTGAATGATGAAGAAATAAAGATATTTACTAAATTTGAAACAAAGGATATTATTACTATTTATAACGCATTTTTAGAAAGAGATTTTAAGCCACGAAGATTAAAAAATACAATGGCTTTATTAAAGCAATTTTTGAAATATTGTAAATCAGAAGGAATCATTAAAAATTACACAAATTTTTATGTAAAAAGACTAACAAAAAAGAATGAATACAGTTTAGACAGAATAATTTTTGAGGTATAACTATGACAAAATACAACCAACTGACACAAGCTGAACATATGTATATTTACGATCAAAAATCTCTGGCGAAGATTGGGATGGAACTCGGATTTTCTCGCAGAATTTTATTTTATTGGAAAAAGGAACATAATTGGGATGAAAAGCGGTTTGAAGTTGAACATACAAAATACCGCTTTAGCGAGGAACTCTTGGACTTTGTAAGAAAAATGATGCAAAAAATATCAACCGATATTGAGAAAAATCAAAAAACTCCACCACCAGAGATATATTCTTTGATTAATATCCTAAAGGAAATACCACTTGTTAAACAATATACCGATTCTTTGCAACAAGAACAAACACCCAAAAAGGAACAAAAAGGCTTAACCCCAGAGTTTGTTCAAATGATTGAACGAGAAATTCTGGGGATAAACCCAACTAATTATGAAAGTTTGTAATTTATTCTATACAAGCACCTCGTAAATAATATTTTTACCAAGGTTCGTTATCATCTTCTTAACAAGTTTATATTCTTCACTTGAAGTCTTACCAATACTTGCAAAAGTAACAACACTATTCGCATGTTTTAAAGCATCTTTGAAAGAATTTGAAATGTCTGCTTTTAATGGAACAACATTTACAAAATCTTTAAATTTTTCAAATGTATATTTTGACATTTCTTCAAAGAAAACAAAAGCGGTCTTATTGTCAGCATTTGATATAACTTCTATTGAAAGGGATTGAAATTCTTTATCTAAATTGTAAATAATATTATCACCTAGCATAGAATAAGTAAGTTTTTTATCTGTTTTTTCCGCGAAAATTAAAGCTATCAGAGAGGATATTGCACCAAGAATTATGCCTAAAAGAATATTTGTAAACAATTTTGGTGAAGTACATTCCCAATCTTTTAGTTGTCTGGGTTCTTTAATTACAAGAACTTTAGAAGAGTCTGACATTTCTTCTACCAATCTTGCCCACTCCAGTTTTTGTGCAAGTTGATTAACTTTTGAAGCATCCTCATTAATATCTACCCTTGCTTTTTCCCCTGCTAAGTATTGCCCTCTAAGAGTTGAGATAGCATTTTGAGCAGAACGAGAGAATGCACTCATTGCAGCAAGATTGCCTGTTCCAGTCAAAGTTTGTGTTGGTAAACCACTTGCTACACTTACTTTTTTATTTAAATCTTCTTTTGCTTTTTGGTACTCGGATTCAATAATTTTTTTATCTGACTTTGATTTTTCACTGTTTAGTTCTTTATGTAGTTCTATATAATTTGTAATGAGTGAAGATACAATTCCATATGCTTCGTCTTTATCTTTACTTTTATAGGATATAGAAACTATATTTGTTCCTTTTTTGTTTTCTATTTTTAATTTTTTCTTTTTTAAGAATTTATCAGTAGATAAATATTCTCCTGTTTTAACTGTAGTAAAAATTCCATATAGCTTTTTATATCTTAAATCATTCTCTTTAATAACCTTGTCAATAACGAGCGGTGATTGCATAAGTTCCATCTCATTCATCATAACTTTATCTGACAAAGAATTTAATGCTAAACTACCAACTTCATCAATGAAATATGGATTAAATTCCGTCATATTTGTATTATTTGATTTATTTATATATAAATCAGCATCAACTTTCCATATTTTTGTTGATACAAACGTTAGTAAAATAAAAAATAATAAAGTAATGCAAAACACTTTAATAATTAAAATTTTTCTTGTTAGTAAAATACATAAAATTTTATGAAAATCTATGTTCAAGCTATTTTCATAATTTTCATCAAAGTCGTAGTAAATTTGTTGATTCATATCAATATTCTCCTTTTTTATTTCTTAATTCCTGTAATGTAAAAATAGTGTATTGAAAAGCTGTATATATAGATGCAAATAAATAAGCAATTACTGCAGCATAAATCCCAAATTTGTAAAAAATAGTTATTCCTAATATTGTACAAAAAGTTGCCTTTAGTTGCATTGGAATCTTTTTTCTCTGGTTTCCTGATGCTGTTATATATGTTCCAAAAACAGCGGCTATTGCAACACAAATATTGCCTAGCATTAATATTAACAATATAAAATATGCATTTGCATAATAGTTTTGCCCATAAAGCAACAATAGAATTTGTTTCCCTAGTAATACAAATAATAAAAATAACAATGTAGTTATACGTAAAATAAATTTTAAATTTTCTTTTATTATTATTTTTATTTTAATAGCTGAAGCATTTATCATATCAGGCACCATTTTTTGTGATTGAGCTGTTATCAATAGCCCGACAACCGAAGCAATTGTAAATGCTGCAAAATATATAGCTGCATTCTCCTTTTTTTGTGTAAGTGATACAAATAATGATGGTATTTGAGCATATAAATAAAATGCTATTGTTACACCTATATATGAAAAAATTTCTTTATCTAACATTTTAAAAATTTTGTGAAAATATTTAAATACAATCAAATAATTTATTTTTGCATAATAAGAGCATTGAATAAAATTGATGCTTCCCAATAAAATATTCAGTAGTAAAAATTTTATAAGTGATAATTTTAATGTATAAGAAATACCAGCAATTAATGTTATAAAAACAGCATATATAATATTAATTACTGCTATTTGAAGGAATTTTTTTTCAGACTGAAAGAAGGGAAGAATCAATCCAAAGAATGTTGTATCAAAAAAGGTTCTTATGATAATCAAGGCAAATAATAAATGACTCTCCAGTTTAAAAAATAATGAACATATAATGTACAGAAAACTGAGAATAATGGCATTTTGCATAAATAATGCAATTTTTAATTTAACTTCTTTTGTATTTGCCTTTGAAGATACAAGTATATAGTCTGCATAACCGAGATTTGCAAACATCAAACAAAAAACGGCAATATTTCTATAACTTGAAAATAAACCAAAATCATATACTAAGAGATATCTGGCAATCACAAATAATATCAAAGTACCTGCAATTTGTCTTGCATACAAAGATAATGCGTATAAATTATTGTTTATTAATTTAAGTATTTTATCCAATTTTAACTCCAAGATATTAAATTCTTAATAATTTCTTTTATCGGTTTTGGTAACAATTTAAAGATTTTTACTCCAAAGGAGGTTCCCATTTTCTTTAAAACTATCCCACAAATTTTAATAATTCTGTAATAAAAAGTTTTAGGAATCTCTTTCAAATTCCATTTCTTTAAATTTTCAATAGTTATATCTTTTTCAGCAATTGATTTTTTTAGCTTGTCAATTAAATAATCTTTATCTTTTGATTTTTCTATTGCACTTATAAGATAGTCTTTTGATTGTATTCGTAGCTGATTTAAATTTTGATAAACAGTATTGTAGTCAATTGGATTATTCAAGACAAAATCAACATTGACTTCATTAAATGATTTAAAAATACGATCTCTAATACCAAGATTATCTAATAGTGAGATTATTCTTTCATTTAGGTGGCTTTTTGTATCAATATAGACAAAATTCTTTTTAAAAATTATTGAAAAACAAACTCCGTGAAATGAATCTGTTACAAATACTGTTGAATGTTTTATTAGATTCAGCCAATTTGGAAAGGATTTAAATTGTAATAAAGTTTTATTATCTAATTTTATTTTATTAAATTTTGTAGAAACATATGACATATTAAAACGATTTATTAAATTCATAAAATCAGTATTTTTTTCAATTTCGTAATGATTAAAAGAATCTTGCAGTATATAATGTCCAATATATTTTTCGGGTAATGCATCAAGCGGTTCGTCCTTTAATATTTCCATGTAATCTTGTTCATCTAGTAAAAGAGTTGGGTCTAATACTTGAATACAATTTATATCACTTCCGAAAGTTTTTTTAATGATATCTATACCACTTTTTTCCCTTACTGATATTGCATCAAAACGTCTAAGTAACTTTTCTGCTTGTTTGATGAGTTTTTTATCACTAGAGAATTTATTTCCACCAAAACTTGCTGCATATGATATAAGTATTTTTTCTGTTTTTGCAAAATCAAACATAAAGTGTCTTAGTTTTGCACTTGCACATTTAGGATTCCAAATCTGGTCAGAACCTGCTATAAAAATATTAAAATAATTATTTAAGTCTAAGTAGCTTTGATTTGTATTCAAAGCTAAAGTTGATTTAAAGTATTTTTGTTTAAATCTTATAAAATGTTTACATAACAGTCTATCAATTGAAAATATAGGTTGTTCATTGTTTGCAAGAATCGTTTTATAGCCATATTTCGCTAAAAATCTAGTTAATGCAAAAGACACCATTAAAGCACCATAATTAGTATTTTCAAAGAAATAATTTAAAAGACATATGCTATTTTGCGGAATTACATTATTTAATGAATAATTTAAAATCTTATTTTCTATATCTGACGTATCATTTTTTATAATATCAAGAAAATCGTTTCTATTTGGATGCATTGTGGAAGAAGTAACTATATTGTAATTTGATTTTATTGCCTGTTCTAATTTTATTGGATTTGAAAAAACAATATCGTTCTTAATTTTTTCTATTATTGAATCACCTTTTTTATTGTTTACAATAATAAGAGAAGTACCATTTTTATTGTAATATTTGGGATTTATATATTCTATTCCCCAAAAATCTCCAATTGAAATATCTCCAATTCTTGAAGTTTTAGAATAATCGCAATACAAGCAAGCATTGTTCATTGATAAATCAAATGCTATGTTAAATTTGTTATGACGCCAATTTTCATTATAAATAACCTTATCTTCTTTATCTTTTATTACAAAATATGATTTTTTCCATCCTTTTGCTTTGTTTCTGAAACTAATGTCTGAAATACTTTCTTTTTTTATTTTCAATTGTGTTAATAATTGATTTAAGTATTCTCTCCAGACTTTTCGTGAAGGCACACCATGACAAATTAAATCAATTGTAAGCAATTTTTCATATTCTTTTCCCAGATATGATTTTAATCCCGCAATTTGGCATGAAGTACCAGAAAATAATACAAAACGATTATCGTCAAGAAAAGCTTTCACTTTTTTAAATGACGTTGAAAGATCGCTTTGTACATATTTAGCACCTCTTAAATCTTTTAAATCATTAATATTATCTATAAACTTGTGTTTGACATTAAAATCCTTATCCCATGCAGCACCAAAAACTACTCCATTATTTTTTATTATATATTCTGCTATTAATGAAAATATCCCTCCGGAAGAAGATTGTAAAACTATGTTTTGTTTCTTATTTACGGCTGCAATTATTTTTGCATCTTGATTACTATTGCCTATGTGATTATTTTGCGGGCATTTTTTAATACACAAACCGCAATTTGTGCATTTTGTTTCATCAATTTCAGGTACAATAAAACCATATTCATTCTCTTTCATCATTATTGCACCAGTAGGACAGCAATCTAAGCAACAAGTACAACCGGTACATTTATTTAATTGTGTTATTAATGCTATATTATTCATAATTTAGTACAACTCCTGTAGAAATTGTTTAGTAAATTTTCTATGTATTTGTATATTCCTAATCTGACAATATGTGGTTCTATAAATTTTGTTTGTAACTTGTCAATCAATGTACATCCGCCAAAGGTTAAAGTCGTTACAATTACCACTAACAAAGGCTGCCCCACCGCAAACATCAGTGTTTGACATATTTGCAATTATGGCGTTGACTTTAAATATTTGAAACCATAAATAATTATAAAATCCGGGAGTTTGGTGGATTATGTATACGGCAAGAGTTGAACTTGCCAGATAATTTATAACCTTATTGCTCTTAATATCTAATTTTGTGAAAAAGTAAAATATTCCCAGTGCTGGTATCAAATTGAATATCATCTTAATATCATTAATTGCTGCATACGAGAAATTATATAAAATTTTCCAAATAAGATTTAATGTCATTAAATTATATGAAAAGAGTTTTAATAGAATAAAGCTTGTAAAGAATCCAAGAGATAAAAAAAGAACAAAGTATTTATTCAAATTAATTTTATTAAAGATATATTTTTTTAGATAAGATATTAGAATAAAAATATAACAGAACCAAAGAATATTGGCATAAAATGTATCATTTTTTAAAAACCAATAGAAATAAATTAATGAAAAACCAGATAAAATACTTGTAAGGATTATAATACAATTTAAATGTACTTTCTGCGTTTGTTCTGTTATCAGTTTAAGAAATGGAAAAATTAATAACAAGCATATATAACAGGATACAAACCACAATGCACAGCCACAGAAGGGAAATATATTTTTTATAATTTCTAACGGTTTTATAGGAGCATGAACAGTTAGTAAAAATATAAGCAAGGTAAAAGTATAAAAGAATAATTTTGAATATAACCTTAAAACTCTTTTTGCTTCAAATCTGCTATCTACCATAAACCAACAACCGACCATCAGGAATAAATTAACAGCTATACGATGGAAGTTGCATAATATAAATGATACGAATTGATTAAAACTAAAGGGTTGTATGTATTCAACAATGTGTGCCTGGTTGAAAAAATGTCCGGCAATTATTACCAGCATTGCAAGTATTCTCAATAGTTCAAAATTAGATTCACGTTCTCGTTTTATAGTCTTTAGTAATTTATTCACATCTTTTCTCCTTAAAATTATCAAGTCTGAAATAAAAAATGTACATTGTTGCAATAATTATTATGAAAATAAAATATTGGGAGGTCATTCTCAACTCATAAAAGAAGTTTATAAAACATGCTATTAATGAATATTTAATACTATGAACTATATAATAGTCTAGTGTGTGTTTTTTGATAAACCCTTTAATATAACTAATTCGAGCGAGAAGTTTATAATAAAAATATAAAAATATTCCCGTTGCTATAATTCCCGATTCTGCTAAAAGATTATATATAAATCCTTCAAGGTACATAACTTCGGAAAAAGTAGAACGGACAATTATTTCCGGTGTTAATATAATTGGAGAATTCAAATATTGACTATAAATACGATTAATAACATTACCAACACCAACGCCTAAAATAGGAGATTTTGCAAAAATACATAATGCATTTACAAAACAAACTATTCTTGTCGCTAAATTAGGTTCAACCTCTGCAAAATCTTCAAATGATTTCATATTTGTAACAACATTTATAATTCGTTCAATATATGTATCTGAAAAATCTATTTTAGATATAAATATGCAAAGATAGATAAATGTAATAATTATTACTATATTATATTTTTTTATTATGGTTAATATTTGTCTGTGATAATAAATGCATGTCAGAATAACACTAAAAACAAGACTTATAGGTGACATTGTTAGAATTAGATTAATCCAAGCCAGTGGTATAAAACTTTTCTTAATAGTATAATCTAGATATTTATTTTTAAAAATTTCAATTTTTGCAGATGCAAATGTATATGCAAAAGGCAAAAATATACATACAAATTGTCCTAAATAACCGGGTTCAGGGAATAGTCCAGTTAGACGACGCCCTTTAGCAAAGTATAATTCCGCCGTCACAGTACCGATGCCCCTTTTTAAATTCATAATTCTTGCATTATTTAAGAAATCAAAAATAATATTTATTATTGATATATTAAACAATCTGCCTATATATGCAATAATTCCTGATATCAATGTAAGCCATAATAAAAAAATGATTATTTTAAATAAATTTTTAATTTGTATGTATTCAGCAATAAGGCATACAAAGTATATTATAGTAGGGAATATCCCAAAAACAAATCTTATAAAAATTGTTTTAGTTACGTCATCAAATTCAGCCACTCCAAATATTGAGAGCAATATAGATGTTACACTTGTAAACAAAAGAAAAATTATAAAATATAGTAATGGCGTTTTCATTGTACAAGCCCTTAGTATAAAAAATAATTTTTTGTTTTTTTGAGTAAACATTAAAATTAATGCAACATATACTGTTAGAAAAAAAATGTTATACATTTTATCCGCACCCGGCAAATAAAAAGAAAAAGCCGGTAGAAAAAATAGAGCAATAGGTAAATAAATTAGATGTTGTAAATCTATTTTCATAATTTATTTGCTCCCTTTAGTACGTTGTTATATAAATTTAAAATTTCTTTAATGTATTTCTCTTCACAATATTTATTTATTACTTTTTTATACCCATTTTCACCATGTTCAATAGCAAGCTTGGGATTGTTCCAATATTTTAAAATGCACTCTTTTAGCTGCTCTGTGTCCATTGGCTCAACTAAAAAACCATTTACATTATGCTCGCAGGTTTCTGCTAAACCTCCTCTATTAGATACAATAACTGGCTTGCCATGAGAAAACGCCTCTATATTAGTTAAACCAAACGTCTCATAGAAAGAAGAAGAAGAAGAAGAAGCGATTGCACCTTCATATTCTTTTTTTAACTCCTCTCTTGAAAGTTGTCCCATAAATGTTACATTATAGAGATTATTTTTTTTCGCATATTTCTTTAAAAATTTTTCATAATTTCCACTACCAACAATATGGAGTTTTATGTCACGAGGTAAATCTGCAAAAGCTTTTAATATGTATTGAAATCCTTTTTCTTTAACCAATCTTCCTACGCAAAGAAAATACCCTTGATTCGTATAAACAGGTTTATTATTTAATTCACTTTTAGGTAAAAAGTTATTAATAGTTTTTATTTTTGAAGGTTCAATTTTATCTGTCATCAATAAAACAGTTTGTTTGAATTTTTCAGTAGGTGTAATAAAATAATCAACATATTTTATACTGTTTTGGTACGTGTAAGAACGTATAACTCCCCTAATATTTGCTTCAATATTTCCGGTACAATTATGTAAAATACAATTATAAAATTTTCCATTTCTGCAGTATTGTTCATTACAACAAACATTTTTATTATTTCTTGCCAATGTTCCGGCAGGACAAACAATTGCTGTGCCATGAAGTGTTACGACGATTTTTGCAGGTTTACAGACTTTCAGAATGCTAGGGGTTATACCAAATAAACCATTTATATGAATTAAATCCGGTTTTATAACATTAAGAAATTTAGATAAGTCTTTTTGAGCTTGCTTATTATAGTAATATTTTATGGGATTTTTAATATAATCTTTGCCACCACCATAATATTTAGTAAAATAACTTTGATATTCATAATCTTCTTCAAAATATGGTTTTTTATCCATAGCCCAGTAATATGCATCTATGGAGTTTTCTTTTAATAATTTATATGTATTATATGAGATTAATTGACCGCCTCCATTTGCTGTAAATAGAGGATCAACTATTAAAACTTTCATCCTACTCTCCGTACAAAATTTCTTTTAGCTTTCTTACTTTTGCATCCATATTGAATCTTTTTATATTTTCATATCCAAATTGTATAAGTCTTTCTCTTAATTCTTGATTTAATAGCTCTTCTAGTCCTTTTTCCAAATTTTCTGGAGTTGGATTTACAAAAATAGCACCATTCTCTCCTGCAACTTCTTTGAACACATCTAAATTGCTACATAAAATAGGTACTCCAAACTGTTGAGCATCAATAATAGGCACTCCAAATCCCTCAAGATATGAAGGAAATGAATAAATATATGCATTGTGATAAAGAACTTTCAATATCTCATCATCAATTCTTCCTGTAAATACAACATTCTTACAGGCAAGTTTTTTATAATCCTCAAGATTATCTCCAGATCCAACGATAACAAGTTTTATATCATCGTACTTTTTATTAAAATTATTAAATCCTTTTATTAAAGAATCGATATTTTTATGACCTTGTAATGATGAGACAGACAAAATAAATTTACTATTTTCAAGTTCATATTTATTTAATATTTCTTGTTCATTTAGATTAATTTTTGTATCAAAAGAAAATGTACTATACATAACATCAATTCTGCTTAAAGGAATTTTATAATATTCTGCAATTTCCTTTTTTGCTGTTTCTGATACAGTTATAATTTTATCTCCGTTAATTACGGCATTTCTCATCATTGGTCTTAAAACTATAACAGATGATTTTGGTATTTTATGTGGATATTTAACAGCAATTAAATCATGAACAACTGGATAATATTTAACTCTAGGGAGTCTGATAAATGGAATAAAATATTTAACACCAATAACTGCAACATCATCATTTAGCATTAATAACTTAAATAAAAATACAGTATTTAACCAAATAAAATATAACAGTCTTTGTAATACAGTATTGTCAATTTTTGCTAGAAAACTTTTATCAAAAACAATAGGTTCAATTTCTGCTTCTGTAGCAACTTTTTTCATAAGTCTATAAAATAAAGCGATTCCTGTTATTTTTTTTTCACAAGAACACCAAGCTTCTTCTATCACAAATTTCATATATATAAATCCTTATACCTTTCTCTTATACTTTCTAGATTGAATAATGCTTCTACTCTTCTTTTTGCATTTTCCCCATATTCAAGACAAAGATTATCGTTATTTAATAGTTTGTTTATTGCATTTGTTAATTCTTCTGAGTTTTTAGGTTCAACCGTCAAACCAGTTTCTTTATCTACGGAAACATAATTTACTCCTGTTCCAAGGTTTGTATTAATAATAGGTTTGCCATGCCTCATAGCTTCTAACTGCACAATTGCAAAAGACTCTGTCCTTTGAATAGATGGGAGCAAAAATATATCACAAGCTTCAAATACTTCATTTTTATAGTTTTTATCTGAGATTTCTCCAAGTAAAAAAACTTTATTCTGCAATTGATTGAGCTTAATTTGTTCCTCTAAAACTTCTCTGTACTTACCATCTCCCATAATCAAAAGAACAACATTATCAATATTTTTCAGGGCTTCTATTGCGTATTGAAATCCTTTAAAACGCACCAACCTTCCGGAGCAAAGAAGTATTTTTTTATCTTTAAATTGTTCTTTGATTTTATTCTGTTCTACTTTTTTTTCAACCTGTGTATCAATTCCAAATGGTAAAACGTAACATTTGTCTTTAAATGGAGTAAGTATTTTGTCACTATAAATTACATTCGGTGATAATACATGAATTCTGTCTGCAATTTTATAAAAATACTTATATAACCACCAAAAATATTTCATTATTTTGTCATACCCGACTAGTTCAGCATGGTAAGTTATATATAATTTTTTATATTTTGGTCTTGCAATAAAATGACAAATCATTCCGAATATAAACGGCATATGATAATGCAGAACATCTGTTTTAACACGGGATAGTTTCCACAAGAATTCAAGAGAAATTGTATCGTTGAATAATTCCAATAAATATCTACATCGATTATATTTTACACCATTTTCAAAAGATGATTTATCTGTATTAGAGCAGCATAAAACTTCTTTTTCAAATTCTTCATTTGGTAGACTGTCATTAATTTGATTAATTACAGTCTCTACTCCTCCAATATGAGGATAGGCATATCTGAAAACGTGAGTAACTTTTGTTTTTTTATTTTCATTCCTGCCCATTATTTATGTCTACCTCCGCAAGCTAAGAAAACTGCTTTTACTAAAATTGCAATATCCCAAAATACATTTCTGTGTTTTATATAGTAAAGGTCATAAGCAAGACGTTCTTTTTCTTCGTCAGTTGAATAAGCAGCTTTCATATTTATATGCGCCCAGCCTGTCCAGCCAGCTCTGATTAAATTTCTCATTCTGTAAAAAGGAACATCTTTATCAAATACGCTTGCGAATTTTTCCCACTCTGCTCTAGGACCTATAATAGACATTTCGCCTTTCAAAATATTTACCATTTGAGGAATTTCATCTAGTTTAGCTTTTCGTATCCATTTGCAGAATGGTATTGTTCTGTCTGCACCGTCATTAAGCATTTCAGCATTCTTTGGCACATAGTCATTTACATACATTGTTCTAAGCTTATAGCACTCAAAAGTTTTTCCGTCTTGTCCGACACGGGTTTGTGAAAAGAACGGGCTTGCTCCGTCTGTTAGTTTTACTCTGATTGCAATATATGCCGTTATTGGCAATGTAACAGTCAGAATAATTAAAGACGATATAATATCAAAAGTACGTTTCAAAAAGTCATACCAAAAGGTATTTTTTCGTGAAAATTCACAACGGAAGTCAACGGCATTTTTAAAATCCATATAGAATTTGCCTGTTACCATCTCATAGAATTGCGGCATCAGGTATTCTTTTACTCCTCTAGGAACGGCTGACATAAGCTGTGATGCGTAAGTAAAGATAACAATATCTGCTTCTGTTTTATTAACAATATTGTAAATATCTCTTCCGTCTTCAAAAACAGGAACTTTATCATCCATAACAAGTTCTTCCTGTTCGTTTTCAGCTTCCAGAGCCCTTTCTTCTTCTTTTGTCAGATGAAAAACTTCTCTTGTCATCTCTAAGATTTTTCTTTCAATCGCATCAGTTCTGACTAAACCGACAATTTCCATTCTGAGTGCAGGCTTATTCATAATTTCATCAGCAAGTGCTTTCGCTCTCTCATTTACCCCCACAATAAGAATCTTTTTAACTGTCTTAAAATTGAAAAGGTAATAGTGAAAACAAAGTCTATAAATGCATAGAGCGAGGTAAATTATGAGAATATTTATCCCTAAAAATTTAATTAAAGTTGATTTATCAACAAGGAAGAATAAAAGAATTCCAACAGGAACATGAGTAAAAATCGCACCTTCAAACAATCGGTAAAAGTTCCAGAATGTTTGGTTGAACTCTCTTATACGATAATTCCCTTTGAGAAACAATGTTCCTAAACCGACAACTACAACTAAGCCTGTTGCTATTAATAAAATAACTTGACTTAATCCAAAATACGCACCAACAAGATATGTTGATAACGATAAAATTATCAAATCAAACAAAAACATTATCCACGTAGATTTTGATAAACTTTTAAACATTCTCTTCTCTCTTCCTATAATTCCAATCCTTGTTTAAAACGGCTGCTCATCGGCTCTTTTACATCTATAAAGTCCATTGTCTGTTCTGCAGTATTCTGGTTGAAATACCACTGCAAGAAAAATAAATCGTTATATTTTTGGAAATAGTGATACCCAAATGTCCTTCGCCAAGAATCAATAGATGTATTATAAAGGCCGAGTTCAGCACAAATATCTTTAAAATTGCAGTAATAACCATACCTTGATACTTTGTCCTTAATCCTCCTTGCAAAAACAAAGTCATTCGGTTCCTTGTCTGCTGTTACAATATTTATTAATTCTCTCATCTCATTTGTTAGTAAAAACGTTATTCCCTTTGCTATCGGAATATATTTTTTCCCTTTTAGCTGAGAAACTTTCATCTCAAAAATTGTTGCCATTTTTAAGCCTGTATTAATGACTAAAAGAAACATTAAAAGGTCTAAATACATTTCTTTTTCTTTGTACTTTTTCTTAATTTTTTTTATATCTTTTATGCTTTTTATTGGTAAACCTTTAATCATTAATATTTTCATTATCTCTGAAGTAGTTCTATTTTCTTGATTTGCGGTTGAATCTCTTAACTTTATATACAAAAAGTTAAGAGATTAAATTCGTTTGCCTAAATACATAATAACATAAACATTTATGCAAAAAGATATTTATTAAAAAATGTAATGTTCTTTTATTTTTATTTAAATTTTATTCCCTGAAACTCAAGCGTAGTCTAAATTATAAAATCTCTTTACTTTTTGTATAAAATATAAAGAGATTTTGAATAATTATTTTTAAAAAGCCGATTTTTTTAATAAATTTGCTTAACTTAATTTAACTAAGATGTTAAAATAAAAAAATTTTTATGCTAAAATAGGATTACGGAGAGGTCTCATTACATTATGCATAAAGTGTTATAAGAAATAAAATGTAATGTTCTCCTTTGATAGTAAGTGTTTTGCTATAATATAAAGTTTGAATAGCTCTCTTCTATTTGGTTTTGCTCTATTCCTATATATCTCAATGTAATTTGCGGACTTGAATGATTAAACATTTTTTGAAGCATTGCCACATCCTTAAATCTTTGATAATGGTGATACCCGAATGTTTTTCGCACAGTATGAGTCCCAGCCTTTTCTTCTATTCCTGCTTCTTCGCATGCATTTTTAATAATATAGTATGCTGCAACTCTTTCAAGTCGGTGCTTGAAAATCGTTTTAAATAAAGGTTCATCGGCTTTTTTCCCTTTGGTAAACTCCTCAAACATAGGTTTTAATTTTGTATTAATTGGGAATCTTTTAAACTTTCCTGTCTTTTTCTCTATCAACTGAATGTGTGATTTCCCGCGAACATCACCTACATTTAAGGATAGAATATCAGAGATTCTTAATCCGCAATTTGTGCCTACGGTGAAAAATAATAAATCTCTTTCATTTTTAGATAAGACATTCTCAACTTTTTTAAGTCATTAATGTCTCTAATCGGTTCTACTGTTGCCATCTTAATTCTCCTTTCTTATTGTAACAGGAAAATATATTAAAATTTTTCCTGTTTATGACTAACAGTTTTATCATTACTTCAAATCACTAAATTTTTCGTCCATTTTTCTCATTATTTTTTGCTACATTTTTTCTATAAACCAGTTTGAGTTTCCAAAATGGTTAAAGTTCCAATGAAGTTCAAAATAAAAATTAAACTCCAAAGAGTTGTCATCTTTGAAGTTCCAAGAATATTTATTTAACTGTGTCTTGCGATAGCTTTCAAAGGCATCCGTCTTGGATTATTCGGGGTGCCGGCAGAGTAACGTCCGACCGACACCTTACGGGCTGGGTTCGCTTACGCTCACACGGCGCCCTACCGAAAATCCGCTGAATTTCTTTTGCAAATTTTTTCCTAAATTCAGAATACGGAATATCTAAAGTTTCATGTGTCAGTTTATTTTTCAAAATCATCTTCAAACCCTCTGATGTTATCAAGTTCAATATTGTATCGTTTGCCTGTTTTATCAACACAAGTGGCAAAATTGACCGTTTTATCAGCATACTTGTTTTCCCATATACAAATCAGCAATCCGATTTCTTGTGTCTTTAAATTCAAAATCTTCGTGCCGTATAGCCTGTAATCCTTTTCTGCCATAATGTGCTCCTTTCGGTCATACACATTAATCGATTGCATTTGGGGAAACATCAAGTGTAATCTTGTGTATTCGTATCATTTCAACACATTTATTTTGTAAATAGCGATTAAATGGCACTTAAACACAACTTAAAATTTTCAAACAAAAAGTGGTTATTTCCATTTTGAAAATAACCACATGTTATACTCATTATTCTTCTGATGCTAAAAGCAGGGTATTTTCTTTTTGAATCATATCAGCAAGTTCTTCTTCTGTCGGAAGAACAGTTTTATATTTACTTGCAAAAATTTGTTGGCTTTCCTGAAGGATCGAATATTTAACCATAGTTTCAGATTTATCGGTACATAATATGATACCAATTGTCGGATTGTCATCTGCACCACGCTTTAATTCATCAAACATTCTGACATACATATCCATCTGACCGATTTCTGCGTGGGATAATTTTGTAGTTTTTAAATCAATAACCACAAAGCATTTGAGCAGGTAGTTGTAAAACACCAAATCAGCATAAAAATGGTCTGTTTCTGTACTAATTCTAAATTGGCGTGCAACAAAAGAAAAACCTTTGCCTAGCTCAAGCAAGAATTTTTGTAAATTGTTGATTAACGCTGATTCTAATGCACTTTCTTTGCCTTCAATATTTTCCGGTAAATCAAGAAATTCTAAAACATACGGATCTTTAATAAATTCTTTTGTATCAACCACAGCCGGCAAACATCTTTCTGCATCGTTTGATTTTTCTTGTGTTGATAAAAGCCTATGATAATAACCACTTTTTATATTACGTTCCAATTGTCTTGAAGTCCAATTTTCAGCAGCAGATTCTTTTAAGTAATAGTCTCGTTCATTCTTGTCGCTTATCCTTATAATTGTACGGATATTTGTCCAAGATAAATTCGCTACGCACTGCGTATCGAATTCAGGATAAGTGAGGTAAAATTGGCGCATATTCTTTAAATTGGCTTCAGAAAAGCCTTTGCCAAATGTATCAGTTAAGTATTTTGACAAATTTTCAATAAGTTTTGTTCCATATTCTGCCCTAGAACTGCCGCCTTGTTCTTCTTCAACAATACGTTGTCCAATTTTCCAATAGGTTTCGACCATAATTGAATTTACAGCATGATAAGCTTTAGCTCGAGCAACATTAAGTAACTCTGCTATATCACCATAAATTTTAGAAACTGTATTTGCCATAAACACCCCAAAATACTTATATTTAGTAGAGTTATTATATCATAAAATGAAGAAAAATTTTTATAATATAAAAAACCAAAGTTGTTTTGAACTATTAAATATTTATTAATTGTTAAAAATCCTGTAATCTCCATCTCATAGTTAATTACATCTTGTTCTGTATGTTAAATTACAATCGAACCGCATTTGCTGTATTTTTTTGAGCAGTTTGCTCGGAAGATATTTTGTTATTGAGAGGTACAAAGCACCGAAGAATCCAGCTTTTTACCAATTTTATGAAGTACCTTTTAACAGGACATTTTGTCAGAAAGAAATAAGCGTACAGTCACCCTGAATTTATTTCAGGGTCTTGCCAAAATATAGTAAACACGCCAAGTTTGTAAGATGCTGAAACGAGTTCAGCATGACAAAAATGGTCGGAAGTCGGTTGAGCATAAAAGTCCGAAATGTCCGGTTTTGGTAACAAAAATGTCCTCAAAAAGACTCTTGAAGGAGTAAATATTTGCCTCAAATATAGACAAAACCTATATGACACAAAAGGACAAAAATAGGTGATTTGAAAATTTGGTGCAAAAAAATTGTACCCTACTTACTATTTTTGCATACTTTTGCACGATGTTGTACACAAGAGTTATTGTCGGGTTGAAACCCGACCTATTAGCTTGCTGACATAAATATAGACTGAAAATATTAAATTCAAATAGTAGTAGGTAGGGTGCGTTTATACACACCAAATGATTATCGAAAATCCTGTTCTTTCTTTTTAAACGGACTGTATTTTACACACATACTTAATAAATCTGTGGAACTTTAAAAATTGCCTAATTTTAAAAAAATGTTTACAAAAGTTTACAAAATTATCAATATCTCTATTCTTTTTTCTCAAACTGACTACTTTTTTACAATAAAACAAATTTTTCCATAGCCTTGACAAAACCGTCATTGTAAACAGTATCCGTTATATAATCTGCAATTTGTTTGAGTTTATCCGTTGCATTCCCCATTGCAACCTTCACCCCGCCGGCTTCAAGCAATGCGATATCATTATTCTGGTCTCCGATAGATAAAATTTCGTTATCATTTAAACCCCAATACTTTTGCAAGAATTTGACTGCACAGAACTTTGAGCCTTCAGGATTTGAAAATTCCAAAAAATATGGAGTCGATTTTACAATATATAAATTTGGAAATATCGCCGGAAGTTCTTGTTCAAATCTGTGAATTTTCTCAGCATCATTATAATCTATCGCCAAAATTTTATTTACTTTATCAAGTTTTATCTCTTCAAACGGTTTAACTACGTAATCTACGTGTTGAACTTTTGTATATCGCTGAATCTCAGCATTATCCAATTCTGAATACAAAATGTCATTATTATACAAATTTATATGAATTTTTTCCGTTTTTGCCCAATCAATAATTTGCTTTGCATCAGATTCAGAAAGGTATCGCTCATATAAATAACAGCCGTTATCATTAACAAGTCCTCCCTGATAAGAAACAACAGGCGTTTTAAGTCCTAATTCATCTCTGATAAGAAAAGCTGCCTTATTCATTCTGCCTGTCACAAGAACAACTTTAACTCCTTCGTCCTGCAAATCTTTTATACAAGATTTAACCCCTTCCGTAAATTTACCCTCCGGTATTAATATTGTCCCATCTATATCCGTAGCTACAAGTTTTATCATAAGAATATTGTAGCATAAATACACTAATCTCCTTAAGCGTTCAACCCGTTCAATACATTTACCTGCCCTTTTACGCTAATTTTCTTATGTGTTCAACCAACCCAATACATTTACCTGCCCTTTTACGCTAATTTTCTTATATGTTCAACCAACTCAATACATTTACCCCCACACACAAAAAAAACGCCCTATAAAGAGCGTTATAAATTTAATAAGGTATTTTAATAAGGTTATTTAATATGTTTATTTTTTATTAAACCAACTCCAGTTTTTCGGATTCAAATGAGACCAAAAACCGGTCTTTGCAGGATTAGCAGGTTTTTTACCGCGTCTGAATGCCATCATTACAGCACCCATTCCGATTGCGCCTCCCAAAAGTCCTAAAAGAACTTTAGGAGTATTGTTTATGATTGAAACTGTTTTATTATATCCGTTAATCAAATTATTTTTTGTATCGCCAAATCCGCCGAAAACATTCATCCCACCGGCATTTGACTGTGCTCCTATACCGACTCCGTTAAAAGTGTTTAAACCGCCTGAAGTATTATATGCACCGATTCTATTATTAAAACCAAATGTTCCGGCAGTTGTATTTTGATTAGCTCCGCCTATACCGACGCCGTTAAATGTATTCAACCCGCCAGCCTGTGACATAGAGCCTGTATGGACTGTTTCAGGCGGTTGAATTGCAGAAGAACGAAACAAGTCAGTTTGAGTACCGTGATTTTGATATAATCCGCCTTGTTTTGCCATATCCAAATAAGGATTACTCATAGATGCCATTGGAGCCAAAGGTGTTGGTGCCAGCAAATCTGTCGGCACACATTCTATAATGCCCTTGTCGTATAAATTATACAAAGTATACGGGTTCAATGCCATACTAAAACACCTTCTAAATTCTACACATATATATAAAGTTTTTTAGTATGAAGAAATTGCCTTTTAAAAGATAATTGTAAAGAAATGTTTACAATTCGGATTTGCGGAAAATCCTCTAACTCCTGTCAATTTTAAATTTCCCGTTTGCTGAATTTCTTTAACTTTCTACAATCTCAACCCCGTCATCTGATACAAACTGTATTCCAAACTTCGCTCTGAATATGTATTTAACAGTATTTGACTGAATCTCATACATCATTTTGTTAAACAAATCATAAGCTTCTTTTTTATATTCAATCAAAGGATCTTTTTGACCGTAAGCCCTTAATCCGATACCGTCTTTGAGCATATCAATATTATGAAGGTGGTCAATCCATTGATTATCTACGACTCTAAGCAGAATATCACGTTCCAGCGTTCTCATAACATTATCAGCCCCAAATACTTCTTGCGGTACAAATTTAGGATCATATTGGGAAGATATGTTATTAAAAAAGCTTACAATCTCTTCCTCATGATCTCTATAAGCTTTTTGAGACGCTTCTCGAATCATATCGTAAATCTTATGGAAACGTGATTTCTTAATATCATCAACCTTAATATATGAAAGTTGAGGTATAGTAGAATGAAGTTCGTGGATAAGAGTTGTTAAATCCTCTTGAATATATTCTTCAGGATTCATTTCCGGTGCTATGTACGACTTAAGCAGTCTGTCAATTTCTCTGTCTATCATATATTCAATATCACTTCTCAAATCCTTGCCTTCAAGAACTTTTCTGCGCTGAGCATAGAATTTTTCTCTTTGTACATTCATAACGTCATCATATTGAAGTACATTTTTACGAATATCAAAGTGATATGTTTCAACTTTCTTTTGTGCTGATTGAATTTGACGTGTAATTAATGATGATTCAATTGCCATATTTTCGTCTACTTGAAGCATGTTCATCAAAGTTGTAATCTTGTCTCCGCCAAAAATTCTCATCAAATTGTCTTCAAGAGAGAGGAAAAATCTTGTTGAACCCGGGTCGCCCTGACGTGCCGCACGACCTCTTAATTGATTATCAATACGTCTTGATTCATGTCTTTCAGTACCGATTACGTGAAGCCCTCCCAGTTCAACAACTCGAGCGTGCTCTTCTTCCGTAATTTGTCTTGCTCTTTCCAAGGCTTTATTTTTAAGGTTTTCATAATTTTCGGATTCAGGAGTAACCTTCATTTTTTCAAGCTCTTCCTTTGCCAAGAACTCTGCGTTACCGCCTAAGAGAATATCTGTTCCTCTTCCTGCCATGTTTGTTGCGATTGTAACAGCGCCTACACGACCTGCCTGAGCAATAATATAGGCTTCTTTTTCGTGTTGTTTAGCATTCAAAACGTTATGCTTAATACCGCGCTTTTTAAGTAAAGCTGATATGTATTCCGATTTTTCAATACTTACCGTACCAACAAGAACAGGTCGTCCGAGTTTATTTTGCTCAACAATATCATTTACTACCGCATTGTATTTTGCACGTTCATTTTTATAAATTACATCAGGATAATTAATTCTTATATCAGGTTTGTTTGTAGGGATAGCAGTAACTTCAAGATTATATATTTTACCGAATTCTGCTTCTTCCGTCATTGCTGTACCTGTCATACCTGATAACTTAGGATAAAGCCTGAATAAGTTTTGAAAAGTTATACTTGCCAATGTTTGGGTTTCGTCTTGGATTTCAACCCCTTCTTTAGCTTCAATTGCCTGATGAAGCCCGTCAGACCATCTTCTTCCGGGCATCATACGACCTGTAAACTCATCGACAATAACAACTTCTCCGTCTTTAACAACATAGTCCGTATCACGGATAAATAATTCCTTAGCTTTTAAGGCATTCAAAAGATCATGAGCATATTGAACATTGATGTCGAACAAATCTTTGCACCCGATAATTTCTTGTGCTCTATCAATACCGTCTTCCGTAAAAATAACGTTTTTATTCTTTTCATCAACTTCATAATCTCTGTCTTTTTCAAGCTGAGGAGCAACTTTTGCCATCAAAGTATAAGTATCGGCAGATTTTTCAACACGACCGCTTATTATTAAAGGAGTTCTGGCTTCGTCAATCAAGATGCTGTCAACTTCGTCGATAATTGCGTAATTGAAAGGTCTTTGAACGAGATTTTCTTTAGAAGGTGCCATATTATCGCGAAGATAATCAAACCCAAATTCGTTGTTTGTACCGTATGTGATATCACACGCATAAGCTGCACGTTTACGGTTAAATTCCTCTGCATCATGCTGATTAGAAAGAATTACACCTACTGTTAAACCTAAAAATTTGTATATTTTACCCATCCACTCACTGTCACGTTTTGCCAAATAGTCGTTAACTGTTACAACATGGACACCTTTACCCGTAAGAGCATTAAGATAAGCAGCAAGAGTAGCCACAAGAGTTTTACCTTCACCGGTTCTCATCTCCGCGATATGACCATTGTGGAGAAAATAACCGCCGATAAGCTGGACGTCAAAGTGGCGCATATTTAAAACACGTTTTCCAGCTTCACGAACCGTTGCAAAAGCCTCAGGCAAAATTTTATCTAAAGCTTCTTTTTCTAAAATTCTGTCTGCTTTTTCATTGTCTGATTTCGGACGTTGAGCTAAAATTGCTTTAAATTCATCTGTTTTAGCTCTGAGTTCTTCATCGGTAAGCTTTTCAAATTCAGGCTCAAGTTTATTTATATGTTCAACGATTCCCATCATTTTTTTTACTTTTTTTTCATTGGGATCGCCCATTAATTTCAATAAAAGACTAATCATATCCTAACCTCTCCAATTTATATTAATTATATCATGGACAAATTATTATAGGCCAATTAACGAATTGGGGGATTATTAAATCTTTTGCTGTTTTTTTATCATGCCAAATCAGGTTTGATAACAGTTTTAGTGCATGTTAACAATTGTAAAAAATTTATATTTTTAACAGCAAAAAATCTTTTCATAAGTTTTGATTTATGTATAATAGAACAAGAAAGAAAATTAATTATGTTAAATATATCCAACACAAAATCAAAAAGTCCGTTAAAATCAAAAAATGTAACTCAACCAATTTCCATTAGTGATGAGATAGAGCGTTATTTAAGTAATATTTTTGAAAAAGAGTTAGCTGAAAAGGGTTCAATCTTAGTAAGTTATAATCCGTTCGTAATCAAAAAGATTGCAGGATACTTATCGGGAAAAATTAAAATGCCTGCTTCAATCGGTATTGCAGGAGAAACTGCAAGCGGAAAATCAACAATTACTATGGATTTGATTGACACAATTGAATCTTTTGCAACGGAATTCAATATTAAAGATGCAATTACAAGAGTTAATACTGACGATTACTATTATGACCGTTCTGAGATGGTAAAAGAAGCAGGAAGTTTTGCTGAGTTTGCAAAAAATTATGACCTTGATGTACCACAGGCATTAGAACTTGAACTTATGCACAAACATATTAAAGAACTTCTTTCCGGTAAAACAACTTATCTTCCTAAATACGACATGAGCGGGACTGCTATTCGCCATGACAATTATACACTTGCAAGACCTTCCAAAGTTATTATTTCGGAAGGTTTATTTACGCTTACCGATAAGGTAAGAGATGCGTTTGATTTTAAGATTTATGTTGATATAGATGAAGATATTAAAAAGGAAAGATTCTTTATTCGAGCAAATGAGAGAGGCTTGGGCGATTCTGCAGAACATATTTACGCAAATGCTAATGAAAAAGCAGAAGTACATATAAGACCATGCAAAGCTAAAGCCGATATTGTTTTGTCAGGCTCTGCAGACAGAATTAAGTACAAAAACTTTTTAAATAAGATTATCGGAATTGTACAAGAATTATATCTTTCTTAAGGAATAAAATTATGAATGTGCCAAAAATTGATTTAAATATAAAACACATAAAATGGTGTCATAATTTTATGAAAGAGCAGGCTAAATCAGCTCAAATTACAAGAAGGGTTTTAAAACAAGCAAGAAAATTTAATCCTTTTGATACCAACAGAGATATTGATAACATTCTCAAACAACACGAAAAAAGTTTTTGGTGATATAATATAAGTATAACAAAATATTATGTTATCGGGACGTAGCAAGGACTCCGTGAGCAAGGTGACTAAATGTCACGTTGCGAAGAGGAGGGAATTGGTAGCGTAAGCTGGCAAGCTGCGTCAATATTTGAAAATTTAATACTTAAAATCGGGACGTGTGACTAAATGTCACGTTGCGAAGGGGAGGGAATTGGTAGCGTAAGCTGGCAAGCTGCGTCAATATTTGAAAATTTAATACTTAAAATCGGGACGTAGCGCAGCTTGGTAGCGTACCACCTTGGGGTGGTGGGGGTCGCAGGTTCAAATCCTGTCGTTCCGATTTTTTTGTGTCTTTTTGAAGTTTTACGGACAGGATTTGAACCTCTGTATCTTTATCTTCGGGCTATTTTTGCTCTCGCAAAAATTACGCCCAAAGTGTCCTGTCGTTCCGATTTTTTTAATGCTTGTTATTGCTGTACTTCAACCCTTTCTGAAAAATTTATGCGATTATTATGCGATTTTTCTAAATTTTTGAACAATTCCATTGCCTGATTATTTATTCTAGGCAAAACGTGTCCATAGACATTTACTGTCGTTTGTGGTGTACTATGTCCCAATTGTTCTGAAACATAATGAATCGGCACTCCGTTTTGTATTAAAAACGTTGCGTATGTATGACGTAAACAATGGAAGTTATAATCAGGTTTAGTATTATGTTATTTCCCTATACAGTACAATTTTATTTTTATTCCTTTTCCGTCATATACGGTACATTAATTAGAATGGTTAATATTATGGAGTTTTAGGAGTTAATATTGTAAAATAATTATATGGGTAAGCTAACCTGCTAAACCACCGCCGACACAGACTAGTTAAGAGGACATAGGCGGAAAGGTGGTGATGGAATTGTTCTTTTTCGTAACAGAAAAAGCGCTATGGCTAATATTAGCGATTACCATAGCACTTAAATTCCGTAAGTAGGGAAGTTAAGAAAGACCTTAAGAGATACGACCTTCTTAGGGTCTTTTCCCTATACCTTAATTATACAACATGTTTTATCTTTTGCAACAATAAGTTACAACAATTTAAAACGGCTCTCATCGTAAAAGATAAGAACCGTTCAGACTTCTAAGGGCTTCCGATAGCTTGAGAAACTACCACCCTGTGGTTATATTATATAACATTGTGATTTGTTTTTCAATATATGTGGTTGATTTTGTTGGTCTTTGCGGTAGTTTTGTAAATTTTTGTATCAATTTGTCGAAATTTATTAAAGTTTTTCAAAATTATGCCGATATACATGTAGTGAGATTATAACTTATTATGAAAGGAGTTAAAATGTTAGATGGTGTAAATAGTAATAATCCAATTGACGGAAAGCATTATACAATGCAATCTTTAAATGTAAAGCCAGAATCAAGGGCAGCTTCAATTTTTAATGAAATTGATATGTCAGATGGTACTCAAGATAATTCATTGACACAAGAGCAAGTTAATAAGTTTAAAAATGAATATTTAGGAAAAATGCCGGAAGATGAATTAAAAGATGCTGTTGGCAAAAAAGCATTTAAAAAGCTTAGTGAATCCTATCTGCAAAAATTCGTTAATGAAGATGGAACTTATAACTTAAATGAGTTATCTAATGCTGTATTAAATGCTTTGAGTTCAGATTACAAAATGGAAACAAAAAATGATGAAATGAAATTAATTCAAGAAACTTTAAATGAGTTAACAGGTGCGAATTTTAGTTCTAAAGAAACTTCAAAAATACTTGATTTATTGGGTTTTCAAAAACAATCATCCAATAATTTTTGGGGTAAATTATTTGATTTATAATTGGCAATATTCTTTAAAAAAACATATAAAAAAGTACGAAAATATGCTATATATTCGTACTTTTTAATGTTCATAAACTAAAAAAATATATAGATAGTCTAGTATATAAATTCTCATGTCCATCCCGTGTCCATTTGTTGTGATTATATACGGTACAATAAGAAATTAAAAATTGATAGTTGGTTGTAATTATTGATTTTATTCAACTTCAAAAAACAGTTTCTTAATGTTCAAATCCTGTTGTTCCGATTTTTTTGTGTTTATTATTACTGCATTTCAGCGGTTTTATTTCCGCCCTTGTTCAAACTGTATTCAAACGGTGTTAAAAATGCTAGGTATTAACAGCAAACTTCGCTTAAACGAGCCAAAATCTTATCGGTGATTACTTTAATATATTCTTTATCGACCATTCCGTTAATAATACAATCAGCTATTCCATAAGTCGGTCTGATATATTTTTGTGCGGTAGCATTAACGTCCTTAAATTGTAAATCAGCGGCTTCACCTGTTTTGCCTCTTGAAACGGCACGTTTGTACCAACGTTCTTTTATTACATCAATCGGGGTAAATACATAAACCTTAACGTCCATAATATCTCTTACTTCTTCATTTAGGACATATAAACCTTCTGTTAAAATAACTTTTGCCGGTTTCTTAATATCTCCATCCGGATGTGACTCACAAGTAACGAAGTCATATCTAGGAGATTGAACAGTTTCACCTTTCTTGAGCCCTTCAAGATGTTGTCTCATAAGCGCCAGGTCAATAACTTCCGGTGTATCAAAACTAAAACCTGTCTTAAACAAAGCATCATAACTTCCTGCTTCTCTAAGTTCTCTTGAAGTATCTTTGTAGTAATCATCTTGTCGGATAACTGTATAAATGCCTTCTTTTTTGTCTCTAACAACAGCTTCTATCGTATTATCCACAAAAACTGTTTTACCTGATGCACTCTCCCCGGTAATTCCTATTAAGAAAGTTTTTTTCTTTTCTTGAACAACTTTGCGCGCTATATTAAGAATAAAATCGTCAGCGACACGCAAAAATAAAGGCTGTTCTTCTTTTTTATCTTCTTCCAAAATCTCTTTTAGAGTGTCCACAATGTTGGATATAAGTTCCATATCCAATCGACTAGAGTAAAAATTGTAATTTGTGAGTTCGAAGTCCATTGTCGCTTCCATAAGTAACACTCCATGAAACATTGTAGCGTGAAGTTGTGAGTTTGTGTATCGTTTGTTACGAAATGTTTAGTTAAAATTATGTAAAAAGAGGGGCGAAGCGTAGCTTCGCCCCTCTTGACTTTATGATGAATTATTTTTTACTTATCATCTAATGCTGCAACACCCGGAAGAACTTTTCCTTCGATGAATTCCAAAGAAGCTCCGCCGCCTGTTGAAACGTGAGTGAAGTCTTCTGCTTTGAAGAATTTCTTAGCTGCACTAACTGAGTCACCGCCACCGATAACAGAAGTTGCACCATTCTTAGTAGCTTCTACAACAGCTGCCAGAACTGCCTTTGTACCTTCTGCAAATTTAGGATTTTCAAATGCACCGACAGGTCCGTTCATCAAGATTGTTTTTGATGATTTAATAACTTCAGCAAAAGCTTTTCTTGATTCTTCGCCTGCGTCAACACCTTCAAATCCGTCAGGAATTTCATTGATTTTAACAAATTTGTTAGTACCGTTGCCTGAGAAATCGTCAGTAACTAAAACGTCAGTTGCCATAACAAGTTTAACACCTTTAGCAGCTGCTTTAGCTTCGATAGCTTTAGCTGTTTCTATTTGGTCATCTTCGCAAATAGAGTTCCCGATTTTGCCCCCGTTAGCTTTAACGAATGTATAAGCCATGCCGCCGCCGATTATCATATTATCAACTTTGTCTAAAAGGTTTTCTAAAACACCGATTTTAGAAGAAACTTTAGCACCGCCAACAATAGCTGTAAATGGTCTTGTCGGATTATCGAGAGCTTGTGATAAGCATCTGATTTCTTTTTCCATCAACAAACCTGAAACAGCCGGCTTAACAATTTTAGCCAATTTAGCTGTTGAAGTATGGTTTCTGTGAGCTGCGCCGAATGCGTCATTTACATAGAAATCACCTAATTTAGCTAATTCTTCTGCAAAAGTCATATCATCGTCTTTTGCTTCTTCAGCTTTGTAGTAACGGATATTTTCAAGTAAAGCGATTTGGCCGTCAGCAAGCTTTTCAACGTAAGGAGCAGCTTCTTCAACAGACGGAATGAATACAATTTCTTCACCGAAAACTTTAGCCATATATTTTGCGACAGGAGCTAAAGTAAATTCAGGATTCTTTTCTCCTTTAGGTCTGCCTAAGTGAGCCATAAGAATAATCTTAGCTCCGCGTTCTTTTAAATAATTAACGGTAGGTACGATAGCTTGAATACGAGTATCGTCAGTTACGTTTTTGTTCTCATCCAAAGGTACATTGATATCAACCCTTACGAGTGCTCTTTTACCCTTGATGTCACCTAAATCTTTGATTGATTTTTTCATGGTAAATTTCCTTTCTTTATAAAAACTCTCTTGATTATCTGATATCTCATGACAATTTTAACATGAAAATAATTATAAAATTTCTTCTTTTTCCCTAAAAATAAGTTAGTAAAATTTATATTTCCTTTGTTCTCTCTAGCACATAACAATCCAGAGAAGCTTTCTTAATTGTTTTCCTAGGATTACAGCAATAATTGTAAAGAATATGTCATACAGCATTTGAACTCCGCTTTGTGAAGCTATCCAGCTGGTAACAAGCTCCCAAGGAGCATGGCGGAGTGTTGAAATAAACAGCATATACAAAATTCCGAGTACGTGAATTGTAACAACTCCAACAAGCGATATTACAGGGATTCTCAAATAATCGGTTTTTCCTTTGAGGAGCGTCCCCGCAAAGAATACGGCAGGAAGATATGCAAGAATATATCCAAAACCATATTCAAATAAATAGCTTATCCCGCCTCCAAGCGCAAAGACAGGGAAAAACATTCCTAAAATTATGTACATAACAATTGCAGTAATCCCGAATTTTCTTCCCATGAGCGCTACAATAAAAAATATCATCGGAATTTGAGGTATGTATTCGTATTTTTTCATAAAATGTTTAAGTATTTCTATCGGCGTATGATCTTGACTTAAAAAGTACCATGTATCAGACGGAATATAAGGATGATGAACTGTTATCTGAGAAAATGTTGCAACAATAAGCAAAATTACGCACAAACAGGTCATAACAAGAGTGCCGAGCGTAACTTTAATAGGCTCGCCTTTATATCTGAAACTGTTTAATTCTCTTGCAACTCGTTTACTCATGAACCTTTATTAAATTCTCCAAATTTTTGCAATTTTCTTCGTAAACAGATTTAAACTTATCGTAAAAAATGTTTTCTGTCCACATAATCAATGCGTCTTCATTGTTATCCTGATAATAACCTTTTCTTGTCCCAAGAGATTGAAAACCATACTTTTCGTACAACTTGATTGCAGGAATATTAGAAACTCTGACTTCAAGTGTTAAATATTTAATATTATTTTTGTAGCAATCTTCTATAATTTTTTGAATAATAGCTTCGCCGATATGGTTTCTTAAGTACTCTTTTTTAACTGCAATTGTAGTAATATGCCCCTCATCAATTATATGCCAAGTTCCCGCATATCCGACTAACTCGCCGGAGAGAGTTTTTGCCGAATAATATTTAGCCAAATTATTAGACATCTCATCGTAGAATGATGATTTTGCCCAATGATGTTTGCCATATGCCTCTGCCTCAATCTCGACAACCGCCTCCACATCATCTTTTGTCATAGGTAAAATTGTTATATCTGAAAGGTTAATTAAGGACATATACTCTCCCAATCTATATCATCTTCTGTTTCTTCCCCTGGTTCTACTATATGGTCGCCATCCTCCAGCATAAGCATTAAAGAAAGCTTAAGCTGTTTTTTATAATTTTCCAGAGCCTTTTCTCTTGTTTTTGCACAGAATGCAAAACTCGGAATTTCCTTTATTTCTATATAATGATAAGGATTTCCGTTAAAATCGAGATCTGTACCTTCAATTAGAGTCCAAGGAAGGTTCATGTAGTAGTCCAAATCTTTAGTCATTAAATGATTTCTCCGTCAAAGGCTGTTTTATCATAATCCCCTCCCCGCCAATTACGTTTGCCTGTTTTCCGTTAATATACAGATAAACGGGAAGTTTAGTATTCGACTGTGAAGTTTTAATAAGCTGATGAACTCTTATGTATAAACTTTCTGCCCCGCCTCCGCTTTCAAATTCCGGTGAAAAGTCTATTAATATATTATTTGTACCTTCTCTGACTGAAAGGATTTTTGTATTTGACGGGATTTCAGAAGATAAGCCCTTGTTCTTTTCCCAAGCTGTCGGAGCTGATACAAGTTGTCTTATTGCGAAAACAAAACAAGATTTTTCTTTAGAAGTATCACATTTTCTGTTAACTGAACGAAGATTTCCTCTTGAGTCAGTTACAAATATCTTAACAATTTTTATTTCTTGTTTCTCTGTTTGTTCAGATTCTTGCGGATTTTCAATTGGTTCATCAGTAATATTTACCACGGGTTTTTCTTCGACTCTCTGCGGAAAGTGAAAACCTTCTTTATTAAAAAACGAAAAATAAACATACAACACTGTTATTGCTACTAAGCAGAAAACTCCTAATTTTTGAGAAAAGTTCATTCTATTTTCCCTCTCCTTTTACATATATTTTACCATCCACTCTAACCTTATTGTCAACAATATTAATATTTTCAATTGTTGTTCTTTGTTTTCCGCTCTCCAAAAGATCTACGGTAAAATCAAGCGGGTTAAGATAATTGATAAGATTTGCGACTTTATTTAACCCTAAATTGCCATACGAAGTATCAATCTTTACATTTTTAGCTCTAATTACACCGTTGACTACTTCAAAATCAGATCTTGCAATAAAAGAACGGTCTTTAGTAACAGACAAAGGCAAGTTGTAATCCGTAATTATATATAATTTACCATCTTTTATTTTTGTTCTTACCCCCTTAATCACAAAAAGCGGACTTGCTATTCTGTTTACTTTGGCAATCACCTTGTTGTAATCAGAATCCTTTAAAGCTGTATTTATAGCATCTTCATCCAAAAACAGTTCATAAGCATAAGTCATATCACACATGAATTTTATAGGAGTTTTTGTATAATCAATATAATTATATTCATCTAAAGACTTTAATTTCACATAAGGAACCGTAATGTCATCAATTTTGACATCTTTACCTTCAATCTCTATGGATTTAAAAACACCCCTTTTTATACTGGATGTTGTATATCCTTCAAATTTAACATCAAACTTTGTACCGGTCTGTTTTTTTAGAGCCTTTTTAAGAGCTTTTTTTGCAACCCATTCTGCCAGCGGTTTTGTTATTGTGAAATGATTTGTATTTTGCAAATACTCTTGAGATAATCTGTCAATTTCAGCAAAAACCAAATTTGATGATAATAATACAGATAAAAACAATATTAAAAACTTTTTCATAACAAAGTCCTTCTTAAATCCTATTTACTTTCACTTACGCCATTATAAAACTCATTAGTAATAAGCTGTGAATATTTTTTCTTTTCACTCAAAGAAAGTGCAAGCTTTTCAGACCCGTCAGAAGTCTGTACACTGGCAATTATGCCGGATATATCTGAGACAGGAAGCCTTGAAACACGTGCATCAAATTTTGCGTAGGGCACTGTTTGACCATAAACATTCATTGTTCCTCTGTTCGTAATTTGAATATCCTGAACTTTCACACCCTTATATTTAACCTTTTCGGATAAATCCTTAAGTTTTATATCAATATTTTGACTCTTTATATCCTCTTTTGTTAATAATGGTTTTTTACCGGAATCTAAAATAACCATTTTTTGCCCCGAAGCTTTATGTTCTGCAATAACAGCCTTAAATCCTGCAATGCTCATTGTATTATCTATGATGAATTCTTCATTCATCTTAGAAAAATCACCGATTTTTTTTACGCTGTCTGCATTATGCTGTGCAATAAAAGTTCCGACAGCATCTCTGATATCTTCAACATACTTTTGCCCGCCGATTGCATTAAAACCGATAAAAGCAAGAACGATTATAGTTGCATTAAAAACTATTTTTATTGTTCTGAACATAAAAAATACCTCATTATTTCTATATTATTTTACCACGAAGTTGATTTTACGGCACAATAAACCAAAAAGCCTGTATTTTTCAATACAGGCTTTTGGCAGTGTAGTTTAATAATGAAAGTATTAATATGAATGTATTATTTAATTAAGTTCTGCTAATGCTTTTTCTGCTGTTCTTGATACTGCCGGATTCGGGTCTGTTTTTGCAAGAGAATACAGCGCAGATAATTCTTCTTTGTATTCAGGTCTTTGAATTTGTCTTAATGCATCAATAGCAGCAAGCTTTACTCCTGAATCAGGGTCTTTCCTTAGAGCATTTACAATTGCTGAAACACCGGGAGCATCAGTTATCGGAACTACTCGTCCTTCTTTTTCCTGATAATCTTGGATGAATAATCCTGCCAGAATTCCCAAAGAAGCGATTGCATATTCTTTGTTACGCTCAGTAAGCTCCATCGGAGAAAGAGCTGTTGCCAAACCTACTTCGTCATCGTTCATCTTGTAAGGAAGATTATTTACGGCATTTTTGTCTTTTTCTACTGCCATAATATTTGCTATCAATTTTTGACGTGCAATAATTTGTTCCTTTGAAGGCGGAGTTAATTTTGTTGCATCTTCTTGAGCAATATTAATTAAGCTTGTAAACACATCGCTGATAAGATAATCTTTTGCCTTCTCCGGCTCCATTATTGCCAAGCGTACAATTTCTTCCATTTGCTGAGCTTGAACATCTTTATTAGAACTTGTCAAATTTTGTGTGACAAGAGAAATGTCAACTCTTGGTAAAATAGGCTCTGATGGAATTATCTCAGGTCTTTTCAACTCGGGTTCATCAGCTCTGAAGCTTAGCCCTGCTCCTGCATCAAGAGTTTTTTTTTCAGCCAAATCTGCTTTTTCTTCTTCAACTGTTGTATAATTCGGAGCCGGAACTTCTGTTGTCTCTTTCTCTTCCGCCGATTTAGCCTCTTCTTTTTCAGGAAGTGCTATCGGATTAACAGTTAACATATCATAAGTTACAATTCCATCTGCCTGAGGATAATCATAAACAGGTTTTGGGTCTGTATTAACTTTCGGATTATCAATATCAATTTTAACCGCATTATAAATGCCATTGTCATTGTTAACAGTCATTGGATTTGTAACATTAGTTTTTGCATCAACTTCAGGTTTTCTAATGTTAATGTTTACTGCACTGTAAACGGGTTTGTCTAAGTTAATCGGTTGTACCATACTATTTATTCCTTTCGACTACACACTTTTCATTTCTATTAAATCCTATCAAGAATGAAATTTGCCTATTTTTTTAAAGATTTTTACAATTCTTTACAAAAGAATTTCTGATTCACTATGTAACAATTTACTATAAATTATTAACTTCTGATAAATCAGCCTGAAATTTTCTGCTTAATTTGTGTAGTATTTCTATCTCGCTATTATCTATATTCTTAAATATTTCTGTTATAAATTGCTTTATTTGAGGCATATTATCTTCAACAATTTTTCTGCCTTCATCAGTAACTTTTAAAAAATATACAAGTCTGTTTTTCACATTACCATATTCTTTTGTAATTAAACCTTTTTGTTCCAATATTTTAAGAATTCTGTTTGTATTTGACTTATCTTTCATAATAATCTCAGACAATTGTTGTTGATAAATATTTTCCGTACCACATATTGTATCAAGCACGATAAACTGTTCACCCGTAATTCCGATATTCAAAGTTTCCAATTTATTTTTTAATTCTATTTTTAATCCCTTAATTATCCTGTCAACAGAATAAATTATTGTATCAACATAATGCTCTTTTTTTATATTAATCATGTATTATACTCCCAATTTACAATTACTCTGTATTCTAAAGCGAATTAGTTGATATGTCAACAAAAGATAAAAGAAATCTATTTGAATAATTTTTTAATTTCATCCGGCACTCTTAATGATTCTCTTATTTTTTGATATGTCTTTTTTCGTGTTATTGAATTCAAATGACATTCTTTTGAGTTCAAATAACTCAAACATTTTTCGGGATAAAACCCCATGATCGTTGCAAATGCCCATGCAACTCCCATCTGGGAATAATAATCATCCGTATTTAAGCCATCCAAAACATCAATTACTCTGTCTATATATTCATCATTAAGATAGTGAGAAAGTAATATAACTGCAACTATTCGGTTTTCAAACTCTTTTTTTGAATCTTTATATTTCATTAAAAAATCCCAAACTTCTTTCGGATATTTTCTTGAGATTCTAAAATTCTGACACAAAGAATCATTTACCGCCCAGTCATTAACATAAGGGACAAAACGCTTGAAATACCTGAGCAGAGTTTTAATATCGTCTTTTGCGTAACCTAAGACAAAAGCATGTAACATTCTGAGCTCAAAAGTCGAATTGTCATTAATTTCTGCAAACTCTTTATAATTCTGCGCAATCTTTTTTGCGTATTTTCTAAGCTCAGGAATAGAAATCCCAAAACTTGTACACTTTATTTCTGATAAATCTTGCTTTATTTTCCCTAAATCCATATCAAACTCTTTTTTGTAGTATTTCGTATATTATGATACACACTGCAAATTTCAAAATACTTTACTCCTAAATCCTTTATAATTCGTGGTATAATTATACCATAACACTAAACTTATTACTTAAAGAGGGAAAAATGCAAAGAGAAGAGTTTATAAAAGCAAAAAGAATTGTTATAAAACTTGGAACTAATATTATCAGAAACGAGGACGGTGAAGTAGCCCTCTCCAGAATATATTCGTTTATAGAAGATATCTCTAAACTCGTTAAAAAGGGCAAAGAGGTTATCCTCGTAACAAGCGGTGCTGTGGGTTTAGGCAAGAAAAAACTTAACCTTGACTCAACAGCTGATGAAGGTGTTAAACAAGCATGCGCAGCAATCGGACAAAGCCGTTTGATGTCATTCTACGAAAGCGGATTCGGTGTTTACGACATTCCGATTGCACAAATTCTTTTGACGGAAGACGATTTTTCATTGCGTCACAAATACCTGAGCCTTCGTACAACAATGAATAAAATTCTTGAATTCGGAGTTGTACCGATAATTAACCAAAATGATACCGTAACTCCAATCCAATCAGGTTCTGTTAATGCAGGCATAAAAGTCAATTTCTCGGATAATGACAAACTTTCAGCTCTTGTCGCAAGCGAACTTGATGCAGATTTGCTGGTTCTCCTAACCGATATAGACGGTTTGTATACTGCAAATCCAAAAGAAAACCCTGATGCAGAACTTATAAAAGAAGTAGAAACAGTAACAGAAGAGATTATGGCTCTTGGTACAGACGCCTCAGAAGGCGGACGAGGCGGAATGCGCACAAAACTTGAAGCCGCAAAACTCGTTACAAGATTCGGCGGAAAAGTTCTTATTGCTAACGGCAAAATACCTTATGTAATCCACAAAATCTTTGAAGGTGAAGAACTAGGCACAATGTTCCTTCCTGCCAAAGGCAGTCTTGCTGATAAAAAACGCTGGATAGGATACGCTACAAACATATTCGGCGGTCTTGTAGTTAACGAAGGAGCTAAAAAAGCAATACTGGAACAGTTCTCAAGTCTTCTTCCAATCGGGATTGTTAATGTTGTAAATGAATTTAAGCAAGGCGAAGTAATCTCTATTATGGATGAAAATAACGTAGAATTCGCTCGAGGCATGGCTAATTACAGTTCTGCCGAATGCAGAAGAATAGTAGGCTCACACTCAAACGATATCGAAAATATTCTCGGCTACAAAAACTACGATGCCGTTGTAACAAGAGATAATATAACGGAATTAATATAATATAAGGATGGTGCTTCTTTTTTTTCTTGAAATGTAACACAACATTAAGTTATGTAAAGGTTATTAAACCCTTATTATATTTACCCCTTGCCTATAAAAGTATGATAAATCTACAACTAAAGTATAATTTTTGTAAAAATTATTAAAGTTTTTAAAATTTGTGCCGTTATATAAATTGTAGAAAGTTAAAAAACTTTAATTATAATTTTAGGAAGGAATATTATGACAGATAGAGAAGAAGAATTAGGCGCATCACTCTTCGGAAGAACAATGGAATTTATGGAAGAAGATCCGCTTGAAGAAATTTTCGCACTCAATTTAGGCGACTTCGTATCTGAATATTTAATCTCTGAAGATTTAGCAAACAAGATTGGTAAAGATGTTAAAGACAAGAGAGAAAGACTCCGCTCTCAATTAAAGGAGCTCATTTCAATTTATTCTCTCGATAATACATTATGTGTTTTAGGTTTCAGCTCTCAAGACGAGTACGTAATTTATAATTCAATTGCTAAAACATTGACTCAAATTCTTGATGTTGATGCGTGCCATATATATCTTACACAAGATTATACAAAAGGTTTGAATCTTGAAAACAAGCTTCTTGGTTTAGTTGGTTCTTCCGTAAATTTTGATGAAGACATGTATGCAAAGAGATTAGGCTATGCAGATGATGATAAATCAATTGTAGTTGAAGCTTATAAAAATTTGAAAAAAGTTCAAGTAAAAGATGTTTCCAATATTGACAATTTTGCTCCAAAATATGAGTTAAAAGAATTTGACGTAAAATCTTTGGCTGTATTCCCTATTCATAATAACGCTTACGTTGTAGGTGTAATTGTTATAGAAAACTACAAAGAAAAGACATTAAAAAGAGCATACTCACAACTTGTAGAGGCAATAGGATGTCTTTTTGGCACATCTATGCATCTTCAACAAGCAATAGAACAGACTGAGCTTTGCATAATTGATGAACAAATCTCAGAAAAAGTTCTACAACACCAAAGAGCAGAACTTACAGCATTAATTGGTGACTTAGGTACACAACAGCAAGCCTTTGTTGAAAAACTTGCAAAAGCAGTTGACGAAAAAGGCCAGTACAAAGTTGCTCATTCGCAAAATACTGCTGACTTAGCTAAAAAACTTTGTGCAAATTTAGGATTAAACGAAAAAACTACTGATTTAGTATATTATGCAGGTTTATTGCAGAATATAGGTAAAATCACTTTGCCTGAATCTTTGCTTTCAAAGCAAGGCAAATTATCAAAAGAAGAATGGGAAAAATTGCAAAATCACCCCAACGTAGGTGTTAATTTGCTTATGAACATAAACTTCCTATCCGAAGTTATACCATATATTCATTATCACAAAGAACGCTGGGACGGAGGCGGTGAGCCGGAAGGCTTGAAGGGTAATTCTATCCCGTTCGGTTCAAGAATTATTGCTGTCGCAGACGCTTATACAGCAATGACTTCCGACCGCTCTTACAGAAATGCTATGACTAAAGAACAAGCTCTTCAAATAATAAAAGAAGAATCAGGTATAAAATGGGATCCTGATGTAGTTAATGCTTTGTTTGAAGTTGTTGCACAATAAGATTTGTCCAACTGAACAATAGACAGTTTTTACCAAACGAAAAAGAATATTATTATGTATGATTCAGTTTGGTATAACAGTTTAACAAAACCATTTTTACAACCGCCTGCTTGGATTTTTACCCCTGTATGGATAATCCTTTACGGGGTGATTTTAACATCGATTATAATTTACGCAATTACTCCTTCCAAAAAAGATAAAACAAACGGTTATGTATACCTTATTATACACATGATTTTTAATCTTCTTTGGAGTCCGATTTTCTTTTTACTACACAAAATAAATATTGCACTTTTTGTAATTTTAATTATGTGCATAACTCTAATTTTGATGATTTACAAATTCTTTTCTATTTCAAAATTAGCCGGAACAATTCTTTTACCTTATTTATGCTGGATAATTTTTGCATTTTATTTAAACATTCAGTTTTTAAGACTTAACTAAAACTCTGTTTTTAGATGTATTTTATCTAATTATTAAGTTTTGTAAAATCGCATGTATTTTATTGACTTCTCTTAACAAATCGTTAAAAAAACGCTATACAGCCGAAACACTATATAGCAAGCGTTTTGCTGTTGTCAGCCCACCAATTGTAAACATTTGTTACAAGAATTAACCAACACTGTAAAGTTTTTTCAGAATGTGCCGAAGAGACAAGTATCGAAGTTGATTAGGAAAAAATACAAGTTGATTAGGAGTCTCAGTATGAAAAAAGTAGTAGTATTATTTGCGGCATTCGTTTTATTAACGCTGAATCAAGCGGCATTCGCTTACAGAGCATCAGATTTTTCAAATGATTCAAAAATTGTAGCAGCAATCACATTACTGGAACAAGCCGGTGAAACAGATGTATTAAGAAACTTGCAAAAACATGCAATCAGAGTTTCTTTTGATGATTTAACATCTTATACATACAACGCAAGCAAAGCATACGCAATAAGCACATACAACAACTACGGCACAAGAGTTATCATGATTAACTCTATATACAGAAACGCTCCTGTTGAACAAATTGCCTGCTTGGTTGCACACGAAAGCATGCACGTAAAAAGAATAGCCGATTTGGAAGAAGAAACAATCGCTACTCAAAAAGAAGCAGCAACTTGGACAAGATTAAAAGTTGCATCAAAAACTTATCCTGATACAAAGCTTACAAGAAGACTTGATAAATTAAGCGGTATGTACTTAGCATCAGATGCTAATAACAACATTATCCAAAGCAAAATTGCATCAAGCGGTTTTTACAGAGCTCAATTAGGCTTAAACTAATCAGCAAACATTAAATAAACACTGAGGATTTTTATTAATACTAAATCATATATAAGTACAAGAACTGAACTGCTAAGTTTCTTAGCCGTTTAGTTCCCTAAATTACCCCAATCAACTTAATCAACCCCGCCGGTGCGGGGTTCTTTTTTGTATGTTTATTAATTTACAATATATGATATACTAAAATTAATGACTATATTTGATGAAAACTTGATATTAGAAACTATTAACATGATTAAGCTTCACAATTTTGACGTAAGAACTGTGACGCTTTCTGTCAGTTTGAGAGACTGCTTGTCTGAAGATGTTAATATTGTATGCGATAAAATTAAATCTAAGCTGGATAAATACGCTTCAAATCTTGTTAAATATGCAAATGAAATAGAGAATGATTATTCTATTCCGATTGTTAATAAAAGAATAGCAGTCACCCCCATTTCTCTGGTTGGAGAGGCTTGCAAGGAAAAAGATTACGTAAAAATAGCAAAAACTCTTGATAATTGTGCTAAAAATCTGGGTATAGATTTTATAGGAGGTTTTTCCGCACTTGTAGAAAAAGGTTTTACAATAGGCGATACTGCTCTTATTAATTCCATCCCTGAGGCACTGGCTTCAACTGAGAGACTTTGTTCTTCCGTAAATGTCGGGACTTCAAAAGCCGGTATTAATATGGATGCCGTTTTAAAAATGGCAGATACCATTAAAAAATCTGCAGAATTAACAGCAGACAGAGACGGAATTGGTTCTGCAAAGCTCGTTGTATTCTGTAATTCTGTCGGAGATAATCCATTTATGGCAGGAGCATATTCGGGATACGGAGAGCCGGAGTGCGCTTTAAACATAGGCGTTTCGGGCCCCGGAGTTGTAAGAGCTGCAATATTGGATTTAGATAAAAACGCTGATTTGGGCGTTTTATCCAACACGATTAAACAAACCGCTTATAAAATTACAGGTACAGGTGAACTTATCGGAAGAAGGCTTGCAAAAATGCTTGATGTTCCGTTTGGAGTAGTAGACTTATCTCTCGCGCCGACTCCTGAGATAGGGGACAGCGTAGCACAGATATTTCAGGCTATGGGACTAGAGCATGCCGGCGCTCACGGTACAACAGCTGCCCTTGCTATGCTAAACGACGCCGTTAAAAAAGGTGGTATAATGGCAAGTTCTTATGTCGGAGGGCTTTCAGGTGCATTCATTCCTGTTTCTGAGGATGCAGGTATGATAGAAGCTGCGACTAAGGGTTTTCTTACTTTTGACAAACTGGAAGCTATGACATGTGTATGTTCGGTTGGACTTGACATGATTGCTATCCCCGGCGATACACCTGTTTCAACAATTGCAGGAATGATTGCCGACGAGATGGCAATAGGAATGATTAACAAAAAAACTACCGCTGTTAGAATTATTCCTGCACCAAATAAAACAATTGGTGATAAAATAGTATTTGGAGGACTCCTTGGAGAAGCTCCGATAATGAAAGTTAATAACCTTTCATCTGAAAATTTTGTTATGCGAGGCGGAAGAATCCCCGCGCCTATACACAGTTTAAATAATTAAGGATAATATGGCTACTTTTAAAGATTTAGAAGACAGTTTAAAGAATTTTATAATACAGGAGCAATCTGATGCACACAACGTCAGAACCGCTAATATTGCTAAATATAATAATCTAAAAATTTGGTTGGATTTAACAAAATATCCTATGCCTCATTTTTTTGTAAGAATATCAATATCTGAAGCTGTTTTTACTTTAAACGACTGTGCAAAAATTAACGGCGGTCTGGGTTATGAAGAGCGATTTGTATATAAATGGTTCGGAAGAATCGGCATAAAAGATAAACTTAAAGAACTCTGGTCATCTGCGCAAACCGAACGTGGAAGAACAGAAGAACGCGAAGAAACGTAATTTATTTTCTTTTCTGAATTTTTTCAAATACCTCTTCGAAACTTTCTATTGGTTCTAACTTATATCCGCAATTCTCTGCAAGTGTTCCGCCCATACCGAACAGTTCTTCCTGAGGATATCTTCTGCATATTCCGGGGCGTTTTTTATGTATTTTACATTTACAAGTTTCTTTGTCTAAATTTTCACACTCAAAAACAAGCCCTGTTTCATCTTTTCCTACAACTTTTAAATAAGTATAAAAGGAATGCATTTTTTTAAGTCGTTCAAACTCTGATTCTGTTTGAATAACCTTTTTATGCTTAACATAAATCTTTTGGCAGCATCTTCCGCAGGCATTACAAGAACCGGTTCTGTAATATTTTTTGTGCAGAATATACAAATAAAACCATTTTTTTATTTTTTTATAAATACTCTTAAACACTCGCCAATCTCGATTTTGCCGTCTTATACTCAGATGATTCTGGTTCTGCAAAAAGCATTACTTTGGAAAAATATTTGTTTGCTTCTTTTGTCTCTCCGTTTTTATAAAGAGCAGAAGCTTTTTCCATATTTGATTTAACAAGATTTTGCTCAGGATTAATAAACATTTGGAGTCTTGATATTTTGTCGGATAATTCTTCTTGCATGCCTTCATTTAACAAAATACAGTTTTCATATTCAAACAGCGCAAAATGGAAATTATTTTCCCTAAAATAATTATCTCCCCATTCTTTATGCCCGATATAGCTGTGTTCATCAAATGTTGAATTTAACTCTTTTATAACCTTCATTGTGGTCAAATACTCTTCCTGATCATTAATTACGAGTGGTAAAATTCTCCTCATAGCACAATAAGCAGCAGTATAATCACCAAGATTAATAAATACAGAAGTCAGCATTTGCAGGACTTCCAAAGAGTTTTTATTTATACAGTATGCTTGTTTTAAATAAATCATTGCGTGCATATTATCGTTTTCTGCCAAATATGCCGTTCCAAGCATAAAGTTAATATCATAATTTGTCGGCATATTTTTATAAGCAAAAGTCAAAAACTCAATAGCAGTCTTGTTATCTTTTCTTGAAATGGAGAACTTAGCTTTTTGAAGGAATTCATTTCCTATTTTTGAATATTCGTCTATGCTCTTTTTAACCGCAGAATAAGCATTAGTTTTGTTTTGAGCATATTTAAGATATTTCTCGTAGTAAAAAATTGACTGGAACTTCATCCCGCAAGAAAAATACGAAGTAGCCAAATTTAAGCATACATTCTCATCTTCCGGTTTATATGCAAAAGCGCAAGCCCAGTTATATATAGCTCTTCTTAAATCTTCTTTTTTGTATGCAATATTTCCCAGATAGATATATGAAGGATTTTCTCCTCTTTCCATGCTGATTGATTTTTGGAAATTTTCTTCAGCATTCTTTATATCACCCATTTTGTAATAACATTTTGCAATACGATGATAAAGTTTGTAAGATATATTAGTATTAACCAAACTCAAATATAACTTTAAAGCAGCCTGATAATCCCCGCTCATATAATGATTACGGGCAGCTTCCAACTTTTTGTTCTCCATATCGGAGTTATCTGCTATGTAATAATCCGACGACCCCATAGGATTATTCTATCATATTTATGCGTTTAGGTCATCCCACAATTTAGAATTTGTTACAAGCTCAGACAAAACATCTTCTTCAAACGGATCAACTACTCCTTGAGAAAATAATTCTTGAATTTGTTGTAAGTATGATAAATCTTCGGGATTTTCAGAAGCTATTTTAGCAAACTTTTTTATATCCAAATCTCTCTGAAAAAGCTTCATTGCATTAGCTGATATCTCTGTTTTATCAACATAGGGATTAGTATTATAACCGCTCTTTTGCAAATTTGAGCGAATGTTTGCAATATTAATTATATTGCTTGAATTATTCAGTTGTAATAAATTGTTGTCGTTGATGTTGTTAAACATACTTCCCCAATCTCCCCAATTATTTTCTTTCATTATCATATATTTTATTCAACTGCGTATCATCTGTTTGGAGGATTTTTGGACAAAGTGATAAAGTAACATCATAACCTTGTCACATTAAAAAATACTCTTCCATAAAAACGGATTTAATGATAGAATGAGAGTTAGATTGATAAAGTAAGGTGCAATGTTTAACAGAACTCCGTTTAAGAAAAGAATACTTTTTGTAGGCATACCTGATATGGCTTATATTGGGATTGACGGACTTTTGATGTCAGGAGTTAATATAGTCGGCGTAATGGGGCCGAAAAAAGACCATAATACGTACATTGATTTTAAACGATTTATTAACTCAAGAGGACTCAACTTTGTTGACTTTGATGAACTTGACGAACCTCAGCTTATTCAAAAAATAAAAGAGCTTGATGTTGACGTAGCAGTCGTTTGCTCATATAATTACAAAATCCCTAAAGTTCTAATCGAAGCTACAAAAGACGGATTTATAAATGTTCACCCCTCAATGCTTCCCAAATACAGAGGCGGAAACCCTTATTCAAGAGTTATCATGAATGGCGAAACTGAAACCGGCGTAACTGTTCACTTTATGGATACAGAGTTTGATACAGGCGATATAATAGCTCAAAAACCCTACCACATCCCTTCTAAAGCAACAATGGGTACAATATTCAATGAGCTTAACTACATCGGGATAGAACTCTTGCTACAAGTATTACAATTATACGAAACCCAGCCGTTACCGCGAATTCCTCAGCCAAAAGGCGAATTTATTTCCGGTAACGGGCTTAGTAACAAAGAGATTTACATAAACTTTGATAAACCCGCAGAAGAACTGGAAAGATTCATCCGTGCTCTTAATCCGTTTATCTTAGCCAGTACAACTTTCCGCGGAAACATGATGAAAATTATGAAAGCAGAAGTTGCATCAGACGCTTTCAGCCTTCCCCACCCCGCAGGCACAATCGCTAAAATTGAAGATGACAAATTCTTTATATCAACCTCAAAGGGGCTTCTTGTCCCAACTGTTATGCAGTTTGGAAGTTTCTTCATGGGCGATAGCAAAGATTTTATCAGAATTGTAAACCCCAAAATCGGAGAAGAATTCAAATAGGGATAAAGGCATAACAGATTTTAGAATAGTACATTACCTGTCTGCAAACCAATCGTTATTATTTTTTATACCATCTTCTTCATCAGGAAGCAGAAAATATATTACCAAAAGTAGTATTTGCAAAGGCATTCTAAATATTAATTTTATACTTTCTATAAATTTATGAAGAAATTTTTTCATGCTTGTTTTTGTCCGTGTGGCGGTTTGTACATTTGTCATTATAGCGGACAATTTGATTATGGACAAGTCGTTGTTACAAAAATTAGCAAAAAGAATTAAAGAGTTGAGAAAATTAAACAATTTTACTCAAGATGAGTTATCTTTTCGTGCCAAAATTGGTCGGTCTACATTAGGAAATATTGAAACCGCTCAAAATGATGTTACATTTACAAAAGTGAATAAAATTGCAAAAGCTTTTAACATGTCTTTATCTGAATTTTTAAATTTCTAGTATTATAAAATAATTAAACAAAAATGGCGCAAACGGGAATAACCATTTGCGCCGTTTTTTTATGAATGAATCTTATTTTTGAATATCTTTAACAGATAATGCGATTCTGTGTTCTTTTGGAGTGAATTTCTTGATAAGAACGTCTACTTCGTCACCAACTTTGAATAAGTTGAACGGATTAACATTTTCATCAGACATTTCAGCAACAGGAAGAAGAGCTTCAACTCCTGGGAAGATGTTAATGAATGCACCAAATGTAGTTACTTTGTTAACAGTACCTTTAACAACTTGACCTTCTTCAAATTGACCTTCGATTTGCTGCCAAGGATTTTCACCCATTCTTTTTAGAGATAGAGATATTCTCTTAAGTTCGTTATCAATTTTGATAATTTTAACTTCGATAGTATCACCCAAAGTTAAAACATCTGACGGGTGTTTAATTCTTTGCCAAGAGATTTCAGAGATAGGTAATAAACCATCGATACCGTTGATATCAACGAAAGCACCGAAATCAGTAATTCTGACTACGTTACCTGAAACAACTTGACCTTCTTCAAGAGAAGAAAGAACGTTATCAACAACTTGATCTCTTTGTTCAGCAACAGCTTGTCTTTGAGATAAGATAAGTTTATTTTTCTTAGGATCAGCTTCAAGAACTTTAACTTCGATTTTTGTATCAACAAGACCGTCAAACGGAGTACCTGTTCTGAGTTGTGAAGATGGAATAAAGCCTTTTAGGTCAGCTATATCAACAAGAACACCGCCTTTAACAGTTGAAACAACCTTAGCAAGGATTGTATCGCCTTGTAATTTAGCGTCATTAAGTTGAGCCCAAGCTTGAGCGTATGCGATTCTCTTAAGAGATAATTGCATAGCATCTTCGTTGTTTTCTTCTTTAAGAACGTAGAATTCTCTGATGTCGCCAACTTCTAATTCTTCACCTTCAGGTAATTCTTTGTTAGGTAAGAATGCTTCCATTTTAGCACCCTTAACGCTTACCAAATAACCTTCATTTTCTTTTTTAATAACTGTACCTTCAACGATATCAGCTACTGTGTTAGATTTAGCAAAGCTTTCTTCTAACAATTGTTCAAATTCGTCTAATGTTTGAGTTGTCATTTTTTATTTTCCTTTCTTTATTTTTGTAATTACTTTATCTATAACAACTTGCGGAGTTGATGCTCCTGCCGTAATACCTATATTATTTATTCCGTTTAATAAATCTTCGTTTAATTCACTGTCGTTTTCTATGTGAATTGTTTTTGTGCAGTCTTTAAGTATTTCTGCAAGGTGAGTTGTGTTGGCACTTTTTTTAGAGCCGACAACCACCATTAAATCACTTTCGGAAGCGAGCTCTTTTGCTTCTTTTTGGCGCATGGCTGTTGATTGGCAGATTGTATTATGAATTAAAACTTCTTTTGCTATTGTGTTTAAGTAGTTTACAACAAGGTTTAAAGATGAAACCATTTGAGTTGTCTGAACAACAACTCCGACTTTTTTGTGTGATTTAATCCTGTCTGCAAAAGGTTCAAGCTCTTCAATTGTAGTAGCTACAACAACATTTTTTGAATACAAATCCGCATTTGCTTTTATTGCCATAACTTCAGGGTGATTAGGTTTTCCGACTATTACTACAAAATAATCATTTTGAGCAAGTTCAATAGCTTTTTGCTGAACTTTTTTAACGTCTGGGCAAGTCAGGTCAACCAGCTCAAAACCTGCATTTTTTATTCTTTCAAAAGTTTCGGGGCTTTCACCGTGAGAACGTATAATACAAATCCCATCTCCTCTTTCGGGAACTTCATAAATTGTTTTTATTCCTAAGGCTTCAAGCTCATTGATAACATCTGTGTTATGAATGAGTTCGCCTAAAATGTAAATATTTTTATCAGGGTTTTCCTGTTTTAATTTTTTCGCTGTTTCAACGGCTCTTTTAACACCGTAACAGAACCCTGCAAACTTTGCTAATTTAATATTTTGATTACTCAAAAATTTATATTTCGCTTTCTAAATGAACTAGGAGGGGTAAATATTAAATTCCCCGACTCCAGTACAATCATTAAACAATAAAGATAATTAATTGTAAAGTCTATCGAACCTTATTTTCACAACCGTCTATTAAGCGTTTAATATTTTCTCTGTGAAGATAAATTATATAGATTGCACCAATTGCACAATAGCAAATATAAGCAACAGGAGAACCTAAAAAGTACATAATAAACGGAGAAAGAGCAAGCGCAATAATAGAACCAACTGAAACATATTTTGTCGCATAAGTAATTGTTCCCCAAATTACTGCAATTATTAAGCCTGCAATCCAGTTAAGTGCAAGTATTGTACCAACACCAGACGCTACGGATTTTCCGCCTTTAAAGTTTAAAAATATTGATTTGCTGTGTCCTACAATTACAAAAATCGAAGCAATAACAGGAGCTAAACCAATACCTGCACCGCTTGAAACAAACAATTTTGCTAATATAACAGGCAAAGCCCCTTTGAATGCATCAAGAAGAAGCACAATAAAAAACCATTTTTTGCCCAGAACACGCTTAACATTCGTTGCGCCTGTTGAACCGGAACCTATTGTTCTTATATCTTGTCCCGTTTTTGATTTAACAATCAAATATCCTGTTGATATTGAACCTATCATATATGCAGCAATTGCTGTTAAAATTAATTCTAAAATCTTTATTAACATACTTAAACTCTCCTTAAGTTTTATTATACATTAAATTTACGTAATTTGTATTATTTGCAAAATATGGCGCAATCATTTAAAATCATTGTATGGACTATAAATTTATTGATGATATTAATACCGAGAGTATAAACCTTCCCGAATCTGACAAGATTAATCATTTTTTACTCAAAAACAACAGCGGTGATGTAATTAAGGCGCTGGATTTTCTTGTATCTGAAGGCAAGTTCTTATACATTCACGGGTTTCTTGGCACCGGAAAAAGGCAGTTCATAAACTATATCTCAGAGTTCTTAAACAAAGAAGTGATAAAGCTTGAATATTATTGTAAACCGTCAACCGTTTGCGATGATATATTAATTAACTTTATTGATATTATAGAAAAACACAGTTTATCCAAAGCCGTAAATCATACCGCAAAGGTTACTACACTTGCGGTAAAATTTAATCAATACATATCTTCAATAAAAAAACCGTTTGTAATAATTTTGCATTCTTATGACGATATACAGAAAGAGAATATTAAAATTGTTGAAAATTGTTTTAAAGATATTTTAAATAACGATAACGTAAAAATCATTATTTCGACTCGGGGTATGAATCAGGAAGTTCTTGGAGATATTAGTCCTGACAGAAAAATTTATCTTAAAGCTCTGACAAAAGAAATATTTAAAGAATTTATGGAATTTAACAAAATATCTTGTACAGATGATTCTTTAGAGAATTTTTATAAGTATTCCCGCGGATACTATTATTACGCAGCGCTGAGTGCAAAAATCATGCTTGCGATGAATCTTACGCTTAATGATTTTTTGGCAAAGTTTTCAATGTCAGGCATGTCTTTTGATGCGTATTTGGGCGCAACTTATGTAAACTTAATTCCAAATACAATAAGAAATTTCTTCTGGTTTTTGCGTACTTTAAGACACGGCATAAGTTTGAATGCACTTGCAATTTTAGAACTATATGACGATTTTTCGGTTAATTATTTAAAAAATAATCTTATGATTTATCAAGCAGACGAAGTATTATACGTACAAGATTATTTTCAACAGGATATAGATATTTCAATCCCTGTTAAAACAGAAAAAAAATTACATAAATTCATAATCGGGATTTACGAAAAAGAATTAAAACAGCCGTTACAATCACGGAATATTTTAATCTCAAGACAAGCTTTAAGAGCAGAGATAGAATATCATGCTCATAAAATATCCGAACTTGAAAACGGGAAAAAAGAAGATGAACAAAGAGAACAACCTTCTCAAGCAGATATTCAAAGCCAGAAAGAAACGCAGGAAAAAATTTCTAAAGAACAGAACGATATTAATACAAAAATGGATTTTGCCAAAAAGCTTGGTGAAGAAAAAAAATACACAGAAGCCATTGAAGCTTATTTTAAAATTCTTGATGAATTTAATATTACCTCAGATAATTTGGCTGAAATCAGAACCAAAATTGCAAGATTATATTATACAATTAACGATTATGAAAAATCCCGTCATTACTATGAACTTGCTGAATCTTATTACAAAAAAAATGACGAATTTATAAATCTTAACTACCTTTATTATGAGATGACAAAATTATATTATGGTATGTACAAAAATGAACGTGCAATAGAAACAGTTAAGAAAGTTATTTATTCCGTTGATACTCCGCAGTCATTATTGATAGATGCTTGTATTTTAGCAGGAAATATTTACAGTGAAACAGAAATGCCGGAAGAAGCTTATAAATACTATATGAAAGCATTGGAATCACTGGAAGACAATACTTCCAATGACACAAAAGCTGAACTGTTTTTTAAATTAGGACTTATGTGTGATGAAAAAGAAGATGTTAACACTGCTTTTGAATATTATAACAAATGTATAAGTTTTGATTCTTCAAATATATACAAAACTCTGGCTTATTCTAATTTAGGCGCTTGTTATTACGATAACGGAAACTTCTCAGATGCGGAAAGCTGTTTTCTAAAAGCATATCAAATTGAAAAAGATAATAACAATTATGACGGGGTTTATTACACTGCTTCATATCTGGCAAAAATCTGTATATCTAAACACTCTAAACAAGCATTGGATTATCTGATTGAAGCTAAACAGAGTGCTGAATTTATAAACGAAGAATTCTATATATTAGAATCTTCAATCGCTTTGGGTGATTATTATTATAATCAGAAAGATATGACAGCAAAAGCATTAAATGAATATCTTAAAGCAAAGCAAATTGCTCTAAACCTTGGCGGAGTCGTAGATTTAGATAAAATAGAAGAACGCCTACAAGATATGAAGCTTCGGATGGATAAAGATGAGTTTGAAAGACTAGAGAAAAAATATGGTTAATACTTTTAGTATCGAAAAATATTTTACACAATATAAAAAAGTGTTTTTAGACCAAAACAGCAAATTAAACCTTATATCAAAAAACGATGAAAAAGTTTTATTTGAAAAACACATTTATGATTCGCTTTCAATAAAACTGACCAATCTGTTGAAATCCGGACAAACGATTTTGGACATCGGATGCGGAGGCGGTTTTCCCTGTATTCCTATTGCAATAGAATATCCGCAAATTAATGTTGTCGGCATAGACAGCATAAGAAAAAAAATTAATGCAATCAATACTATTAAAGAAGAACTCAAGCTTAATAATTTAGAAACAATCTGCGACAGAGTAGAAAATTTGAAAGGACAAAAATTTGATATTGTAACAAGCAGAGCCGTTGCAAGTTTAGCTAAAATCAGCGAATATGCGCTTCCTTTGCTTAAAAAAGACGGAGTATTCGTTGCATATAAATCAAAAAAAATATCAGAAGAACTTGCAGAAGCAAAACCTATTTTATCAAAGTTCAATGCTAAGGTTTTGAATATAATTGAATATACTCTGCCTCTTGAAGAAGTTTATCAGAGAAACCTGATTTTAATCGGTTTCTAGTCTGATATTTTTCTCCTAAAATAAATGGCAGAGATGATAAAATGTAATTTTTTATTACAGGATTTGGTTTTTGCATAAATCTATAATAAAATAGTAAAGAATAGGAGAGTATTCATCACACCGAAGAAAAATCGGTAATTATATAATTGGGATTAAGTTTAATGCGAAGAAGAAAAAAATATGATTTGTATATAGTAATATTTTTATTGTTAGTAACTGTCGGATATTTTATGTACAGCAATATTTCTGCAGGCTCAAAAGGATATGAAAACTATTCGGAAGCTCTGAAAGCGTATAAAGAAAATAATTATGAACAAGCTTACGTTGAATTCGGAAAAGTATCTTATAAATCAAATCTAAAAGAAGCGGCTCTTTTTAGACAGGCAAGATGCGCAACGGCATTAGACAAAAAAGAACTTGCCATAAAAAAATATAAAAAAATAATACATACCGGATCAAGAACATCCATTGTGCCAATAAGTGAATATAATATGGCAGTTTTGATGTATGAACTTAAAGACAAAAGTGCAAAAAGACAGTTTAAAAGAATTATAAAAAAATATCCTATGAGCGATTACGCAATCGCTTCAAATTACTATCTGGGATTAATTACAGTAGAAAAACTGCCCTCTTCACCAAAACATCAAGCAAAAGCAAAAAATCAAGCTTTTACTTATTTTAAAAATTACATAGAAAAATCTCCGGACGGAAGATTTGGAATAAATTCGATTAATGAAATAAAAAAACTTGAAGTTCCGCTAACAAATTACGACAATCTGCTTATCGCAAAAACATACTATCAAAACGGTGAATATGAAAAAGCTAAAGAATATTTAAATAAAACTACTATTTCCGAAAGCTGGGCAGATTTTGCAAGGAATGAATACAAACTCGGAAATAAAGAAGGCGGACGAAAATACACGGAAAAAGGGCTGAAAGATTTTGCCCAAACAACAGAGCCAAAAGATGTTTATGAAGTAATTGACGGATATATTGCTACTTTCCCATCGAGAAAAGAAGGAATTTCAAATCTTTTGTCCAAGAACTACAAATCGACCGGTGCTGATTATATTGACTATTTAAACTGTACGGAAGTTGCACCCAATGAAGTTAAAGAAGCTTGTTACAGAACCATTTACGAAAAATATCCGAATGGTCAGTTCTCTGCCGAAACTCTTTATAATATATTCTTGAGCAAATATTTACATAAAAAATATTATGATGCACAGAGAATCGGGCTTTTACACATGAAAAAATTCTCCAATTCAAAATCTAGCCCTGCCGTCACATATTTTATGGGACGCATCGCATATAAACTGAAACACTATGAAAGTGCCACGAATTATTATAAACAGGTATTATACAAATATCCTGATTCTTATTACGCATTCAGAGCAAATAATAACCTTTATAAAGACGACGGATTTTTACCATTTATAGAATTGACAGAAAAACCTGTTATTTTTCCATATAAAAAATCTTTAGACAATAACCTTGTTGTAAATTTAGCTTTACTTAAAGATTATGATTTAGTTGAAGAATTATGCAAAAACGATAAATTTATTCAAAGCTGGATTGCATATGAAAAAGGAAACTATACTCTTTCTGCTGTAATGGCGCGAAATGCTATGGAAGAGCTTAATATTAAACCGCCTTTTGAAGACTTAAGATGGAGATTGGTATACCCGCTTCATTACTATAAAATTGCAGATAAGCTAAAAGGTAATAATAATCCTGTTATTTTAGAATCTATAATCAAAGAAGAAAGCCACTTTAACCCTAAAGCAAAAAGCTTTGCCGGAGCACAAGGCTTAATGCAGTTAATGCCTTCCACATATTCAGAAGTTCTTAAAAATAATAATATTCAGGCAGATTTAGATTCTGCCGTTAAGAATATTGCAGCAGGAAGCATATATTATTCGGGATTGAAACGTGCGTTATTAAACAGAGATTTGTATGCAATAACAGCATATAACGGGGGAATAGGTTCTGTTTCCGGCTGGTTTACAAAGATTAAATACAGCGATACTGATGAATTCGTTGAACAAATTCCTTATCCCGAAACAAAAAATTACGTCAAAAAAGTCTTGAGAACATATTGGATGTACGGGAATATATATTAGACGATTTTTCTGTGATATATTAATATTAATTAGGAGTAGTTTATATGTTATTTTTGGAAATAGTGCTATTAATAATCTTATTATTATGTCTGCGTTTCGCTTGGAGCTATATAATGCTTGTAACAGCAAAGCATAATACTAAAGAAGCTTTCAATAAACTTTTTGAAAAATTAAAAGAATACGTTCTTAAAATCCAATGTTTATTAGAAGAAATTAAAGACAACGAAAAAGTCAATTCCGATACAGTTAATGAAACTGAAGATTTTATCACAAAACTTTTAAGTTTTTCATTTGAAAAAGACGGAAATGAAAGAATTATAGGTTACGCTAATGCAATATACTTGAATATGGAAAAACTTTTACCTGTAATTAAAGAAACTGAGGCTTTTTCAAAATATACAGATTTTACAAAGGAATTTGAACAAGAAAAAGAAAAATATAATGATACAGCAAAAAAATTAAGACACTATGTAGATGTTTTTCCATCTTCACTAATAGCCAGATTAAAAAGAATAAAAACTTTTGATTATATAAGATAATTGTAACAAAAATTTTACAAATCGCTAAAACATGGCAATTATTAAAAATTTGTATACTTTATATATATAAGAGTATAAAAAAGGAAAAACCATGTACAGCGATATCTACAATACGACAGTTAATGTAAACGGAAATCGTGTATTTTCAAGCACATACACGCCGGGATACGGCTGTGGCTGCTGTAGAGGCGGTATGTTTGGCATGAACAGTTGTTTTGGATTCGGATTCTATAATCCAGTTCCATTTTTTGCTATGGGCATAGGTTTTATGGCAGGAATAGCTTTAGCACCTGAACTTCCTTCAATATTTAAAGGAATTGGCAAAGGCTTAGCATGGTTCGGGACAAAAATTATTGCACCCGCTGCAGTCGGAGCTTGGAAAGGTGTAAGCTCAGCTGCATCTTGGATAGGAAATGGCATCGCCAAAGGTGCAAGTGCCGTTGCTAATGGAGTTTCAAACATTTGGAATAAAATATTCCACAAAAAATCAAAAGTTAAATAAAAATATGAGAATTGGAATACTGAAATAAGCTTTTGTCAAATTCATAAAAATTTTTGATTATTTGAGTCAGTCCTGACATTTTTTTATAGAACTCAATAGGCTCAAGTGAAGCAATTGCTATTATCTTTCCGATACCTGCACTTTTTGCAGACTCTATCCCTGCAATAGCATCTTCAACAACGATACAATCTTTCGGTTCCAAGCCGATTTTTTCAGCTGCAATCAAAAATATATCGGGAGCCGGTTTCCCCGGAATAGTACCGTCAGAATAAACAATTTTATCCAACTCAAACCATTTATCCAAATGAAATTCTTTTATATAAAATTCTACATTATCCCATTCTGACATTGTTGCAATAGTTCTCGGGATATCATTTTCCCTTAGATAATCCAACAATTCGACAGCTCCGGGAGCAAGCTTAAATTTATCGGGTTCTAAAAGGCACCTTTTGCGATAAACAGATTCTTTTTCTTTACCGTATTTATCAACCATCTCTTTTGAAGGTTTCTTTCCGATTAAATATTCAATTATATCAGAGTTTGTATGCCCGAACATTTTTTCGCGCATCTCTTCATCAGTAAAAGGTTTTTCTCTGAGCATTGCCGAATACTCTCTCCAAGCATCATAATGAAGCTGAGAATCCCAATATAAAGTACCGTTAAAATCAAAAATAATACCTTTCATAATTAGTATTATAAAACAAAAAATATGATATAATATTGACATGAAGATTTGGGCTGTTATATTGATTTTATCATCTTTTGTCTGCACTTCATTTGCGGAAGAGTTACCTGCAAAAAGATACAGCGGATATCCGCAAGGTACGTTCAAAAAAAGCTGGAACGGTAAAATAATTCAATATGATAAAACCGGAAAAAAGGTCGGTGTATACAAAATAAATACAAAAAGGTATAAAAGATAATATGAACTTTGATTTAACCTCAATAAAAATAAATTATCTGAAAATAACATATAATGACAAAGATTCTTTCACTCATTGCGTAAAATCAGCCGTAAGAAATATCACTGATTACGAAATTTTAGCCAGTACAAAATTAGACGAAAATCTGAATATCAAAACTCCGCAAGAAGTTGAACTCAGCATTGCTTGTGATAACGGTTTATATAAAGCAAAAACAGAATTAACCAGAGTTATAAAAGAAGAACCATACCTTTTATTTTCTGTGCGTACACCAAAAGATACAGAGTTTCAGCAAAAAAGAGAATTCTTTAGAGTAAAAATAAAAGAAGATGCAAATATAATATTTGAAGAAACAAAAGAAATAACACAACTTTCCGTAATAACATACGACCTCTCAGCTAACGGAGTTCGCATAGAACTGGATAAAAAATATGATTTTCCTGAGGAAGTTAAAATTATACTATACCTGCCCCAGAGAATTGTAGAAACAAAAGCAAAATTTATAAGAACAGATAATGAAGATAATATAATTAAAGCCTCATTTCAACTCATAAATACCCCTCAATCCGATTTAGATTATATTTCTCAGGTATGTTTAAAAAAGCAGATTGAAGAACGTAAAAAGAATCTTTTGTAAAGTTTTGTAACAATTGTTCAAAATTGAGGCAAATTTCCGAAACAAAATGTTTTTCATGTAGTAGAAGATGTGTGAAAAACTCGTTTGGAGGTTTGTATGATATCAAGTGTAAATTTCCGCGGAAGCGAAACAACAGGAAGCGTAGCTGACAGAAGAATAGAATCTGCAAAACAAGAAACAACTGGCGGTGTTGGTGCTCGAAAAAATCAAGACTCAATTTTTACGGTTGATAATGAACCGAAACAAGATACAGTTTGTTTCAGAGGTAAAGAATACGGTAACAAGAAAGAAACATCTACAACAGCTGTTGTATTAGGGACTCTTGCTGCTGTTGCAGCAACTGTCGGTTTGCTTGGATTAGCGCACAAATACAACTGGGTAGATAAAATCGGACACGAAAAAACAAAAGAATTTTTTAAACACGCAGACGGTATAACTGAACCTTGCCATAACCTTTGCAAATTTGTTAAAAATAACAGTTATGACAAAATTATAGCTATGTTTAGAAAAAAATAAAATTTAAGTAAAGAATTCGTAGGCGGATTTTGAAGACCCCAAAATCCGTCTCATTAATACTACGTCATTCTGAGACAAAACCATTTCTGCCGAAGAATCTCTTCCAAACCTTGGCTTTTGCTCAGTATGACAGCTATATTTTTACCCCTATATCCTGTCAAATCCTGTATATTTTCTTAAAACTTCAGGAATAATAATTGAGCCGTCCTCCTGCTGGAAGTTTTCGACTATTGCAGCGAATGTTCTTCCTACTGCCAAACCTGAACCGTTTAGAGTATGTACAAATCTCAATTTACCGTCTTTATCGCGATATCTTATATTAGCACGTCTTGCTTGATAATCACCGAAGTTTGAACAGCTTGAGATTTCTTTATAAGTATTATAAGAAGGAAGCCATACTTCTAAGTCATAGCACTTATTAGCACTAAATCCTATATCAGCTGTGCAAAGAGCAACTCTTCTGTATGGAAGCCCTAAAAGTTCAAGGCACCTTTCAGCATTTTGGGTAAGTTTTTCGTGTTCTTCCTTACTTGTTTCAGGAGTTGTAAGTTTAACCATTTCAACTTTATTGAATTGGTGAACTCTTATTAATCCTCTTGTATCTTTACCCGCAGAACCTGCTTCACGTCTAAAACATGGAGTATAAGCAGTCATATATTTAGGTAAATCATCTTCACTTAAAATTTCACCCGAATAAATATTTGTAACAGGAACTTCCGCAGTCGGTATCAGGTACAAATCTTCATCAACACACTTATACATATCTTCTGCGAACTTAGGTAATTGACCTGTTCCTGTCATAGTTGCAGCATTTGCCATAAACGGTGGCAATATTTCTTCATAACCATGTTTTTCCGTGTGTAAATCTAAGAAGAACTGGATAATAGCCCTTTCTAATCTTGCTCCTTTTCCTCTATACAAAGTAAATCTTGATTGAGAAAGCTTAACGCCGCGTTCAAAATCAACTATATTATGTTTTTCGCATAAATCCCAGTGAGCCATCGGTTCAAAAGAGAATGTAGTCGGTTCACCCCAAGTTTTAATTGTCGGATTATCATCTTCCGATTTACCAATTGGTGTTGTTTCATCAGGGATATTAGGAGTATGTAAAAGCAAATCCCTTTGAGCATTGTCTAACTCAACCTGTTTTTCTTCTAATGCCTTAACTTCATCTCCTAATGCTCTAATCTCTTCCTGCAAAGCATCAGTATTTTCACCGTTCTTTTTCATCATTCCGATTTTTTGTGATTCGGTTTTTCTTTTTGCTCTAAGTTCATCAGCTTGCGCTTGAATTTTTCTTCTCTCAGCATCAATCTCAAGAACTTTATCTATTGATAATTCAGGATTTCTTCTTTTTAGGAGTTCATTAATTTTTTCAGGATTTTCCCTAATCAATTTAATATCTAACATAATATTTTGCCTTACCCTTCTTTATTTCGTCTTTTGTAAAAATCTTCAATAAAACCTGTATTGAATTTACCACTTTTAAATACTTCATCTTCAATTATTTCCTGATGGAACGGAATTGTTGTTTTTACACCTGTTACAACGTATTCTTTCAAAGCTTGGTACATTCTTCTTCTTGCTTGGGTTCTGTTTTCACCCCAGCAGATAAGTTTACCTATCATTGAATCGTAGTACGGCGGAATTGAGTATCCGGGGTATACGTGAGAATCGACTCTGATTCCGAATCCTCCGGGAGCAAAATACCCGTCAATTTTTCCTGGGCATGGCATAAAATCGTGTTCGGGGTCTTCTGCATTTATACGACATTCTATTGCGTGTCCGTGGAGTCTGACTTCATCTTGTGTATAACCGAGCTTTTCACCTGATGCGACTCTTATTTGTTCACGAACGATATCGATTTGAGAAATCATCTCTGTAACACAGTGCTCAACTTGAACTCTGGTATTCATTTCCATAAAATACCATTTCCCGTCATGGTCGAGTAAGAACTCGCAAGTTCCTGCGCCTTCATAGTTGATAGCTTTAGCTGCTCTTACTGCGGCTGCACCCATTTGTTTACGAGTTTCTTCATCAATTGCAGGTGAAGGAGCTTCTTCCAACAGTTTTTGGTGGCGTCTTTGAATTGAGCAGTCACGCTCACCTAAATGAATAACATTTCCAAACGAGTCGCCAATAATTTGAACTTCTATGTGTCTTGGGTTTTCAAGGAATTTTTCAGCATAAACGTCCGGATTACCAAAGAAGTTTTCTGCTTCCTGACGACAAAGATTGAAGTTTGCTTCCATCTCATCGTCAGTTCTAACGACTCTCATACCCTTTCCGCCGCCGCCTGCGGTTGCTTTTAAAATAATCGGATATCCGACTTTATGAGCAAACTCAATAACTTCTTGAGGCGTTCTTACAATACCTGTACCGGGGGTAACAGGAACATCATTTTCAATCATTGTTTTACGAGCAGTAGCTTTATCGCCCATTTTGCGCATAGCTTGCGCGGTTGGTCCGATAAATTTAATATTATACATCTCGCATATTTCTGCAAATTCAGCTCTTTCTGACAAAAACCCGTATCCGGGGTGAATAGCATCACATCCTGTCATTAAAGCCGTTGATATGATTGTAGGTATATTTAAATAACTCTGATTACTTGGAGCAGGTCCTATACAAAAAGCATCTGTTGCCAGTCTGACGTGTAGTGATTCCGCATCTGCCTGCGAATATATTGCAACGGTCGGAATACCTAACTCACGACACGCTCTTATAACTCTTACTGCTATTTCTCCTCGGTTTGCTATTAATACTCGTTTAAACATAATTATCCCTTTTAAAAGGGTGACATGTGAATAAGTGAATAAGTGAATGAGCTCTTATTAAATTTAATAATCGTCAAATTTTTTCATTTATGAATATATGAGCGAAGCGAATTTAAAGAACTTATTCACTTATTCACTTATTCACTTATTCACCTTATTCCACATACATCAAAACTTGCCCGAATTCAACGGGGTCACCGTTTTTAACGCAGATTTTAACAACTTTACCTGCTTGTTCGGACTTTATTTCATTCATAAGTTTCATTGCTTCAATTATACAAACAACATCACCTACTGCAACTTCTGAACCGATTTCTACAAACGGCGCAGCATCAGGTGCTGAGGCTGAGTAGAAAGTACCTACCATTGGTGAAGTTATTGCTTTTCCTTGAACTTCTTGTTCAGCTTTTGGCTCGCTAACAGGCGCAGGTGCTGAAACTGCAGGTGCTGAAACAGGAGATGCACTAACAGGAGCAGGAGCTCCTACTACAACTTCCGGTAAATCTTTTCTGATTGTAATTGCTTGTTCTCCGTCTTCCATAGAGATTTCGGTCAAGCCGTTATCATTTATAATTTTTGCCAATTTTTCTATATATTCAGGTTTAAAATCCATTTTATTCTCCTCTAAGTCCGTTAGCAACGGTCTAAGTATTCATTTGTTCTTGTATCAACTCTAATCATATCACCGTTTGATACAAAGAACGGAACGTTAACAACCGCACCAGTTTCAAGAGTTGCAGGTTTTGTTCCGCCTTGAGCAGTGTTGCCCTTTTCAGCCGGTGGAGTATCAACAACTTCCAACTCAACATGAGCAGGAATATCAACACCGATAATTCTTGTATCGTGTTTAAGAATTTGAACTATCATGTTTTCTTTAAGATACTTTTTACCGTCGCCTACTTGATCTTCCGTTACTTGGATTTGCTCATAAGTTTCATTATCCATCATAACGTAATCAGCGCCTTCTTTATATAAATATTGCATTTCTCTGCGGTCTAACATAGCCTTTGCAACTTTTTCACCGGCTCTGAATGTTCTTTCTACAACGTTTCCAGACTCAACGTTTTTAAGTTTTGTTCTTACGAACGCTGCGCCTTTACCCGGTTTTACGTGCAAGAATTCTACAACTGTCCAAAGACCGTTATCTAATTCTAAAGTTAAGCCATTTTTTAAATCGTTTACTGAAATCATTAGTAACTCCTTAATTAAATATTATACTTCTACTATTTTACTTGATACTAACATAAATATAGTATCAGCGCAATATAACATTTGGTCAAAAATCCATATAATCAATGTTTTACCCCTCAACCCCCGACCCCTCTCCCACAAAGGTGTGAGGGGGCATATTTTTACTCATATTTGTAAAGTTTTGTAAAGAGCATTCTCCAAAAAAGTCAATTTCTGAAGAGAAAAATACTTCATGTATATAAGGGTTAATTTAATAAGGTTTTGAAAGGCAGGTATACAATGGGTACACCGTATGATAGTGTTAATTATTGGACTCCAATGAATTATGATTCAATCGCAGCAGACAAATGGTATCAATGGGCTTCACAAACTCCAAATGTGAACTTTAAGGGTGCTAATACTGTATCTCAAGGTACGGATACAACAACTGCACAATCTGCAAATAACGTCTCTATTCCTGTTAATTATGCTCAAACAACTCCTGATGAATCACATACAGGTCTTTGGGTAACCGGTGCAATCGGCGCAGCAGCATTGATTGCTTGTATGGCAAAAGGAGGCGGTAATCCGATAAAAGGCGCTAAAGCTTGGTATGAAAAATTCTTTAACAAAGCAGGAAAAGCAGCCACTGACAAATCAAAAACCGTTCTTACCAAAATGCAGGCTGTTAAAAATGGTAATGGTGAAATAAAACTCAATGTTCCAAACCAAACCAAAACTTTCGTTGGAACTCATATAAATGCAGGTGTATCCGAATATGGAATCAAAGGCGCAATAAGCACTGAAAGACAAGCCTTTAATCCTCAATCAGAAGCTTTTGCAATGAGAGGTTTCCAAGTTAATGCCAACAACAAAAAATACACAGTCTTTATGAAAGACGGACAAATAAGCAAAATTGTTGAAGGATACAGAACTAATGTGACCGAATCCGTTGATTCCGAACTAAAGAATAAAATCATAAAAATGGCGGAAGAACTGGCTAAGAATCCAAAAGATGTTGATAAAGAAGTTATAAAAGATGTTATAAATATCGGATATGTCAACAGATACGGAGATGACACTCTTAAATTAACAATAGGTCAATACGGTGACAGGCCTCAGCTCAAATCACTTAGAACTCTAAGACAATTTAACAAAGATGACGTTCCTGTTTTACAGTATGTACCGTCAGAGTCAGAAAAAATATTTAATAATCAGTTGACAAAACAAGACAGCTTTTTAGGAATCAGATATGGCCAAAAAGCTTTGGTTGACGGAGTTAAAGTAATAAGTGTACCGCCGACGGAAATCGCAGGAGCCAAATGTTTCTTTGAAGGTGACAAGCTTGTAAAAATCGTTGAAAACGGCAATCCTTATAAAGCCGGCTCAAACGGATTTATTCAATTTGTTGAAAAGAACGAAAAAGCAATCGAAGAATTCAAAAAAGATGTTTTTGTAGATAAAATTTTCGACAAAATTCCTGTCGGTTCAGTAATTGCTTAAAAATAAAATCTCTCATAAAATCCCCTTATAAAATTAATTTTATCCCCCTTTCTTAATTAATCAACCCCCGTGCAAACGGGGTTTTTTATTTAGTAACACTTGTCATACTGAGCGGAAGCAAAGTATCTCTTTCAAATAACACCGGTCATTCAGAGCACTAAAACTGTTTTTTGGGGAGAAGAATCTCATTCATATTTGTAAAGATTCTTCGGGTTAAATGGTTACTCCCTCAGAATGACAAGATTTTCTTCTTTTGCACTAGGCCAAAAAATATTTACCTGCCTCAGAATGGTGTTGAATTTGTTTCTTTAGCGTCAAGCCTAAATACATTTACCCCTGACTTTTTAGATAAACTCCTGCTATAATTATTCTATGTTAAAATTTTTCTCGACTTTTTTAGATTTAATTTATAAGAAAAAATGTTATTTTTGCGGAAAGTCAAAAGATTCAGTTAAAATGTGTCCAGATTGCTATAATGAACTTTCCTTTGAAGACACAAACGTTAACAGAATAATTGACGGAGTTAATATTTATACTTGCGGGATTTATGAAAAGAATCTTCAAAAACTTATAAGAGGGCTTAAATATCACAAGCAAAAAGAACTCGCCTATTATCTTGCAAAATTTATGTATGAATATTTTCAAAAATTAAACCTTGAAGGAAGTTTTCAGGTTGTTCCCGTACCGCTGCATAAAAACAGAATTAAAAAAAGAAAATATAACCACATGGAGCTTGTATCAGAAGAATTTTGCAGGTTATCAGGTTTTACTCCGAATCATGAGTTAATAAAAAGAGTTAAAGACACAAGACCGCAATATAAACTATCAAGACAAGAAAGAATAAAAAATCTTTCAGGCGCATTCAGAGTTGATAAAGAAAAATATTTACATTTGCCCATTTTGTTGATTGATGATATTTGCACGACAGGTTCGACTTTTGAAGAAATGATTACAGCACTCAAAAAAGAAGGAATTACGGATATTATTTGTCTCGCTTCATCTAATCCATAACTCTCTTTTGTGCTTTATTTTTTCTGAACGCAAAAGTTTTGAAAAGAATATATGTAAAAACTGCCGCAGTAAAGTTTGAAATAAGCTGAGCTATATATACATTCAAATGCAAATACTTAACCGTAAACTCCAAAAGCCCCGCATTTATAAGATAACTGAAAAACCAAGTTATACAGCATTTCAAATACTCTTTATACCAAACACCCTTGCCCTCAAAAACAAAATTCCTCTGCATTGTAAAGGATATAGCGGAAGATAAAAACCAAGCAAGTGCAAGTGCGATTTGATAAAATTTATCTCCCATAAAAAGGCAGATAAGCGAATAAATCAGATAACAAACACCTGCATTAAAACTCCCTACGATTAAATATCTTATCTTGTCATCTAATGAGAACCAAAATTTTTTCATCTTCTCCATATAATTATATTACTATAAATAAAAGAAAATATTTATTATAAGTGTAATATACTATTTAAAAACATGTAAAAATAAAATTTGCTGGGCAGAAATAAATATGCAAACAGGGAAGTAAAAATTTACTTCCCTGTTTGCATAAATTCTAACAACTTTTAATAATTGTATTCAGGTATTACAAATTCTTCGTTGTTTGCATCTTTTTCAACAAATTGAAGATAATAATTCAAAGCTGTTTCTTTTGAATTTTCATAGAATTCATCAGAAATCAGTTTTTTATGCAACTCTGTTCTTTCGCCTGAATAGTTACCCAATATTTGTGAGAATTTTTGAATGTTTTCCAAGTTTTCACCGCCTGAGTATGCCTTTGTTTTGGCATCAGTTCCTGACGGTCTAATCTCAACGTACTTATCAGAGAATTGTAAATATGTACCATCACCTACGAATTTTACTGATTGTAAATTATCAAAGTTGAGTTCGTGAAAAGCATCATTCAAAACCTCTTTAACTTTATCAACACCAAACAGCCCTTCTCTGATTCCTATTGCTAATGACAGGTAGAACAAGTCATTCTTGGTTCTTTGTTTTTCACCTTCAACTTTTGCCTGCTTAAGTTTTTCTATATCAGGCTCGGATTCATTATAGTAAGCAATATCTTCTCTTACATCAAATTTTGCAATAATATTATTTTCTTCAAATATTTGAACCAAGTATTCTGAAAGCGTTGTATTTTCTTCCTCAAGTTTTGCGCCGAGACAAGATGCAACGATAATAGCTTCTGTCGCACTTTTCTCTCTCATAGCTATTGCTTTTCTGCCTGAAAGTGATTCAATCAAATCTTCAGAACCCATTATCATACCGCCTGATTCTTCACCGCCGAAAATCATTCTAGGCTGAACACCTAAATTAATTGAGTTGCCGAAAACATCATCAACTACAACTTCTTTATCAGGATTGTTTTTGATTTGAAGCTCAACTTTTTTCATGATGTTAGCGATTTCTTTAAAACCAACAGGAACGTTAACTACTTTTATTCCGTTTACCCCGGCCCATTCGTCCCAAGATAGAGCAGATGCTGTTGTTTTAATCATAAACCTCGGATGGTTTTTGAATTTACCCTCATGTTTAAGTTGTTTAACACGGTAGTTCATAAGCATTAAGAAAGCTTGATTTGCTGTATAAACAGTCAAAATCCTGTTTTCATCAAGTTCAATATATGAAATACCAAACTCATCAAGCATAGGCTCATTTCCGCTTGCTTCTATCTGACAAACAGTAAGCCTGTCGTGGTCAGGGTCGGTAATCAGCACAATTGTACCGAGCGGTAAATCCTTTAAGACTTTTTCGTAGTGCAAAGATTCAATAACCGGAAAATATTTTACATATTTACCCCTTCCATCAGGTTTTTTTGCCAAAACAGTAGCGTCAACCGAATAATCATAGAATGTTTTGTTGCCCTTAGGGTCTGTATCATATTTCCCTATTGAATGGAAAAACGGATCTTCTTCAATATTATTCCAAACATATTTATCTTGAATACCGAGTTTTTCAAGAACACGGCTTAATGTTCTGTAAGCACATCCTCCGACTGATTCAATAAACAGTTTACCCTCCATTTTCTTGACTCCGTCAAGGTTTTGGGCAACACCTGATTTAAGGTAGTCAACATATAAATCAACTCCGTCATTAAGCCTGTCCATAATACTTTCGTCAATTAGAGGGTCGTTTTTCGGAGCAATTTTGATATCATAAAAGCCTTCTCTCTCAACAATATCAAATATTTCCTGAATTTTATTCACAAACTCCAATGATTCTTCAGGCAGATATTGGCTTCCTTGAGAGTTCAAATCTTTAGTAGCCGTCTTTACAGAAATACCGTGGCTTGAGGTTATGTATTCCCCGCCCAATAAATCGAGCTTGAATGCAAGAAATGATGCAAGCCATATAGGAATTGTTTTTCTTCCCTTCGGAGTTAAAGTCCTAATTCCTTGAGCAGCCTGAATTCTTGCAATTGCATCTAAGTATAAATCAGAATTATATCTGACTTCACTGCCGACAAGTTTTCTTATTTCTTTTCCTTCATATTTTTCGCGAGCAACTAATGCTTTTGCTAAAGTTGCCAATACAATACCAACTAAGTTAATCGGAAATCTCGTATCCTGCGGGTAGAGAATATTTTGTGGGCCTCTTATACCTGCTGTTGAAACTTTAGCCTCTTTTGAATAATTAGCAAACCATTCTTTTAAATTTAATCCCTCAGGATTTGTTTCAGAATAAGGGTAAAGATGTTCTCGCTTTAGCGTGAAAGTAAATCCGTTTTCGTTATCGAAATTCATTAAATCCAAGTTCTTTACATAATCCGGTGTCTTATCAAAAACACTTTGAAACAAAACTTTTTCCAGTTCACAACTTGGCTCTCTTCTCATACAAAATCTCCTATAAATCTATAATTTAGCTTAATTATAGCATAAATTTTAATAATGTTTAATAATTATACTAAAATAAAAAAGGACATATTGATGTCCTTGAAATGGTAAGTATATTAAAAATTGTAGATTATTTATTTTTGTTCATTCATTAAAATGCAAGTTACTAATTATGGTAAATGACTTATATAGAAATCACTTCATAACTCAGTCACTGCGTCATTTCATCACTTTTTACATATAATTCAACAGACTCATGTTCATTGTTTGAGCTGCTACTTGCAAGCTTGCCTGATATGAATATTGAGCTTGCATCCATTTAGATGCAGCACTTGCAATATCGATATCCTGCAATGATGATAAATAAGATGTTAAATTTTCTGCATTTGTTCCCAGTGTTGATTCGGTCATCTCCAATCTGTTATAAACTCCGCCAAATTTAGTTTGTTCAGTTACAATCTCATTATGAGAACTGCTGAACATATCAAGAGTCTTAGACATCTTTTCATAACCTGCTTTTTCAGCATCAGCATCTTTTGCGTCCTTTGCATCAATTACTTCCTGTATGGAATTACTTAACATTTTTAATGCACCCATTACACCGGAACAGTCATCATCACCGTTATACCAGCCAAACACTTTGTCACCTGTTGTGTTTATCACTTCATAAACACCGTCTGCGACCTCTGTTTGTCTTATATAATCAGGATTATCCTGTTTTGTTCCATGATATAGAATATTTCCGTTATCATCTATTTCATAAGGAGTTAATTTGGTGTTTGCTCCGCCAAATATAAAGTTGTCATTGAATTCTGTATTAGCAAGGTCAACCATCGTTTTAGCAATTTCATCTATTTCAGTTTTTAAAGCTTTTAAAGAAGACTGCGCATAAGTCCCGTTGTTAGCTTGTACTGCTTTATCCCAAGCTTGATTCAAATACCCTGTTGCAAGCTCCATTAAGTCATCTAAAGTACTCAATTCCTGCATTGCCATTTCGGTATTCTTATTAAACGTATCAATTTGACCGAGCTGACGGTTTGTATTAACAATATTCACAGAAGCTATCGGATCATCAGTGATTTTTGTAATCTTCTTTCCTGAGGCAAGCTGTGTCGTAAGTTTGTTATAGTTTGCTTCATTTCTTTTGATGTCTTCCGTTAACATATTGTAACGTGCTGATGTTGAGATACGATTTGAATACATAATAAACTGCCTTCCGTGGTTTACTTTTTAAATTTATCTTCCTAATGTCATTAATGTATCAAGACAAGAGTTTACAACATTAAATACTCTTGCTGCCGCTGCATAAGCTGTTTGGTATTTAACAAGGTCTACAAGCTCTTCGTTTAAATCAACTCCGTATGCCGAATCAAGTTGATTTTCAAGTGAATCAACAACATCCGTCTGAGTTTCATAAAGAGATTTTGCACTGTCACCTGCTGATGCAATTTTACCAAGCATAGAGGAGTAAAAATCTTCTACCGACTGCCCGTTCAAATCCGCTTGTTTTTCATTACGGGTAGAAATCATTCTTACTACGTTTTGAGCATTACCGACTGCATTTTCATCATAATATTCCAAATGCCGTCAGTTTTTAAAATATTATCCGAAACTTTAATATTTGCTGCTGTTATACCTGTTGTTGTTTCTTGACCGCTTGCATCTAAACAGGCAAATATTATGTTATCACTGTCTGTTGCTTTCAAATGATTTGTATTTGCAGAATCAATACGATATGCCTTTGAATCTGTGTTTAAATCATTAAATGTCTTAGCAATTACACCTGCAAGTTTATTTAAGCTTGCTTGAACAGTACCTGCGTTAGTTGTACCATCCTCGTAATCCGTTGCAGAGTGTATTAAACCGCCCAAAGCACCGCCTGTAATTATTGAATTTGCATTATCTACGATTTTACCGCCATCTTCATCCACAATACTTAATACTGCATTTTCTCCTGTCCAATTGTCAGGATATACAATTCCATGCTCGTCACAATAGTGTTTTGCGGTTTCTATGTCAAGCTTGCCAACAACTTTAGCACCTTTGACTAAAGCTTGGTCTCCTGTATAAACTGTTACTGAACCGTTTGCTTTTTCATCAACCGTTATATCAACAAATTGAGCGATATCATGTAAAATTACATCTCTCTGATCGAGCAGATTGTTTGCTGTAAGTGTACCTGTTTGTGTTGTTTGAAGAGCCTTATTTACGGCAGCAAGCTCTTCAAGAGAATTATTAAGTTCTCTGTATTGAGTATAAATTTTAGAGTTCTTAAGTGCGTCTTCGGAAGAACCGTCACCAAGAGCTTCTCCTGTAAGCTTACTCAATTGAACGCTTTTTTGGTTCAATAAAGATGTCAATGATTTTGTAACTTCAATAAAGTTTGTTCTTGCAGTAGAACTTGCCGGATACTCCTGAAGGTTGTTTAAAGCTTCATAAAATTTACCCAAAGCAGCGTCAACTCCGGTTCCTTCTAAATCATCAAAAATTCCTGCCAGCTCATCTAGGTTTCCTAACTGCTGTTCCAATTTATACTTTTCTGAAAGCTGCTCTCTGTAATAATTATTTAAATAATCATCATTGTAGCGCATTACATTAGCAATTTTTACACCACCGTTAGCACGAACTTGGTTTGCAGGGTTGTCACCAATCTGACCTGCAATATTTCTTGCTTGAAGATTAACGCGTTGCTTGTGGTATCCCTCCGTATTCATATTTGCTACGTTATGAGATACAACGCTTACCGCTTTTTCGTTTACTGATAGTGCACCTGCACTTATGTTTAATGATGATAATAAGTTCATGTCTAATTTACCTCATTAGATTTCTTTGCTTATGGTCCACATGTCTATATCATGTGTGTCTGCTTTACCTGCTCCGTTATAATAACTTCCTTGAGGAGCGAATGCATCTATAACCGTTTCTAACATCTTGTTAGTAATTATAATGCCATGCTTCAATAATTCCACATTTTGATTATTTAGTAACGTTATTTCAGGAATTAATTTACAAATCTTAACTTTCCTGTCTTCTAATTGTTTAACGAAATCCGGTGCATTTTGTTCAGCAAATTCTATAAACTCGCTCATGTTACAGTTTTTGCCCGTCATCTCTACCGAAAATGTTTCTCTTTGTTTGTTAAGTTTTACTATTTTATTATTTAACGCGAGAATTTTGTTATCAAGGACACCTAAATCATCCGAACGTGATTTTTTAAGAATCTCGCGTTTTTCTGAGAATAACTCTTTTAAATCAGTGTACGCTTTTAGTTCTTTATCCAATATTTCTATTAAGTTTTGCATTTTTTGTTTCATTTTTTATTCTTTCTTATTGCATTTGAGCATTACTAACTAGAACAAGTATCTGATAAATCTGTTAAATATACCTTCGTTTTGGCTGCGAGATACAGAGCCCCTGCCTGATAGAGCAAATTGAAGATTTGATACATTGTATGAGTATATTTCTCCGTCGACATTCAGCCAACGAGGATCAACAACACCTGTTACAATAAAATCAACTCTTTCATTTCCGTTAACAAGTGTCTTTTTGCCTTGAACAGCAAGGTTTCCGTTAGGTAATTGCTGTACAACCTGACATGCGATTCTGTCACCCATGCTCAAAGCTCTTTGGCCGTTAGCAGAGTTTGAAACCTCGTTCGAACCGCCATATCCTCCTGTGTCTTTTAAGAAGGACAAATGGAACCATTCTTTAAGAAAAGATGTAAATGCATCTGTCGTATTTGATTCTTTCGCCGAAGAATATGTTAAGTTATCGCTTACAGACACGTTTTCTGCCATTCTTATAGAGATTAAGTCACCTATCTGGTGTGCCTGAACACCGCCAAATAAAGAACGAGGTGTGCCCTGATAATTTTGTGAAGCACCCAGAACAAACAAGCTTTCTGCGTTAGCACTCGGCATTGATAATATTAATACTAAAGTGAATAAGTAAATAAGTGAATAAGTAAATAAGTTCGTTTTAAACTTACTTTTTGTATTATTTGTTATTCTTTTTAGTACATTCATATTTGTTACCTCTTATTCCTCAAGTTCTTTTTTTGCTTTTAGTCACTCTGTTACTTTGTCACTTTGTCATCTATTTAGCAAAGCCATTCTGCTATAACACTTCTGCCGTAGAGCATTCCGTATTTGATATCATCATCCGAAATATTGTATTCTCCGACACTTTCAGCACATTTTCTGACATCATTTACATCAATTCTCTCTAATAATGACGGAGTTGATGTTGTCTTAGTCCCGCTTAAAACCTCCGGTTTTTCCTGAAGCTCTTCTTGCGATTTCACGGTTTTATTGCTTTTAAACGCATTCAATGCGCTAAACTGTTGTACTGAATTTACCCCTGATGTTTGAGATTTTATTATTTCCATTGCTTATCCTTTTTTAATTTACTAAATGCTGCATTTGTCTGTATATTTGGTCAGCGAATCCGAATGTTGTTCTCGGGTTGCTTGCTAAGTCTCTGCCCATTTGTTGAAAAACAATTGACTTGAATGTATCTTCATATTGGTGGTCATTCCCAAATAATCCATCTTCTTCTCTGTCAACGGTTTTATCCATCTCTTCAAGCATCTTAGTAATGAAAATTGACTCGAACTCTTGAGCAACTTTTTTCAATTGAGTTTTTTCATCACCTGAATTTTTGATTTGGTTATACAATTCCTGATCGGCATTAACCGTTCTTGCGTGATTAAGCCCGTGTTTAATCAAATCTAATGTAGGTGATGTTATGTCGCTTGCTTGTGAAATTGCCATATCTTTTTCCCTATATGATTACTAATTCTGCCTGTAAACTGCCTGATTTTTTAAGTGCCTGTAAAATTGAAATTAAGTCAACAGGAGCTACTCCGATTGAATTTAGCGCTCTTACTAAATCGTTAAGATTACTGTTTGCACCCATCTCAACAAGTCTCCCCGGAGCTTTTTGAATATCTATATCAGCGTTTTCAAAACCAACCGTTGAACCGTTTGAAAACTCGTTTGGCTGAGAAACCTCATTTTTTGCAGATACCGTAACGGTAATATTACCGTGAGCAACTGCAGCAGGAAGAAGTTTTACATCCGAACCGATTACAACCGTTCCGGTTCTTTCGTTCACAACAACTTTTGCCCTTTCAGCAGTCGGTGTAACGTCAAGATTTTCTATTATAGATACAAAAGTTACTCTGTCATTTTGGAATTTTGCAGGGATTTGAACTCTTACCGAACTCCCGTCAATTGCTCGAGCAGGTGCTACTCTTGAGATTGATTGTGCAAGTCTTGATACGAGAGTGTAATCGGATTTGTCTAAAGAAAGTGTAATTGAATTCTCATCCCCGATCTCCGTATAAATATCTCTTTCAACTATTGCACCGCCCGGAATTCTACCCGTTGTTGTAATTGCATTTCTCATAGAAGAACCGCCTGCTGCTTTAGCAATACCGCCTACCGATACAGGGCCTTGTGCAACCGCAACAGCTTCACCATTTGGAGCTTTGAGAATTGTTTGAACAAGAACACCGCCTTCTAAGCTCTTACAATCGGCTATTGCAGAAACGGTTACATCAATTTTGTCACCGTTTTTAGCAAATGCGGGTACGTTAGCTGTTACAATAACAGCTGCTGAAGCACCTTTTTGGATATAGTTTTCTTGCTCAATTACAGTGCCTAAATTTCTTAACATCATTTTGTTTGTAATCTGAGTAGAACGAGAGTTGTCACCTGTCCCCGGAAGACCGACTACAATACCATAGCCAACAAGCTGGTTCTCTCTGACACCTTGTATATGCGCTATGTCCATAATTCTAACAGTCGCCGCATTAACAGGTGAAAGTCCTATTACCATCATCATTGTTAAAACAAATGCTATTAACTTTTTCATGCGTCCTCCCGAGCCTCTTATATATTTACAAGAACTCTGTTTTCCCCGATAATTTTTCCGTTGTATACCTTTTTGTAGTTTTTATTTTCTACGTTTATATAGTCACCCAGCATGCCGTCTGACATTGCAGTGCCGTCAATTGTAATCATCACGGAACCGTTTGAAACAAAGAATACTCTGACTTCTGAGTTTCTTGCAACATCAGGTTTCATTTTTACAAATCTTTTATCAATTATTTCTCCCTTTTGGAATATTTTTTTTGTAATTATTTCTTTGTCGAGCATTGAACCGTCAAGAACATAGTTTGCTCTCAGCGACACATCGACTTTTTTAACTTCCGTACAATCTTTTGTAAGAGTTTGTTCTCTGTCTATTTGGTCACGTGCTACAAGCACTTCTTTATAAACGATTGTCTGAGCAGGAAGGTTCAATGTTCTGTTATATACCCCGTTAATGTATACATCAACTCTTTTTACATCTCTCGGAAGAATTTTATCTCCGCCGTTTGCGATTCTGTATGTTACTCTTCCGTCAGGTAACTGCAAATCCGCAAAAGGAGTTGCTGTTATTTTAACCTGAACGTCTCCGTCAACAGTCTTTTTGTAATTATTTTCAAACATTCTTGCAACATCAACTTTAATTTTGCTTGCAGGAATTACTTGGGCTTTGGAAACAGGGACAAAAAACAGCAAAGCAACAGCTAATATAAAGATATTCTTTATACTAACTTTCCGCTTTCCACTTTCAAATTTCAATTTTTTAATCACCTGTTCACCTGCTCACTTGTTCACTTATCTATGTATCCGATTTATCTAAAATATATTTACCCCTTTATCCCTACGCCATATTATTAGTTACTTGAAGAATGTTGCTTGAAGCTGTAATCAATCTTGAGTTAGCTTCGAATGCTCTTTGAGCCTTGATTAATCCTACAAGCTCATCAACAATTTGTACGTTTGAACCTTCAAGCATACCCTGCTGAATAAGACCTAAACCGTTTTGCCCCGGAGTATCTTGAACAGGGTTGCCTGATGCTTGTGTTTCCTGATACAAGTTGTGTCCGATTGACAATAAACCTGACGGGTTTTGGAATTTAACCAACTGCAAAGAACCAACCGTTGATTGTTGTGTCTGTCCCGGAAGCGTTACAGAAATGTTACCGTCTTGAGTAATAGTAATTTCTGTCGCATCACGCGGAATTGATACAGATGGCTGAATCAATAGACCGTCATTTGTACATAACTGACCTAATGAGTCAACTTGGAGACAGCCGTCACGAGTGTATGCAAGAGAACCATCCTCTTTCATAACCTGTAAAAAACCCTCACCTTCAATTTCTATATCAAGCTGTCTGCCGGTTGAAATTGCAACACCTTGGGTGAAAACTCTTGTTGTTGCGGCGGTTTTAACACCTAATCCGATTTCTATACCGACAGGCTGATAAGTACCTTGGTTCATTAAAGCACCCGGCGTTCTTGCTGCTTGTGATAACAAGTCTTGAAACTCAATACGAGATTGTTTAAACCCTGTCGTATTAACGTTTGCTACGTTGTTTGCAATAACATCAAGATAGTTCTGTTGTGCTATCATACCTGTTGCTGCTGTTGTAAGTGCTCTTAACATTTTCCTCTCCTAATTTTGTCTGATAGTCGTTCTCCTTAAACGACGATTTCAGTTTATTGGGTTCAACCCTTCATCAGAACATTAAGATCTGAGTCTGCCCAGCGCTACTGCCGTATCAAGCATGTCGCCGTTTGTTGTGACAACCCTTGCTAAGCTTTCGTAATTTCTTTGCGTGCTGATTGTGTTAATCATTTCTTTAATTACATTACAATTAGAAAGCTCAAGCATTCCTTGCTGAATTACGAATTTTTCAGAGCGTAATTCAGGATTTTCTTCCGGTGTTTTTTGGATAAATCTGGTATCGCTTATTTCAAATAAATCATCTTTATTTGAAAAATCCCAAACACCGATAGTCTGCATAGGATATTTTTGTAATCCCGCATCAAGTTCTATTGTACCTTTTTCACCTATAATAATTTGGACTTTGTCTCTGATTAAATCAGGGTCTAAATCCTCAGGTATCATTCTAATACGCCTGTTATTGATATCAAGAACGTATTCTCCTTGTTTTGTTACAAGATAATCCTGATCATTTCTTGTAAAAGAGCCGTTTCTTGTATAATAAACTTTTCCGTCGACATCTTGAATTTTGAAGAAGCCGTCTCCTTCAATAGCTAAATCATAAGGGTTATCTGTTTGATTCAAAGCGCCTTGAGAAAAGTCGTGAGTGTATTCAAAAGCTGCACTTCCAACACTCAAGTCACCTAAATATCTTGTTGAATCATTTCTCAAAACTGATTCAGATTGAGTGTAAACAGCTGACTCCATTAAATCATGAAACTTAATAGACCCTTTTTTATACCCTATTGTATTAACGTTAGCAAGGTTATTAGCAGTATTGTCGTTCATATCCATAAGGGCAAGCATACCATTTGCACAAGATTCAAGACCTCTTACAATCATTTATGCTCCTCCTTTCATTTTGTCATAACGTGCAAGGACGCTTTTGACATAGTTTTGAGTTTCCTGATACGGGGGGATTCCACCGTATTTCTTTACTGCATTCGGTCCTGCGTTATAGGCTGCAAGTGCTAAAGATTTGTTGTTATCAAATCTGTCCATAAGCCCTTTTAAGTATTTTGTTCCGCCTTGGATATTCTGTTCTGGGTCATAAGCGTTTGTAACACCTAAGCCTTGAGCTGTTCCCGGCATCAACTGCATTAAACCCATAGCCCCGCATTTTGATGTCGCATTCGGGTTAAATCCTGATTCTTGATTAATAACCGCTTTTACAAAATCAACATCCAAGCCTGCTTGTGCAGAATATTTATCTATTAATTCGTTTATTTCATTTCTTGAAGCTGATGTAGGATTCTTTCTGTTTTCCATAGAGGTATCCAATATTTTTTGAAAATCTTCTGTCGGTTTTTGAACAGCACCAAAAGACATCAGTGACTGAAACTGACTTTCAATCGTCTGAATTCTATGCAAAGTAACGTCTAAACCTGAAAAATTCACCTTAATTACCTCTACCCGCGGATGGGATTTGTACTTGGAATTATCTAAGTATTTGCTCCCGTCTGTCTTTTATCTTTTTCTACAATTTCTTACCATCTGGGGATATACCAGTCCCCACATATACTATAAATTCTTTTTCATCAAGCGACATCAATCAAAAGATTAAAATTTTTGAAAAATAAACAAAAAAAATAGACCATGTGGTCTATTAATAAGAAATATTTATTTAATAACTTTTTATTATTTAAATTTATATTCCCATAGCTTTTAATACATCGGTCAAATCCGATGATGTCTTTTTAACGTCTGCATTTGAGTACTTAATAGCGTTATCAGGGTCTTTTAGCCCGTTACCCGTCAGAATACAAACTATATCAGAACCTTCTTTAACGAGTCCTTGAGAATGTGCTTGAATAAGTCCTGCAACAGATGCCGCGCTTGCAGGCTCACAAAGTATGCCTTCTTGTGAAGCTAACATTTTATATGCTTCAACTATTTTTTCATCAGTTACACATCCGATTTTGCCGTTACTTTCATCTCTTGCTGCTTCAGCTTGTTTCCAGCTTGCAGGGTTACCGATACGGATTGCCGTTGCAAGAGTTTCGGGATTCATTATTCTTTCCCCTCTGACTATTGCAGCAGCGCCTTCTGCTTCAAATCCCATCATTTGGGGTAAATCTTTGATAACACCGGCTTGTTTGTATTCTTTGTACCCTTTCCAATATGCAGTAATATTACCTGCGTTTCCGACAGGGATAAAATGATAATCAGGAGCTTTACCCAATGCATCGCAAATCTCAAACGCGCCTGTTTTTTGCCCTTCAATTCTATATGGGTTAACTGAATTTACAAGTGTAATCGGATGAGTTGCGGAGATTTCTCTTACGCATTCAAGAGCTCTATCAAAATTACCTTGAATAGCAATAATCTCAGCACCATACATCATGGCTTGAGAAAGTTTCCCAAGTGCAATATATCCGTCAGGAATAAGTACAAAAGTCTTAATTCCTGCTTTTGCACCGTAAGCTGCAGCGGAAGCGGAAGTATTTCCGGTTGAAGCGCAAATAATTGCACCTGCACCGTCTTCTTTAGCTTTAGTAACCGCCATTGTCATACCGCGGTCTTTAAAACTTCCTGTCGGGTTACATCCTTCAAATTTCAAATAAACATTTGCTTCCAAACCTATTTTTTTAGCCAAATTATCGGCTTTAATCAGCGGAGTGTTACCTTCATTCAAAGTAACAATCGGTGTTTTATCAGTAACCGGCAGATATTTTCTGTATTTGTTAATAAGACCTTGATAGTACATAACTTCCATCCTCTCTTTTTTCTTAATGATAGCATAAATAGGAGGTTATGAACATTTATTAAACAATAATTTCTCGAGTTCAACTCCTGTTTTTGTTTTAGCAAGCCCGCCCTGAGATGTTTCTTTAAGAAGCGGTGACATTAACTGCCCTGTTATTTTTAAAGTATCAACTATTTCATCAATCGGAATTTTACTCTCAACTCCGCACAAAGCGAGCTCGGAAGCTGTAACAGCGTGAATAGCCAAAAACGCATTTCTTTTTATACAGGGTACTTCAACCAACCCGCATACAGGATCACAAGTAAGCCCTAATATATTTTTTAGTGCAAGCGCAGATGCCTGTATAACTTCATTTGCCCCTCCGCCTAACATTTCTGTCAACGCTCCTGCCGTCATAGCCGAAGCTACTCCGCATTCTGCCTGACAACCTGCAACTGCACCTGCGAGCTGAACTTTATTTGAGACAATTAGTCCAATCATGCCGGCAGTTAAAAGCCCGTTTATTTGTTCTGTTTCATTAATTTTTTCTTCTTCCGCAACAGCTATAATAACTGAAGGTACAATCCCGCAGGAACCTGCGGTCGGACATGCTACGATTCTTCCCATTCTAAGGTTTTCTTCCGCTGTTGCAAGCGCATAGGTCGTAATTTTTTCAAAAACATTACCAAAAAGTGCATGACGCTTCTTATATCGTTCCGAGAGTTTTACACAATCATCTCCGCACCAGTTACTAATTGATTTTTCTGTTGATTTAAGTCCGTTTTTTATGGCATCTTTCATTGCCGTAAGATTTTCTAACGTTTTTAATCTTACAACCTCAGTATCAACCTCAGATAAAATTGCTTCTTCCTCTTGAGCTATTTCATATATCTTTTTATTTTGTTTTTTGCAGGCAGAGATTAACTCTGCAAAAGAAAAAATCCCCATTATTTTAACTTCCTGATATTTGCTGTATAAAAAACATCCTTTATTTGCCTTACTTTTTCAAGAACCTCGTCTCCTATCGGAATATCAAGAGCCACATACATTGTAGCTGTACCTCCTTTTGAAGCTCTGTCACAATGTAAAGACGCAATATTTATTTTCTGTTTTTGTATTAAACTACTCACAGTTGATATCATCCCCGGTTTATCTTTGTATGAAAGAATTAATGTATCATAACTACCGTCGATATTAGCCGAAAAACCGTTTATGTTATTTATTCTAATCTCACCAGCACCGACAGAATCACCGGATATTGTCATTTCATTATTGATAATAAAATCAACTGAATTAGGGTGACGAGAAATATCTTGAAGGTATTCAAAAGAATAATCAACATCTTTAACTATATTAAAAATATTTTTGATATCCGCATCATCAACCGAATATCCTAAAATCCCCGCAAGCAATCCTTTATCTGTACCGTGTCCGAAGCCTGTTGTAGCAAAAGAATTGTAAAGAATGAATTTTATTTTTTTCACTTCTTTACCGTAAATATTCCTTGCCATTAATCCAAGCCTTACTGCGCCTGCTGTATGCGAGCTTGAAGGGCCTGCCATTATTGGAGAGATTACAGAGAAAATAGATTTTTGCTCCATTTTTATAAATCTTCCTCAGGGTCTTTTCCTGCGTTTATATATGCATCCATTGTTTCGATAAGATTATTCTGCCATTCATTATTCTTTTCCAAGAAGAAGTCTGCACCCCTAAGACGGCATTGCTGCTCAATCTCTTTTCTCGGAGAAGCTGTAATTACACCTATAACAGACTCCACACCATACTGATTTGAAAGTTTTTTTAATTCTGTTAATAATATAAAACCTTCCCTCTCTGTCGGAATGAACAGATCCATTACAATATACCTGTATCTACGTTTTTTGTACTTATTGACCGCATCATAAATCTCTTGAGAACAATCGACATCCATACCGTAGCGGGATAATAATACTTTTAGCTGATACGTTATTACACCCAAATCATCAATAACAAGTATTGCCGGACCTAAATCTTCCTCTGATTCGGGAACTTCATTATTAATAATATCATTTTTAACCGGCTTCTTTGAGTTTGCACTAAGATCACGCACAATATCAACAACATCCGCCAGCTGCTGTTTAAGCTCTCGAAGAGTAATCTCTTTTGGCACTTTTTTACTGTTTATACTGTAAAATAATTTTAAAAATTCATCGTCAAGATCAATATTTGGCATATACTCTCCATTCTTAAAAAATTATATCATATTTTTCACTAAAAATTAAGTCGTTTGTTTGTATTATTCAAGTTTTTGAATTTTTATGTATAATTTAATTTATGAAGAGATTTTTAGTTACAACTTTATTATTTATTATTCTCGCTCCGTCAAGTTTTGCAAACGGGATTTTTTTTAAATCAAACTTATTTAACAACAATATCAGAGGAGTTAAATCAACGCTTAACTCTCAAATAAAATATGCAAATCAAAACAATTTTGATAAATTTATCTCAACCTATGACGAAAACTACCAAAACGGCGACGGTTATGATTTGGGTATTTATTCAAAATTAGTAAAAGAACTTTGGAATAATTACGATAATATTAAATACAGCATAAAAATAAAAGATATAACCTTTGATGAAAACGGAACGGCAACAGTTTCACTTATAGAAACTTCCCAAGCTGATATTCCGATTACAAAAAAAATGAACGGAATTCTAAAAAGCGAAGCTGACAGCATTTATTATCTGAAAAAAATCAACGGGAAGTGGAAAGTAACTTCAGACAAAATTATTGACGAAGTCACTTCTATGCTATACGGAGAAGCAATGAACCTAGATATTAAACTTTCAGCACCGCACGAAGTTACTCCCGGATATGAATATACAGCATCTCTGGAATTTGAGCCTCCGAAAGACACTTTTGCAATAGCTTCTATCGCTAAAGACAAAGTTGAATACCCTCAAAAACAAGCAAAAGAAGTTTTCAGAAAACTTCCTGATGATCATATTTTAGAAAGATTATTCATAGCAAACTCTGATAATGCAAATGAATACGTTATAGCTTCAATCGGTTTAACTAAAGCTGCAATAGAAGATTTAAGTATTAAATTAAGCCTTACTGGTTTCGGATACCAAATCATAAGAGTTAACGTTGTGGATAAAATAAACGAGTCTTCTGGCGAGGAGAATAATGTCAAAGAAAAGTAAGATTATTTACTTATTAATAACAACTTTATTTTTTATCTTTGTGAACTTCTATTTTACGGATTTAATACTTATAAACGGATATAAATTAGCAGAAAACCCAATTTTTAGCATAACATTTATCCAAAACGAAGGTGCCGCTTTTAACCTCTTTGACGGATATAAAATATTTTTGATAGTATTTTCGATAGCTGCACTTATAATTTTATGTTTTTATACAATAAAACAAATAAAACATATTTCAACAAAAGGACTCTTTTTAATATCACTTTTATTGTCAGGTATATTCAATAATATGTGCGAAAGATTAATTTTTGGGCATGTAAGAGATTTTATAAACCTCAAATTTATCGATTTTCCGGTATTCAATCTGTCTGATATATTCATAAATATCGGAGTACTGGGAGTAATTTTTATAATTTTAAAAACTAATTATTTTAAAAAACTATAAATCAAACTTATTACATTTTGTCAGGTTCTACCTGACAAAAATATTTTTACAAATCAACTTTTGTAACATCGGTTAATGTCGCAAAATCAATCTCCAAAGCCTTGGCAATTTTTTCTAAAGTTATTATTGTTGGTGATACTTGTCCTGTCTCTATTTTCCATATTGTATTCTTATCTACACCCGCACGCATAGCCAATTCTTGCTGAGACAAATCCCTTTTGTTACGTTCAAGTTTTAGTTTTTTTGATATTTTCTCGCTTATCACACCATAGTCATCATTCATACTACTATAATAAGATATTGACTTATTATCATCAACTGTATATAATAAGATTGTGTCTTATTAAAATCAGATGGAAGTGCTTAACTATGAATGAAGAATTATTTATACAAGAGTTAGAAAAAGCAAATAATAGATATTTTGAAAAACATTTTCAAGATAAAGATATTAATGTTGCTATTGGTGAAACTATGATGGAGGGATTAAAAATCTTATTAAAAGCCTATACAAAATTTGTGTTTCTCGAAAACAGTATAAATATAATAAAAGGTAATAAAAAGTTTTGGCAGAAATTGGATAATGATACAAAATCAACTACAAAGATTATACTTAAGGGCATAAAAAAAATTAACCAATTAATAGCAAATGTCTTGCTTCCGATAAGCGAAGGTATGAGTTTGAATAAAAATCCGTGACGAACAAAAAGTGGCGCAAACGGTAAAACCGTTTGCGCCACCTATTAAATACTGTTTATTATTGTTCCAGAATATATCCTAACAGAGTTCTTACACCTGCGCCTGAAGCACCTGCAATAAGTTCTTTTTGAGGTTTATCAAGGAACGCAGTACCGGCTATATCAATATGCGCCCATTTTACGTCTTTTACGAATTTTTGTAAGAACACACCTGCAGCAGAAGCACCGCCCCAGCGTGCACCTGAGTTTTTCATATCTGCAACTTCCGATTTAAGGCTGTCAAAATATTCTTCCCAAAGCGGAAGTTCCCAGAATTTTTCACCATTTCTTTTTGCTGTATCAATAAGGTTATGAACCAAGGTTTCGTCATTACCCATAATACCCGCTGCGTGTGAGCCTAAAGCTACCATACAAGCGCCTGTGAGTGTAGCAAGGTCAATAACTTCGTCTACTTTAAGCTCACAAGCATAGCAAAGTGCATCTGCAAGAGTTAGTCTTCCTTCGGCATCAGTATTATCTATTTCTATTGTTTTTCCGTTCATAGCTGTTAGAATATCACCAGGCTTATAAGCTTTACCGCTCGGCATATTTTCGCAGGCTGCTATAATACCATGAACTTCTACCTGCGGGTTAAATTCTTTGATTATGCTCATTACACCGAGAATACACGCTGCACCTGACATATCATCTTTCATTGTTAGCATTGATGAAGCAGGTTTTATATCAAGTCCGCCTGAATCAAAGCATATACCTTTACCTATTATTGCGATACGTTTTTTTGGATTATCACAAGTATATTTCATGTGGATGAATTTAGGTTCTTCATCACTTCCTCTTCCGACAGCCAAGAATGCGCCCATGCCCATTTTTTCACATTCTTCTCTATCATAAATTTTCGTTTCCAAACCGAAATCTTGAGCAATAGAAGCAAGCTCTGTCGGTGTAGCAAATTGAGCCGGTTCATTTGCAAGATTGCGGGCAAAAGTCATTGCAGCTGCTATTTTTTCAGCCTTTCTGACTTTCATTTCATCAGCTTGAACAAATACTTCTTGAATATGTTTATCTTTCTTTTCTGATTTGTATTTATCAAACTTATAATCAGCGATAAATGCGCCCATTGTTAATTGTTCCGAGTAGTCAAAATCAACTCCTTTAATATCAAAAGCGACTTTTTTAGCTTCCATTTGAGAACATTTTTTAATCGCTTTGGCAACGGCTTCTCTGAGTTTATTCGGGCAAAATTCTTCTTTTTTACCGAACCCTATAACAAGAACTTTTCTGTATGGAGCATTCCCATACGTAGGCAATAAGTATGTTTCACCAAATTTACCCTTAAAATTATCTTCTTCAACTGCATACTTGTTAGCTAAATCGTTTGTAGTTTTTTCACCTTCAAATTGGTTTACTACAAGGATATCAGCTTCTTTTACAATTGTGTTTTCAACAACTTTAATTTCCATAATTAAAACTCCTTTCTGCTGTTATGAGTATTGTACATAATTTAAAAGTTTTTTTGAATACTCCTGTTATATTATTGTTAGCTGATTTATATGATTGAAATAAAAATTTGACAATCTGTTTTGTTTGTTTTAACATTAATCATGCCGAAAGGGAAATGGGCGTTTAGCTCAGTTGGTAGAGCGTCTCCCTTACAAGGAGAGGGTCAGAAGTTCGAGTCTTCTAACGCCCACCATTATAAAAAGAGCCGTAACAGGCTCTTTTTTATTAGGAAAGCGGACTATATGATAAAATTTTTTGATAATATAAAATCTGAAAAGAAATGGTTTTATACATTTCTTCTGGTACACTTTGCAGTTTGGTTCGGAGTAGCATTAATTAGAGCTGTTTTACCTGCTGATTCTTTGGAAGGCATTTATTGGGGCTCTCTTTTAGACTTTGGTTCTCCAAAACACCCTCCGCTTGCCGCTTGGATAACGTATTTTTCATATATTCCGTTTAAGGCGGATTGGTCAATTTATTTTATAAGCCAATTCTTTATTGTATCTGGATTCATTTATACATACAGGCTTGCAAGATATTTCTTAGATGAAAATAAATCAATGTTGTCCGTTATTGTTCTTGAAGGGTGCTGGATTTACAGTTACATAACAGGATATTATGGCTTTAATCCTGATGTTGTTTTAATGTTTACACTTCCTGCAATTACTTACTATTTTTATAACTGCATGAAAGATAATAAAGGCTCTGACTGGATTAAAATGGGAGTTCTGGTAGGTTTAAGCTGTCTTAATAAATACCAAACTATATTACTTGTAATTGGTATGGCAATTTGGGCGGCAATATTTAAGCCGAGTACATACAGGAATAAATTTTTCTATTTGTCAGCAATAATAGGGCTTTTATTATTTGCTCCGCATATTTTATGGTTAATTAAATATGACTTTTTCCCTATTCTTTATTATGACAGAGAACTGAATATAATAAACGGATACAACCACTTAACGTCTCCTCTGATGTTTTTGGGTATGCAGTTGGTGTGTATTATTGGTACGCTGGTTATTTACGGTTTATACAGATTGAAATTTGCAAAGAAAATGGATTTTATTCAAGAATACGATAAAAAACAATTCTGGTTTTTGCTTATTCTGACTTTTATACCGTGTATTATACATACTGTTATAGGCCTGTATTACGGAAGTGACATTCGACCTCGCTGGGGGTATGTATTCTGGTATATGTTGGGTATAATGCTTTTTTACTTTTTCCCTGCCAAAACAGATAAAGAAGAGTTCAAATTCATTCTAAAATCCGCTTATGCCGTTATGTTAATTATTTTCTTATCGTTAGGCACAATGTTAACCGTAGAAAAGAATTACAGAAGCAGATACCCTGTTACGGATATTTTTAGTGATATGAAAGAGATGTGGGCTCAAAGGTATGAAACTCCGCTAAAATATGTGGGCGGGGATTCTGAATGGAGTTTCCCGATATCAATTTACGGAGACACTCACCCGATTAATATTATGGACACTTTCGGATACAAAAATCCTTGGATAGACGAGGACGATTTAAAAAAATCCGGCGCAATTATTGTTGACAGACACCCTGATAAGGTTATCCAAGAAACCCGCCAAGCGTGTCCATATCTTGGTGAAGACTATATAATAGAACCATTCCATTACAAATTTTATGTAAACAATGCTTTAAATATCGGAAAACCAAGAGAATACACAATTGCAATATTTATCGTTCCGCCGATAAAGTAATATGAAAAGTTTAATTAAACTAATGCCACAATTTATTGTATAATCTTTTAACACCATTCATCTGATATACTATTAGGTTTAATTTTGTTATATTGTTTTTCTTTCTTAGAAACACAAGCTTCCATTCTTTCAATAAGAGCCTTAGCTATTTTTATATCTTCCGGTTTTGAGAGGTGTTCCAATTTAAATTTTAAACCTATAAGTTTTCTTTGAGCGTCATTAATTTCTCTTTTTAAAATGTTTGCCTTATCTTTTGGGTCAAACTTTTTTGTAAGGTTTACTAATTCTTCTGCAATTTTTTTAGGAGATAAATTTTTAAACATTGATTTTAACGATTTTGTGACAATACTTGCAACCTCCTCTCCGTTTATAATTGCATCGGTTGAATGGTAAAAACGGCCTTCGCATTATGTTCTAATCTGCCTAATAATATTAAATCAGACATTCCGTTTGTTTTTTCCGCATATATTTTTGCTACTTCATTGAATTTTTTTTGAGGCAATTTTATACCTGCTTTTAATAAGTTCCCTTGAAACTGTGTCCGATTTTGGTATTGATTTGAAATCATATATTATTTATCAGATTAGTAAAATTGATTGAATGATTTATTTAAAAATATAATATAAAATAAAGTTGTAAAACAAGGAGTGAATTGTGGAAAAAAATTGTTTGAATTGTACTAATGTAAGAAAAGTTGCTATTATAGGTTGCGGATTTGTCGGAGCTGCGTGTGCATTCAGCATTATGCAATCGGGGCTGTTTTCAGAGATGGTTCTAATAGATTCCGATAGAGCCCGAGCAGAAGGAGAAGCACTGGATATAAGTCACGGAGTACCTTTTGCTAAGCCTATAAAAATTTTTGCGGGAAGCTATGACGATATTAAAAATGCCTCAATTGTAATTATTACAGCAGGAGCTAGCCAAAAAGAAGGCGAAACTAGGCTGGATTTGGTTAAGAAAAACATTTCAATATTTAAATCAATAATTCCTGAGATTAAAAAACGTCAATATGACGGTATCATACTTGTTGTATCAAATCCTGTTGATATACTTACAACAGTTACGTTAAAGCTTTCCGGCCTGCAGAAAAACAAAATTCTTGGTTCAGGTACAGTGCTCGACAGTGCAAGGCTGAAATACGAACTGGGAGAATATTTGAATGTTGACCCAAGAAGTGTTCACTCATTTATTATAGGCGAACACGGAGATTCAGAAATTGTGGCTTGGTCAGGAGTAAATATATCGGGTGTCTCTTTGGATAAATTTTGCGAAATGAGAGGGTATTGTCTTGATCACACAGAAGCTATGAAACAAATCGCCGAAAACGTTAAGAACAGCGCTTATGAAATTATCACGAAAAAGCGTGCAACGTACTACGGTATAGCAATGTCTGTTAAAAGAATCTGTGAAGCAATAATTAGGGACGAAAAATCCATACTCCCCGTTTCTTCAATGATGAACGGCGAATACGGACTTGAAGGAGTGTCACTTAGCATGCCGGCAATCGTAGGAAAAGATGGAGTTGAAACTTTGGTGCCCATAGAATTAAGCGAAGAAGAAATTAAACTTCTTCAACAATCAGCCGAAATTTTAAAAGATGTTTTGAAAGAAAATGAAGTTTAAAATTTTTATTCTAAATCAAGTTTTGGTAAGTCGATGCTAAATGGCTCAAATTCTTTGCGCATAAGTTCTTTACTTCGTCTTTTTATAGAACGAAGAATACCGTTTGTAGTTATTTTCATCGGGATAATCATGTCCTTTGGAGCATCAAAATTACCTATTACATAATTATTATCATTTTTTCTTTGAATTTTTCTTTGTTTATTAGAAAGCTTTTTAAATCCCATTTTTCTATAAAATTCCATGGCAAAAGATTTTTCTGGGATTTCCGAACGGACATAGCATTGCTTAAAACCATCTTTTAACAGAGAATGAAAAAATTCACATACTAGAACTTTTCCTTCACCCAATATTTTTTTGTTCCAAGTTGCAAGCCAATCCAGTTCTGTTTCATCAGTTGAATGATTTTTTCTGCTTGAATAGTGAAAATTACCGTTTCTATCTATTTTTAAGGTATTACCAATCAAAATTGCACTTGGATCCTCTCCCGACATAGCAAGCATTATACATGCTTTTTCTTCTTTATATTTAGTTTCTGATAATATCTCTACACCTGCATCAAAAGCCTCTTGAACAACTTGTTTTGTAGAATCATCATTAATGTCATATTTTTTATAAAATTTTTTAATGTTTTCAGAAATATTTTTCAAATACTCAATATCCCCTTTTTCCAGCTGATATACAACAACATCCTTTGTTTTATTGTTTAAATATCCATACTTCGCTAAAGGCACTGCTTTAAAATTCGTATTTATACGTATTTGTAAATTTATATTCATATAATAGTCATAAACCTTCTAAAAAATATATTTGCTAGTTTTTATAATCTAAAGTTTATTTTATTTTTTTTAATATAGTTTATTCTTAGTTAATGCAAAGAAATATCAGATATACTATGCTCAAATATATTCAGGCGGATTTTGCTGTTGAAAAAAGTATTAATCCGCTTAGAATTTATGAACTCAACAATAATCAAATAAAAGACGGGATTATCCTATATTTATGCGAGAGAGAAATCAGAGTAAAAGACAATTTTGCGCTAAATTATGCATTACAAAAATCAAAAGAATTAAACCTCGAACTCAAAATTATTCACCCTCAAAAAAAATATTCGTCTAAGCTTAAACAAGAGTTTATAAATAAACAGCTTTTACAAACAAAAGAACAGTTTTTAGAAATAGGTATTGATATCAATATTATTGAAGGCAATATTCATGAATATTTAAATAAGCTTAAAATCGGACTTTTGATTATAGATTTTAATCCGATTTTAAAAAGAGAAGAACTTAAAAAACTGCCTGTAAAAATCGTAGAAATTGACGGGCATAACATAATCCCCGCAAGATTTATTTCTGATAAACAAGAATACAGCGCTGGTACTATAAGAAGAAAAATTTTTCTTAACATCGAACATTTTTTAACCGAGTTTGACAATTCAACATATAAAAAAACAGAAGCAGATTATGCTTTAGATGATTTTATAAAAAATAGACTGTCTGATTATGCCAAATATAAGAATGATTTTGAGAAAAATGTTCTTTCAGAACTTTCAAAATATTTAAATTTAGGTTTTTTATCTTCTCAAAGAACCGCAATAGAAGTTATAAAATCCAGTGTTGACGATATTAATAAAGAAGTTTTTCTTGAAGAAATTATTGTAAGAAAAGAGCTTGCAGACAATTTTTGTCTTTTTTGCGAAGATTTCAAGAGTTTTTCTTGTGTACCCAATTGGGCAAGAGAAAGTTTGAACGCACACGAAACTGATTTAAGAACTTATACATATAGTTTATCGGAGCTGGAAAATTCACAAACTCACGACAGGCTGTGGAATGCAGCGCAAAATCAGCTAAAAAAAGAAGGAGTTATCCACGGATATTTAAGAATGTACTGGGCTAAAAAGATTGCGGAGTGGGCTCAATCACCCAAGCAAGCATTGGATTTTGCAATTTATTTAAATGACAAATACGCTTTTGACGCACCTTCCCCTAACGGTTACACAGGAATTTTATGGTCAATAGGCGGACTGCACGACAAGCCTTTCAGAAATTGGTTTATTACAGGCAAAATAAGAAGAATGAGCTATGACTCAATCAAACGTAAATTTGATATTGAAAAGTATATTAATTTTTATTCTTAATTATTTTTATTACATAAATTAATACCGATGCAGTTATTATGATACCTGCAATTTCTGCATATTTTAGCGGAAGATTAAACCCGATTTTTTCCGAGAAAATAAATGACATTGTAATAAATACATAAAACAGGGCAGGTATTAAAGTTATGATTGATTTTTTACCTTTACCTTCCTTAATCAGAAATACGGTTGCACATAAAAGGGTAGGAATTGCAATCAATTGATTAAAGAAAGTAAAATATCTCCATATAAGTGAAAAACTGTCAGCGTTTGTTTTTGCCCAAATTAATATTGATAAAACACTAAGAACAATCGGAATAACTATTATTAACCTGTTTACAATCTTTTTTTGACCCAGATTAAGAGCATCTGCTATCGTAATTCTAAGCCCTCTTAAAGCCGTATCACCGGAAGTTATCGGAAGAATTATTATTGCCAAAGTTACAAGAAACGCAAGGTTCAGCGGTACAAACTTGTTTGCAATAATATTTACAACATTAACCGTACCTATGATATTTTGCGGGACTTGATTAAGAGAATATACATCCATCGCAGCAGCAGCCCAAATTATTGCAATCAGAGATTCAAGACACATCATACCGTAGAATATTCCTCTTCCGTCCTTTTCGCTGTTAACTGTTCTTGAAATAATCGTTGCCTGAGTTGAATGAAAACCGGATAACAAACCGCAGCTAACCGTCATAAAAAACATCGGTATAAGAGGTAAGTTTTTAGGATGGATATTGTAATTGGAAAGATGGAAGTTTTGCAGGTTTACACCTTTTATCATAAAACCGATTAACACCATGCCTGTACCGAGAATAAGCATTAAGCCTAAAATAGGATAAAATTTTCCGATAATTTTATCAATAGGAAAAAGTGTTGCAAGAATAAAATATGAAAGAATAACAATATAAGTCCCAAGTACAAGCGGATTTGAGATTACAAATTCTTTAACACCAAAAAATCTCTCTACAAACAAATCTCCTGCCGTATAAACAAAAACCGTTGCAAGGAGAAGAAGCATTATGGAAACAATAACCATAAAAATATAAAAAGCTTTATGCCCTAAATATTTATGTATAAGCCCTGTTATCTGTGCGCCTTTGTTTCTCATAGAAAGCATACCGGCAAAATAATCGTGAACACCGCCTGCAAAAATACACCCCAAAGGAATTAAAATAAATGCTATCGGACCGAACAAAATACCCTGAATTGCACCAATAATAGGTCCCATGCCGGCTATATTCAAAAGATGAATAAGTGCATTTCTGTTTTTGGACATAGGAACAAAATCAACTCCGTCGCTATGACTGTTCGCAGGAGTTTCTCTGTCGTCAGGAGAAAAAACTTTCTCCACAAATCTTGAATAAAAAATATATCCGAAAAATAGAATTAAAATCCCAATGATAAATGTTGTCATATAATCTCTCCTAACAAAAATATAACAAAATACAAAATTTAAGGCAAATTATACTGCTAAATAAACAAAATTTTTTCGTATATTTTCATACACCCTACAAGCTTTGGGTAAATAAATAAGCTTAATTTTTTATATCTCACCCATTAAATCATATTCTGTTGCGTCAATAATTTTTACAAGCTCAATATCACCGGGGACAACGTGTTTATCTGTTTTAATCGTTACGACTCCGTCTATTTCAGGGGCGTCAAATTGAGAACGTGCAACAACGTCACCGTCATCTGAGTATGCTTCTATTATGCAAGGGATTCTTTTACCGATAAAACTTCTGTTTCTTTCAAGAGATATTGACTGCTGAATCTCCATCAGCTCTTTATAACGCTTATGGGCAATTTTCTTAGGTACTCTCGGTTTCATATCATAAGAAGGTGTCCCTTTTTCTCTTGAGTATTCAAAAACTCCCACGCGGTCGAATTTCACATCCTTTATGAATTGTTTCAGATGTTCATAATGTTCATCCGTTTCACAGGGATATCCGACAACAAAAGTAGTTCTGATTGAAACATTCGGAATTCGTTTCCTGATATTTTCAATCAAAGGTCTGTAATCAAATGCCGGTCTGCTCATAAGTTTAAGCATTTCAGGATGTGAATGTTGAAGCGGAATGTCTACATATTTAACAACCTTGTCACATTTAGCTATTGTATCCAAAAGCTTGTCGCTCATAGTTGTAGGATAAGCATACATTATTCTTATCCACCCCAAACCTTCTATCTCATTAAGCTTTTCAAGAAGCTCCGCTAACATTGGTTTTTTATAAATATCAACCCCATATCCTGTTGTATCTTGAGCTATAAGAATTATTTCAGTTACTCCGCGTTTTACGAGTTTTTTTGCTTCCGCAATAATATCTTCCATTTTTCTTGAGTGATAATCTCCTCTGAGATAAGGAATTACGCAATATCCGCACCTGTAATTACACCCGTCAGCTATTTTTATATATGAGCTTGCACCCATTGTAATCTGTTGTCTTTCAACATTTTCGGGGTAAATGTAATTTGGTTTATCGCTAACTTCAGACACATAATCTTTGTCAATATTTTTTACTACCTCAACAATTTTATTAAAATCCGTTGTGCCGACAATTCCGGCAAGTTCAGGAATCTCTTTCTTAAGCTCATCAGGATGTTTTTGAGCAAGACAACCCGCAACAATTACTTTTTTACCTTTTTCAACAAGTTCAAGAATAGTACCAATCGATTCGCGTTCAGCATCGCATATAAAAGAACAAGTGTTCACAACAACAATATCTGTTTCATCTTCGTTAAGAGTAATCTCATATCCGTTTTTAGCCAAAATGCCCAATATGAGTTCTGAATCTACCAAATTTTTTGCACAACCGTGACTTATAAGAGCTATCTTTTTCATAATAAGTTAAGTTTAGCATAGAAATAACCAAAAAATTTACAATGTTAACAAAAAAGGCAATTTCTTAAGAGAAAAATACTTTTTATATATAAGGGAATATAAAAGATGGCACTATTATTTAATCCGATAGCACTGGCTGATGATGCTTACACAGTATTCAAACGCTTATCAAGAGAAGTACAAACAACAGTCGCAAAAGGCAAAGCTGTTGACAAAAGCGCATTTGCCCAATCGGTAAAAACTCTTAGAGATACTTTTGAGCATCGGGGTCAAAGACATCTTATGACTTATGAAGGAGCTAATCTTGCCGAAAAACTGGCCCAAAATGAACGAGCAGATTTAGCATCTATTCTTTATGGAGTTTTGATTAAAAGCAACATAAACAATCCTCTATTAGTTGAAGAATTTGCCCAAAAGGGTCTTGCTCTTGCAAGAAAGACAAAAGACCCTATACATATTATGGCAAGACTTGATGATTTAAACCATTTGTATCGAACAACAGAATACGGAAGTAAAAAACATTTTAAAATATTATGTCAAGAAAAAGAAATATTGAAAAAAATTGTTAGAAATTATGATGATGCAGTAAGACGATATAATACTATCTCAAGACAGGCTTTGCCCAAAAATCATTATGAATTTATGTTATGCGGAATAAGAATGGAATTAGCAAAAATTATTATGGATAAAAATCCTTTTATTGCGCTAACAGAACTTGAAGCAGCAGAAAAAATTATATATAAATATGGGGATGGGACACTAACAACAAGAATCAAAATGTTGTTAGATGAAGTATATGCAAGATTATAAAAATACTATCCGCTTTTGTTTGTGATATAATCATCTCAAAAGAAAGGGAAGTTTTTTATGACAAATTTATCACCATTACAAATCGAAAGACTTAAATACCAGCCAAAATTACCTTCTTCTTTGGCTTCAGGTATCAATCATTTACAATCCATCGAAGGAAACGCAACACAATCAGTTGCTAACCAAGATGAAATCAAAGCTTTATTCAAAAACACTTACGGAAAACCAACCGTAACTTTCCAAACAACTACTGAAACAACTACATGTGACTTAAGAAATGTTGGTGTTATATTATCAGGCGGTCAAGCCCCAGGCGGACATAATGTTATCGCAGGTTTATACGATGCACTTAAACAAGCTAACCCATCTAACAATCTTTACGGTTTCTTAGGCGGGCCAAGCGGTATTATTGAAGGCAAATACGTAGAATTCAACGACGAATTTATTAACGACTACCGCAACACAGGCGGTTTTGATATCATCGGTTCAGGCAGAACAAAACTTGAAACAGAAGAACAATTCCAATCTGCTTGGGAAGTTTGCAAAAAACTTAACATCTCTGCTGTTGTAATTATAGGCGGCGACGACTCTAACACTAACGCAGCACTTTTAGCTGAATGGTTTGTAGCTCATAATGCAAATATCCAAGTTATCGGCTGTCCAAAAACAATTGACGGTGACTTGAAAAACGAACAAATCGAAATCTCTTTCGGTTTTGATACAGCTACAAAAACTTATGGCGAATTAATCGGCAACATACAAAGAGATGCTAATTCAGCTAAAAAATATTGGCACTTTATTAAAATAATGGGTAGAAGCGCTTCTCACGTTGCTTTAGAAGCAGCTCTTCAAACTCAGCCTAATATAACATTAATATCAGAAGAAGTTGAACAAAGAAAAATGTCACTTTCTTCAATTATAGATTATATGACAGATATCATTGTTAAACGTTCCGAGATGGGTAAGAACTTTGGTATTGCTGTTATTCCTGAAGGTTTAATCGAGTTTGTTCCTGAACTTAAATCAATGATTGCTAACTTGAACGATATTATGCCATCTTTAGAAAAAGACAGCAAATACTCTAACGGAACTGATGCAGAAAAAATCGCTATTATTGAAAACACTCTTTCAAGCGAAAATTCTTCAGTTTTCAAATCTCTTCCTGCTTTAATCAAAGCTCAATTGTTGATGGACAGAGACCCGCACGGCAACGTTCAAGTTTCAAAAATCGAAACAGAAAAACTTTTAATCTCTATGATTGAAGAAAAATTAAAAGAGTTGAAAAAAGCAGGTAAATATAATGGCAAATTCTCAACTCAGTCACACTTCTTCGGATATGAAGGAAGATGCGCATTCCCATCTAACTTTGATGCAGATTACTGCTACTCATTAGGGTTCAACGCATTTGCTTTGATTAACTTCGGTTTAACAGGATATTTGTCATCAGTAAGAAACTTGACAGAACCTGCTAACGATTGGATTGCAGGCGGTGTTCCTCTTACAATGATGATGAATATGGAAAGACGTCACGGCGAAATGAAACCGGTTATTAAGAAAGCTCTTGTTGAACTTGACGGACCGGTATTCAAAAAACTGGAAGCTAACAGAGAAGACTGGGCATTAAATGACAGATACCTCTTCCCCGGAGCTATCCAATACTTCGGACCTGCTTCAGTCTGCGATATTACAACAGTAACATTGCAGCTTGAAAGCCAAGCTAAACTTGCTTCTGTATAAAGAAAGAAAGGGGATTATGTTCTTTTTGGGCAAAAAGAACCAAAAACCTTTTATTCTCACGTCGGCGGGAAAAAATATACAAGATTAATTAAAATCTCCGCATCCCGCCTCTTGAACAGCAAGAGAAGCCTGTTGAAACAAGAATACACTTAATAAAGTAGATTAGGCGGTTTGCAAAAATTGCAAACCGCCTAATTTGTTTGCTTATATTTGGTAAATTTGGTAGAATAAGGTGGGTGAGAGGTTTTTATGAATAATGTTTTTGAAAAAAATATAAGTGCTTTAAGACAAAAAAATCCGGTACTTGCAGAAAAGTTGGTTAAATATATTTTGACAGATGTTCCGCAGCTTGTGAGAGAAAATAATTTTTATAATTTTTTATACAAAGGTAAATTATTGCATAACCCGTTGAATCCTTTGGGTGAGGCTGCAGAAATTTTTTCTATGGCAGAAAACACACCCGTTGCTATACATTTAATATATGGAATAGGCTTAGGATATTTGTTTCAAGTCGCATCTGCTAAATCACAAGGTACGGTTATTCTTTATGAACCTGATTTGAATATTTTAAGGACTGCTTTTACCCTTGTAGATTTTTCAAACGATATTCTTAAGCAAAATGTATTTTTGACAGATGATTTTACAAAAGCTTGCGAATATATTTACCAAAAATCGAATACAAAGAACACTCCGCTTTTGCTCTCTACAACAGCTTACAGAGAATTAAACGAAGATAGTTTTAATAATATGGTGACAGCTCTTCAGCATGAAGTCGGGCGATACAGCTTGGACTTAAAATACACTAAAGAAAGATTCTTTGAGCTTTTGCAAAAGACAATAAATAATATACCGCAAATTATTAAAGAAACCCCGATTGTTGAATTCAAAGACAGATTTAAGAATAGAACAGCGGTTGTAGTATCGGCAGGGCCGACTTTAGACAGAAACATTGAAACTCTGAAAAAATACAGAGACAATATCGTTTTGATTACAGTAGGTACTGCAATGAAGACTCTAAACGCTCACAATATTACTCCTGATTTTTTATGTATCATTGAAGCAAACGATTGTTCAAAGCAGATTCAAGGGCTTGACCTTTCCGAAGTTAATTTTATAACTGAACCTTATGCCAATCCGAATTTGAGAAAATTTGAGTTTAAAAATACATATTCTCATATTTCTCAAAACCTTCCGATTAACGAATTTTGGAAAGAGATCGCAGGATTAAACACAGATGAATACTGGTCAAAAGGAACAGTATCATATACGGCACTAAACGTCGCACGTATTTTAGGGTGTTCAAAAATCGTTCTTGTAGGACAAGACCTTGCATATATTGAAGGTCAGTGTTACAGCAAAGATTCAGCATACAAAGATTTGGTCTGCAAATATAATGAAACTCTTAAAAAATGGGAGATTACCGCAGAAAACTTTGAAAACTTCTGTAATTCATTAGGGAACGTTGATGACCCCGAATTCAGAAAACAAAAAGCAATAGACAGAATTAATGCTCTCAATAATTCGCTTTACTATGTTAAAGGAATTAGCGGTGATATGATACCGACCGAATCAGTCTATGCGGCTTTTATAGAACCTCTTAGCGAATTTACTCAAAATTATCCTGATAGAGTTTATATTAACACCTCGCTTGTCGGTGCTCAAATCGACGGGTTCGAAAATATTCCGCTTGAAGAAGCGCTTAAGGACTCTGAAAAAATAGATAATCGAGAGTTAACAACAGATTTTAAATATGATGTCCAAAGCATAAAAGACAATCTTTTTAAATCAAAAGAAAATCTAAAACCTGCGCTCCTTATTATAGAAGAGATAAAACGGACTGTAAAAAACATAAATACTGATTTAAAAAGATACAGAAATATTACTCAAGAGATTTTGAAAACTCTTAAGAAGCTTGTGACGGGATATAGCACTTTGAGTGATAAATTTTCTTCTCAAAACAAATTATTTGATTTTATTACAACCTCTGAAAGAATAGATTTGGACTACGAGATGAAAATGACGACAGAATTTACGATTGAATCTGTAACAAATCTCGTACAAAAACTTAGCAATTACGCAAACAAAGCAGAAGAAAAAATTACTGCTGTATCACACGACATAGATAGAATTTTGGGTGAAATATAATGAAAGTTTTGATACAAAGAGTTAAAAATGCAGGAGTTAAAATAGACGGGAATATTGTTTCTTCTATAAACCAAGGTATACTTGCCCTTGTCGGGATAGAAAAAGGAGATACCTGTGAGCAGGTTGAAAAGCTTGCCCGAAAAGTAGTAAACCTTAGAATATTTCCTGACAAAAACGACAAAATGAACCGCTCACTTATTGATATAGAAGGCGAAATGCTTATAGTATCACAATTTACACTATGCGGTGACTGCAAAAAAGGTACTCGCCCGAGTTTTGATAAATCCGCCCCGCCGGAAATAGCAAATGAACTTTATGAATATTTTGTTACCCAAGTAAAATCATACGGTATAAAAACCGGTACAGGGGAATTCGGCGCAATGATGGAAGTCTCGCTCATAAATGACGGACCGGTTACATTTATGCTTGCATCAAATTAAAGCTAAAATAATAAGCATAAAAGCAGATATAACCGCAGATACACCTACAAAATACCAAAAATACGGGCGCTTCTTTTCGTGAGATTGAGATTTTACAGAACAGTACTGTGGCTTCGGTTTTGTCGCTTTAGAACTTGTTTTCTTTTTTGAAACCTTTTCTTTTTCGGCTTCATATTTTTCGGAAAGTGTTTTTCTTGATTTTTTCCCCGTTACAAGAAGCTCTGTGTCATATCTGAGTTTTAAAATCCTTCTATCTTCATTAAGCGAATATACACAATAATTTATACCGATTTCAAACGCTCTTTGTAAACATTCCAATGCTTCCATTCCGTCTTGTTTAACGGTTACGGAATGTGTTGCTTCGTTACCGTGTTTTTTTAAAAAATACAAGTCATCCACAAATTCTTTTGCTTCTTCTGAACTTCCGAGCGTGCAGTCTTTAAGCGTTGCAAGCATTGCATCAAATGTAATTTCCGTAGTTCTTCTGGAACCGAGAACTTTTTTGCATACCACTTCTCCAAACCTTCTTGTCTGGGTCATACATTGTTCAAAAAACTCACTGCGGTAGAGTTCTTCAGCATCATTAATTATTTTAAACAACTCTTTATCGCTTCGCTTTAAAAAATCAAAATTTGTAACCATATAAATATCATATAATACAAACCCTTGAATAATATCGTGCAAAAGTTGTAAAATAAGATAATTTCCGAAATAAAAATTGACTTCAATATCAATTTTTGCTTAAAATAGTCGTATGAAAATAATTATTTTTGGTGCTAACGAAATTGGCTTTATGATAGCCAATGAATTCTATACAGATAACGATATAACCGTAATAGATGAAGAGAAGAACAAAGTTGATGCGTTTAATAAACTTGATGTCGGGTTTATTTCGGGAAACGCTTCAAGTATCGAAATCTTAAAACAAGCCGGAATCAAAGATGCTGACGTTTTTATTGCTTGCAACCATTCCGACGAACTTAATATAGTTGCCTGCCTTACGGTTAAAAGGCTTAGCAATGCTAAAACTTTATGTTTTGTAAGAAAAGAAGAGTACAAATCATCTTTGAACATCACAAAAGATGCAGATTATAACTCAGATTTTTATATTGATAACGTTATTTGGCCGGAAGACTTGTTGACACAGGAAATTTTCAGAATCATAACCGTTGCTAAAGCTCTTGATGTTGAATATTTTGCAGACGGAAGAGCAAGACTTTTAGAATATAAAATCCCTAAATATTCACCGCTTGTAAACACTCAGGTTAAATACTGCGAGTTTCCGAAAGACACACTTATAGTCGGAATTACCCGTGAAGGCGAACTGTTTATTCCTAACGGAGAGACAACTCTTCTTGAAGATGACAAAGTAATATTTATGGGGCTTTCACACTCGTTAAATATTCTTGCAGGAAAATTTTTCCACGAAAAAGAGTTCGTTAAATACGTTACGATTATAGGCGGAGGAAATGTTGGGTTAAAACTTGCAAAAACATTGGAAAACCTTAATCTTAAGCTCAAAATTATTGAAAAAGACGAAGAAAGATGCAACCTTTTGTCCGAAGAACTTAATAATGTGCTTGTAATTAACGGCGACGGAACAGATTTGGAACTCCTTAATGAAGAGGATATTTCATCATCGGATGTTGTAGTAAGCGTAACAAACAATGATGAAAAGAATCTTTTATGCTCATTACTTTTAAAACACCTCGGAGCTTCAAGAGTAATTTCAAGAGTTTCAAAAGATACAAACATAGCACTGTTTGAACAAGTCGGAATTGATATTGCAATCTCTTCAAAAACTGCTTCGCTTAATGAAATAAAAAACAACATAAAAGATACAAATATCGGTATTCTTGCAACTGTTGAACAAGGTCAGGGAGAAGTTTTGAATATAGAACTCTCTAAAGAGTTTCAAACAAAAAAACTTATGGATTTAAAACTTCCCGCTAAAGCTATTTTAGGGATTATTCAGAGACGAAACAGAATAATTATCCCGCATGGCGCAACTGAGATTATGAGCGGAGATAATATCATAATATTTACAACAAGTACAAATGCTCCGATTATCAAAAAGTTTTTTGGAGGCTAAATAATTGAGATTAACCTATTTAGCATACACATTTAGTCTTATCATGAAAAACTTTAGCTTGGTTCTATTGTTTCCGGCTATTATCGGCTTGTGGTACAAGGAATATAATTCTGTACCTCCATTCCTTATAACAGCTCTCACAATAATGCTTATTGCAAGTATTATTAAACGAATAGTTCCTAACACAAAAAATATTAAAACAATTAACGATATAAAGAAATCAGAAGGGTTAACCGTTGTAACATTCTCTTGGGTTTTTGCAGGATTGTTCGCTTCAATTCCGTATTTATTCTTCGGCATAACACCGATAAATGCACTTTTTGAAGCTTTTTCAGGAATTACAACAACCGGCGCAACTGCATTAACTACTTTTGACTATCCGCACTCCATGCTGTTTTGGCGTTCTTTCACCCAATGGCTTGGCGGCATGGGTATTATCGTCTTATTTATTGCAGTTTTACCGCAATTTGCTATCGCAGGCAGACAACTGTTTTTTGCAGAAGCCCCGGGACCTACGGAAGAAAAGTTTACTCCGCGTATTAAAAGTACTGCGGCTGCTTTGTGGAAAATATATGCAGGCATGACTTTATTAGAATTCATTCTTCTTAAGTTCTTTGGTATGAGCGGATTTGAATCGTTATGCCACGCTTTTTCATCACTATCAGGCGGAGGTTTTTCTCCAAACCACACAAGTTTAATTGGATTCTCAAACAGAATTCTCTGGACTATAACTTTCTTTATGTTCTTTGCAGGTGCAAACTTTAATCTGCAATACCAAGCTTGGACAAAATTTAACCCATTTCTTTTATTTAAAAACGAAGAGTTTAAAACTTATTTTTCTGTTGTGTTTGTAATTGCTGTATTGCTTGCAGGTTCTCTTTTTGCAAATATGCACTACACTTTCTCAGAGAGCCTGACTCACGCATTTTTTAATATATCATCACTCGTTTCTTCAACAGGCTTTTGCAGTGCTGATTTTGCAAAATGGGATTACACAAGCAAAATACTTTTATTTACAATTATGCTTTTTGGAAGCTGTGCAAGCTCGGCAGGAGGCGGTTTAAAGGTTACAAGATGGCTTTTGATTTTCAAGATAATGAAATCGGAAATGATGAAAATTCTTCATCCAAAAGCTATATACAATATTAAAGTTGGAAATTATACTGTACCAAAGGAAATTCTCTACCAAACTTTGATGTTTGTGTCTTTCTATTTTGCATTCATCGTACTTTCCGCGTTCTTAATCGCTGTTTTAGAGAAAGATACAATTGTTGCGGTAGTAGGTTCGGTTGCTGCCGTAGGTAACATCGGTCCAGGATTAGGACAAATTATAGGACCTCTCGGAAGCTTTGCGGATTTAACCTGTACTACAAAGATAATTTTAATGATTGATATGCTCGCAGGCAGACTTGAATTAATCCCGTTCTTGGTTCTGTTCCAAAGAGATTTGTGGAGCTTTAAAAAATAAAATTATTTTTTAGTCTGTTGATAAAAAATATGTTTGATAAAATACGGCTTAACATTTTTTAATGTTTTAAGCAATTTTTATGGGTGAAAATACTTTATATAAATATAAGATGTTTAAACAACATGGGATTTATAAAGTTAAAGGGATATAGCTATGGGATATTCTGAATTAGCACTTAAGGGTGCAGAGATATTTAACAAAGGAGTTCAAAAATGGTGCAAAGCAGCAGGAAAAGGATTTTCTGTAGAAACTTTCCAACCTGCGCTCAAAAAATCAGATTTAATCGGATTAAAATATGCGCCTAAACTTGAAGGTGATGTAACACATTTTTCAACAAAATTCGATTCCTTACAACAACTTCCCATTATATCAAAAGAAGAAGCTTTAGAAATATGCAGTCAATGGAAAGGCTTAAAGGCATTTAATCATACAAGACAAAATGTTGAACTGGAGATATCGGGTAAAAAATACATAGGTCAATTTATCGGTGGTGGTGGAACAAAAAGTGCATACAAAGTGACAATAAATAATGAAGAATTGTGTATATTACTGCCGTCAGGAGATTGGGGTGAGGCATTGAACGAAGTGGCTAATACTAAAAAAATAAAAGAATTAGGATTATTAACAAATGACTATTGCCAAATTATAAAAGTGAAAGCTGACGGTCTTACTATTCCTGCACTTGTGTCAAAGCCATATGATAAACATTCTTTTGTAATATTCGATAAGAAAAATCCAAATGCTCTATTAGATAAATACATCGATGTATCACAAATTAATGAAGAAACATTACCTTCTATATGTTCAGAATTAGTTAAAGATGTCAAATTGTTGTCTAAAAATAATATTGCTTTAGGTTATGATTCAATCAATCTTGCATTTAAAGATGGTAAGCTAAGGTTATATTTAAACGATTTACCGTATGAAAATCTTGTTGATAAATCTTTTTCTTCAGAAAAATTAGCACAAGAATATTTATGTGACGCATTAGATGCGATTCAAGCTATGTTTAGTTATAAATCTCTTAAATTAAATCCAACGCTTCAAAAATTGGCAGATATAACAGATTCAAAACAAATTATTGATGATTTATTAAAACTATCCGATGAGGAATTAAAAATGCTTGGAATAGGTTGTTCATTGAAAGATACTAAATTTCTTCTAGGGTTAAAAAATGCTCTTCACGTTGCTCAAAGTGGCAACATTAAGGAAGCGGATAAAATTATAAAAAGCTTATAAATATCACAGTAATCCAAATTTGTGTTCGTGCGTTAAAACGTACGCTACATAAATATCTTTAATAAAAAATACGTTCAACCTAAAAGATTGAACGCATTTTTTATTATTGTAGGGTGCAATTATTTGCACCAATAATATTTACCTCTACTTGCTTGCTCCAGCCTTTTCGATAATTTCTTTTTCGATGTTAGCCGGAACTTGTTCGTATTTTTGGAATTCCATAGAGAATGTACCACGACCTTGAGTGTTAGATCTCAAGTCAGTAGCATAACCGAACATGTTAGCCAAAGGTACAACAGCTCTAACAATTACGTTACCTGTATTGCCTTGTGGTTCTTGACCTTCAACTCTACCACGTCTTCTTGAAATATCACCGATAATTGTACCTGTGAATTCATCAGGGATTTCGATTTCAACCTTCATCATAGGTTCAAGTATACAAGGTTGAGCTTTCTTACAACCGTCTTTAATACACATAGAACCTGCGATTTTGAATGCCATTTCTGAAGAGTCGACTTCGTGGTAAGAACCATCGTAAAGTTCAACCTTAACGTCAATCATCGGATATCCTGCTAAGATACCGCCTTCAAGAGCTTCTTCCATACCTTTTCTTGTAGGTTCGATGTATTCCTTAGGAATAGCACCACCGACGATTTTGTTTTCAAATACAAAACCTTCGTTTTCGCCTGCCGGCATGATTCTTGCTTTACAGTGTCCGTATTGACCTTTACCACCTGACTGACGAATGAATTTAGAATCTTGGTCAGCTGTTCCTCTGATAGTTTCACGGTAAGCAACCTGTGGTTTACCAATGTTAGCTTCTACCTTGAATTCTCTTAACATACGGTCAACGATGATATCCAAGTGAAGTTCACCCATACCTGAAATAATTGTTTGACCTGTTTCTGTATCAGATTTAACTCTGAATGATGGATCTTCTTCAGCAAGTTTTTGAAGAGCAATACCCATTTTATCTTGGTCAGCTTTTGTCTTAGGTTCAATTGCAACTGAGATAACCGGCTCTGGGAAGTTGATTTTTTCTAAGATAATAGGTGCTTTTTCATCACAAAGAGTATCACCTGTTGTAGTATCTTTTAAACCAACTGCTGCGCAGATATCACCAGCATAAACTTCTTGTTCTTCAAGTCTTTGGTCGGCATACATACGAACCAATCTTGAAATTCTTTCTTTCTTACCGTTAGAAGCGTTAAGAACATAAGAACCTGAAGTGATAACACCTGAGTATATTCTCATAAATGTTAAACGACCGACAAACGGGTCTGTCATAACTTTGAATGCCAAAGATGAGAACGGTTCAGAGTCAGAAGAATGTCTTTCAACCTTAGTACCATCTTCAAGTTCACCTTCAATAGCTTTAACATCAACCGGTGATGGCATATAGTAAACAACGTTATCCAAAAGTAATTGAACACCTTTGTTTTTGAATGCAGTACCGCAGCATACAGGAACGATTTTATTGTTACAAACAGCTTTTCTCAAACCTGCTCTTAATTCGTCAACAGTAATTGAATCAGGATCTTCAAAGAATTTTTCCATTAAATCATCGTCTTCACCTGCAATTGCTTCAACCATTGCATCGTGGTATTCTTTAGCTTTTGCTTGAAGGTCAGCCGGAATTTCTTCTTCTTTGATATCAGTACCTAGGTCGTTAGTGTAGATTTCAGCTTTCATAGTCATAAGGTCAACCAAACCTGTAAACTTGTCTTCTGCACCGATAGGTAATTGGATAGGAACAGCATTTCCGCCTAATCTTGTTTTGATTTGGTCAACTACACGGTAGAAATCTGCACCTGTTCTGTCCATTTTGTTTACGAATACCATACGAGGTACTTCATATCTGTTAGCTTGTCTCCAAACTGTTTCAGATTGTGATTGAACACCGCCTACTGCACAGAATACTGCAATTACACCGTCTAATACACGAAGTGAACGTTCAACTTCAATTGTAAAGTCAACGTGCCCCGGGGTGTCAATAATGTTGATTTGGTGTCCTTTCCATTCAGCAGTAACTGCTGCTGATTGAATTGTGATACCTCTTTCTCTTTCTTGTTCCATAAAGTCGGTTACAGCTGCACCGTCGTGAACTTCACCGAGTTTATGAGTTTTACCTGTATAAAACAGGATACGTTCAGTTGTAGTGGTTTTACCTGCGTCGATGTGAGCGGCAATACCAATATTTCTGATTTTCTCTAATGGAGTTTTTCTAGCCATTTTTCTTTTCCTTCTATATTTTGGCGATATTTTCGCCCTACTACTATTTATACATTAGTGCAAAAATGCACACTACGATTATGCTGTTTTTCAAGCTAAAATAATTCTCACACAAACAGGGGCAAATGTAAACATGGGGGGTAAATATAAGATGGGGGTAAATATAAACAAGGGTACTCATGTTTTGTGATTATCGTATTTATTTTCTTCCCGCCAACATAATATGAAAAATCTTTCGCTTCCTTTCTTTTGAAAGGAAGAAGCTTTTGACATTGCTTCCTATCTCACATCAGACTGAACCATATTAGGAGTAAAGTATTTATTTGCAACTCTAACGATATCTGAGGCTGTTACTTCGTCTATCATTTTTATATAGGTATTCAAAAAATCGTACCCGAATCCGTATGCTTCAAAGATACCGATATTGCTTGCTTTGTTCGAATTTGTTTCGAGTGCAATTATGAATCCGCCCTTTAGTCTGTCTTTTGCGTCTTTTAGTTCGGTATCTGATACGAATTCCGTTTTAAGTCTGTTAATTTCTTTGAACATTTTTTCACGTGAAAATTCTAAAGTAGAGGGATTAGTTCCGATATAAGTCATAAAAGTTCCGCTTAACATTTTTGGTGAATAAACAGAGCCAAGCTGGTATGCAAGTCCGTCTGATTCGCGAAGATTGCGGTATAATCTTGAGCTAAGGCCTGAACCGAGCATTGTGTTTATAACCTTTAAAGCTACAAAATCTTTTTTATCCTGAACTCCTGATGCCTGCCAGCCTACAAAAAGCCAGGATGTTTGAAGGTCTTTTATTTTTTTATTGATTGTTTTGGGAGAATTTAGTGTCGAAACGGAGTAGTTTGAATATTCAAATTTGGAGGCTTGTTTTTTGTTAAACATAGAACCGAAAGCTTCCGCCATTTTTTTTGAATCTACATTTCCGTTAATTGAAACGATAATATTTTTTGAGTCAAAGATTCTGTTATAATATCCGACAACATCACCTCTTGTAACTTTCGGGAGGGTTTTTGAAAGAATGATATTCGTATGAGAATAAACGCTCCCTTCAAACAGTGCCGTTTTCATATTATCAAGCGCTACATTCATTGGTATATCGTTGCGCTGTTTCATTTTAGATAATATTTCCGTTCTTGTTTTTTCAAGTTCGTAGTCATCAAATAACGCATTGTTAAATATTTCATTTAGAATATCTAAAGTTTTGTCAAGCTGGGCTGTTGTAGTCTTAACATCGACCATGAAAAAGTCACTGTCGCAAACGGGAGAGATTTCTATTCCGTTTTCTTCCAAGATTTGTGCAAGTTCTTGTGAGGAATAATTCTTTGTCCCTTTAAGCAGAAGTTTTGCGGTTAGCGTACCTTCTCCCGAGACTTTTTCAACAAATTCTCCGCCTTTAACCAATATACTCATTGCAACGATATCATTATTTTTATTTTGATTAATCAAAAGAGTTGTACCATTGTCGATTTGGTATTTATCAATCCCGTTTGATTCGGACACTTTTGTATATGAAACAGCTTTTTTTTCTGGTTGTTTGGTGTTTTTCATGGATTCTGGCAAAATAATTGCCACTGCGCTTTTGTTTACTCCAAGAAATCTTTGTGCTGCGGAAACAACATCGTTTACGGTTACTTTCTTTATGCCGTCGATGTAGTTATTATAAAGATTTTGACTCCCCGTAAGAGTCATAATATATCCTAGTTCAGATGCGATATCGGAAGTTGATTCTCTTTGATAATATGTATCTTGAATTATTTTGTTTTTAGCTCTTTGGAGTTCTTCTTCCGTAACCCCGTATTTTTGAATTTCAGATATTGTTTCAAAAATTGCTTTTTCCAGTTTTTCATAGCTGTTCGGAGTAAAATTTGCAGAGATATAAATAAATCCGTCATCCCGCATAGTTCCGTTAGAAGCTGATATTGTGTAAGCTAGACCTTTTTGTTCTTTTATTTCTTTATAAAGTCTTGAAGATTTTCCTCCGCCGAGGATTTCAGCAAGAACATCGAGAGCAAAATTAGTATTGTCGGAAATGTTTACTCCTCTAAAACCAATCATCATATACCCTGATTGCGTATCTGTGTATTCAATATTTTTCTTTTGAGTTTGAAGTTGCTGTTCTTTTTTAAATGTATTTTTTGCCGGTTTTTTATACGGCTGATTAAAAGATTGCTGTACTTTTTCAATAACTTTGTTTGTATCAATGTCACCCACTATAAGAGTAGTCATATTGGAAGGAGAGTAATATTTGTTAAAATATTCCAAGATTTCTTCTCTCCGCATCGTGCCAACATTATTTTCCGTTCCTATTACTTTTCTTTTGTAAGGGTGAGTTGTATACATAAGTGTATTCAGGTTCTCGTATACTTTTCTTGAAGGATTATTTCCGTCCTTTGAGATTTCTTCTATAACAACTTTTCTTTCCTGTTCAAGTTCTTTTCTAGGAATCTGAGGATTAAGAAGCATGTCTGAATGCAAGTCTAAAGCTGTATCAAAATCAGCGGAAGGAATGGTTATATAATAATGAGTAAAATCTTTGCTTGTTGCAGCATTAACAACAGCACCTTTGGATTCCAAAATTCTGTCGATTTCCCCTGTCGGATGAGCTTTTGTACCTTTAAAAAACAGATGTTCCAAAAAATGTGAAATTCCGTTATTAGAATCAGTTTCATTAATAGAACCTGTTTTTATCCACGTATCAATAGTAACAATCGGGTTATTATGTATCTCATAAACAACAAGAGTTTGTCCGTTAGGAAGCTTCTGAACGGTAAAATCTTGTGCATTTACCGATAATGCAAACAAAAATATCAAACAAACAGCAAAAAACGACTTTATTTTACTCATAAAAATCCCTCACCAAAATTATTTAACATTATAATAATACACTATTAAACAAATTTCTATATCCGAAAAGTGATTATACGAGAAGATTTATGGAATAAATTCTAAATAATACTTCTCTTCAATCTTTCTGAACGATTTTCGCTTAACAGATTTTTAAGTTTCATAATAGCTTGAGCATGGAGTTGAGATATTCTGGATTCAGAGACATTAATTGCCTCTCCGATTTCTTTTAAAGTCATATTTTCGTGATAGTAAAGAACCATTATAGTTCTTTCTCTTTCAGGCAATCTTCTCAAAGCATCCTCCAACTCTTTTTTTACATCTTTTTCTTCAAGTTCTTCATGCGGAGAAAGGCCTCTTGCATCCTGAATAGTATCAATAACCTCTATATCACCGTCAGATGAACCTTTTTTGTCATATATTGATGTAACAGTTGTATCATCAGAAAGCAGTTGTTCAACTTTTTCCTTTTCTATACCCAAATAATTCGCTACTTCCGTGTTGGTTGCCGCTCTTCCGAATTTTTCTTTTAGTTCTTCCTGAGCTTCTTTTACGTCTCTAATCTTTCTTCTGACACTTCTTGGAAGAAAATCTTGAGAACGTATTTTATCTATAATATTACCTCTTATGCGGACAAGAGCATAAGTTTCAAACCTTGCACCCATCTTAGGCGAGAATTTTTCAATAGCATCAATTAAGCCCTCTACGCCGTAAGATGAAATATCTTCAAACGAAAATGTCGGCGGAAGTGACACTTTAACACGACCGACAACGTATTTGGTTAAATAAATATATTGCAGAATAAGAGCATCACGAAGTTCTTTATTTTCGTGATCATCAAAATACCTTTGCCACATCTCGGCAAGTTCTTCGTTCGTTACACGCTTTATTTTGTTGTAAGATGAAGTGTCTTGATCCATCCCTCTCTTCCTTGTCCTTTTACATTCTAGCTTTTTTTAAGAAAATCCATATCATATATTTAGATGAAATTATTAAAGTGGGATGACACATTATAAGCTTGGATTATCAAAAATATTATGTTAGAATTGTTTTGTTGTAGATTTATATATAGCAAGGGAGATAAATTATGGAAAATTTAGCAGATATTGGTGTTTTTGGCGGTTCAGGATTTTATAAATTCTTGGACGATATTAAAGAAGTTTCTATGGAAACTCCTTACGGAATGCCGTCTGACAGTTTATTTATCGGCAAAATCGGCTCACACAGAGTTGCATTTATGCCCCGTCACGGAAGAAAACACACAATACTTCCTCATCTTATTAATTACAGAGCTAATGTTTGGGCAATGAAAGAAGCTGGCTGTAAAAGAGTTATATCTCCTTGTGCAGCGGGAAGTTTGCAAAAACACGTTGCTCCGGGGCACTTTGTAATCTGCGACCAATTCGTAGATTGGACTGACGGACGTAAATCAACATTTTTCGAAGGCCCGATTGTAACACACCCGTCTGCTGCAGAAACTTATTGTCCTGAGCTCAGAAAAATCGCAATCGATACAGCTAAAGAGCTTGGTATAACTGTCCACGAAACAGGTACGGTTGTTGTAATTAACGGACCGAGATTTTCAACAAAAGCAGAATCTAAATTCTTCACGGCTCAAGGGTGGGAAGTTATCAATATGACAGCTTTCCCTGAAGCATATCTCGTCAAAGAAGCTGATATGTGTCCTTTGAACATCTCGCTTATTACTGATTACGATGCAGGTCTTGTTGGTGATGTCCCTCCTGTTTCTCACGCTGAAGTTATTCAAGTATTTAATAATAACATTGATAACTTGAAAAAACTTTTATTCACTATGATTGAAAAAATCCCTGCTGATAATGACAAATGTGATTGCAGAAATACCAAAAAGAATTCTCAATTACACTAGGGGGTAAATATATTAGGATATTATGGCAATAAGAGAATTTTTAACTTATTGTGAAGATTAGAGTGCAATTTTTTGCACAATTTTTTGAGAGATTTAATTATGAGTAAAAATATTTTTATCACAGCAACAGGAACGGATATTGGCAAAACTTATATTTCTGCACTTATAGTGAAAAAAATGCGTGAAGAAGGCTATAATTGCGGATATTTTAAGCCTGTACTCTCGGGTGTTGTTGAAAAAGACGGAAAACTTATTAAAAGCGACTGCAACTATGTGGTTGATACGGCTAAAATCCCGTCAAGCGCAGATGACTGCGTCACTTATTGGTGGAAAGAAGCTGTTTCTCCTCATCTTGCCTCACAAAGAGCTAACCAGAATATAGATATAAGAAAAATTAAACAGGATTTTGAAAAAAAACAGACCGAATATGATTATCTTTTAGTTGAAGGTGCAGGAGGAATTACCTGCCCTCTTAGACTTCAAAACGGAGAAAAATATCTTCTAAAAGATTTAATAAAAGAACTGAACACAAATATTATTATTGTCGCAGACGGTGGATTGGGAACAATAAATTCCATTCTTCTGACTGTTGAATATGCCCGTCTGAATAATATCAAAGTTGAAGGAATTATCTTGAACAACTTCAATCCTGATAACTTTATGCATCAGGATAACCTTAAACAAGTTGAATATTTAACAGGAATAAATGTTATTGCAACAGTCAAACCAAACCAAACCGATATCAACCTTTTGGAAAGTTGTTTTAAATAAATTTATAAGGTTCGGGAATTTTTACTTCACGATTGCCTGCAATTGCACATAAATCAATAACAATTACGATAACATTAATTATCATCATAACAGGTGCAAGTATAAATCCGGCAATCCAGCCGATAATAGGTATTACAAAAAGAAGTGATATTAAAAATAAAAGAAGTTCAAAATTAAAAAGACTCTTTGCCATCTCATAACTGCTTTCGCTGATATAATCTTTCGGAAGAAGAATTACAATTAGGGATGGTATAAAAATAAAAAATATCGATGAGATAAACATTGCCAGAGTTATCAATCTGTCTTTGTCATCTTTAAAAGTCGGTGTGAAATTTTTCATAATCTTTCTCCTATGATATATTTGAGTCAAGCTTTTATCTTAAGCCTTGCTCAGGATGTGCAGAATTGGATTTTATTATTTCGTAATACTCGTTTTTATCAATGTTTACGCCCATATTTTTAATATCGACGGTAAATTTTTTCTTTTTCTTGTTGCTTTTTGGGCGCATATCCATAAATTCTATATACTCTTACCCTATAATTTCATTTCCATCGCCGACTTGAACAATTGTCGGTTTGTGGGTTTTAATTTCTTCTTCTGTCAGTTGAGCATAAGTAACAATGATAATTTTATCTCCTTTTTGCGCTTTTCTTGCAGCCGCACCATTCAGACAGAAAACTTTTGACCCTCTTTTCCCTTTGAGTGCATAGGTTTGAAATCTTTCACCGTTATTAATATTTAATATTTCAACTTTTTCCCATTCTAAAATATTTGCTTTTTCCAAAAATTCTTCGTCAACAGTTATTGAACCGACATAATTTAGATTTGCGTCAGTAACTGTTGCTCTGTGTATTTTTGAGTTTAAAAATTCTCTTAACATAATTTTTCCTTCAAAAGACATGTTATCACAAAGAAAAATTTAGTTAAATCTCTTTTATTTATTATTAACTTTTTTTGAAGTAAAATCATATTAATTGGAGAGTTATAAATGAATGAAAAAGTTTTAATATTAGGTTTATCAAAAAGCGGTATTGCAGCGGCTTTTGCAGCCAATAAACGCGGTGATAAAGTTTGGATTACGGAGAGCAAAGAACCAAAAGAAGAGTTCATGAATAAAATAATCGAACTTAAAAATCTTGGCGTCCAAATAGAAACAAGCGGACACAGCGACAAATTTATTAACGGTGCTGATTATGCAATCACAAGTCCCGGTATCCCTCCTAAATCAGAGATTTTTCAAAAACTCAGAGAAAGAAACATCCCGATAATATCAGAAATAGAGTATGCTTACAGACATACTGAAACTCCGTTTATCGTAATTACGGGAACAAACGGAAAGACAACCACAACGGCTCTTGTTTCTCATATTTTGAGCAAAAACTATTCTGCTCCTGTTTGCGGAAACATTGGCGTCCCGCCTTCATCATTATTGGATGAAAAACACGACTTTTTGGTTTGCGAAGTCAGCTCTTTCCAAGCAGAAATGACAGAAAAATTCAAAGCTAAAATTGCCTGCTGGACAAATTTTACTCCCGACCACATTGACTGGCACGGTGGTTTAGAAAACTATTTTAAAGCTAAAGCAAAGCTGTTTTTAGGCTCTCAATCTCCTGATTTTTCTGTTCTGAATGCGCAAGATAAAAGACTCAAAGAATTTTCAAAAGAATGTAAAAATGTTGTAATGTTTGATGATGACAAAGACTGTTACATAAAAGACGGAGCGATTTATTACAAAGGTGAAGAGATTATAACCCTTAATGATTGCCCGCTTATCGGTCATCACAACCACCAGAATGTAATGTGCGGGATAGTTATCGCTAAACTCATCGGTATGAAAAACGAAGATATCAGAGAAAGAATAATGTCATTTAAAGCTCCTGATCATCGTTTGGAAAAAGTTAGAGAACTAAACGGCATAACATTTTATAACGATTCAAAAGCAACAAATCCCGAAGCTTCAATTGTAGCAATTGATTCGTTTAATGATGTCGATGTTGCTCTGATTTTGGGCGGAAGAGACAAAAATACGGATTTGACAGAAATGTGTAATTCAATAAACAAGCACATTCATACCGTTCTTTTGATTGGTGAAGCAACAGAAAGATTTGAAGAAAATTTAATTAAAAACGGATTTAGTAATATAATAAAAGAAGGCTCTATGGAAGATGCAATTGATAAAGCTATCAGCCTAAAACCTGACGTTGTACTTCTTTCGCCTGCGTGTGCAAGTTTTGACATGTTTAAGAGTTACGAACACAGAGGAGAAGTTTTCAAAGAATATGTTTTATCAAAATAATGAAAATTTAAACCCTCAAAATATGCAATCGGATAAACCGCTTTTGATTGCGGTAATATTCCTTGTTGTAATCGGGCTTATGGCAATTTTTTCAGCGAGTGCTCCCAAATGTGTTGAGATGGGAGTTAATCCCGCAAGATTTCTGATTCAGCAGATTATCGGCGTAATTGCAGGGTTTGCCGGCTTGAAATTCTTATCAAATTTTCATTACAAAAAACTCTTAAACTACACCATGCCTGTTGCGCTATTTGTAATAATAATGCTTGTTTTGGTTAAGATTGCAGGAACAACGGTAAACGGTGCGCAAAGATGGCTATATATAGGTCCGATAAGCTTTCAACCGTCTGAGTTCGCAAAACCTGCTGTTGTACTTCTTTTATCTGCTGTTTTTGCAAAAAATGCAATACTTCTTGATGAGAAAAAAATATCAAGGGCGTTTGTACCTATTCTTATAATGATTGGACTTATTTTCATTCAGCCGAACCTGAGTATGGTTATCCTATTGCTCGCAACTTCAGTTGCAATATACATCTGCGCGGGAGGTTCATGGAAACTTGTTGCAGGATATGCATCTATGATGATACCGCTTTTACTCTTAAAAGGCTTGAAAGGATACCAATCATCAAGAATTGCAACTTGGCTTCACCCTGAATCAGACCCCTTAGGTGCAGGGTATAATATAATTCAATCACTTGTAGCTTTTGCCTCAGGCGGTTTATACGGTGTAGGATACGGAAGCTCAAAACAAAAACTTGCGTGGCTTCCGGAAGCTCATACAGACTTTATTTACGCAGTAATAGGCGAAGAACACGGATTCATCGGGTGTCTTTTAATTGTTTGCCTGTTTTGGACAATCCTGCAAAGAGGTTTCACTATCGCTGCTAAATGTCAGGATATGTACGGAAAACTCCTTGCACTGGGTTTAACGTTTTCACTTTGTTTTCAAGGTTTTACAAATATGTTTGTTGCAAGCTCGTTTGTCCCTGCAACAGGTATACCGATGCCGTTCATAAGCTATGGCGGTTCATCCGTAATGGTGTCTTTATGGATGGTCGGTATCATTCTAAATATATCTAAAGATAACGTAACAAGAGGAAGATTTGGTAATGTCAGAAGTATACAATAATAAATACTTCGTAACCGGAGGCGGTACGGGGGGACATATTTATCCTGCACTTGCAGTAGCAGATGAACTAACAAAAGATGGTGCAAAAGTATATTATGTTGGCAATAAGCGTAACATGGAATACGAGCTTGCGTCTAAAAAGGGATACAAGTTTCTTCACGTAAGCATTAAAGGTATGCCAAGAGGTCTAAACCCAAAGTTCTTCTGGTGGGGCGTCAAGCTTGTAAAAGCTATACTTTATTCCATAAAGTATATTAAAAAATACAAACCCAACGCTGTTTTTGCAACTGGAGGATACGTTTCCGCACCAATGATTTTTGCATGTAAAATTACCAAAACCCCTTATATGATGCACGACTGTGATGCCATGCCGGGGCTTGTTACAAGAAAACTTTGCAGAAGAGCAAAATATGTAACTTTAGCATTTGAAAAAGCTAAAAAGTTTATACCGAACAGACGCGCAATAGTTACAGGAAATCCTATTAGAGAAGATTTTAAGATTATTACTAAAGAAAAAGCTAGAGCCGAATTTAACTTGGATAATAACAAACTAACGCTTGCCGTTATGGGCGGTTCTCAAGGCGCAAAATCAATTAATAATACAGTTGTTGAATTAATTAAAGAATTTTCTCAAGAGCTTAATCTACAAATAATTTTTCAGACAGGAAAGAAAAATTATGAAGGAGTTATTGAGTATTTAAAACAGATTTATCCCGCTTTTGAACAGGATTCTAATCTTATTGTAAGACCGTATTTTGACAATATGGTATCTGTTTTGAAAGCATCTGACATTGTTATCTCGCGTGCGGGCTCTTTGAGCCTTTCGGAAATTTGCGCATCAAATGTTGCACCGATACTTATACCATATCCATACGCAGCAGCAAATCATCAAAGGATTAACGCTAAATCGCTTCTTGAAGCAGGAGCCTGCATTTATATAGAAGATGCCGAGCTTGACCCGAACAGGTTAAGAAATACTCTTGTAGAACTAATCAATAACCCAATAAAAATAAACTATCTGAAACAAAATTCAACCTACCTCGCCAAACCCGATGCCGTCGAAAAAATCGCAGAACTCGTAATGAACATCGGAAGGAGATAGGAGAAAAGAAACAGAGAAGAATGTTCTTTTTGGGCAAAAAGAACCAAAAACTTTTTCGTATTACGTCGGCGGGGTTAGAATATGTTAGATTATTTAAAAACTCCACATCTCGCCTCTTAAACGGCATTGAAAAATATGGAGCAAATATAATATTTTCTCCTTGTCATTCAATTTAAAATTTGATAATATAATCCTGTACTACATAACTAGGAGTTTTATATGTTCAAGAATTTAGGTAAAGAATTAAGAGATTTTATTTTACGCGGAAATGTTATGGACATGGCTGTCGGTATCATTATCGGTGCTGCATTTGGTAAGATTGTAGATTCACTCGTTAAAGATATCATTATGCCTCCTATTGGGTTTGTATTAGGAAAAGTTGATTTTTCAAACCTATATTTTACGCTTTATCCTTTAGGTGAAAAATATGATTCTCTTGATGCCGCTGCAAAAGCAGGTGCTGTTACAATTAACTACGGTTTATTCGTTAATACCGTTATCAGTTTTTTAATCGTAGCTTGTGCTATTTTTGCTTTAATCAAAATTGTTAACACAATCAAAGATACAGCTTGCAAAGAAGAAAAAGCAGAAGAAGCGGCAGCGGAGAAAGAATGTCCTTTCTGCTGCACCCAAATTCCTATCAATGCTAAAAAATGTCCGCATTGTACTTCTGAATTGGGTTAATTTTGTTTAAAATAAAAAACCGCTTTTCGAAATGCTAAAAGCAACAGAAAAGCGGTTTCTTTTATATACTTATTTTTATTACCATAAAACGGCTTTACAAAAGTGTTTTTTACCTTTTTTAACAATTAAACCTTCTTTAAGCTCTGCGGAGGTATAAGTTTTATCTAAAACATTTACCACGGCGTCGTTTACGGTAATACCGTTTTGCTGGATTAATCTTTTTGCTTCGCCGTTTGATGATGCAAATCCGCATTTTACAACTAATTTAACGATACCGATTTTGTCCTCAAACATATCTTCTGAACCTATTTCAGCTTTTGGCATATTTTCAGTATTACCTGAACCGCTGAATAAATCGTGCGCAGATTTTTGAGCCTTATCTGCTTCTTCTTTTCCGTGAACAAGCTCTGTTAATTCATAAGCCAAGATTTCTTTCTTTTCGTTTATACGAGAGTCATCCCAGTTTTCCATTTCGCTGATTTTATCCATCGGAATAAACGTAAGCATTTTAATACACTTCATAACATCAGCGTCATCAACATTTCTCCAATATTGGTAGAACTCAAACGGTGAAGTCTTTTCGGGGTCTAACCATACTGCACCTTTTGCGGTCTTACCCATTTTCTTGCCTTCGGAGTTCATCAATAGCGTAATTGTCATGGCGTAAGCATCTTCACCTGTTTTCTTTCTTATAAGCTCAGTACCCGCAAGCATATTGCTCCACTGGTCGTCTCCGCCAAACTGCATATTACAGCCGTAGTGCTGATGAAGATGATAGAAATCAAACGCCTGCATAATCATATAATTGAATTCTAAAAAGCTTAAACCTTTTTCCATTCTCTGTTTGTAGCATTCAGCACGAAGCATATTGTTAACAGAAAAACAAGCACCAACTTCTCTAAGAAGTTCAATATAATTCAAATTCAGAAGCCAATCAGCGTTATTAACCATAATAGCTTTATCTTCACCAAATTCGATAAATCTTTCCATTTGTTTGCGGAAACAATCACAGTTATGCTGAATTGTTTCAGGTGTCATCATAGAGCGCATATCGGTTCTGCCTGAAGGGTCGCCGATATATCCTGTTCCGCCTCCTATCAAGACAACAGGCTTATTCCCTGCCATTTGGAGTCTTTTCATAAGGCATAATGCCATAAAGTGTCCTACGTGAAGAGAATCTGCAGTCGGGTCGAATCCTATATAAAATCTTGCACCACCGTTATTAATTAAGTCTTTAATCTCTTTGTCATCAGTAACTTGTGCAATTAAACCTCTTGCCTGCAATTCTTCAAATATATTCATTTAATTCTCCTTAATATCAATATTATGTGTATATCCTATCATAAAGTTATGATATAATAAACTTTATTGGGAGAAGATAGAATGAAAAAGATTATTATATTTTTGTGTGCAATTATGCTGTGTGCACCCGTAATTTCTGTTGAGAATATTGTTAGCGCAGGGGTTTACGTTTCGCAGTTTCAGATGAAGAAAAAATATAAAGATGTGAGCCACAATTTTATTGCAATTGCTAAAATGAAAGACCAAGCAAAAAATCTGTCTGAAGATGATAAAAATATTATTAAAAAATACGTATTTGGTGCAGTAAGAGGTGAAGACACATATCTTTTGATTAATTGCCACTTAAGAAATACTCTTCAGCACTATATTCCTAAAAAAGAAATTACAAAACCTCTGAAATGCAGATTGGATTTTTATGCAGAACAGCTTAGCAAACCGATTTCAAGAGGACGATTACCGCAAAATACAATTTTATACAGAGGAATCGATGAAAAAGGTATGAAACTGATTTTTGCAGATAAAAAACTCGGCGATATAGTAAATAAGCCGGTTTCTGAAGAAAATTTGAAAACTCTAAGACAAAAGCTTGTTAATTACACATACACGGAAAAAGGATTTATGTCGACATCTTACGATATAAATTGTGCTAAACAAACAAAATATATTTTGGCAGTTAATGCACCAAAAGCTCTCCAAGCAATTTTGATTGAAGACTTGGGTAAAAAAGAAGAAAAAGAAGTTATCATAAACAGAAATTCCAAATGGAAAGTTACTGATATTACAATTGATTCAAACAAAAAGACAAAACAGGATTTTTATAAAATTAACCTAAAATTTATGAAACAGTAAATTTTTGTCATCATCTTTTTTTCACCCAAATAATATAATAAAAAAATTAGCAAAAAAATTTTTTTTCGTATATTATACTAAGTAGGTCAGGTTCTGCCTGACAAATAAATAACAAACCAACAAGATTAAGGAAGAAAAGAATTGGCAAAAGAATTAAAACAAGATATAAACAATGAAACAAAAATCAAGGTAAAAGCGCCCATAGTAGAAGCTCTGAAAACTGCTTACGAAAATCCTACATATCAGTTTCATATTCCGGGACACACAAAAGGGAAAGCTGTATTTAAAGACTTTAGAAAACTAATCGGCGAAAAGGCTCTAAGTCTTGATACAACCGATGAGTTTGATAATCTTGGCACTTTGCACCCTGCAACAGGTCCGATTAAAGAAGCTCAAGAACTCGCAGCTCAAGCTTTCGGTTCAAGAAAAACTTTCTTCCTGTTGAATGGTTCTACTGCGGGGAATTTGGCAATCGCAATGGCTTTGACTAAAAAAGGACAAAAAGTTATTGTTAACAGAAATTGCCACCGTTCAATATTAACGGGACTTATGATTTCAGGTGCAGAACCTGTTTGGGTTTGCCCGAACAGAATTGATGATTGGTCAATTTGGGGTAACATTGAAGCCTCTCAAATTGAAGAACTGCTTCAAAAAGATAAAGATATCTCTATGGTTTGGGTTACAAATCCAACCTATGAAGGTGTTGTATCGGATATAAAATCAATAAGCGCGGTTTGTAAAAAATACAACGTTCCGCTTATTGTAGATGAAGCTCACGGGTGTTTGTGGAACTTTAATAAACATCTTCCCGAAACTGCACTTAAACTAGGTGCAGATGCAGTTGTTCACTCTCTCCACAAAACAGGCGGAAGCATGAGCCAAACTTCTATGCTCCACATCTCAAAAGATTCTTGTCTTGATGAAAAAAGCGTAGAAAAAGCTCTAAAACTGCTTCATACAACAAGCCCGTCACTTTTACTTCTTGCAAGCCTTGATGCAGCAAGAGCAAATCTTCAATCAAAAGAGGGTTTAAAACAAATTGATAAAGCCGTCGCTAATGCTAAATATTTAAGAAAACGTCTTGATGAAATCCCGAAACTTCATCAGTTGAAAGCAGACTTTGGGTATAAAACCGATGTTACAAAAGTGTTTATAAGAATTGACGGACTTTCAGGAAAAAGACTGGAATCAATTTTAGAGATAGATTTTGGAATAGAAGTTGAATCAGCTTCAGATATCGGAGTCTTGATTCTTTGCAACTTGGGTAACAAACGTTCAGACTTCAAATACCTTGCAGATGCTTTAGAAAAAATTGCTTCGGAAAATCACAAAGATATTTATTATCTTGAAAAACGCAAACACATGCCGATGTTAGAGCCAAAAATCATGATGAGCCTAAGAGATGCATACTATGCCGAAAAAGAAACAATCAAAAAAGAGGACGCTATCGGAAGAATTTCAGCTGAAGTTGTAGCCGAATGTCCTCCGGGAATCTCAATTCTTCTCCCCGGCGAACTTATCACAGAAGAACATTTACCATACCTTAACGATTATGAAACATTAGACGTAGTTATATAAACCTCGCTTTTGTTCATGTTAATATATTCGTATGGAAAATTTTGTTCAAAAATGCACAACATTAGAAGATACAAAAAAGCTTGCGTATAAATTTGCTAATTTAGTAAAAGAGCAAGGCTGTTTTGTTAATCTTTTCGGAGAAATCGGAGCGGGGAAAACAGCTTTCGTAAAGCTTGTAGCAGAAGCTCTCGGGATAAAAGAAAAAGTCACAAGTCCGAGTTTTGTAATCCTTAACGAATACCACAGCGCTTCAATCCCTGTATATCATTTTGACCTGTACAGACTTGAACACACAGGAATAAGCACGATTACTGAGGAACTCAGAGAATACTCTGAGGGTAAAAAGATTACATTTGTTGAATGGGCTGAATTTTCTCAAGGGGAACTTCCGTTTGAAAGAATAGAAGTTAATGTAACATACGATGACGATGATTCAAGAATTTATGAATTCAAATCAATCGGTGAAAAGAATAAAAATGTGATAGAAGGGTTAAGGAATTAGCCCCTCACCCCAATCCTCTCCCGCTGGGCGAGGGCGCAAAAAAGGATAAAAAGCATGAAAATATTAGCATTTGACACCTGTCTTGATAAAACATATATTACGCTGAATGACGGCGATAGGATTATAAAAAGCGAAATAATTTTTTCTGACGGAGAAAATTACCACTCTGCATACTTGATTTCAACTATCGTAAAAATTCTTAAAGAGGCAGGACTTGAGCCTAAAGATATTGATATGATAGCAACAGATATCGGCCCCGGAAGTTTTACGGGTATTCGTGCCTGCGTAACGGTTGCAAGAGTTCTTGCACAGCAGTTAAATATTAAAGCTGTCGGGGTTTCATCTTTGGAAATTCTTTCTAAAATCTTAGGTGATAATGATTTAGTCGCATTAGACGCAAGAAAAAATAAAGCGTACATATATGACGGCGAGATTAAAGGTGCTGTTGAGCTTGAGGAAGTAGAAAAACTGGTAAAAGGACGTCGAGTTATAACAGATAACAGTCTGAAAGGAAGATTGAGCCAATTTGCAGATAATGCAATCTCTTATCAGGAAGGAAGCTATCCGCTCGGAGATATATTGTCAAAACTTGCACTCACAAAAGAAGAAACCGAATGGGCTAAGCTTAAGCCGCTTTACATTCAGCCTCCGCCTGTATTCGGAAAGGGATAAATGTAAGGGTAAGGGCTGTCATTGCGAGGGCGTAGCCCGTAGCAATCCAGCTTTTTAAATTATTTTGTTTTAATTAGATGTATTTCATACCCTAGAACTTCAATTATATATTTATATTCTTCATAACGCAAAGTCCCGTTAACAAGTTTTTGAGATAATGTTTTAACTGTATATTTTTTTCCTGTTTTATCTGTTAATTTTTTTGCCATATCTGTAATAGTATAGCTTTCTTTTGCTAATAAACTTTTTATATCTTCTTTGACAGTCATATTTGTATCCTTTTTTATATGGAATATTATACTTTTCTATTGAATATTTGACATTTTTATAGAATTATCTTAAAATTTATCTATAAAAAGATAGACTATTCTATAAAAACATAGATTATTGTAAAAAGGATAAATTATGAAATATGATAAACATTTTTTAGATACTTGCAGAAAACTTGGAGATAATATTCAAAAATTTCGAGAAAAAAAACAAATGACAATAAAAGAATTGTCAGAAAAAACAGGAATAAGAAAAGAGTATCTGAGAAAAATAGAAAACGGTAAAGCGTACGGTGTTTTATTTGATAAACATTTATTAAAAATAGCAATTGCTTTGAATACAAAAATAAGCGACTTATTTGATTTTGATTAATTATAAATTTACCCATTTATATTTACTCCCATCCCTACCCTTGTTGATGATTGCTTATTTATTATGATTAATGTATCCTAATAATTAAAGAGAGGGGAGAATAATATGCCTGTTTTAGAAAAAATTACGGAAATAAATGAAGTTTTAAAAGATATTTTTAATTTTACTCAGGAAAATGAAGCGGTAAAAGCTGATTTTACAGAATATCTGGCTACAATCGGAGCAAAAAATATTTCACTTAATCAAATGGAAAAAATATTCCTTCCCTATATTTTTGAAAGAAAATTGAATGATAAATATATTTTGGAACTCTATAAAGAAGAAGGAAAATATAAAGAGCTTGCAGACTGTTTATTAGGCGCGCAGGCTTCAATATTTGAAATCAAAAAAATTCTTAAAAACGGGTTTGAGCTTTATAATCTGGTTAACGAAAAAACCTACAACGTTTCTCCGCTCACCAAAATGACAAACTTTAGAGGAGTTTACTCGGGACAATACATAGTAGGCAGAATTTTTGAGCTAAAAGGCGAGTATTTTATCTTAGAAATCTCTAGTATTCTTTCTCATTCTCAAAAAACCGAAGCATATAGATATGCCGTAATGAAGCTTATTCAAAACCCGAGTACACTTTATTACGACAACGAAGAAAAAGAAAACGAGATTAAATCAACAATCAATGAAATGTACGAAAAGTTTATAAAAGCTTTTGATACAGATATAATTTTAACAACAAATAAACACGCAGATGACATTATTGGTGCGTTTAACGAAGGTGAAGAAATCGATTTATCCGATAAAAAATCAGATATTAAAGAATACAAATTCTTCCACGTCAAAGAACTTGAAAACAACTATTCTAACTTCCTCGAAAAATCAATGGGCGGTTTTGGTTCACATGTTGAAACTTATGATGTTGCAGTAATTTTTGATAAAGAAAAAGGGTTATATGCAATTCCTTTCTATGAAACATTCTGCCATATTTTTGAAGATAAAAATTCTGTTGAAAATTCAAAAGAATGTATTGAGTACTTCCTCGCAAACGAATCAGTACCAAATACTATTTTAGAGAGAGTTGCAAACAAATATTCAAACTTCATGGAAATTGTTAACGAAGCTCTGGGCAAAAACTATACATATGACGAAATGGTTCATAAATATAAAGCCGAATACTACTCAAAAACAATGTACTCCTCAGCTACCGTTCTGTTCTGTTCAAATGCCTTTTCAGAAGTTTTTAATATAATATCAACCCCGAAACCGGAGCCTTCTGTTCCGCAAAACCAAAAAGTAGGCAGAAACGAACCCTGCCCGTGCGGAAGCGGGAAAAAATACAAAAACTGCTGCGGGAGGTAAATATATTGGGCTTTGCGCTAAAGTAACAAGTCCTACATTGCTAAGGAGCTGAAAACATAGTTTGACCAGATACTTAAAATACTAAATGCAATAAAAAAATAGCTGATAAATTATCAGCTATTTTTTTAATTCTTTTTTGCTATTTAATTAAGCACGTTTGCTGCCTGTAACAGAGATTTGATGACGACCTTTAGCACGGCGTCTGTTTAAAACTTCTTGTCCGCCAGGTGTTGCCATTCTTGCTCTAAAACCGCTTACGTGTTGTCTTTTAAGCTTTGTTCCTTCTAGTGTACGTTTCATAATTCTATTCCTTTTCAGCTAATTTTACTTATAATAGCTTTATACTATATAAAACATGCTTTTTAGTCAAATACATGTTTTTATGAGGTTAAGTAATGTTAATATTTTTAAACTGATTGTTTGCTTTTTGCTAATATCTCATCAGCTTTTTCACATAATTTAGCAAAAAATTTTATCGGGCTTAAATTTAAAATGCCGTTGATTTTGTTTTCTTCTGCTTTATACAAAACTTCACCATTTAGATTAATAATCTCTCCGATAAAATTTTTCCGATTTCCAACAGTTAGATGTATTTCATAAGGATTATTTATCTGACCGATTTCCATTTGACTGAATCTTCTGTATCTACTGGCTGTACATAATCTTTCCATCAATTTATTTCCTGTTTTTGAAATATTAAAACCTTTAAAGTTTTGGTTTTGAATTGGTTGTACCTGCATATATTTATCCTTTCTGTTATTTTTTGCTATTTATATTATACATAATAAAAACTCATAAAAAAATTTTTTGCGCCATAATTTATGATAAAATAAAAAAATAAATAAGGAGAATCTAAATGGAGAAAAAAATAGGTTTTATCGGTTCTGGTAAAATGGCGGGAGCTATTATTAAAGGCTTGATTAAACAACATTTTATAAATACCGAAAATCTTTTGGCAACACAAACTGAACAGACAGGATTAGAAAAAAAGTCAAAAACTTTAGGTATAAAAGTTATTTTAGATAATAAAGAACTTGTTAAAAAATCTAATATAGTTTTTATTGCAGTAAAACCAAATCAAGTATTAGGCGTTTTGAAAGAAATTAAACCCTATGTAACAGAAGAAAAGCTAATAGTTTCAATTGCGGCAGGGGTAACTCTAAATAAGCTTGAGTCGAATTTACCGCAAAAAACAAAAGTAATAAGAGTAATGCCGAACACTCCGGCACTCGTTGGAGAAGGGATGAGCGGTTTGGTTGGCGGCTCTGAAGCCAGAACAGAAGATATAGAATATATAAAATCTTTGCTCACAACCATAGGAAAATGTGTTGTTGTTGATTCGGAAGCTCAGCTTGATATTGTCACAGCAATTTCAGGTTCCGGACCGGCATTTTTCTACAAAGTAATTAACGAAATTGCCCGTGCAGGAGAAAAACTCGGAATGGATTACGAAAAAGCCCTCCTTCTCAGCATACAAACTGCAATAGGTTCAGGGAAAATGGCACTAAACCGAACAATCTCCATGGAAGAACTTATATCAAATGTAGCCACAAAAGGAGGTTGTACAGCTGTCGGAGTCGATTGTATGAATGAAAACAACTCGGAAAAATTATTTTTTGACGTAATAAAAAGTACAACAGAAAAAGCACATGCTTTAGGTCAAGGATAAAAAGTAATATAATTTTATATCTTAAATTAATTTTAAAAGGTACAAAATAAAAAATGTTTAAAAAACTTACAGGAAAAGCTTTAATACATATAACATTGATAATAACGTCATTATTATCAATATTTCCGTTTATATGGCTGACTTCAACTTCGCTAAAAGGTATAAACGAAGATATTTTTGCTTATCCGCCTAAGCTGATTCCGACTGATTTTACTTTTCAAAACTATATTGATGTTTGGGGTAAAGTTGATTTTATGGCTTATTTTTGGAACAGCGTTATTGTTGCAGCTCTTACAGTAGCATTAAATTTAATCCTTTCTTCGCTTGCTGCGTATCCGCTTGCAAGAATGCAGTTTAGGGGTAAAAAATTTGTATTCTTTTCAATACTTGCAACAATTATGATACCGTTCCAAGCCATAATGCTCCCTGTTTATATCATCACACTTAAGCTTCATCTGATAGACAGCGTTAATAATGTTATGGGCTATATTGGTCTTGTTATGCCTTTTGCAGTAAGTGCTTTCGGGATTTTTCTTATGCGTCAGGCATTCTTAAAAGTCCCAAGAGAAGTCGAAGAAGCGGCTATTGTTGACGGCTGCAACGTATTTCAAATGTTCGTCCGCGTAGTTCTTCCAATGGTTAAGCCTACACTTGCCGTTCTTGCCGTGTTCACTTTTATCGGCTCTTGGGGCGAATTTCTATGGCCTAGTATTATGCTTACAAAAGAATCTATGTACACTCTTCCTGTCGGGATAAATAACCTGCAAGGGATGTTCTCCGCTAACTGGAGGTTCATAGCCGCAGGTTCAATAATATCAACTATCCCAATTATTATTTTCTTCCTAATGATGCAAAGATACTTTATCTCGGGCGAAAATGACGGAGCAGTAAAAGGATAGTTCTGAAAAGAAGCAGTTTTTCATTTTGGGTATTTTTTATATATAATTAAACTTATGAACAGAGATAATGTCAGAAACTTTTGTATAATAGCTCACATTGACCACGGTAAATCTACACTGGCTGACCGTTTACTTGAAGCTACCGGTACTATTGCGGAACGTGATATGCAAGACCAGCTTTTAGATACTATGGATATTGAACGTGAACGCGGTATAACAATTAAACTCAATGCTGCAAGGATGAACTATACATCTAAAGCCGGAGAAAAATATATTTTCAACCTTATTGATACTCCGGGGCACGTTGATTTTTCTTATGAAGTTTCACGTTCTCTTGCCGCTTGCGAAGGAGCTCTTTTAATAGTTGATGCAACTCAAGGGGTTGAAGCACAGACTCTTGCAAATGTTTATATGGCAATAGAACAGAATTTGGAGATTATCCCTGTTATAAACAAGATTGACCTTCCGTCAGCAGATGTAGACAGAGTTAAACAGGAAATAGAAGAAATTTTAGGCATTGACTGCTCTATGGCAATTCCTGTTAGTGCAAAAACAGGAGAAGGTATTGATAAGGTTTTGGAAGCAATCGTAGAATTCGTACCTCCGCCCGTTGATAATACGGAAAAACCTCTCAGAGCACTTGTTTTTGACAGTGCATACGACCCTTATTTGGGTACGCTGTGTTTCTTCAAAATAATGGACGGAAAAATGAAGCTCGGCGACAAGGTTAAGTTTATGGCATCCGGTAAAGAATACGATATTGTAGAAATAGGGTATCTGACACCAAACAGAGTGCAGGTTGAAGAACTTATTTGCGGAGATGTAGGATATTTTGCAGGTTCTATAAAAGAAATTACACGTTTTGTCGGTGATACGGTTACTCACGTTGAAAATTCTGCAAGCGAGCCTCTCCCCGGGTACAAAGAAGCTCTTCCGATGGTATTTTCAGGTATGTATCCTGTTGATAACGAGGATTATCACGAATTAAAAGAATCATTGGAAAAACTTAAACTTTCGGACAGCTCAATCACTTTTGAGCCTGAAACATCATCAGCTCTTGGTTTTGGTTTCCGTTGCGGATTCCTTGGCATGCTCCACATGGAAATTGCGCAGGAAAGATTAGAACGTGAATACGACCTTTCAATCGTTACAACTGCACCATCTGTAATATACAAAGTGCATAAAACAAACGGCGAAGTAGTGGAAATAGATAACCCCGCAAATCTTCCCGCTCCACAGTATCGTGATTATATAGAAGAGCCGTATGTAAAAGTTTCTATAATTACGCCGAACGAATACGTAGGAACACTTATGGATTTGGCGCAAACAAAAAGAGGTATTTTTATTAACATGAATTACCTTGATAAAATAAGAGTAGACCTAATATATCATTTACCCCTTAGCGAAGTTATTACTGATTTTTATGACCAATTAAAATCCCGTACAAAAGGGTATGCGAGTATGGACTATGAGTTTGCCGAATACAAACGCTCAAAACTCGTTAAATTGGATGTTATGCTTGCAGGTGAAGTAGTTGACGCGCTTTCGGTTATCTGTCACGAAGATAATGCGTATTACATAGGGCAAAAACTTACAGAAAAACTCAAAACAATTATTCCGCGCCAAATGTTTGAAGTTCCTATTCAAGCAGCAATCGGCGGAAGAGTTATTGCCCGCACCAACATAAAAGCACTGCGTAAAAGTGTATTAGATAAGTGTTATGGAGGCGATATTACACGTAAGCGCAAACTTCTTGAAAAACAAAAACGAGGCAAAAAACGTATGAAAGCTATCGGACGAGTTGAAGTACCGCAAGAAGCTTTCATGGCAGTACTGAGCTTGGAAGAAGAATAAAAATAAGGTTTAAACATAAAAGAAGTTTTTCCTTTAAAAAACATCTCTTTTATGTATTATGGAGAACAATTTTCCCTGTTTCAAGCGTCGGTTTAACATCTATTACTCTTTGGTTTGAACTTCCTACCCAATGGATTTTCGGATCATATAAATCCTGTACGAACTTTCCTTCTGCAACTACGTCAAGAAGTGATATTTCAGGAATATCGCATATTTCTTCCCAAAGGAAACCTGTATAAAGCCAAATGTTTTTATTTGGAAGTTCTTCTCTGATTTTTTTAGCCAGTCTGAAAACTTCTTCTCTGTTGAAAGGATGTAACGGGTCTCCGCCGGAGAATGTTATACCTTCAATATATGGTTTTTTCAAATCTTCAAACAATTCTTTTTCAGCAGCTTCATCAAACGGGAGACCGCCTGCAACATCCCATGTTATCGGATTTTGACAGTTAAAACAGTGGTGAGTACAGCCTGCAACCCACAGAACCGTTCTAAGTCCGTCACCATTTAGCATATCGTCTGTTGTAATATTGTGATAATTCATCTTTCTCCCCTTTGTAAAACCAAAATTTAAAATCCGTACGGTTAAAAACCGACTTATAATCTTTTCTTTAATCTCTCGTTTTTTTTATCATAACAAATAAAAAATTTTTTGCCAAAAGATTAACTTATATTAAAATTTGAGCGCCTAGCATAATTCTGTGTGAGTCTTTACCCACATCATTCTGACAAAATGCGTAATTTAGTATTAGTCTAAGAGCCTGACCTTTAATAAAGTAGTTTAAGCCCAGTGTCATTTCGCGTTGTTTATTCTCAGAAAATTCTTTATTCGGCGTAAATTGGTCATAGCATGCTAAAACTTGGAGCTTTTTTGTAATCATGTATCCGAGAGTTGTATAGAACCCCGTTGCATGCTTTCTTGAATGTCCGTAGTATCCGTTATATCCGTTAGCGTTTGCCCATTCAAATTCGGCAGAAAACTTTTTATAATTATATCCTACATAAGCACCCGTAACAAAGAAGTTATCTTCTCTTCGTCCTGCGTCTATACCTGCTCCGATTTTAAGTCTTCCGTATTTTTTTTCGTCAACTTTTGCAAGCGGTTTAAGATTCACCCAGCCCACGAATTCGGCTCCGGGGAACCATTCTTCAAAGAATGTGCCTGAGCTGTACAAACCGAAATCGTAATCTACAAAACTGTAATCACCTTTAATCCTTCCGCCTAAACGTCTTGCGGTACCGAAGTTTCTTGCAATCTGCGAGCGTCCTAAAAATCCTAATGTGTAAGAACTGCTTCCGCCTTCCATACCGATTTGCGGTCTGAAATGTCCTATTTGGATTCTATGATGCGGGATTTTGTTTGTTGCGACAAAAACATCTGCGAACAAAGTTTGGGTATAGTTTCTGCTTGAATTTACGGGAAAACCGAGCATTACACGGAAGTCACCGTTGTTGTTTTTAAGAAAACCATCTACACCAACATTTAAAGCTTTAAATGTAACGTTATCCGTTAAGCTTCCGTTATCATAAAAAGCCATGTCGTTATACGCATTAAATGCTCCCCAAACGTGAATATTATCCATTTTTGATTCCGGCTTAAAATGATAGGTAAGCGGTTCTCTGAATAAATATTCCGGCCTGTCGTATTTATCAACTTCCAAATTGTAGACAGTTTTAAGTTTTTCTCTAAGAGTCATATTTTCGCTTACTTCGACAGCTTGAACAGGTGTATTCTCTTTTAGCTCAACATTCTCTTTTGTATCGGCTTCTTCGGAATTATCACCATTAGGTACAGTCAGAATTACCTGCTCAAACATCTCGTTGCTATCTTTGTCATTCTCTATCTTATCTTCTGCACTAACTCTATTTGCAAAACAAAAAATCAGGGTTAGTACAAAAATCAAGTGTAAAAACTTTTTCATAATTTTATATTTTAACATAAATAATTAAGTATTTCTTCAGCTATTTTTATGAAAGTAAATTGAGTTAAAAAAAATATTTTTCAGTTATAGAAATTATTAATTTTTTGTTTATTTTTTAAGATTTTATTGAAAATAATGATTTAATGATAATGTAAGAAAAATATAAACAAAAAGGAGATATAAAAATGGCAAAAACAATAGGTATTGACTTAGGTACAACAAACTCAGTTGTAGCAGTTATGGAAGGCGGAAAACCAACCGTTATAGCAAACGCAGAAGGTATGAGAACAACTCCTTCTATCGTTGGTTTTTCAAAAACAGGTGAAAGATTGGTAGGTCAGCTTGCAAAAAGACAAGCAATACTTAACCCTGATAAGACAATCGCTTCAATCAAACGTCACATGGGCGAAGATTACAAGAAAAACATTGACGGAAAAGATTACACTCCGCAAGAAATCTCTGCAATGATTTTAAGAAAATTGGCAGACGATGCATCTAATTACTTGGGAGAAAAAGTTACATCTGCTGTTATTACTGTTCCTGCTTATTTTAATGATGCTCAAAGACAAGCAACAAAAGACGCAGGTAAGATTGCAGGCTTAGACGTTCTTCGTATCGTTAACGAACCGACTGCAGCAGCTCTTGCTTACGGTTTGGAAAAAGATAAATCAGAAAAAGTTCTTGTATTTGACTTAGGTGGTGGTACATTCGATGTTTCTATTTTGGAAATCGGCGACGGTGTTCACGAAGTTCTTTCAACTTCAGGTGATACTCACTTAGGCGGTGATGACTTCGACCAAAAGATTATCAACTGGATTTGTGAAGAATTCAAGAAACAAGAAGGTATGGACTTAACAAGTGATAAGCAAGCTATGCAGCGTATTAAAGAAGCTGCTGAAAAAGCTAAATGCGAATTATCATCTGTTGTTGAAACAACAATCAGCTTACCTTACATCACAGCTGATGCTAACGGTCCTAAACACTTAGAATTAACTCTTTCAAGAGCTAAGTTTGAAGACCTTTCAAGAGATTTGTTAGACAGATGTAAAAAACCGGTTGAGCAAGCATTATCAGATGCAGGCTTAAGCAAAAATGATATAAACGAAGTTGTATTAGTCGGCGGTTCAACTCGTATACCTGCTGTTCAACAGTTGGTAAAAGATTATACAGGCAAAGAGCCTAACCAATCAGTTAACCCTGATGAAGTTGTTGCAGTTGGTGCAGCAGTTCAAGCAGGTGTTCTTGCAGGTGAAGTTAAAGATATCGTACTTCTTGATGTTACTCCGTTAACATTAGGTATCGAAACTTTAGGCGGTGTTATGACAGCTCTTGTTCCTCGTAACACTACAATCCCTGTTTCTAAATCTCAAGTATTCTCAACAGCTGAAAATAACCAAACAGCAGTTGATATCAACGTACTTCAAGGTGAAAGACCGATGGCAAGCGACAACAAGTCTTTAGGTATGTTCAGACTTGAAGGTATTGCTCCTGCAATGCGCGGTGTTCCTCAAATCGAAGTTACATTCGATATCGATGCTAATGGTATTGTTAACGTTTCAGCTAAGGATAAAGCAACAGGTAAAGAACAAAAAATTACAATTACAAACTCATCTAATTTATCTGAACAAGATATCGATAAGATGGTTAAAGAAGCAGAAGCTAACGCATCAGAAGATAAGAAGAAAAAAGAAGAAGCAGAAATTAAGAACAATGCTAATTCATTCATCTCTTCTGCTGAAAGATTAACTAAAGACTTTGAAGGCAAAATCTCAGAAGATGATTTGAAGAAATTGAACGAACAAAAAGATGCTTTGCAAAAGGCTTTGAATGAAAACAAATCATCAGACGAATTGAAGAAGATGAGTGAAGAACTTCAACAAACAATGTTCTCTATCTCACAAAAAGCTTATGAAGCTGTTCAAAAAGAAGGTGGAGATGCTAACTCTGAAGCAAACAGCCAAGGCACAAGTGAAGATAAAAAAGACGATGATGTAATTGACGCTGAATACACAAAAGAATAGAAAAAAGGGGGGTGTCCCTTTTTTCTGAAGAAAAATAACCAAAAAGACTTATCATAAATAGTCCGCGGGAAAAATTAAACTAAAAAAGGCGGTTTTGCTAATTGCAAAACCGCCTTTTTACTCTAAATTTTTTATCCTTCTTCCAACAGAGTTTTTTCGCCGTATGCGGTTAATCTGTATTCTGAAGCTCCGACTACTCCCGTTAGGTCAGGCAGGCATTCGAGGTATTCGCGGTTGATTGCTTCCTGTACAACACTGTGGTCAAGAATTATCGCAATATTCTGCATTAATTTTGCGTTAATTTGTTTCAGTGTAAATCTCGGTTTTTGTTCATACTGTGTAAAATAGTATGCTGTCATAAGCAGATAATCTATTTTTCTGTCGATTTTACGACTGCTTATGTAGTTTAGAAAAGCATTGTCCTTTTTAATAGAAGGACTCGGCTTAAATGAAAGCTCTGCCTGCGGAGTTTGCATAGAGCGATCTAAAATTGTATCGAATACATTTTGAACATTTTCATTTTCTGTTTGTATAGTTGGTCTTACATCTTCTTGTTTTTCTTCTGTTTGAGCAGGTGCGTAGAGCGCATCTATACCTTGCTGAGTTTCTTCCTGCTTAGTAAGTTCAGGTTCTTTAACCGGCTCGGGTTTTGGTATGCGCTTAAGTTGTTCCTCTATTCGTTTTTGTGTAAGTTCACGTTCTGCTGACATTGCAGATTTTTGCTGAGCAACAGAATCTTGTCCCTTGTTTTTAGAGACATAGTTAGAAATTTTCTTAACCCACTTTTCAAATTCATCAACAATCATATCCCTATCGGTTGTTGTAAGTGAAAGCTGGTATTTACCTTTAGTGACTTTAAACGAATATGTTGTCATAATTTAAAACCTATCTGTTTGGCGTATCTTGTAAGAGTTCATCTCTCCATTTGTTAAGTTGTTCTTCAACAAACTCCAAATCGTCTGATTTAAGTTCAATCTCTATTTCGCCTTTTTTCATTTTGAATACGTATTCGTGCATTTTAGCTCCTTAATTTGAGACAAATGTCTCGACCCCTTGTATTTACCCCTAAACTAAGTCTACATTAAAATCAAACATGTTGCAAGTTTATATTAACGAGAACAGCATCCAATTTTTTTAAAACCTCTGATATATTATCAATTAACACGATTTCGCCTCGGAGTTTTGATGCTCCCTGAAATCCGTTCAAGTAATACGGATAAAATTTACGGCAAAACTTAACTCCCACATTTTCTCCTCTTAGTTCAACTTCTCGTTTAAGGTGGTCTTTAAGAGTTTCAACTTTTTCCTCCAATGTAGGCGGAGGTAAATATATACCTTTATTTAAGTATTTTTCAATCCGTCCTATGAGCGTAACATCGCCCAAAGCGCCACGCCCCACTGCAACTCCGTCTGCTTGAGATTCTTCAAGACATTGAACGGCAGTTTCTATTGAAACAACATCACCGTTTGCAAAGACAGGTATATCAACATTTTTTTTAAGCTCTGCAATTTTCTTCCAATCAGCTTGTCCTCCGTACATTTGAGAGCGTGTGCGCCCATGAATTGTGATAAAGTCAGCACCCGCTTCCTGCATTTTTTCACCGAATTCAACATAGTTAAGCTCGTCAAAAGTATATCCCAGTCTAAATTTTACACTCAGTGGTTTTGAGATGGAAGCTTTTACTGTTCTTACAATTTCCTGCGCCAAACTAACATTTCTCATTAATGCGCACCCGTCAGTACCTTTCACTACCTTATTTACGGGACAGCCCATATTTATATCAATCATATCAGCATACCGTTCAAGGTATTTAGCACACTCTGCAATCATTTTAGGTTTATGCCCGCTCAACTGGTATGATATAGGCGAATGGTCATCTCTGCGCATAAGAATATCACCGCCTTTAGTTTGTGTAAGAAACTCCGAGCTTATCATCTCTGTTGTAAGAAGAGCGGAATCTGAGTTCTCTCGAATCAGCGAACGCAAAACATAGTCGGTAATCCCTGCCATTGGCGCAAGTGAAACTTTTGCTTTTAAAAGATTTTTAACAGACAAATTGCCCCCTCACCCTTCCCTCTCCCATGGGGCGAGGGTTGTTTGATTATTTATCCGCCTACATACGGCTCCAACTCTTTCATACGGTCTTTTGCGTATTTAAGATACTCGTCATCTGTACTGTATACAGAGACAAACTGCTTATAGTACTTAAATGCTTCTTTGTAGTTCTCTAATCCGTCATAATCAACTGCAATCATGTAATTTGCAATCGGAAAATCTTTTGAGTTTTTAATTACATTCAAATAATCCGCAATTGCAGATTTTGGTTGTTTTTGTTCATCATATATCAATGCTCTGTAATAATAAGCATAAGCGTTGTTTGATTCTTTTTTCAGGACTTCGTTAAATTTAGATAGTGCATTTGCGAAATCTTGTTTTTCAAAAAGTTCTATACCTGAATTTAAGATTCCGAGCGTTCCGTTCTGCTGGACATAAGAAAGAAGCTGTTTTGCATCCGACTCAGGGTTTAGCGATAAAGCTTTTTTAAGATATGTTTCAGCCTCAGTCCATTTTTGCAGTTCAGAATACAAATATCCGATATAATAAGGAATTTCCGCATTTTTAGCGTTCAAAGCTTCTGCTTTTTTGTAATACAAAATAGCATTGTCATAGTCATTTAAGGCTTGATAAGATGCTGCAACACCCAGCATTGTATTCTCCGTTGCAGGGCTTATTTCCAAATACTGCTTTATAGCTTTTTTGTAATCTTTTGCTTCATAACTGGCAGATGCTGCGGTAATTCTGGTTGAATTGTAATCACCATGAATTTCTTTCAAAGTTTTCAAGACCAAATTATTAGCCGGAAATTTTTCTTTTGCAACATTCAATGTTGTAATTGCACTTCCGTAATCATCTTTAGAAGCGTAACAAATACCCAAGTTCACGTATGCATCCGCTTTCGTTTGGTCTTTTTGGATATATGCCCTGTAACCGTGGATTGCTTCATCTATTTTGTTTTCTTTATGAAGTTTATATGAATAATCATAAAGTTCACTAAGCGTTCCGTTTTGGCTTAAATATCCTATATATTCAATCGGAGTCATTGTTTCTTTAACAATATTCGAAATAGCATTTCTTGCGTCTTTATTATTTGGGTCAAGCAGTGCAATAGACTTATAAATAGTCAAAGCAGTTTGTTTGTCTCCCATTTCAGAAAGGGCTTGCGCCTTATAAAACAGAGCTTTTGTATTAGAAGGTTCAAGAGTCAAAACAGAATCATAAGCTTCTATTGCGCGTCTGTAATCCTTTTTCTGCTGATAAAGAGTTCCCACATTCAATCTTGTAAGAGTGCTGCTCGGGTTAAGCCTTTCAGCTTTTCCGTAGTAATTTAGAGCCGACTCTAAATCACCTTGAGCCTGCTTAATTGCACCTATATTTGCATTCAAATCTGCATCATTTGGAGTTTGTGCCAATTTTTTAAGATAAATTCTCTCAAGCGCATACAAAACTTCCATATCCCCTTTAGCGTTTGCTAAAGCGTCATTATACTGAGTTACGGCTGTATCGTACTGTCCGATTTTATCTAAAGTTCTTGCGTATTTCATTTTTGTAACGCCGTCAGCAGGGTCAGCTTTTAATGCTTTTTGATAATAATCCGCTGCACGCTTGTCATTCCCCAAAAGCTTCATTAAATCGCCGACCTGAGCATTGCCTTCAGAAGCATACTTTTCGTTTTCGGCTGCTTTTGAAAATTCATACGCAGCCGCAGGGAAGTTAGCAACTGCTCTAAGTTCTTCCGCTTTTTTATATCTTGCGCCTGCGGTTGTATCTGTTCCCATAACTTTTAAGCATTGATTAAGATTCCCGTTTGCGGATTGTATCATACCAATAGAATTTTGTATGTCTTGCTCGTTCTCAGGATACATTTTTAAGTAAAATAAAGCACTTCTGAAATCATTTGCAGCTTTACTATAATCTTTCTCTGTATTAGCGTAATGTGCAGCTCTTGCCAAGTATGCATTTACTATACCTATTCTTGCCGAGTTATCAAGATAATTTATTCTCATCGCTTTTCTAAATTCTACGATAGCAGATGAGTATTGATTTTGTGTTAAATAATTCTGTGCCGCATTATAATGTTCAGCAAAAGCTTCTATTACTCCTGCTGATACATTTCCTTGCGCCAGCATTGATGTAACGGCCAAACAACATACTGTTTTCAAAAACTTTTCTCTCATACCAACATATTACTATAAGGTTTGCGAGAAGTGAATAAGTTAGGGGGGTATATGTACAAATATTAACATAAGAGAGTAAACATAAAAATAAATTCCAATTTTTGCATTTTCAATATTTGAGTCATATAATAATCATAAAAGGAGGGTATTATGTACCAAGTTTATATTGACAAACCGTCGTATTTTGAACCTGATATGGCTGGTGAATTTAAGGATTTGAAAGACGCAGAAAAGTTTGCGGAACAGCAAAAAGCCGAAGACAGTGAAGTTTCATACACAATAGAAGAAACTAACGGCTGTGTAAACAGTTACGGGGAACAAATTACAACAGTTGTAAAAAGAGGATAATAAAAAAGCTCATATAAATGAGCTTTTTTATTTATTAAATTACTATTTGTTTTCTTACTGCATTCTGAAATCTTGAGCATATTCGGGCTGTTGATTAGCATAGTTACCGCGAATTACCTCATCTGATTCCATTCTGCGCTTTTCTAATGCAACTTGACCATTTTTAACTATTTCCTGCATTTGAGCCAAGTTTTGTTCCAAGCTTGCAAGAATTTGTTCAGACATAGCAGAAGAGCCGTCTTTTACTCTAATTGCTTCATCCATCGCTTGAGCACGAATTGCATCTGCTTCATCTATTGCTTTTCTTTTAATTTCTTCGCAATCACTTATAACTTGCTCCTTAATTTTTTCAGCTTCTTTTTGAACTGCTCTTAAAATATCAGATTCACTCAACAATCTGTTAGCTTCTCCCTGAGCATCAGCAATAATTCTTTCAGCTTTTTGCTGTGCTTCATATTGAAGTTCGTCTTTTCTTCTCAAAAGAGCTCTTGCTTCTTTTATTTCATCAGGAAGAGCTGCATATAATCTGTCTAACAAATCAGTTACAACATCTTTCTTAACAACAGTATAATAACCGAAAGGTGAAAAGCCTTTGTCCAAAGCTTCTTCCAAATCTCCCATTAAACCGTATATAACATCTTGCTGTGAATTCATATTTTACTCCGTTTTTTATTTATGATAGCTAATAAAATTGTACATCAGTCAACTTCCAAAAGTCAACGCATGGATTTTACATATTTTCCAGTTTTTTTATATCACTACTTATATTTTGTTTAATATTTTTCAACATTGTTAATGCATTGCTATATTGAACTATATAATAATCAGGAAATAACCCTATTTGATTTTTCAATATTTTTGATAATCTCGCATAGCAAGCAACAGAAGGAAAATTATCTATATCTGTTTTTCTTTTTGCCGCATCTTTAAAACTGTCAGGCAAAAGCGCCAGAGTGCAAACCAATAAATCATCTATTCTGCTTTTCTTAACAAATTTATAATTAAGGATATTAAAATCCGCATTATCTAATGCTCTTTGTATTTTTTTGAAATATTCTTGTAATGCTGACAAGTCTTCCATTTTGAGTATTTCCTCGCTTCTTCACAAGATATTCTACTAAAAATATCCCTAAATATCAACATGTATGATAGAATAGAGTATATGGAAAAAGTTATTATATCACCTTCAATTTTATCCGCTGATTTTTCAAATCTAAAATCAGAAATAGATGCCGTAAAAAATGCCGGCGCAAAATGGATTCATATTGATGTTATGGATGGACATTTTGTCCCAAATATTACAATAGGAGTTCCTGTTGTTAAATCTATCAAAAAATCAACAGATTTAATTCTCGACACTCATTTGATGATAGAAAATCCTAAAAAATATATAGAACCGTTTTCCAAAGCCGGAGCAGATATTTTAACATTCCACTATGAAGCTTGTAAAAACTCCGAAGAAGTTAAAGAAACAATTAATTTAATCAAAAAGAACGGAGTTAAAGCAGGAATATCAATTAAACCTAAAACACAACCTGAAGAAATTTATGAATTTTTACCTCTTGCAGATTTAGTTCTCATTATGACCGTTGAACCGGGATTTGGCGGACAGGAATTTATACACGACTGTGCAATGAAAATTCCTCAGATAAAAGAACACGCTCCTGAAAACTTGATTATTCAAGTTGACGGCGGAATTAATAATCTGACAGGTAAAATTTGTAAATCTTTAGGTGCAAATTCACTTGTCGCAGGAAGTTATATCTACAAAAGCGATAATTACAAAAAAGCTATTGAAAGTTTATTATAACAACCTTTTCATTACTTCATTTATCTCTCTTTCCCACTCGATAGGATTTTTCTGTTTAATAACTTCTACACTTTTGTACCAAGGAGTTTTTGAGTCTTCTCCGCCAAACCATCTCCAATCCGGCGCATAAGGAATGAGTAAATATGTTTTAACCCCTAATGCACCGGCAAGATGTGCAACGCAAGTATCAACAGTTATGACAGCGTCCATTGACTTTAAAGCTCTGGCTGTATCAGAAAAATTTTTGAAATCTTTTGCAAGATTTATCATTTTGTCTGAATATTTTTCATTTCCTCCAAAAGTATCATCTACTTGGAAAGAATAGAGCTGAATATTTTCTAAATCAAAAATCGGTTCAAAACATTTTACGTGAATAGTTCTGTTTATCATTCCCCTAACACCTGCCGCTCCTGCTTCCCAGCAAAGCCCGATTTTTGGTTTATCACATTTAATTCCCGCAGGCTCAATATCCAAATATCCTTCACTAAACGGGATATTATCAAAATCCATATTCAAAACATAAGCTAAATCCGTAACCCTTAAAGCTTGTGTTTCAGGATTAATATCCTTGTAGTCTATAAATTCGACATCGGGATAATTTTTTTGGAATAATTCTTTCAAAGATTTTCCCACACCTACTTTAAGATTATGTTCTTTTAAAAACGGAAGATATCTTATAAATTGGATATGGTCTCCGAATCCTTGATCGCAAATTATGACCAAATCTTTATCCAAAGGAGTGTTTGACTTCCAAAGATTTTTTGTATACTTTTCAGCATTTCCTGTTGTTCTTTTGTAAAATAAATCATACCCTTCTTTAAATCGTTTTTGAGCAAGGTAACACATACCGAGAGAAGTAATTCCTACACTATCATCGGGAAAAGTTTTCAGATATTTTTTATAGTTCTCTTCTGCCTTTTGGTACTCTCCAAGTTTTTGGTAAGCAACTCCTATATTGTAATCAGAATTCAAATTTCCCTGTTCGCCTGCGACTTTATAGCACTCTATTGCGCGCATATCATCAGAATATATTAATTCTTTTAACAATCCCAAATGATACCATAGAGCAGAATTAACAGGGTTCTTTTTCAAATAATCTATACATTCTTTTTCCGCTTCTAAGAGTTTTCCCTGCTGGGTCAAAGATTTAATTCTATTCGCGACTGTTTTAGGGTGGTCAGGATAAAGCTCACTCATTTTTTCCGTAAGCTCAATCGCACGTTTATAGTGTTTTATCTCAAAAAGAGAGAGAATAAGTTTGTTATAAATATCAACATTTTCACCCAAAGTCAGAGCTTTTTCCAATATCTCTGCAGATGCGGTAAAGTTTCTTCTTTCGTATTCCGCAAAACCGTAAGCAGAAACCGTACCAATCGTTTCTTTTATTTCGCAAGCTTTTTTAAGATACTCAATAGCTTTATCATAATTGCCTTGGTTAATATAAAACAGTCCAACGGTCGATAAAAGCGCACTCTCCTCGGGACTTTCTTCCAAAAGCCTCAAATATATTGTTTCCGCTTCTTCGAATTTACCCTCTTTTGTTAGAGCAATAGCCGTTTTTAATCTGTCTAAATCTATCATAATCCTAATGCCGCAAGAATCCAGTTAATCCCGATTTGCAAAAACTGCAAAGCAAAAAATGCTATAATTGGTGAAATATCAAGCATACCGCCGATTGGAGGAATTATTCCTCTAAATATATTCAAGAAAGGATCCGTAAGCGAACGCATAACCGCAAAAGGCTGAGATTCCCAATCAATATTTGGTATCCAAGTTAAAAATATTCTGATAATTAATAACAAATAGTAAAAATAAAATAATTGGTTTATAAATCTGGATATCATTTTTTCTCCTCCGATGATAAGTGTTAATCTGTTGTAAAACCTATTTTTGAAGGTTTTGTTCTGTCCATAAGCAATTCTATTGCTTCGTATAAATTTCTCATATCTTGTTTTTGGTCTTTGCAATGCTCAATAAAATAATGCTCAAGTTCTGCCAGTCTTTGAGCTATATCTTTATTTTCTATTGCCCATTGTCTCATTTGAACGAATGTATTCATTATTTGTATATTAATTTGAATAGCCTTTTCTGAACGCAGAACAGATGACAACATTGCAACACCCTGCTCTGTAAAAGCATAGGGGGTGTATTTTCTGACATCATTTTTAAAGGTCACAATTTGTGACCTTAAACTTTGCCACTCATTTTTTGTAAGTTGAAACATGAAATTAGAAGGAAATCTTTTAATATTTCTCTTTACTGCTTGGTTCAAAGCTTTTGTTTCGACTTCGTACAACATAGCTAAATCAGAGTCTAACATAACCTTATGCCCTCTGATTGTGTATATCAGGTTCTTAATTTGAATAACTTCGTTCATATACTAATTATCTTAAAAAATAATATTTGTGTCAAAGTTGTTAATATGTATAAAACATCAATCAAAATTATGAAATCTTGCAAATCTTGTATCTACAAAGGTGTTAGGTTTGGTATTATTTATGCCTATTCCTCGCGCATTTGGTCTTACTATATAGGGGCTTCTCGTTCTATAATATGGCGAAGGATAAAATACACTGCCTCTGGGGTAATATCTGCCGTTGTTTCCAAAATATCCGGAGCGCCAAGTACCAATCGGGTTCATATCTGAATCATAAAAAGTTTGAGAGTATTCTGTAAGCGTTTTTTTGTCCGGCGCATCTTTTATTATCATATCAGGAGCATCTACTTTATTATCATGAAAATCATACAACTGATATTTATCTCCTTCTTTTCTGTATGTACCGACTCTGTTTCCATATTCGTCATAAACTTTTATTGAATATGCATAAGCTTGTGCCAAAGTGAAAACAAAAATTGCTGAAAGGATTAAAATTTTTCGCATACAAAAACCCCTTTAATATTACAACGAGTATTCTACCATTAATGTTCATTTTATGGTAAACTGTTGTTAAGAAGGGTTAAGCTCATTTGAAAGAAAATGAGTTATGCTTGGAGGTTTAATTTATGTCAATAAGAAAAGTCGTTAAATACGGTACGCCGTCACTCAGAGAACCGTCAAAAGAAGTTCACAAAGTTTCTCAAAAAGTAAAATCAATTGTCGAAGATTTGCTTGATACTATGTACAAAGAAAATGGTGTCGGACTTGCAGCTCCGCAAATCGGAGAAAACTTAAGAATCTTTGTTATAGATGTTTCAACAGGTGATGAACCTCTAAACCCTATGGTATTTATTAACCCGAAAATCATCAAAAAATCAGGTGCAGTAATAAGCCACGAAGGGTGTTTAAGCTTTCCTGAAGCATTTACGGATGTAAAACGATATGCGAATGTTATGGTTAAAGCTCTTGACAGAAACGGACGCTCTTTTGTACTGGAAGCTAAAGACGGGACACTTCTTGCTCGTTGTATTCAGCACGAATTTGACCATCTTAACGGAGTTCTGTTTATTGACCACGTTATCAACAGATTTGATGCGGAAGCTCAACTTTCGGAACACAATCTTCCGCCTCTTGAATTGGATAAAATACTGGAAGAACCTGAACTTGAACCAGAAATAGAAAAGCTTTTGGAAGAAAAAACTAAACAGGAAGAAAAACAAAAATAATGGATAAAATAAGCATCGTATATTTTGGAACCCCCGATATAGGACTTCCGTCATTAGAACATTTTTATAAATCCGATAAGTTTGAAGTTCTTGCCGTTGTTACTCAGCCGGATAAACCTTCAGGCAGAGGGCATAAGCTTACTCCAAGCCCGATAAAACAATTCGCACTTGAACATGATATAAAAGTTTTTCAACCAAAATCCATCAGGAAAGAACCTGAAATTATCAATGCTTTAAAAGAATTGGAGCCTGACTTTTTCGTCACTTTCGCATTCGGTCAAATCCTTTCTCAGGAAGTTTTGGATATACCAAAATACGAAACAATAAATCTTCATGTATCTTTACTCCCGAAATACCGCGGAGCTAATCCCATTCAAAGAGCAATCATTAACGGTGATACAATGACCGGAATTTGTACAATGATTACGGAGCTGGGACTTGATTGCGGAGATATCTGCATGAAAGAGCCTATTTGCATTACACCGAATATGAACTGTGTCGAACTCTTTGAAATATGTGCATCGCACTCGCCCGAATTATTGGAAAAAACCTTAATCGGAATAAAAGAAGGAACTTTAAAACCACAAAAACAATGTAAAGATGGAGTTTGTTTTGCAGATAAACTCCAAAAAGAAGAGTGCAAAATTGATTGGACAAAGCCGGCACAAGAGATCCACAACCTCGTGAGAGGGGTTTACAAATGTCCCGGAGCATTTTTTACCTATCAGGACAAAATAGTTAAAGTTATGGAAACAGAACCTTTAGAAGAAAGCCTTGAAGGTTCATTGGGCGAATTCGTTCGTTTTTCAAAGCAAGGTATAGACGTAAAAACAGGGAACGGCCTTTTGCGTCTCATAAAAGTTAAACCCGAAGGCAAAGGTGAAATGCTTGCAAGAGACTGGGCAAACGGATTGAAAAAATAATTATATTATACTCTTTTCATCAATTCTTCTACGATTATCCAGTCTGTCGGTTCATCAAGCTCGTATATTGTATAAGAGGGCATTTCATAAGCACCAATATTGCCTGATAAACGGCATTGGTCGCGTTTAATATTTCCGACGGAATTTATATAACATGCGCCCGTTTCCGCAATCAAACCTTCAAACTCCTGTCTCCTGGGACGGTTGTGATAATCATAGTTTACGGGTTGTAAGAGATTTGCCCCCTCACCCCAACCCTCTCCCTTTGGGCGAGGGAGTTGAATCCATTTGAATTGTTTTTCTCGCACTCCGGTAAACATAGAGTCATACTTGCCTGCTAAAAATTCATTATACATGCCGTCTATATGCTCGGCTTTAAGCATTGGCGATGTTGCCTGAATTAAGAAAAACAAATCTTCGTCTTTTAAATTTGATTTAGAAATATATTCAAGCATAACACTCTCTGTTGAAGAGGTATCTTCAGCATTTGTTTTATCTCTGTCGTAAACTTCAAGTTTATCAAAACCGAAATTCAGAACTGTTGATTTTATCTCCTCAGAATCAGTTGCAATAATAACTTTATCTATGCATTCAGCATTTTGTGAAGCTAAGGCCGTCCAATAAACAAGCGGTTTTCCGTTAATCAATTTAATATTTTTTAAAGGAATTGATTTACTTCCGCCTCTAACAGGTATGAATGCTGTGTTCATTGTTCTCCTCCTTTATTTTTATTAAATCGTATAAAAATTGATTGTATGGGGTTTTTATCCCCAGTTCTTTCCCCATTCTAATAACTTCACCGCTAAAAATATCAATCTCAGTAGGACGCTTTGCTAAAATATCCTGATGCGTGGAAGTTTTTCCGTCATCACACATTCTGTCGAGTGAATTAAGAGCATCTGCTTCTAAGTTTTCCAAATTTTTTATACCTTTTTTCTCCGCAATTTGTTTAATCTCATATATAATGTTTTTGGAAAAATCTCTAAAATATGCATTCTGTTTGAGTTCTCCGAAATTCATATCAAGTATTGCAGACAAAGGATTAGCATAAGAATTAAATGTAAATTTGAGCCACATTGAATAGTCAATATCACTGGGAGCAGAATAATTTACACCTGTTTCAGAGAAAAACTCTTCTATAAAATCATCTTTTTCAATAACAATTTCACCAACTCCGTCTTGAGTTACTGAATTCCCGCTCCTGACTGCACTATGTCCTATAAAATACGATTTTAGAACTTTAGCCTGCGGATAAATTTGTTTAATTTTATTTTCAGACGATATCCCGTTAATCAGAGATACAATACGTGTTTTTGATGAAACGAAATTTTTAATACATTTAATAGCACTCTCTAAACCCTGTGACTTGGTTGAAATTATAATTAAGTCCGTATCAAATCCTTCTTCAGGAAGAACATAATTGAAATCCTGCTCTACACCGTTAAATATGGGTTTATTTTTTTTATATTTTTCTAAACGCGTTTTATCTACCAAAATGTTTAAATCACATTTATCCTTAAGCTTAACCGCATAAGTAAGTCCTACTGCCCCTAATCCTATTAAAACAACTTTTCTCATAAGCCTATTTTAAATCAAATTTCTTATTGTTGCAAAAGTTGTTATATTTTTTATTATGTGCTAAAATGTTTCCAAGAGAGTATATATTTAGACAACATTTATCACACAAGAGAAGGTATTTGAATGAAACTTTTAGACAGACTTAAAGTATTTGAACATAAATATGTATTTTTGAGATGGGCAACCGGAGCTGAATACGGCAAAATTAACTATGTCGGTGAGGATTATGTTGAATTCAGCATTATAGATGTTGATACAATGGAAGTCCGTGAAACAACCATAATTAATTCAGGTTTAATTTTAGAAATTGCATTCGGCGGAGCAGACATCTCAAGAATAGTCGCAGAAATATCTTCTATGCTTCCTGATAACTAGATTTATTTTAAGTAAAATTTAGTATAATTCTTATTTATTTAGACTTATATAAAAAACTTGTTATTATATTCTTTTACAATTTTTGTCTGTTTGTTATTTGTCAGGATGAGAAAATAAATCTATGTGTCCTTGTTTAAGTGGATCGAGAATATTAACGTTCATAATACAACGACCTTTTTCGTCATATTTTAATACCTTAAACTCATCATTAAAATTGTCATGTTGAGCCGTGTATCTTATTTCTTCTCTCTTTCCTCCGTTATCATAATATTCATATGATTTAAAATTATCAATATTACCGTCAGCATCATAGTCATTTGTAGTTCTTATTAATCTGTCTTTGTCGTCGTATTCATTAGTATTAATATAATCCGGTTTGCCGTCTGCTTTGTCATCTATTATATGTTTGACTTCATTTCCTTTTTCATCATATTCATACATATAAATAGAAATAGGCTTACCGGCTACGTCGAGCAGTGTGGCTTTTAACAATTGTCCTTTATAATTGTAATCATGTATCCAACAGTCTTTTGCTATTCTTTTATTTACAATATTTGTTTTGAACAATTTTGTACTTTCCGGCTTATGCAATTTTACTTCAAATTCGTTACCCATTTTCTCTTTTCCTTTTTATTTAACTCGTGCTTACATATATAAAGTTTTCCTTCGTAGAAAAATTGCCCACAGTTTTCCTATGCTATTCTATTCTATTCAGCATTATAACTGAATTTAAGCCACAAAAAATTCGTCTTTACATTTCTTAACAAACAGATGTTCTGTGAAAATTTATAAAAAACAAATAAAGAATGACTGACATTACTTGATGAGATACTTTGCTTTATATTTACCTCCGCTCAGTATGACATGTTTTTTCATCATTCTTGTATCAGATATCAATTTATTTAGGAGTTTTTAGAGGTTATCTTAAAGAGCAAAATCTTACATTACTTCAGTAATAATACCGCCGCCTAAAACAAGGTCTCCGTCATAAAGAACGACTGATTGACCTATGGCTATGGATTTTTGCATGTCATCAAATTTGACAATGAGGTTATCGCCTTCTATTGTAGCTTCAACCCCTGTCGGCTGTTGAGTAGAGCGGATTTTTGCCTGAATATTTGTTAATACTTTTTGAGTCGGTTCAATTATCCAGTTCAAATCAGAAGCACGCAAAGTGTCTTTCATTGTTTTATCCTTAGGTCCGATTACAACTTCGTTTGTATCTTTTCTGAGCTCCAAAACGTACAAAGGTTCTGTTGAAGAAACTCCGACTCCTTTTCTTTGGCCGATTGTATAATTCCAAATCCCTTTATGTGTGCCCAAAACTTTACCGTCTATATTAACAATATTTCCTTCTTTTTCTTCTACTCCTAAAAGCTCGTTATAATCACCATAATAGAAGTCTTGACTGTCAGGTTTTTCCGCAACGGAGAGTCCGAACTCTTTTGCTATATCTCTTATTTCTTCTTTTGTTTTATCTCCCAGGGGTAAATATATTTTAGATAATTGTTCCTGTTTAAGCCTATATAAGAAGTAAGACTGGTCTTTTTTAGGGTTTATTCCTCTCTTAAGAATAAATCTGTCTCCGTTCTGTTCAATTCTGGCATAGTGTCCCGTTGCGAATTTGTCAAAATCTATTCCGTTAGCTTTTGCAAGCTCAGGCAGAACACCAAATTTAATCAGCGAATTACACCATATACAAGGATTTGGTGTATGACCGCTCAGATATTCGTTTTTAAAATTATCCAAAACAATTTTTTCGTATTGCTCAGCGCAATCAAACACATAGAAAGGAATACCAATCTCTTTCGCAATCTTTCTTGCACCTTCAATATCTTCCTTTTCATCAGGCCCAAAGCATGCACCATGTCTTTTGGGAAGCTTATCCGCAAGCTGATTTTTAACGCCTCTGTCGCCCCAAATCGCCATTGTAGCACCAATAACTTCATGCCCCTGCTGCTTCAATAAAAGCGCTGTAACAGATGAGTCCACTCCACCTGACATACCGACAAGAATTTTCATCCTAAACTCCTCCGGCAACAGTAAGAGACTGGGTAATCTCAAACATCTTATTTATACATGCCATAGCTTTAGCAGATGTTTCGCTGTCCAATGTTATTTCGTGCTCTTCTCTTAAAAGTGAGTTATAAATATCATCAAGAGTATTCCATTTCATATTTTGGCAGACAAGCGTATCCTTCAAAAGATAGAAAGTTTTATTGCTGTAATCTCTTTTAAGTCTGTCAAACACGCCCTTTTCAGTAGCAATAGTATACTCTTTGAAGTTTGTTTTTCGAACATACTCCATAATTTCCTTGGTACTTCCAACAAAATCAGCAAGCTCGGAAACTGTATGATGGCACTCGGGGTGAGCCAAAATTTTAGAATTCGGATGCTCTAATCTTGATTTTTCCACATCCTCAGCTCTTAATCTCAAATGCGTAGGACAAAAACCATTATAAGTGTGAACTTTTATTTTACCGCCCAATTGAGCCTCAACCCACTTGCCCAAATATGTATCAGGAAGAAAAAGAACCTCATCGACTCCTTCTCTTTCGGCAAGGTTTTTTACTACGTTTACCGCATTTGAGCTTGTACAGCAAACATCAGATTCAGCCTTGATATCAGCAGTAGAATTAACATAACATACAGCAGGTACGCCTTCGTGCATAGCTCTAAATTGACGCAGAGACTCAACATTAATCATGTTTGCCATAAAACATCCTGCTTCTAATCTGGGAAGCAAAACTTTTTTCTCCGGAGAAAGAAGTTTAGCAGTTTCTGCCATAAATGAAACACCCGCAAAAACTATAATATCGGCATTCGTTTCTTTTGCTTTTCTGCTTAAGTAAAGTGAATCACCCACAAAATCTGCAACTTCATCCACTTCAACATTTTGGTAACAATGCGCTAAAATAACCGCATTCTTTTCCTGCTTTAAAGAATTTATTTTTTCGACTAATGAATTCATAATATGCGCACCTTAAATTTATATTAACTAATATTATTGTATAGACAGGCTCTAAAGTCAATAAGATAAGGGAAATAATATAGAAAATATTATATTGTGATTATTGCTTATTATATGTGATACAATAATTTTATGAAAAAAGTCGCTGTTTTGTATGATAAACATTCACCGCTTATTGATGCAATTTCATATCAATTGCAGGATTATGAACTTGAATTTTTCACATCTGCTCCAAACGGCAATAACTTTGATTTAGTTGTTCTTGCCGGGTACAAAAAACCTTATGACGGGAATACTCTTAAATGTCATTATTCGCTACTTCCCGCTTTTGAGAGTGAAGAACCGCTAAAAGACGCTATTCTTTCCGGAGCAAAAGTTACAGGAATAACAATCTATTTTACAAATCCAAAACGTATAATTGCACAATACCCGATTTTTGTTACTAATGAAAAACATTATGACGATTTATACAAAGAACTCCAATATATTGAACAGACAATTTTTCCGTTGGTTATAAAAAAAGTTTTGGATAATGAACCGTTTGAAATAAACTGCCTGTTAAACAAATGCCAAAACAAATGCAGCGGAGGATGCAGCGGATGCAATCACTAAACGTTTTGATAGTAAGTACGGAAAAGAGTAAATATATTAATCAAATACTTAGTTCAAAATACTTGAACAAGCTTTATGTTACCTCTGATGAAGAAACAGATGGTGCAATTAATCTGAAGTTCAATACATTTAAAGAGCTGGCTCAAAAATGCAGAACTCTTCAGATTGATGTTGTACTTGTAGAAGAAGAAAAATGGGTTTTAGAAGGTATTACAAATGTTATGAAACAGTATTTGGTTAACTGTTTTGCCGTAACTTCCGATTGGACAGAACTCGGACTCTCACACAGCTATGCAAGAAAAATTCTTACTGATTATGAAATAAACGTACCGCCAAAAATAAATCTACCGCTTGAATTCCCTGTTCTTGTTAAAGGAGACGGAGTATTAAAAAAAGCAAATTCAATGCAGGAGATTATATCAATAAAAGAAAATGTTTATAAAATGTCAGGCAAAGTTTCTCAAAGTGTTTTTCTTGAAAAATATTTGCACGGAGAGAAACATAAAGTTGTTTCAATTTTTGACGGAAAGCATTTACTTACATTCCCCCATAAAGGTGTAAACAGAGAACTTTTGAAAGATTATTCCTCAAAACTTGAAAAAATGCTTATTGAAAACAAAGCCAATTTTATAGGGTTTATAAACTCTGAAGTTATTGAAGAAAACGATATTTTATACAATACAGGATTCTCTTTTGAATTCTTAATACCGGATTTTGATGCTTATGATTCTACATACCCGAAGGATATCCTTTATATTTGTCTTTCCGCTGTTTACCAAAAACTTGATGAAATTGAATTGATGTAACAGCAATTGGTATTGTTTACGACATAAAACTAAACGCATCGTACTGAGCAAAAGTGAAAAATTTTAGTCATTCTGAGGGGTATGACCATTCAACCCGAAGAATCTCTTGCAGGTTTTGTATAAGATTCTTCGCTCACGCTCAGAATGACAACTAATGCATGTCATTCTGAGACAATATCCGTTTATGCCGAAGAATCTTCTTCTTTGCTTGCAGGAGATTCTTCGGGTTAAATAATTAGTTCCCTCAGAATGACTTGTTTTTATTCAATTTTTTTTGCAAAATTGCAAGAATAAAAATTATCAAAAACAAAATGTAAGCTAACGCGCATGATTTGCCGACATCAAAGTATTCAAAAGCATATTTGTATATTGAATAAACTATTACATTAGTTGAATCCTGAGGCCCGCCCTCTGTCATAACGTATATTAAATCAAAGATTTGAAAAGAAGAAATAAGAGTTACAAGCATAACAAAATACGTTGTCGGCTTTAATAACGGCAGAGTAATTTTAAAGAAAGTTTCTTTTACCCCTGCTCCGTCAATTTTAGCTGCTTCATACAAGCTGTTATCAATAGTTGAAAACCCTGTTAAAAAAAGGACAACATTGTATCCGATAAGCTTCCAAACAGATACAAAAATCAAAACAGGCATTGCAAGATGAGTGCTGAATAACCACGTATAATGCGTTTTTAATAACGTATTTACCACCCCGATATTCGGGTCAAAAATCCACCCCCAAACAATTGCAATTACAACAGCCGGAGTGATAAACGGAAGAAAATAAATCGTTTTAAAAGCTTCACTTCCTCGGATTTTTGTATTCAATGCAGATGCTATCACTAGAGGAATTATTACTGCAAAAACAGTTGTTGAAATTGCATATACAAAAGTATTGATTAAGATTTGCAAAAACTCGCCCTGAGAAAGCACAGCTTTATAATTTGCAAAACCGACAAATTTTATATCATTTAATAAATCCCACTCCGTAAAACTCAAAGCAAACGAACAAAATATCGGAATAATAATAAACACAAATGTTCCGACATAAATAAAAATCCACTTCGTTCTTTATTCATGGTATTATTATATAGTAAATATTAATAAGGGAGTAATTATGTTAGATTTATCAGCATTTGGGAAAAATGATATAAGAGGAATATACGGAGAAAACGTTACTGAAGAAGTTTTCTATTACACAGGCAGAGGTTTTGTTCAATACTTGGTTAAAGAGTCAAGAAGAATTCCGTCTGAGATTTGGATAACGGTTTGCAGAGATGCCCGTTTGCATTCTCCTGCGCTTGCAAAATCTTTAATAGAAGGTATTCGTTCTTGCGGTGCTAACGTTGTTGACATGGGACTTGCGCCTACTCCTATCGGATACTATTCTGAAGCGGCAGGTGTTCCGCCGTTTTTAACAAAATATCTTCCTGTGACCGGTGCACTTATTATTACGGCAAGCCACAATCCGAGCCAATACAACGGACTGAAAATGACTTATGCTAAACAAACTTTAGGCGAAGCACAAATAAAAGTTGTTAAAGAATTTACGGAAGAAGAATATAAACTCCAAATCCCTCCGGTACCGTTTGGTCAGCTTGTTGAATACGATTTAATTCCTGATTACATAAACGATATGAAAAAAAGATTTGGCAGAATCGGTGAAGGTATAAAAGTTGTTGTAGATTCGGCTAACGGTACTGGCGGTGTGGTAGGACCAAAACTTTACCGCGCATTAGGGTGTGAAGTAATTGAACTTTACTCGCTTCCTGACGGACGTTTCCCTCACCACCATCCAAACCCGAGTGACGAAAAAACTCTTAATGATATCAAAAAAGCAGTTATTGCAAACAAAGCCGATTTAGGTATCGCCTTTGACGGAGACAGCGACAGAATAGGAGTTATTGATTCGAACGGAAAATCTATGACCGGGGATAAACTTCTTTTAATCTATTCGGAAAATATTATCAAAGAATACAATAAAAAAGGTATCAAACCGATAATTGTATCTGAGGTTAAATGCTCACAAGTTTTATACGATACTATTAACGCAAACGGCGGTGTTGCCGTAATGTGTAAGACAGGCCACGGGTACATAAAGGCAAAAATGAGAGAAACAGGAGCTGTCCTTGCAGGCGAAATGAGCGGTCATACTTTCTTCAAAGACAGTTATTACGGATTTGATGACGCAGTTTATGCAGGATGCAGAATTATAGAAATTATAGCTGAGAAGAAAAAAGAAAATCCAAACTTCAAAATTTCGGATATGCTTAAACCGTTTGAAGCTGTACATAGCTCGCAAGAAGTTAGACTTGCTTGCCCAAACTCATTGAAAGCTCAAACTCTTGAAAGCTTCCAAGCAGTTATTGCAGAAAATCCCGATTTCTTCGGAAGAAAAATTGAAGATATTATTACTCTTGACGGTATGAGAATAGTTTTTGAAAACGGCGGAGGATTTGCACTCATAAGACAAAGCAACACCGAACCTGTATTCACATTGCGTTTTGAAGCCGACACTAAAGAAAATGCTCAAAAATACGAAGATTTGATGGTCAACAAGCTATTGGAAATAATCCAAAACACATCTAAGAACTTGGCAAGTGTAGGGTAGGGGTAAATATAATCATATATTTACCCCTGCATTATTTACCCCTGCATTATTTACCCCTGCATTATTTACCCCTGAATTATTTACCCCTGCATGTACTTGGTTGAAATATACATGTTCATATAGACCATGCCGGAGAGAATAAAATCCAATCCGACAAGAACGCCGATTAACCATAAAGCTGCAGAAGGAAGAATTATTATAACTATTATTCCGAGTAATAATTCCAAAACAGCTAAAAACAAGCACATCCACCAAAAGTTAAGGGTTTTTCTTGTTTGAACGGTAAAGGCTGAAGAAGATATACTTTTCAGAACAAAATACACTCCCCCAAGTCCTATAATCAGCATAACATCAAAAATAGGCGTTCCTATAAGCAAGACTCCGTCAAGAAACAAAATTAAACCAACAATTATGTCTAAAATATAATGTCTTGAAAAATTTTTGGTTAATATAGCACAAATAACTTTGTACCCGCCATAAATAATAAAAGACAAACACATCATAAACCCGAAAGATACCATACTGACTTTTGGAAGAATCAACATTCCAAGCCCCAAACAAAGCAATAAAATACTTTCTGTAAGAACAAAGCTTAAAAATCTGTTTTCTGTCATAATATAACTCCTTTTATTAAAGACGTCCATTTTAAAAATTACCTGTCATTCTGAACCCAATAACAAAAATATGGGTGAAGAATCTCATGAATATAAAATGACACGGAACAAAATTTTTTTTGAGCGAAAAAAAGAGTATTCAATCGGACAGATTTAAACGGTTGAAAATTTAGAAAAAAGAGTTAAAATAAGAATACAGGCATGGGTGATGATAGCACCCATACCCGCAATCCTTAATAAAGGATTTTGAGTAGCAGAGCTATTGCAAATATAAGCCATAGCTCTTTTTCATTGATTTCAACTAACATTTTCACCTCCTTTCTGTTAGCGAAAACAATAGTTGAAAACTTTAGCCTGTATTTTTTTTAATGTACAGACAAAATTATAACAAAATTTATAATAAAAATCTATATATTTCCCAATTTTAGCACCGCAAAATGCCTTTCTTTTGTACCCTGCTCTTTGCGGTAGGAGTAAAACAAATCATTATTACAATATGTGCAATATGGAGAAATATCTATGTTTTTTACTCCGGCTTCTTCCAGCTGTCTGGCATTAATTCTTTTGAGGTCTACGTTGCGGTCTTTTGATAAACCGTCTTTATTTGTAACTGTTGCAAGAAGAGTGTCTCTGACTTCTGCGCTTACTTCATAACAACATATTGAGATAGCTGAACCTATAAGTGCAATAATATTTTCCGGCTTTGTACCAAAATTTTCTTCCATCTTCTGAATCGTTTTAACCCCGATTTTCTGAGCAGTACCACGCCAGCCGGCATGAGATATTGCGCCTATATGATTTTCCGTATCATAGAAAACCAATGGTGTACAATCTGCAAACCTCAAATAAATTGCAGTATCTTTTTTTGTTAAAATAAGTCCGTCAGTATCAGGGTATTCTATTCTATCATCAACTATTTCCACATGGTCGCTATGAGTTTGAATCGGTGTAATAATATTTTTTGCTAAATCACTGTTTATTGGATTTTGTTTCCCTCGGGTAGTGAAAAATGCATTTACCCCTTTATATCCGTCAAGCAAATCACTTTTTAATATTTCTTGTCCGTTTAATTCATCAAAATAAAACATGTTAATTTTCTCTCTATAATAATTTAATTATACACCAAGACCTCTGCAAAATAGCAGAGGTCTTGGTATTCCCTTCTCATTCACACACACATAATTTAAACGTCTTTATGTATTGGTATCGTCTAAATAACGATAATCCAGCATGCTTCCTTCATATTTCTTTTCATCACTTCCGTAAAACATAGACATGTTATTAACTATTCTATTTCTGTCCGCAATTTTTTGTTTTTCGACCTGGGAATTAACCCCGTATGCACTTATTTCTTGACTTGTCACTTTCCCGTCGCGGTTAGCATCAATGTCGTCAAAATGTGCGAGAACCGTTTCTTGGAGGCTGTTACTCATTCCGCTTACAGAACCGAGAGTCATGATTTGTTCCCTTGTCATTCCTTGTCTTGCCATTTTGCTCATATATTCTTGAATCTCATCTGCAGATATTTTTCCGTCACCGTTTTTATCTACTGCATTAAAATTACCTGACAAATACGAAGCAAAAGTTGAACCGTAAGCGGTGTTTGTTACATTTGTATTAGTAAGCGCCTTGCTCAAATTCTCTAAAGTAATTCCGTCTTTGTATTGATTTGATAGTAGTGAATACGTGTTGGTCAAGCCTGCATTGAAGCCTGTAAAAAGAGAAGAGCCGTTAAGTCTTTTATTGCCAGCCATACTGTCTCCTTATGTTATAGTTCTACACCCTTATATTAATAATACTTTTAGAAAAGTCAAACCTCTGTTTGGAGGAGATTTTAGATAACAAATCATGCAAGATTTTTTAATTTATCTTTGCGTCCGAATTTGACGTAGAGATGTTTTATTATAAGAATGTAAGAAATAAAGGGGTAAATAATAAAGAGGTAAATAAAGAAAGGAAAAACAAGTCATTCTGAGGAGAATAACAATTTAACCCGAAGAATCTTATATAAAAGTTAATGAGATACTTCGCTTTATATTTACCCCCGCTCAGTATGACAACAAAAATAAATCTCTCAACCTATGTTCAAGGGAGACGATGAATTAAGATATAACATAAAATCGTCTCCAATTTCTCTAATAATTTTCTAAATTTTCAACCAAATATTTTTTATATTCATCTCTCAACTCTTTCGGGGCAAGGATTTTACATCCTGAGCCCCATTTAAATACGTGCCAGATGATTTCTCTGCTTCCGCTAGCTTTAAATGTAACAATATAAGTTCCGTCATCATTCCATTTCCCCTTCTGAGTCGGGTGAAAATTATATTTTGAAGCTTCTTCCGCAAGTTCCGAAGTGAATAATAGTTTAACATTCAAAAGCTCGCCCTGATAAATTCCAAAAGAACGGTTTGAATACTCTTGAAGATTAAAATCTCCTTTATCAAAAGTTTTATCCGTTAGTTTCATATCCTCAAATTTATGAAGCAGATAGTTATATATCCCGTCACCTTTAGCTTTTTCTCTTGCAACAAGATAAACTTTCTCACCGTAAATTAACCCTAAAGGTTCAAGACTTCTGGGCTTGTTATGGTATTTTGCCGTAACAATTTTTGAATCCTTTAATGCCTCTCTAACGACTCCCAAATGTTCCAAATTCATTTTGTATTGAGGCATTTGTCGAACCGCATACCCTTCTGTCTGCATAAAAAGTTCAATATTTTCTTCAATTGTTCTGTTTCGTTTTTGAGAAAGAAGTTTTAGTTTATCCACCGTGGATTTAAGTTCGGATTTAACCTCTTTATTAGTAGTTCTTCTTTCGTATTGCTCAATATTTGCAATCTCTTTGGGGGTAAATGATACCAGCGGTAAAATTGCGTGATTCGTAAATCCCCAATGCTTTGTGTTATATTGATCCTCAATCTCCAATTCTTCAATCTGCGGGAAAATATTAATAAGACTGTCTCTCATTCTTTCCGCAGTCCTTCTTGAAACACCGTATTCGGTTTCAATATCCTTAATTGTCACTCCCTGAGGTCTTGATGCCATTGCAAACGCAAGTTCTAATATATCAGAATTTCTTGAATATCTCGGTTTATCTTCCATAATCTCTCCTCTTAAAATAATTATACAGCTATTGTCCTATTTTGTCGTAATATTACAAAATTTATTATTGCTATTTTATTAAAAAGCATGTGTTGTTTTTGCAACACATTTGTGTTTTAATTTGTCTTATGGAAAATACAATTCAACAGGAAGAGTGGAAATTTAAAATTAATCCTTGGATAACAATGATACCGGTTATGTTGTCCATTTTTATGTTTGCACTGGACGAAACTATTTCAAATGTAGCGCTTCCATATATGGCGGGAAGTTTTTCCATAAGCCATAACGAATCAACTTGGATTATTACAAGTTATCTTGTTGCAAGCGGCATCATTATTCCGACTGTTGATTTTTTCAGCCGTCTTATCGGACGTAAGCAGTATTTTATTCTGAGTATAATTATTTTTACTGTTGCATCTGTCATGTGCGGTCTGGCTAATTCTATGCCTATGATGCTTGTAGCTCGTATCATTCAAGGTATAGGCGGCGGCGGTATCATGCCTATTGCACAGGCTGTTATTTTCGAGATTTTCCCGAAAGAAAAGCTTCCTCAAGCTATGGCGGTATTTGGTTTAGGTGTAATTATGGCTCCAATTCTCGGGCCTTCTCTTGGTGGTTGGATTACGGAAAATTGGTCTTGGCCGTTTATTTATTTTATCAATGTTCCTTTCGGAATTCTTTGCCTATATTTAACTCAGCAATATATTGAAGAGCCGCCTTATTCAAGAAAACAATCTAATGTAAAAATGGATTTTTCAGGATTTTTCTTTCTTGCAATATGGCTCTTAACTTTACAAATAGTACTCGATAAAGGTAATGATGCCGATTGGTTTGGCGCTCCTTGGATTTGTAAATTATTTACAGTTTCTATGCTTTCATTTTTAGCTTTTGTTTATATTCAAAAGAAAAAAGCTAAAACAGGAGATGGTCTTATTAACCTTTCAATTTTAAGAAACAAAAACTTTTTAATAGGTACAGGCGGACAAATTGTTTTAATGGCTGTATTAATGTCATCTGCTGCAATTTTGCCATCTATGCTTCAAAGGTTGTTAGGATATACTTCATTTTTAAGCGGTATATCGATGCTTCCGAGGGGTTTGGGATGCTTTGTTGCATCAATCCTCAGCGGTGTTCTTGTTGTAAGAATTGGTATCAAGTCTACTGCTATGATGGGATTGGTTGTTCTTGCAATCGGCGGATTATTGTTTGGTGAAATTAATACAAATATTGCGCTGGCTAATATTGCACTTCCAAACTTTGTATTCGGAGCAGGGATGGTGCTTTCAATGGTTCCATTATCCAATATTTCTTGTGCAACTTTATCTAATGAAGAGCAAACAAACGCATCAGGGGTTCAAAACTTGTTCAAGAACGTAGGTGCAGCAATCGGTACTTCTATTGCAACTACGATGATATCAAGATTCTCTCAAGCTCACCAAATGATGATGATAAAATCACTTACAGACACAAATCAAGTCTTTAATGAAAGAGTGAGTGCAATAAGCTCAGCTTTTATGACTCAGTTCGATCCGGCAACTGCGACTCATATGGCACAAGCGCAGATTTACAGATTGCTCAGCCAGCAGGCCGGTCTGTGGGGATATGTAGAAACCTTCAGATATTATGCTGTTGCGGTTGTCCTCATTATTCCGTTTATTTACTTTTTAAACGACACCAGCAGAAAGAAAAATTAATTTTACTTCCTGCTTAATAAAATACTTTATCCTGCGATACTCTTATATATGAGATTAGAAGCTTTTACTATAAATTCTTTACCTTGAGGTGAATTATACGGACGGTTTGCAAGAATTACGATAATGTATTTTTTTCCGTTTGGAGCAAATACAATACCCGCATCGCCAAGCATACTTCCTATATCACCTGTTTTGTGAACCAGAAGAGCGCCTTCGCCTAAGCCTGCTGCAATAAGCTTGTTGTTCTTAACATGGCTCATATAATCAATTATGTATTCACGAGAATTAATATTCAAAAATCCGGGGTTATCCAAGTTGTATAATATTTTCGCTAAGTCTTGTGCTGTTGTTTTGTTTGTACCTGACATATCAGGAAGCCAAGTTCTGACATAAGTTTTTGAAATTCCCCAGTCTCTTAAACCGATATTAATATCATCCATACCGCCAAGTTTTGACATAATCATATTTGTAGAAGAATTATCAGAATCCTGAATCATTGTTTTAGCAAGAGCATCAAGCGAATATTTGCCTCCTGAGCGCATGTATTGCAGATTGCCTGAACCGGAAGCTTTATAATAATCTGTCAAAACCATCTCATCATAAATTGTCATTTGACCTGCTTCAATAGACTTGAACATACGTACAAGGACAGGAAGCTTGATTATACTTGCGGCAGAAAATTGTTCTTCTCCGTTAATATCAACATACTTTCCGTTTTCGTATTCCCAAACATACACCGCAGGATGAATTTTCGGATACTGAGCTGCTAAATTCAAAAGCTGATTTTTTAACCCTGACATCTCTGTCGTATGGTACATTGTTGTAACTTCGCTGTGAGTTTTTTGAACAGTCGGAGTTAAAAGCATTCTGTTTAAGAATAAATCATTGCTCAAATAATTTGTTACAGGTTTTGAGATAGAATACAAATCCGCACCGCCTGCGTATTTTCTTGCATCATTATATGCCATACCATAAGGCATTTTTGTGTGCATGGTAATTTTATTCGGGAATGCTACATTTTTAACCAAATCTCTGAAACTTGTCGGAAATACTATATTTGCAAATATTGCAAACATTGATAAAACCACGCTCAATCTAAATAGATATAAAATAGGATTTGTTTTTCTTTTTTTAGCTTTTTTAATCGGTTTATGATGAATGGGACGCGCAGGTCTTACACGTTGTTTATCCGGCACAACGTATAGATTTGCAGAACTTCTTCTTTGAGGCTGCTGATTATATGCGTACAATTAGAAATCCTCCGATTCTCTCCCTCTAATATAATATCACTATTTTAATATATGACAAATCCTCCGTTTATAGGATTCGCTTAGGTTTTAGAAAGTGAGAAAATATGATATAATCTGAGTTATGAGACGTTTCTTTAAAAAATTATTTTCTCTGATAGTTTTGTGCGCCATCCTTTTCGGAGTTTGGTATTTTTTCCACGGTTGGATTAAACACCAATTTTTGAAAGCAAAAGGCGTATATTATATTTATAAAGGAGATCAGGCATATTCGCAGGATAATATGTCAAAAACCCTTGATTATTATAAAAAAGGACTTGAACTTTATCCAAAGCACTATGAAGCTTGGTTTAACTTAGGAAATATTTATGCCGTATATGAAGATTATTACTCTGCTGTTGAATCATATCAAAATGCAATCAAATATAATCCCAAATTCGTTATGGCAAGAATGAATCTCGGAATAGTTTATTCCGAAGATTTGGGTTTTTTTGATGAAGCAATCGAGCAGTTTAATGAAATCCCAAGGATAAAACTTTTTAATCTTTGGATACCATTTGTATATTCTAATGTAAAGAGTATAAGAGCTAACAGAGGAATCGCCTATTTTAATAAAGGTGTTGCTTATAAACAAAAAGCAATGTTTCTTCCGCTGGAAAGAAAATACCTTATGTATCAATTTTTGGGAGATGCAATAGAAGCTTATACTCAATCGCTTAAGTATCTTAAGAAGAACTATGATGTATATTATAACCGCGCAGTCGCACATCACCTGAGAAAAGAAACCAAACTTGCAGGACTTGATTATTGTAAAGCAATAAAACTCCAGCCGGCTAAGTTTGAAGCTCATTATAATTTGGCTGTACTTTTAAGGAGTATGAACAAATATCGTGAATCAATGAGCGAACTTGAAAAAGCAGCGCTGTTAATCTCCGAATCTCCTGACAGCAATGAAGTTCAAACAGCATATATTTTTAATCTGCTCAACGAAGTTTCAAGAAAATTTATTAACAGCGATGAATACGGAGTGGAAAAACTTACGGATAAACCGACAGGAAGCATTAGTTATACTTATGTTAACGGAAAAATTGTAGCTGACGATGATTTTGATAAAGCTATGGCTAAAAATTTTGAAACCTGTGTAGGTTTCGATATTTTTAACTCTAAAGATGATGAAAATGAAGATGAGGATAATTGGTTTTAATGTCAAAAGATAAATTACAATTTTTATCACACGTTTCAGATTTATTAACTCAAGAAATTGATACAACAGAGCTAATAAACGGACTAAAAGTGCTTTTATCTGTTTTTGCTGAAGTAAAAAAATTAAATATTTTCGTTTTTGACAATGTTACCAATACTATGCGTAACTGCGCAGATTCTTGGAGCATCGTAGAAGACAGCTCAGATATTTATAAACTCTATGAAAGTATTAAAAATCAGGATTTTGTAATAAATTCCAAAGCGTATAAACTTCCAACCGTAATAAGCGATATAACCTTAAAAATTGATTCTTTATGTATGCCGATAGTTAAGGATAACAAAGATTTTGGAATAATTAAACTCGATTTCGAATCCGATACCTCTGTTAATATGGAATTTTTGTTTTTAATGAAAATTTTTGCGTCACAAGTATCTCTGAAACTTCAAAATATTGTTCTTAGCGAACAATCAAAAATTAACGTTGAATTTCACGATTCAATGAAAAATATCGCAAAAATTATTGAAACACAGTATGAACTCAATTATATTGTTCCGATTATTGGTGAAATGCTCGACAGGTTCATAACAGACCACCTGATATACGTTTTCTTAAAACGCGAAGAAGAACTTCAGCTTGTTTGGCCGAAAGCCTGCAAAGACGAAAGAATATATGAAATCTTAAACCAATTAACACCTGAAACAGAATACATTCTCACAAACGGAGACAAAATTGGTGCATTTCCTTTAGTGTCGGAAGAAAAAGAACTCATAGGATGCATCGTTGCAAGAAGTACGCTTGATACGCTTTCAAAACGTGATATAAGCTATCTTGAACAGCTTACAAGACAATCTGCAATTACTATTAACAGAGCAAATTCATATTCAAAAATTCTTCAGTACGCAACAATTGATGCGCTTACAAATCTCAATAACCGCAGACAGTTTGAACTGCGTTTAGGACAAGAAATTGCTACAACAAAACGTCAAAATAATCCATTATGCGCAATGATGATTGATATAGACTTTTTCAAAAAAGTTAATGACACTTATGGACACGCAAGCGGTGATGCAGTTTTAAGAGGAGTAGCTTCAATTATAAAATCTGCACTCCGTGAATCAGATATTCCTTCAAGATACGGCGGAGAAGAATTTGCAGTTCTTTTACCATACACCCATATTGAAGAAGCAAAAATCGTCGGCGAACGTTTGAGAAAAGCTGTTGAATCTTCACCCATACCGATTAACGATGAAGATAGCGAAGTTAAATCAATAAATGTAACAATAAGTATGGGGCTGGCTGAATTTAATACCCAAGAAACCGGAGAAGAACTCTTTGAACGGGCTGACAAAGCGCTTTATGAAGCAAAAGAAAGCGGAAGAAATAGAGTCTGTGTGAACTAAAGATTTTAAGCGTGGGAGTTCTAGTTTTTTGATTTCCAGTTTGACTAAACCAGACCGATTTGTAATCGGTCTGGTTTAATATTAATACATTGTTCTAACAGTTTTTGTTCAACATGTCTTTGTGTTTTGTTGGGTTTCACCCAACCTACTTGCAACTCTTCCCTAGTTTTCTATAGATTTCCAATTAATTTATATATGTAACTACTTCTAAATTATCTTTGTTGTAATCTAATCTTCTAAATAATTTCCCTTGTTCATTATATTCGTCTTGTGCAACAAACTGGCAATGGTCATCATATTTATTTTTACCATAATAATACCATATTCGTTTGATTACATTTTTATTTTTATCAAGTATCTCAATATCAATATTACGATTGTTATCTTCTTCTCCATAATATTCTACTTTGTAATCAATATTATTATCTTTTAAATATTTTACATATTGTTGAGGAGTTATATCATAAGACAATTCATTTATTAAATGTTGAATATTTTCATCTTGTTTATCGTATATTTGCGCAATATAACTAATATTACCATTATAATCACGAGCAACTTCTTTTGTTCTTACTCCATTGTTGTATTCAGAAACTTCATAGCCATTCCAATTATCATGATTGCCACAATCATAATGAATAGTTAATTCATTTTGTCCTTGTTTATTTTTCAATATAACAACCGTATTGCCCATTGTATATGATGAATCAATTTCAAAATCTTTTCCTTCTATTTTTCCTTGTGATTCAAACCATTTAATCATGTCTTTTAACGACATTTGAGGAATTGTTTTGTTTTTATTGATAAAACTCAATCCGTATGCTCTTACCGCAGAACTTACATCAGAACTCATATACTCATGTGAATAATTTTTAGATTTGTTATCAGAACAATCAAGTCGTTCTACTATAGGACTGTTACCTTTTAGAGAAACATTGCAGTTATAGAATGGTACATTGCTTATTTTTTCCATAGAACTACCTAACAAATCTACTACCTATATAAAGTATTTTTCTCATCAAAAATTGCCTAAAATTTTTCAATATTAAAAAACTGTTACAATTTAACATTCAATAACGATGCAGAAAATCGATTCGTTTTGTGTTTTTTCAGACAAAAGAGAAAGAAATTTTTGATCTCAAAAAACACAAAATAAAAATGGGTGCAAAATGTAGGCTAGCTAATGATTCTAAGAATTTGGAGTAGGAAACCTTACGACAACCTCCAGTAATACTAGCTTGCTCTTTTTGTAGGATGGACTTCAGTCCGCCAAAAAAATTTATTATTATCGGTAGACTACCTTACAAACTAAACTTATTTATTTACCCATTGAGCGTTCATAATACATAGCTCTTCTCCGGTTTGAGCATTCTTTACTGCGTGTATTGTATTATTACCGTCAATCGCAACTTCTGACAACACTTCCGCTCCGTATGTAATCTCTTTTTTAAACATCATATCAACGGTTTTTAGTTTATGGGAACGGCGGAATTCAAAATCTAAAGGCTCAATTGCCCAAACAATATAATTTGCATTATTAACGTGTCTGTTTACATCCAAATCATCAAATCGAACTTCAAACTTTTTAGAAATATCAAATTTTTCAGGAAGTCTGATTTTCCCGTAACTTAAATCATCTTCTCTTTTTTCGTGCTGAACCATGAATTTGTTTCCTGTAAGGACATCTGCAACAGCAGCCATGGATTTTGTACTCAAATCGACTAAAGTCCAAGTGCTTGTTGCACGCCCGATTTGTTTACCTTGATGCAAGATATAAAAATCACGGTATGCAAACATTTTATTGTATCCCCTAGGCTCTGTTTTGATTGTTAAATCATAAATTCCTTCGGGGTAATCATCAAACTCAAGTCTGTATTTAAGAAGAAACCAAGCAAGGTTATTCTTAATAATATAAGAATATCCAAAACCCAACTGTTCGGCATTATCACTGGCTAAATCCTGCAAGAATTGTAACATTGCCCCGGGTTTGAGAACTAAATCACAATCCATTTCAGAATATCTGATTTTAACCGTTTCTTCAAATAATGCCATAATACCCTCTCTAACAGCCATTGCTAGCCAGATTAGGACGCGTCAATCCGGCTTTTATTAAATATTAATAATATTATAATACAAATATGCAATATAATATTAAATGCTGAAAGTCATTCTGAACCAAATAACCGTTAGGGGGTGAAGAATCTTTTCCCCAAATACTCATCATACTGAGCAGAAGCGAAGAACCTCACTATATATGAGATTCTTCGGCTTAAATGGTTACTGCCTCAGAATGACGAAATTTATTTATATAATAAAAAGTCGGACATTAGTCCGACTTTTGTTTAAACCATTGTTAATTTCCCCCTTCCAATTACAGATTAAAATCAGGTTCTGCAGGAAGGATATTTGGTATATTATTTATCCATTTTTTCGCATAATCGTTTGCGTTAACCCAGTTAACAGATAACAATCCTCTTTGAACCCAAATAAGTTCTTTGAAGAAGTCATATTGAGAATTGATTGCATCTGTTTTAGCCTTTAGATACAAATGTTGAGCATCTGCAAGCTGGTTAACAGGGCATTCTCCTCTAAGATATTTAGCCTTAACCATTTCGTAGTTTTCTTGTTCTGCAAACATAGCTTTATAAGATTTTTCAATCATAAAGTATTTCGCAATTGCGTTATTTACAACAGAACGAACTTTCATTTCTATTTCTGTATTAACTTCTTCCAAATATGCGTTAAGTTCGTTCAACTCAGCCTTGCAACGTGCAATCTCTGCAATCTTGTGTCCGCCTTCAATCGGTTTCCATTGAGCACCGATGAAAAATCTGAATGATTGTTGATCAAGACCTAAGTATGGAGAACCATAATAGCCATTTGCAAAACCTTGTGCACCCGCACCAAATACACCACCTACTTTTGCAGGGTTTGCCCAATCAGCCGGTGCCATTGCTTGAGTTGCTTGTGCTTGTGCAGCAGCAGATTGAGCTGCACCTTGAGCACCTTTTAATTGCATATGTCCGGATTCTTCATACGGAAGATTTCTACCAAATTGTGTTTGGTATTCGAGTGACATTTTAGCATTTGGCATAAAGAATTTTTGTCCGTAATTTGACATTTCAGCTTTCTTCATAGCAATAGCAGCTTTAAGTTTTGTCGTTTCAGGTGAAAGGTATTGAACCTCCTGAACAAGCATTGTTGTAAACTGTTCTAGTTTTTTCGGGTCACGAACGTGATCAATTACGTGAAGGTCGCTTGTAAAGAAAGCAGGGTCATTTGCAGTAAGCGGTTTGAACGCAAAATCTTCTTTTTGGTTTTTGTTGTTTAACAACTTATTAATTTGCAATTGAAGATTTTTATAATCTGCCTGCATAGAAAGAAGTTTCTTTTCTGATTCAGATACTTCACCTGCCCAACGGAAAACTTCTTCATATCCGCATTTACCGGTCTTTTCTCTGACACGAGCAATTGCAAGATTTTCTCTTGTTTCTTGAACGTATTCTTCTTGAATCTTTATCATATTACCAAGCATCAAAGTTTCTATGTACAAATTAGCAATGTGATACTCAGTGTTTGCTTTTGTCAAATCGTGTTCTGCTTTATCAAATTTAAGTTTTTTATGTTTAACTATGATATTTGTTACCAAATCAGGTGAATAAAGTACCTGATCCATAGCAACAGTAAATGCGCCTACGCTTGTCGGAACATCAGAATATGATGTAGCGTATCCGCTGTTATATGTTTGATATCCTAAATCAAGTCTTAATGTAGGTAAGTATCTCAAATATGCACTTGTAACAGAACGACGTGCTGCATTAATAAGAAATCTTTTTCTTATTATATCCAAGTTGCTTTCATCAAGCGTCGTGATAAGTGTATTCAAATCATACATTTTTTTAGGTTTATTTGAGATAACTGTTGCGTTATTCAGTAAACGTAATGCAGGAGTATATCCAAGTGCTTCACCTGTATCAGCGTTATAGAAAATCACCTTGTCGTCATAGAAAGGTATTTTTTCGTTCTTAACAGCCTGACCGTGAAGAACACCATGAATATTAAATGATGTAGCTTCTGCCAGTTTTTTATCAACATCAGCTGTTGATGCACCAAGCATTGCTCCCAGCTCTACATCCTCTTTACCGACAGATGAGAATGTAGGTAATTTTTTAGACAACAATTGTTTATACAATTCTTTTCTCTGCTCTGCCGATAGGTTATACAAAGGTGTAACAAAAGCAGAATCAACATCTTTCGGCATCTTAGATAAAGACGCTGAAATGTTTGAATTAACAGGAACTACAACAAATGCCAAGTCGCATTTTTTCTCTTTTAATTTTTTATCAATAAATGTATTCCAGTCGCTTCTTGTCTTATAATAAGTTTCGTTCATCAAAATAGCAGTTTTTTTGATATTAGGATTTAAAACTTTAAATGTTGTAAAGTCACTTGTCATTTGTTGAATAGGGTTAAAGAAATGGTTGCCAAAATCTCTTAAACCGTATTGATCAATAGTTACAACATATTTTTTCTTGTCTTTTTTGTCTGCATAATAGTTACTTGAGAAATAACCCAATGATATTACCATTCTTGCTCTTGATGCTAATGCTTTATCTGAAGCAGCTTTTGCTCCCTTTTCTGTCCAGTCACCCGTAAAGATTAAATCCTTAGGGAAACTTGCTATATAATCAGGCAGCAATTGAACTTTAATTGTTTGCTGGAATTTAGCCAAAACCTGTTGGTTCTTGTCTGATGGTCCGTCAAAAACGAAAGCAAGTTCAATCGGTTTTGCATTTGCAGCAGGTTTCAAATGAGATTTTGCTGCAACAGCCATTTGCTGCATTTGCTGCATTTGAGCTTTTTGTGAAGCAACAGCTTGCTGTTTTGCTTTGATATGTGCCTCATTTTGTTGAACGGATGCAGCTTGAGGTGCAGGTTTTGATGTCACTTTAACATTTTTCGCTGCGAAAGCTGCGCCTGAATACATTACAAAAATCATTAACGACAGTAATGCACTAAATAATTTCTTCATAAAATCTATACTCCCAATTCTATTAATTTTCTCAAATATGAGTTGTAATTTACAACCATATTATCAAAAATATTTTCTTGTGTCACAAAAAAAATGATTTAGAGTAAAATTTTGTAAAAAAACTTAATAATTTAATTGTATAAACACCTAGTTTACAACATCCAACCCTTTAAACTCAAATATTTTTTCAGTTTCACCTTTAAGTTTTCTCACAGCAAGAATCGCACCGACTATCGCTTCAAGTTCACCCATAGGCATCATATTTGCAGGTAATTCGTCAAATCCGTATTCTGATTTGAGTATTGATTGCAAAAACTTGCAATCGGCTGAAGAACGCTCTTTGTAGTTTGAATACAAGTTAAGCTTTTGTCTTGACAGATACACTTCAAATCTTGATATATCAACACCCTTTTCCTTAAGTTCCGAAAACAAATCGCATCCTCTTGTTGAAAATCTTTGCATCCAATTATCACGATTTAAAAACATGTCTTCATCATTATGTATAAGTTGGTACTGTTTAGATAAAACTCTCCATTTCCCTTCAAGCATGGTATTATCCCAAGGAAGCGAAATACAAAATATTGAATTATTCAGAGAAACATAGTTATTAAAAAAAAGCTGAACATCACTCATTGTAAATAATTTATCAATATAGATAAGCTTTCCTGCTGCAATTTCCATTACTGCAACTCCGCTTTCAATTGATGAAGAAGGCCCGAGAGATAATCCGACAGCGTGAGTTATCATAATCCGAAATCCTCATCTTCCGGCATGTTAGATTTTAGTTTAATAACTCGTTTTTCCACGCTTGGTAAATTAATATTTTCGCTTTCTCTTGTTTCATTATCTATGCTTATATATACCTGCATATTCTTGTCCGAAAGTTTTTCACTTTTTTGTTTTGCGACAAGTCTTTTGCGGTTTTCTTCCAAAAGTTTTCTTGCTGCCGGCGATATAGAATCCTGTTCAACCTGTTCTATAACCCTTTGTCTGTCAGCTTGAATTTTTTCCTGATCAGCTTTTGACAAAGAAACTGCACTATGAGAAGTTGTTTCATAGCTGTCTTTATATCTGTTTTTTAATATCAAAATCTCTACACGTCTATTTTTAGGATCTTTAGATGAAAAAGAATTTTCTAAAGGTCTTGTATCTGCATATCCGATTGCACTAAATAGAGAAGGATTAAAATGAAAACGCGAGATTAAATATCTTACAACGGAAGACGCTCTGGCTGAAGAAAGCTCCCAGTTTGACGGATATTGCACGCTATGCATCGGATCACTGTCAGTATGACCTTCAATCCTCATAGAATGGAGTACAAATTTTTTACAAATCAAAACGCCTACTTTATCAAGCAATTTTTTAGCATTCGAATCCAAATACGCAGAAGCCGGAGCAAAAAGATATTTATCATCAAATGTCAACAAAAGACCTTTGTCAGTCATTTTTGATGATATACCTTCCAATTCTCCTGCTTCTTTCAAATTTTTTATTGATTCTTCAATATCTTTAAAAGATTCTTCTTCATATTTTTGACTTATGTATTCAACCATTAAGCTTGGAATAAAAGAGTTCGCCTGCTGCTGATCAAAAATGCTTTGGCTCCCGTCCATAATATCTTCTTTTCCATCAAACATGTTGCTTTGACTGAATGCATTTTTAAGAGACTCCTCTAATTTTGCAAAGTCAGAAACATCCACCTGCGCTAAAGCATACAATACAACGAATGTAGCAAAAAGAAGGGTGATGAAATCACCGTACGAAACTAACCATCTTTCAAGATTTTCATGCTCTTCAGGCGGTTTTTTTCTAGCCATTCGCTGCTTCCTTCTTTTCTTCCAAGATAAATGACTGTAACTTACGTTCAATCAACACAGGGCTTTCACCTGCCTGAATTGAAAGAACACCTTCGATAATCATATTTTTATACAAGAAAATATCTTGATATATAAACTTTATTCTTGTTCCTAAAGGTATCATAACTAAGTTTGCAGCAAACAAACCGTAAATTGTAGCAACGAATGCAACTGCAATACCTGCACCAAGTTTTGACGGGTCAGACAAGTTCTGCATAACTTGAATTAAACCCATAACAGCACCAATAATACCTAATGTAGGAGAATAGCCGCCGAATGATTCATAAACTTTTGCAGCGTTATGAACAGCTTGTTCTTCTTGATTCAACTGATTTTCCATCATCTCTCTTACAAGCGTAGGGTCAGTACCGTCGGCAACAGCACCAAGACCGAGCGTTAACAACGGGTCAGAAGCATTATTAGCTTCTTTTTCAAGTGCGATAATACCTTCTTTTCTTGCCTTGGTAGCAAATCCGCCAATCTCTGTAATAAGAGCCTGAAAATCAGCCTTTGGAGGCATATATACGTCTTTTAAATATTTTAAAGCTGATGCCAAAGTCTTAGACGGAAAGCTCAAAATAATTGCGCCTGTTGTACCGCCCAATACGATAAAAGCTGCCGTAATTTGTAGTAACTGTCCTATGTTACCGCCTTCCATTGCCTGACCGGTTAAAATAAAACCGATACCAAGGAAAGTACCTATTACTGCAAAAATATCCATAACTATCTCCGATTGTATACTATTCTACGTATATTAAACTATATTTTAAGAGTTATTAAATCCTTTAAATAGAGGAAAATCTACTATTCAGAAACATTCCGGTATCAGCCGGATTTTTTCATTAACTTTTGTAACAATTTTCATAATATTTTATATAAAAAGAGCAAATATTTTCTTTTTGTTTTTTGTTAATAGTAGAATTGTTATGTTGACTACAAGTCGAAAAGAAGGAAATTGTGTATGAAAAATCTCAAGAAACAACTATCGGCAATCGCTCTTTGCACAGTGTTTGCAACTATGCAGCTTTCTGCTTTCGGTACAGGCATAGGTTTAAACAATGCAGACCTTAATACTGCAACAGGCGGATATGCAGGTTTAGATCCAAATTCCACAGCGGGTAATGCGACATTAAACTTTACCGGTAATTCTCACTTAAATTGGAATACCTTGAACGTAGATAATGGAGAAACGTTAAACTTTAATGCAATTAACGGTGCTAACGATTTGACGATATTAAATACGGTAAACACAGGTATGTCAAGATTTGCAGGAACTGTTAATGCAAACAGCGGTATTGGAAAATTAATCATATCTAACCCTAACGGCGTGTTATTTGACGGCGTTAAATTCACTACCGCAGGCGATGTCATGGTTTCAACAAAAGATATGACAGGCGTTGATGTTAACAATTTAACAGACGGTAATTATACAAAACTGAGAAGTACAGATTGGGGAACAAACGGAGCGGAAGATTTAGTACAGGTGCAGATAAAAGATTCTGACTTTTCTGTCGGCGGAGATTTTAATATCTATGCACCAAAAATTGTAGGTGCAAATTCATCTATAACTGCTGATACTTTAAAATTAGTTACTGCAAACGGTGCAGACTATTTGACAAACATACCGGCTGAAAACAAAGTTGTAACAAAGCTTACCGCAATGAACATTGACGGAAATGTTGTAGTTACAAATGACGTCGGTGCTTTCATTGTTGAATCCGGCGGTGTTATCAACGGCAATTTAACTTCTGAAACCGGAGGCTGGGTGAGAGTTAACGAAAAGTCAAACGGTAATACACTTGTAGTAAACGGTAATGCTGATGTAAAAGGTCATGGTGAAGAATTAATTTACAGACATTCTAAAACTAACGGCAATGTTAATTTAACAAATGACGGCGGTTTTGTTGATATCGGTAATGCAACTGTAAACGGAAATGTAAATCTTACTACAAAGAACTTTGAACCAATTCACTCAAACAGATTTAATCACTATGTTCACGTTTTAGGAGATACAAATATCAGTGGAGACTTAAATATTGAATCTTCACAAAATATTCACATCGGAAACTATGATATTAATACAGAAAAATTGTTACCAGGTAGTTTAACAGTAGACGGTGACATAAATGCTCATACAACAGCAGGTCACATTACAACTACAATTAATACAACAGCAAAAAATATTAACTATAATGCCGAAAAATATAACGACGGAACTCGTGACTACGGCGGAAATATATTAACAGACGGTAAAGCAGTTCTTACTGCAGATAAATACCAATTTGAAGCTGACGGTTACATTGGCGGAATAAAAGGTGACGGTAACGTTACAACAGATAAGGTAATTATTGGTGTAATGGAAAACTATACACACATTCCAAGAACAGCAGATCAGGTTAACGGTGGTGAACACGACTACTTGGTAATCAACGGCGGTACAATTACTAAATTGGAAACACCAAAAACAACTCCTAACGGAAAAGACGTTTTGACTTATATTCAGTCTAACAATGACTTACTTGTTAACGGTGCTAACGCAGGTGTTATTAACCTCGTTGCTCCTGATAAGAAAATCACTGTAACAGGTGATGTTCACGCAAAAGAAATTAACGTAGGCGGAAGAACAGGTACTTTACAGCTTGATTTCCCGAACAGAGACTTTACAACTAATTATACAAATATTAAAGACGGTGTTGTAAAAACTATCGCTCCAACAGATGAAATCACTTATGAGTTAACAAATGAACCAACAAACGGTTATAACTCACCTGACTTCCAACAAACAGACGGAACAAATACAACATACTTGGTAGGTCCTGGAGCACCAATACCTCCTAACCCGCCAACACCTACACCGGATACTGATACGAACCAGCCGACTCCTCCGAGTGATGATAACGTAAGAGTTAACAACATCATTCCGGAAGATCCTACAGCACCAATGGCAAGTACGCCTATCGCATATGCAGCAGATTTAGATGATGACGAAGATGCTCCTTGCAGAAAGAATGTAGACGGTTCTGTAACTGTCGTAAGAGCTATACCAATGGCTAACTAACTAAACTACACAATATGAAAAAAGACGGATTTATTAAAATCCGTCTTTTTATTTTTACATAAAATGTTGTATAATTGGTCTATGGTTACAAAAGCAATCACAGCAGCAAATATCGGAATTAATTCCTGCAGAATAGAGGTTGAAGTTGATACTTCAAATTCTCTCCCTTCCATGAGTATTGTAGGACTTCCCGATAGCGCTGTTTCTGAAGCAAGAGAAAGAGTACATTCCGCAATTAAGAATTCCGGTTTTTCTTTTCCGACAGGAAAAGTTATTGTAAACCTTGCTCCTGCCGATATCAGAAAAGAGGGTACAAATTTTGACCTTGCAATTGCAATTGGAATATTAAAAGAGCAGGGTATAGAAATCCCTGATGACTTAGCAACCGCATATATAGGCGAACTTTCTTTGGATGGCTCCATAAGAAAAGTTAATGGGGTTCTGCCACTTGTAAGCGGACTAAAAGATTGCGGAGTCAAAACGGTTTTTGTACCCGAGGACAATTCCAAAGAAGCTGCTCTGGTTCAAGGAATAAATATATATGGAGCAAAGCATTTATGTGATATTGTTAACCATTTTGCAGATACACCATTAACAAAAACAACTGTTGATATCAACAATTATTTGGAAGAAAACGCAAATACTGATTACTCTTTCGATTTTAAAGATGTAAAAGGACAGGAAAAAGCTAAAAAAGCATTAGAAATAGCTGCCGCGGGCGGACATAATATTCTTATGTCAGGTTCTCCGGGGTCAGGGAAAACGCTTATGGCAAAATGTTTAGCCTCAATTCTGCCTCCTTTGGAACTTCAAGAAGCATTAGAACTTACTAAAATATACAGTATTTGCGGACTTCTTCAAAAAGATAACCCGCTTATGACAAAACGACCGTATAGAGCTGTTCACCACACAGCATCTCAAAACGGCATAATAGGAGGAGGTTCAAACCCAAAACCCGGAGAAATTACACTTGCACACAGAGGGGTTTTGTTTCTTGATGAAATGGTTGAGTTTCCAAGACAAGTTTTAGAAGTTCTCCGACAACCATTAGAAGATGGAGAAGTCGTAATCTCAAGAGCTAAAAATTCTATTAAATATCCTGCAAAATTTATGCTGGTAGGCGCAATGAATCCTTGTCCCTGCGGATACTTAGGCGACAAAGAAAAAGATTGCTCCTGTTCTGAATTCCAAATACAAAGATACCGTTCAAAATTATCAGGTCCGCTTTTGGACAGAATAGATTTAGTTATAAATGTTCCGCGCCTTACTACGGAAGAGCTTATTAAAACTAAATCAGACTCAGAGCCTTCAAACAAAATAAGAGAAAGGGTTGTTAAAGCAAGAAAAATTCAAGCTAAAAGATATGCAGAAGAAGGAATTTTGACGAATTCTGAACTTAACAGCAAACAAATAAAAAAATACTGTAAAATAGATGAAAAAACATCAGAATTTCTAAAAATTGCAGCTCAAAAATACCAATTGTCAGGAAGAAAGTTTGACAGGATTTTAAAACTTGCAAGAACAATAGCCGATCTTAAAGAAAGCAATAATATAGTATTAGAACACGTAATGCTAGCTCTGCAATACAAAGCCGAAATATAATTGTAAATTTTATTAACATTTACCCCTAAAAATGTTCACAAAATCGGCATAAATGTGTATTATAGAAATATGGTTAACCTCGAGGAGTTATATTTGGAAGTTCCGCCAACTAAGCTGCGGAATATAAATGAAAAATTCTGCCCTTCGCAAACCTCTCCTTTTTGGCTGTGGGTAGGTGACAGGTATTTTTACGGTATGCCAGAAAAACGTTTTCACGGCATATATTATAAGGGTAAAGAAAAATTCTACACTCAAAAAGAACCCGATACGCCGATAATTATGTTTGCTCCTCACCACAACTGGTGGGACGGCATGATTGGGTACGATATTTGCAACAGAATTTTCAAAAAAGAAATACGTATAATGATTGAAGAATTGAACCGTTTCCCTTTAATCAGGAGAGGCGGTGCTTTTAGCGTGAATAAGAAATCTCCTCAAGCTTCCATGCCTGCTCTAAAGTATGCAATTGATTCTTTGGCAGATTTGAATAACATTTTATACATTTTCCCTGAAGGTATAATAAAACCGCCAAATCATAGGCCACTGGAACTTCAAACAGGAATGACCTATATTGCAGAAAAATCAGCAAAAAAATACGGTAAAATCGCTCTTATGCCTGTTGCGGTAAATTATTGTTTCCTTCGTGACAACAGACCTGAAATCTTGATTGAATTTGGAGATATTATAAATTTAACCAAAGATGATAAAATCGACAGAAAAGAATATACCAAATACCTCGGTAAAGTTCTTGAAGATTTGTGCGACAGACAAATAAACGATATACACCACGGACAGCTAAAAAATTACGAAATACTGTATCAGAGCAAACTCAGATGGTACAGAAGAATAGAACAGAGACTTAAAAAAATTGAACCCAGAAATTCCGGCATATAAATTATAAAATATATTTTGTCGTATCAAGAGATAGAATTGTTTTAAGCTCATCTTCGGAGGTTGTTGAACCAAATACTATTCCAAACAGCGGACTATCAAAATAATTTATTCGTCTGAGTTCAATCACCTTAGAAAAATGTGCCAAATATCTTATAAAATCAAACCCATTGATACTGCTTCTCGGATAATCTTGAGGCATGTCTATCATTGAAAAATAAAACATTTCATTTTTTGCGCTTGCTAGAATACTATTCCAATCAGGAAAAGTCTGAGCATTAAAACACTCATAAACATTTATCCCCCACGCGTATTTTGCAATATCTGTTGTACACCAACCTGCAAATCGCATCGGATTAACCTCTATCGGAATAATCTCATTGTTTGAATTTATTTTTACTTCCAGATGCATAGGAAAGTTCTTTATGTTAAACTTTTCGCCTAATTCTCTTAAAAGCAGTGCAAATTTTGACATATACTGTATCATAATCGATGCAGAAGTAACATATAATCTGTCTCTAACATCTTCTTTTCCTGTGTGCATATTATGGAATATATTCAAAATAACAGGAATACCATTTCTGTCATAATAAGCATCAATTGCATATTCCTCGCCTTCAATCAATTCTTCTATAAGAATTTTTGATGTATTTACAACCGCTTCAGGATAGGTTAATTTCGCAGCTGCTAACTCTTTATGTAATTTCTTGACTTCATCATCCCATTTTGACTCGTCTTCTACTACATGCACGCCCGCAGACAAAAATCCTACCGACGGTTTTAGAACTAACGGATATTTATATTCCTCTTTTTTTACATAATTTATATCCTGATACTCAATTGATTCAAAATAAAATGTCGGATACATTTCTTTCAAATTTTCTCTGAAAGCAATTTTATCCTTGAAAAGCCTAATATACCCGCTCAAATTAGAGTTTGGAAGATTTGTAGTAACCCAATCAAGCGCAGTTTCCGAGTTTGAATAAATTAGCGGATACTCCTGCATCATATATGTTTTTACAGCCTTTTCAGTTGACCATAACCTAAAAGCATCTTCTTCCATCCCGCAATTATCTATTGTTTCATTTTCAAGAACCGCCCAATCGTGATTGATAATTGTATCAATCAAATATTCTGAAACATAAGGTTTTTCTATAATAAACATAAACTGCCTCTGCTTTTCTCTATTATTATATTATAAAAAATGACAAGGAGATTATAATAAAATCTCCTTGTCATTTTAATTCGAAAAATTAACTAAATCATATTTTTTCTGATTCTTTCTTTAGCTTTATCAATTTCCTTGATTCTTTTTTCAACAGAATTAACTTGTTTCTTTAAAGATGCTCTCTCTGTTTTTACTAATTTATATTGTGCATCAACATCTGCATATTTTGTTTTTACATTTAACAATTCATTTCTTATATCAATCTGTGCGTTATCCAGTTGTTGAATAGCGTTTTGAATATTACCATTTCCGACAGCTTCTCCGTCCGATAATGTATTAACAGCACTTGCTGTATTTGATGATGTGCCATAAGCTGTATCATTAAAATTCAAAGGTGTAAAAGCATTTCCGTCAGCAAAAGCCAAACCTGTAAATGCACACAAAACGCTTAATGTTAAAACTATCTTCTTCATATTTTTAATCTCCTTTTAGTTATACAATAACATCATACGATAGTTTAAATAAGTTAACATCATTCATTAAATGTATTATTTAATATTGGGGCAAAAGAAAACAGGTCGGTTAAATCCTTCCTGTTAAGATTTTACACTAGCCGAAATATAAATAGCAATTTTATTGTACAATAAAAACTTCAAAATTACAAATAATGTAAAAATAGTTATTTTCTGATAAAAAAAGACTTAAAAAGCTATAATACAAACATACTTTGCACCATAGCGTTTTTTAGTTAAAAAAACCGTTTGTAAAGTTATGTAACAATTATATATTAATTATATACTATTTAGTCAATTTTCTTTACATTCATGTTTTTATATATATATAAGAGTAACATATAAGAGGAAAAATGAGTTATCAATTAAATTCATACGTGAATAGACAAGATGCTGAAGCTCTTAAAGAGATGATTTTTAAGAGAGCAAGAGAGCGCGCAAAAGCCATGACCGGAGATGTTAAAGCTGACGTCATGGACATTGCAAGAGAATCTTTTGTAAGCAATAACAATCCGTTCTCACAAATTTTAACTCAGACCAAAACCTCTCAGACTGTTTCAGAAGTTCAAAAAGCAGAAAAATACGAAGAAACAAATGATTCAGCTCTGAAAGAATTAGTTGAAAAAGTAGAGCAAGCTCAAGGACAGAATCAAATCGGATTCCCGCAAAAAAACCTGTTTGCAGGAATTAACCAAAACAGAATAATAAAAGAGCAATTAACTGCTTCTCAAATTCAAAACAATATGATAGAAGCCCGGCAGGAATTATCTAACAAAAAGAGCTTTATGGGTGCTTTGGAGTTTTTAAATTCGCAAGCTGCAGTTTCTCTGATGAACAGGCGAGGCAGTAAAGGTGTTGATATTGTAGCGTAAATCTGCAAATATTATTTCATATACTTGTTCAGAATTAGTTTTTTCAAAGCTTTTGCATTCACTGCCATAGGCTCTAATTCTAATATTTTGTCCAAGTTTTTGATTGCATTTTCGTACTCGCCAAGATTTTTCTGAATGGCTGCAATAGCATAGTATGCATCAATAAAATTCGAGTCTAATGCGACAGCTGATACAAAATCGTCAAGAGCCTGTTTAGGATTATCTTTCAACATTAGTTGTCCTCGATTAAAATAAGCGTCAACCATTTTGTTATTAAGTTCTATGGCTTTTGTATAATTTTCATAAGCTAAGTCAGTATTATTCAAGCTTTGATAAGCTGCGGCTTTATAAAAATACGTTATCTCGGATTTATCATTGTGTTTAAGTGATTCATCAAAGTTTTTGATACTTTCGAGAAAATTACCTTTATTAAGTTCGTGTATACCGGTGCTTAAATAATACTTTGCTACAAACTCTTCATCGTCTTTTATGCAGACTTCGGATAGTAGTTTTGCTTTGTTATCAAGTGCAATTTTAAGATTAGGATTCAAAAGGATAGCTTTATTATAGTCAGCTAATGCGCCTTCATAATCTCCTTTCTTATGTTTTGAATATCCGCGGTTATTGAATGCAAGCGAGCATTTGGAATCAAGCTCTATTGCCTTATCATAATCTGTAATTGAACCTTCAAAATCATTAAGCTCGTTTTTAACAAGTCCTCTGTTTATGTATGCATCTGCAAAATCAGGATTTTCTTTAATTGCTTTATTATAGTATTTAAGTTTTTCTTCATAATCATCGTTAACTAAACCTAAATAAAAATAGTATTCATATTTAGGCAAATGACGTTTTACATCATTTTCAATTATTTTTCTTGCGGACTCCATATCATTTGCGTTGAGGGCATTGGAGAGTTTGCGCATTGCTCTTATTTTGTCGTTATCCATATAAGCATTATAACATGGTATTTATAATCTTTATAGAGTAATAGCTTTATATTTGGAATATAATAGAGTTATGCAAAAAAAGATTTTTGATTTTACACGAGGACTGATAATATTAATTTGTTATTATCTGTTAAGTTTGGAAATATTGAAACTTGTTCATATTCAATTTCCGCCTGCAATTTTGGGATTGATACTGCTTGCAGTATCTTTAATTTCGGGAGTGATAAAAGAGAATTGGATTAAAGATACCTCTGAATGGCTTATAAATAACATGGCAATGTTTCTTTTGCCTTTTATTGCAGGACTTGTAGCTTATCAGTCTATGATTTTAAAAAATCTGATACCGATTTTGCTTGTAATCTTTATCACAACATCTGCAATTATAGTTTTAACAGGGTTGTTTATTGAATACGGATTAGCTTTTTTAAGGCTTCACCATTGGAGGAAGAATCGCCATGATTAATCCGTTCGGACTTATATTATCGGTTGCTCTTTTTAAAGGGTTTCAAAGATTAAAAATAAAGGGGAAACCAATTCCTTTTCCGCCTGTATTGCTTGCGGGGATAGTTATAATAGCTATTTTAAAGATTTTTAATATAGATTTTGAAACATATAACAAGAGCGGAAAGTATTTGACTCTTTCTCTTATACCGGCTGTTGTTGCGCTAGGATATCCTATTTTTAAGCATAAAGACCTTTTGATTAAAAATAAAAGAGTTATATATGCAGGATTTTTGTTTGCGTCAATTCTCGCGATAATAAGTACTTATTTCGTCGGAAAATTTGCTCACGCTCCTTTAAGCATAATCGTTTCGATGTTACCTAAATCTGTTACGGCTCCGATTGCCGTTGAAATTTCAAAAGGCATGGGCGGAGTCCCTGAGCTTACTGCTTGTGTTGCTGTGTTAACAGGCGTATTTGGTGCAGTGTTCGGGCATAAACTTTTGAAGTTATTTAAGGTTAAACATGATATCTCAATAGGACTTGCTATGGGCGCGGCAAGCCACGTAATAGGTACGGCAAGGTGTGCTGAAAAAGGAAGAGAACTTCAGGTTGTAATGGCGTCACTCGCTCTTGTTATGGTTGGGATATTAACAGCGATTTTTGCACCAATTTTTGTGTATATTATTAAATAATTATAACTTGTCAAATTCTCGTTTAATTTCTTGAATATCCTGCCACATAAGCCATTTAGGACTTCCTTTTTCGCGGGAATCATTTCTTAGAAGATACGAAGGGTGGAAGATTGGCATAAGCTTTGCGCCGTGTACATTTTCTCCCCCATTAAACCATTTCCCGCGAATTTTTGTTATACCGCCAATATTACCTAAGATAGACTGCACGGCAACATTTCCGCAAAGAAGTATGATTTTGGGCTGGATAATATCTATTTGTGCTTTCAAAAACTCCCAGCAAGCTTCTTTTTCATTAGGTTCAGGATTCCTGTTTTCAGGCGGCCTGCATTTTACTGTATTGCAAATATACACATCACGTTTACGAGTTAGTCCAACGGATTCAAAAATTTTGTCTAACAATTGCCCCGCTTTTCCGACAAAAGGTTTTCCCTCCTTATCTTCATAAAAACCGGGGGCTTCGCCTATAAGCATAAGTTTTGGATTTGGGATACCGTCAGAAAAAACAATGTTATTTCTCGTATCTCCTAAAGAACATTTGTGACAGTTTAGACATCTTATACGTATAGTTTCCAGTTCTTCATACTTTTTGGTCATTCTGAGGTGCGGGAGCGGGAGTTCGTAAGAACTCATTCCCGCAATATCAATTCAACCCGAAGAATCTCTTGCTAGGCTTGAATAAGATACTTCGCCTTAAACGGATGTATGGCTCAGTATGACAAGTTTTATGTCATTCTGAGGGAAATAGCCATTCAGTCCGAAGAATCTTATACATAAGTTACATGAGATTCTTAATCCCTAAAACTGCTGTTGGGTTCAGAATGACGCATAAAAGCGAGCTGTCATTCTGAGGCAGTAACAATTCATGCTGAAGAATCTCATACTAGTACAAGATACTTCGCCCCAAATGGAAGTATGGCTCAGTATCCCGAAGAATCTCTTGCTAGGCTTGAATAAGATTCTTCGCCCCTAAAATTATTGTCAGGTTCAGAATGACACATATTATTCCGTCATTCTGAGGCGTCATCATTTTATGCCGAAGAATCTTATGCAAGATTTGAATGAGATTCTTCGCTCACGCTCAGAATGACGCGTATAATTAAATTGGATATTTCGCTATTTATCTACCCCCGCACAGTATGACATGAACATTACAAAATATTACAAAAAAACAGAAATTTATACCTTAATTTTACGTTAGATACAAAAATACAAGAATATTCACATTATATTGACACATATTGAAACGGTTGATATAATAAAAATAGGTATATTTAAGGCTTTATGTAGTTTAAGAAGAGAAAGGAACTTTATGATGAAGAAACACGGTTTTACTTTGGCTGAAGTATTGATTACTCTGGCAATCATCGGTGTTGTAGCAACAATCACATTACCTGCATTGATGTCTAACACCCAAGAACAACAAGCAATTACAGCATTCAGAAAATCAATGAACACATTGAACGAAGTAGGTCAGATGAATGCTGCAGTAGATGGTTTTGATTATAGCGGAATTGCAACATCAACAGAGCCAAATACAAGTGCTGTTTATGAAGATGGTGTTTTAGATCAATCTGTTTGGGGTATGATGGTATCTAAAGCTCAGGTTGACGTAGCATCTTCAGTTGATGGTGGAGTTACTGGTGCGTGCGACGGCTTAAAACAAGTGTTCTTCCGTGACGGAACGGTTTTATGCTATGATGCATCTACTACGACTAATGGTGCAACTGCAGATGAAGCTTTGATCAACGCATTTATAGATACAAACGGTAAAAAGGCACCAAATCAACTTTCAACTTGCGATGATGAGAATTGTACAGGTGCTAACAAAAATATCAAAGACCAATTTGCTATAACATTAAAGGGTACAAACGCATTGCCGGGTAATGTTACTTTCCAAGACGGTGCTCCTATTGAAGGTAATGATGCTCAGACAACAGCTGCTCGTTGGGCTATGAGAAAATAGTATTTGGTATGCATGTTGGGTAAAACCCAAAAACAATATACAAGTAATAAGGTGCGCGGAATGCGCACCTTATTGTTATATAAAATTTTTCGTCATTCTGAGGCAGTAACAATTCATGCCAAAGAATCTTATGCAAGATTTGAATGAGATTCTTCGCTCACGCTCAGAATGACGCGTATAATTAAATTGGATACTTCGCTTTATATTTACCCCCGCTCAGTATGACAAGTTTTATGTCATTCTGAGGGAAATAGCCATTCAGCCCGAAGAATCTCTTACAATATAGACTCATATAAGTCCTTCCATTCAGGATTAAAAGAATTAATCAAATCAATTTTAAATGCTCTGGTTTTTCCTTTTAAATATTTTTCACGCTGTATCGCGGTTTCTATTGTTGGGACGACTTCATAATACACTAATTTATTTATATTATATTTTTTTGTAAATCCATCTGCTAATTTATTTTTATGTTCATATATTCTCTTACTTAAATTTGAAGTTACTCCAATATACAAAACTTTGTTGTATGTATTAGTTAAAATATATGTATATCCTTGTTTCTCGTTCATCTTTTCTATTATAACATATTTTTAATGAGATACTTCGCCCCAAATGGATGTATGGCTCAGTATGACGCGAGACTTGTCATTCTGAGGGGAATAACCATTTAGCCCGAAGAATCTCTGGCGAGTTTCAACAAGATTCTTCACCCTTAAAACTGTTGTTGGGTTCATAATGACACGCAAAAGCAAGCTGTCATTCTGAGGCGTTATCATTTTATGCCGAAGAATCTTATGCAAGATTTGAATGAGATTCTTCGCTCACGCTCAGAATGACACGTATAATTAATTGAACAAGATACTTCGCCTTAAACGGATGTATGGCTCAGTATGAC
>CACZCH010000006.1 GCA_902779645.1 uncultured bacterium | reverse complement strand
AATGGTGTTTAGTGTGAATAACATCTGTTTTACTCTCCTTGAATATCGCTTACATATATATAAAGTATTTCACTTTTCAGAAATTGCCTTTTTTAGGTGCAAATGTAAAGTTTTGTAAAGACGAGTTTTTAAAAATAGGAATTTCGTAATGAAAGTTAATAATAAAATCAAATAATATAGCGCTTTTCGTATTACGAAAAGCGCTGTATTCTATATTGTATTTGAAACATAATAGAAAGTCTGACCGGGCATACTTGACCAGAAAGTTTTTAGTCGTTCTATGATTATAAATTTTGATTAATGTATAAATGCTCCGCCGCCAATAGGAACATTCCCGCCATTTCTTTCAAGAATTTTTTGAAGCTGGTGACTGTCACCACTATTTCCAAACAATGCAATTTTGTTTTGTGATGGTTTAGCAGATGAATAATTGTGTTTAACATTTGCTTTTACTGTGTGACCATAATCTCCGTGTACTTGTCCTGACATTTTTACCTGTCCTTTCTTCTCTATAATAATCTATATCTAAAAACTATGAATCCTCATGGTTTACATGTATATAAAGTATTTCTGCTCTCAGAAATTGCCTATTTTGAGCAAATATTGTTACAAAAGTTAACATATTTAGTATATACTATTTAAATACTAGAACTTATATAAAGTAAAAATAAAACTGAAGAACTGTTATACTGAGCTATATAACTATTTTAGGCGATGTATCTTATTCAAACTTGTGTAAGATTCTTCGGCATAAATTGCTATTGCCTCAGAATGACAGTATTATAATTATATTTTGTACAAAGTAATATAAATACCAAAATATTGGTTGAAAACCGAGTGGTTTCGTGATATTATCCTATTACCGTACTCCACGGGGATTGTGGCGAATCTCTCGACTCCAGTGACTAGGAGGTGCAGAGCCTGCTGTGAGGGGTATTGTAAAAGAGCCTATGTTTATAAGGCTGTTGATAGCTTAGAATATAATGGCGTAAGATATCGAACCGTGTCAGGATGGAAACATAGCAGCACTAAGGTAACCCTTGCGGGTGTTGTATCTCTAAGAAGTAGGTTTTATAAGCAAAAACTGTTTTATTTTACTTCGATAGGCAGTGGTACGGTTTTTTATTTTATAATTTAACAAATAATTTGTGATATTTAATGTAAATATCATTAACTAAAAACATCAAAAGGCGGTTTGAGAATTTTCTCAAACCGCCTTTTTTACTTTATTCATCTTATACTGAATCAACCATCTTGAAGCCTTACCATTGAGGCGGATAAACAAGCCTTGCTATCAATTCTCAATGCCGTTCAAGCAGCCGACCCAATATGAGAAGTCTTTTGGTTCTTTTCTTCAGAAAAGAACACCCTTTCCTCTATTAGTATGAGCAAGCGCAAACGCCGTTTTCGCAGTGATAGCCAAGAGCTTCTTGAGCTTCTGACATACGAACTTTGATACGACCGTCTACTGCAATACCTTCACCTGTCTTTTCAGAGATAAGTAGTGGGTTAATATCCAACTCATCAATGAATTTGAAATCAGATACCAATTGAGATAATCTCAACAATGTTTCTTCAATTTGTTCCATTTGAGCAGGTGTAGTACCTCTTGCACCTTGAAGAAGTTTGTATGCTTTAACAGATTTAATCATATCTTTAGCATCAACATCTGTAAGAGGTGCGATTCTGAATGTTACGTCTTTCATAACTTCAATAAATACACCGCCTAAACCGAACATCATCATTGGGCCGTATTGCGGATCTGTTGCGATACCGCAAACCATTTCTCTTGAGCCTTTAACCATTTCTTGAATGATTACGCCTTCAAGACCGTCTATAAGACCTTTTTCGGTTAATTTAGAGATTAAGTCTTGGTATTCAGCTCTAAGTTGCTCAGCAGATTGAATATTAACTCTTACACCGCCAACATCAGTTTTGTGAGATGTTGTTTTAGAAGTCATCTTCATAACAACAGGGTATCCGATTGAATCAGCAATTGAAACTGCTTGGTCTTCAGAAGTTGCAAAGCCTGATTTACAAACTCTGATACCATAAGCATCCAATACATCGATTGATTCTCTTGTAGTTAATTGATCACGGCCTTCATTAATTGATTTAGCTATGATTGATTTAGCCTTGTCATAATCAACATCAAATTTCTTGATTTGACCTTCCGGTCTTTCAATCCATAATCTTTGTTGATTTAATCTGTTAAATCCGTCAGCAGCTTCTTCTGCGTACATAAAGAACGGCATATTAACATCCATATCAGAAAGTGCTGTGAAGAATTCAGATTTTGTCATAAATACACCGATTACAGGTTTATGAGGATATTGAGCCTTGATTTCCATAACAGCTTTAGCTACATCAATATCTTTCAAACCTAAGAACGGTAAATAGATAACCATAATCATATCAACATTTTCATCAGCAATAACTGTTTCAAGAGTTTGCTTGTAGTGTTCGATAGGAGCTGATGCTATCATATCGATAGGGTTCTTAACTGATGCAGCAGAAGGTAAGAAGCTTCTGAGTTTTTCTTTTGTTTCATCAGTAATCTTAGCCATTTGCATACCGTATTCACAAACTGCATCAGTAGCCATAATGCCTGGGCCGCCTGAGTTAGTAATAATTGCAACTCTATCACCCTTTGGAATCGGGCAGTTAGCAAAAACTTTTGCTGTAGCAAATAAGTTCTTCAAAGAGTATTCTCTGATTACACCTGATTGGCCAAGTAAAGCGTTAGCAGCTTTATCAGCACCAGCGAGTGAACCTGTGTGAGAAGATGCTGCTGAAGCACCTGCTGCACTTCTACCGGCTTTAAGGGCTAAGATTGGTTTTTTCTTAGAGATTCTTGATGCTAACTTACGGAAGTTAGCAGGGTTTTGGATTGATTCCATATATAATAACATTTGATGAACGTCATCATCATTTTCCCAGTATTCAAGAGCAGTTTCTGCGTTAACATCTGCTTGGTTACCAATAGAGATAAATTGTGCAAAACCTAAGTTAAGGTCTTTTAAGATGTTCAAAATACCGCCGCCTAAAGCACCTGATTGAGAAACGAAACCGATGTGTCCTCTCTCAGGAAGTGATTCTGCGAAACAGCCGTCCATAGAAACTTCAGGTAATGTATTAACAACACCTAAGCAGTTAGGGCCAACGCATCTCATACCGTAAGATTGAACTTTTTCCAATAATTGTTTTTCAAGTTCAGCACCTTCTTTACCTGTTTCTTTAAATCCTGCTGTAATGACGCAAAGACCTTTGATGCCCTTTTCGTGGCACTGGTCAATTGTTGCAAGAACGAATTTAGCATTAACAACAATAATTGCTAAATCGATTTCACCAGGAACTTCAAGAACAGATGTGTAAGCTTGCAAGCCTTCGATAATTCCGCCCTTTGGGTTAATCGGATAAATATTACCCTTGAATTTGTATTCCTGTAATCTTTTCATGATGTCAGAGCCGATTGTGTGTTCTTTTGTAGAAGCACCGACAACTGCAATTGATTTTGGTTTCATGATTTTGTCTAAATTGCTCATTTTCTCATCCTTTCTTTTTTTTTGGTAATTTATAATCCTATTTTATTTAATAATTCTTCATACTTTTTTGCCAATTTTGGGCTAACATCTGACAACACTGAGCCCATCACATATAATGGCGAAAAAATAAAAGTTCCTACAACATCTTTGCATTCTTGTATTTGTTGTTGTTTTCGTTTTTGTTCCCAATTTTTTAGTTCTACATCCATTATTGCTTTTTCGTACCTATTGATTGCATTTTTCGCTGCATAGATGTATCTTGAAGCATTAGCAGTTATGGGAATTTCTTCATGAGCAAGCACACCTTGTATATATCTTGGCTCACAGTGTGATGCAGCAAATCTTATTTTGTTGGCACTATAGTCTTGTCCTATATATAAATCGTATTTTTTCGATTCAATTTGTTTCACAAGATTATCTTTGATTTTATTTATATTGGCATACGGTTTATGACTTAAATCATTTAATATAATCAATTTACCTTGAAAGTTTGTATTATCTATGCGTTCGGTTCTCATTAACTACCTCTTAATGTCTTTTGCAATAAATTTTTCGTACATATCCATTGCATCTTTTACGGCATCAACAATAGATTCCGTTATTACATTAGATTTTACTTTAACAGTGTATTCTTTTATCCGATTTGCTTCATTATATGAAGTATTTGCCGAGATATTATAAAAATCAGGATTAAGCTTATTTTTAGAGATATAAACATCATACGGTTTATCTTGAATCAAATTTGTAATTTCTTTAAGCTTCTTGTCCATTTGAGGTAAATCTTTTTTAACATATGTTTTACAACGCATAAGAACAAGCTTTCCGTTAAAATTCGGCTGTTGTGTTATTTTCTGCGTTTTCATGAATCGTTCCTTATCTTTTCTTCGGAATAAATATTCTTTTATCCTTGTAATCATTATCATACAGACAAATTCTATTTGCAACATGGGAAGTGGGGGTAAATATATTTGGGGGTAAATATATTTGAGAGTAAATATATTTGGGGTAAATACATCTGGGGTAAATACATCTGGGAGTAAAAACATCTAATTTATTTGAGCACTCAAGAAAATAAACAAAATTGGAATGGTAAGTTTTTAAAAAGCCTTTACCAGGAAAACTTTAATCCCGTTGTCTAATCTTTCAACTCTTTTAACATAATGATAATCAGCGGGAGAAGTTAATATTAAAACAACGGCTGGAGCTTTTCCTGTCATTTTTGAATAGTATAAAGATTGACCGATGCTTTCTGCCCATTTTTTAGCAAAATCAAACTCAATTGCATAATCTTTTGAAAGACAGTCAACTCTTGTCATATCCCACAAAACAGCTTCTTTTCTCCCAAAATCCTTTGTGCACCACTGATTTACATAATATGATTCAACCTGATTCGGCATCATTGTTTGAGTTTCATACCATTTTTGAGGAACATAATTAAGCCCGACATAATATAATCCCGTTGCCATTAAAAGAAAAGTAATTCCGAAACTTATTATTTTATTTTTCCCGATACCTTGTTTTTTCTTTCTCTTAGCCATTTTTGTATATTATCAGAAAATAAGCATAAAAAAAAGACCTTGTGTATAATACCAAGGCCTGTCCGTTTAAATAAGAAGAGAGAGCTTTATGTTCAGTTAAAAAACCGTAAATAAAAAATTTTGCTATTTTATAGCAAAATTCTTTACAAATATTTACAATTATATTAGATTACCAATGCTTTAAAAAATTACTAAGAGTCAACAAGAGCTAATTTAACCAAGCTTCTATGCGTTTAGAGATTGTATCAAATCCTTGTTCTGTTCCTAAATCTTTTGGTTCAATATTTTTTGAATAATACAGAACCGGAACTTGCTCTCTTGTATGATCAGTTCCTTCGACTGTCGGGTCGCAACCGTGGTCTGCTGTGATAATAAGTAAATCGTCTTCTGTTATTATAGGAAGAATCTTTTCCAAATAATCATCGATCTCCTCAATAGCATTGCCGTACCCTTTTGCATCATTTCTGTGTCCAAAAAGCATATCAGTATCTACAAGATTTGTAAATATTATTTCTCTTGAGTTATCCGTAATATTTGCATCTCTGTATTTGATACTGTCTAAATCCAAAGTTCCGTCTATTGCTTTTATTGTAAGTTCAAGACCTTCTTTGTTAGAACCTGTGTGAATAGCATGCGTAATGCCGGCTTTAGAGAAAATGTCCTCAATTTTTCCTATTCCGATTACTTTTACACCTAAATCTTTATATTTATCCAATACTGTTTTTTTAGGAGGAGCCATTGAATAGTCTCTTCTGTCTTTAGAAATTCTTGTTGGCTTTCCGTCTATGATTTTATACGGTCTGGCAATTACTCTTGCTACGTTATAATTTCCTTCGTCAAGTATTTTGCGCGCAATTTTGCACCATTCATAGAGTGTTTCGAGCGGTATCAAATCCGTATCAAGCGCGATTTGGAAAACGCTGTCTGCAGAAGTATATATGATAGGATATTTAGTTGTTTGATGCTGGTTATTTAATTTTTCTATAATAGCTGTACCGCTTGCGGGAATATTTGCCAATATTCCTCCGCACTTTGTTTCCTCAATAAATTTATCAATAAGTTCTTTCGGGAAACCATTTGGGAAAGTTGCAAAAGGTTTTTCTGAAACGAGTCCGGCAATCTCCCAGTGACCTGTTGTTGTGTCTTTTCCTTTGGATTTTTCTTGGAGAATCCCGTATTGCGCAATTGGTGTTGAGGTTTTTGTAATTCCGTCGAAGTTTCCCAGATTGCCGAGCCCCATAGCTTCCATTACTGGAACATCTAATCCGTTATTAAAATGACAAACATTTTTTAGGGTATTGCATTCAGGTACATCTCCGAAATCATTGCAGTCGCTCATTGCACCGCACCCCATAGAATCTATTACAACAATAATTGCGCGTTTCTTTCCCATAGAATAATCCTCCAATATTAATTTGATTATATCACAATTGAGACAATAAAAATAAAACTGTATAAATTTTGAATTGTTCATGATAGTATATAATCAATAAAAATAGGAGAAACGACATGCAAGCAAGACGTGCAGCAAGAGAATTAGCACTTATATTATTTTCACAGTTTGAAAAAGAGATAACAAAATATTCAAAAAAAGATTTTGAAGATATTATGGTTAAATCTGTCAGAATCCTTTCAAATTCAGCAATGGAAGAACTCAATTTAACTGTTGGCTCATTGATTGATATAAAAGAAGATTTATCATCTTATGAAGCGGAACACGAATCAAACTTATCACGTCCTTTGGGGGCAAAAAATAAACCGGTTCAAATCCCTATGACTGATGAGATGATTGGTAAAGTTGATACAATGCTTGATGTTGCGGAAAAAGCAATTCTAGCGTTGGAAATAGCAGAATTTACAACGCTTGAAAATCAATCGGAAGTAAAAAATTATACGGTAGAAATTGCAGAACAATTTAAGCTAAACAATAAAGCAGTAGATAATGAAATTCAAAAATATTCAAACGGTTGGGATATCTCTAGACTTGTTAAAATAGATAAAGACATTTTGAGAATTGCAATTACCGAACTGCTTTATACGAAAGGCGCTCCTGTCAAGGTTATCGTAGATGAAGCAGTCGAGCTGGCTAAAAAATATTCAACGGAAGATTCATCTTCTTTTGTAAACGGTATATTGGCAAAAGTTATTGTTGAAAACGGTTTAAAGGGTTAAGCATAATAATTGAGTCATTCTGAGCAAAAGCGAAGAATCTTAATACCTAATATAGAGGGCTAGTAACGTGTTCAATTTCTTTGGTAAACTCAAAAATACAGTATCTAAAACTGCGCAAGCGCTTGTAGGAAATGTTGTTGATGCAGTTTCCGAGGAGGAAGAATTTTCTGAATTTGTTTTAGACGACATGGAAGACCTGCTAATTAGTGCAGACTTGGGTGTTAATTACTCTTCTGAACTTGTTGATAAGTTAAGAGGTCAGACAAAAATTAAACCTTCGCAAGTAAAAGAATTTTTGCAAAGCGAATTTATAAAAATTCTTGATACAACAGGAAATGCAGAATTAAGTTACAAAGAAAATGAATTGAACATTTATTTTATTACGGGAGTAAACGGTGCAGGCAAGACTACTCTAATCGGCAAGCTTGCATACAAGTTTAAAAACGAAGGCAAAAAAGTTCTAATTGCTGCCGGTGATACATTCAGAGCTGCTGCTGAAGAGCAGGTTGATATTTGGTCAAAACGCTCCGGTGCAGATATCGTAAGGCGAGATAAAGCTGATCCTGCTTCTGTCGTCTATGAAGCTATCCAAAAAGGGGTGAATGAACATTACGATGTTATTTTAGTAGATACAGCCGGAAGACTGCAAAATAAATTTAACTTAATGGAAGAATTAACCAAAATAAAAAATGTCATAGATAAGAATGCTTCTGATTATTTAAGAGAAAGTATACTAGTTATAGACGCAAATACCGGCCAAAACGGACTTCAACAGGCAAAGGTTTTTAAAGATTGTGTTAATTTGACTTCTGTTGCTTTGACTAAGCTTGACGGTTCAGCAAAAGGAGCAATCGTTCTTGCAATTGCCAAAGAACTGGGACTACCTGTTAAACTTGTAGGTGTCGGTGAAAAAATGGAAGATTTAAAAAACTTTGATGCAAAAGAGTTTATACAAGCATTATTTAAATAAAAGGCATAAACAGGATGTCTTTATATTAATTTTTTTTATTTAAAACTTTAATACAACCGCAATAAAAAGAGATTGAATTTCTCCAATCTCATATATAAGTACATATCCCAATCAACAACAATTTTGTTATTTTTTATTATATTAAACTTAATGCTATACTAGGCGCTTGGTTTGCAGTAGCTAACAATGTAGCCGATGCTTGCTGCAAAATTTGCGACTGAATATAAGCAGATGATTCTTTTGCTACATCAGCATCTCTTATGGTAGAAAGTGATGCAGTTAGGTTTTGTGTTTGAACACCTAACGAAGAAATTGCAGAGTCCACCCTATTTTGAGCAGAACCTAATGTAGTTACTCTGTTAGAAATATCCGTTAGTGCGGAATCGATTGCTGCTAAAGTGTCTTTTGGCATTTTACCTGCGTCTTTTTGGATAATCCATTTGTCACCGGATTTTTTTAAACCTGAAAACGCACCGGAAACAGCGTTATATCCGTCATCAGTATTTAAATCGGAAATCGCAGTACCGCCGTTTGCAGCTGTTACAATTGTCATAAAGGCACTATCAGATTTAAATAAACCGTTAACGGTAGCATCACTAAACAGCGTAGATGACAATTTTATAATGCTGTCATCTGCTGCCGATAATCCGACCTGCAGGTTTATACCGTTAGCTACAAAAGATGAACCTGACATTAAGCTTATATCATTGAACTCAGCACTTTTTGCGATACGTGTAATTTCTTCCAATCTTGATTTAATTTCTGATTGGATTGCTTTTAATGAAGCAGAACCATAAGTACCGTTAGCTGCTTGCTCGGTCAAATCTCTGATACGTTGCAAATGCCCTGTCAGTAATCCATAATTCTCTTCTGATGTTGATAACAAATCTTTTCCCATTGAAGCATTTTCTGTTGCAATATCAAGAGAACCTAGTTTTGTAATCCAACTGTTTGAAATTGAATAATTAGCTGCGTTATCGCTTGCATGATTCAATTTATAACCGGTTGACATTCTCTCTATTGCTGTATTTAATGAATTTGTTGCAGAGTTCAAATTCTTTTGTACAATCATCGACTCTAAATTAGTCTTAATTACTACTGCCATTCCCTAACCTTTCTCTAAAAGCGTGATAGTTTTAGGATAAACCCCTAATTACTCTCTCTTTATATATACATCACATATCATTGTATACACGTATTATAGAATAACTCTATAATAATTACACCATGCTTATTTGTTTTTGTTACAAATATTAACATTTTGTAATGCGTTAAAAAAGACCAAATATGCAATAATGGCAGGGTTTTTACTTATTTTGTATAGAAATGATATATAAAGTTTTGTAAAGAAATTCATCGAATCAGGCAATTTCTTAAAACAAAAATACTTTATATATACATAGATATTAAAAGAGAAAACACATAACACAACCTTTCATACAACCTACACACTAACCTTCTACACATGAGGAATTAATTAAAAAAATTCCGAACCCTAATCTCAAAGACTAGGGTTTTTTCTTTTATAAAAGTTACTCTGTTATTTTATTACTATTCTGATACGCTCATTGTGCAGACAGATGAGTCTTGAAGGTATCTGCTCATAATATTTGATACAGGGTTATTTTGAATTGATTCAAGAGAGGATAAATCAGGTTGATGCCCTGAACTCCTTAAGCTCATAAAGTATGCATCTGCAATTGAAACAATTTCGTTGACTTGTGTTCTTGAAAAATTGCAGGCTGTTATAATATTATTTCCGTTATAATTTAAAGATTCTTTGTAGATGCATTTATCGCCTTGCCAACCAAGCATTTGCTTTTCTGATTTTGCATCTATACCATTAATATTTATAGTACCTGAATCGCTAAAAGAGCTGCAATTACGCAGAGCATCAATAAACTTGTCGCCTGTGTTTGCGCTTGCGCAACAGACAATGCTCGATAAAAAGCATAATAACAAAACTTTTTTCATGCACTCTCCTTATTGATTTAATGCAGCTTGAAGTCTTGCAAGCGCTCTTGCGAGAGCAGCTTGAGCTCTTTGTGTATCAAGTTCTGCGTTTTGTTCTGCGAGTCTTGCTTCAGCGCGTTCTTTTGCAGCATTAGCTCTTGCTACGTCAATATCAGAACCGTCTTCGCAAACATCGGTTAATATAACGGCATTATTATCTTTAAACTGGAATACACCGCCCATTGTTGCAAAATATTTGAATTTATCGTTGATTTTTGCTTTTGTTACGCCAATCTCAAGCGGGGTTGTTATCGGAATGTGGTCTTTTAATATGCCGATAAGACCGCCTGTTGTATGAATAACAAGTTCATCAACTTCGCCTTCAAAAACTATTTTCTCGTGAGTTATTATTTTTAAATTCATATTAACCTCTTGAAAGTTAATAAGAACCAAGTATATAAGTTACTATGAAATTTATTCTTAGTGCCCTATTCCCTTAGTACCTTATTGTCTTACTCCAGCGTTTTTGCTTTCTCAATAGCTTCTTCAATAGTTCCGACCATATAGAAAGCTTGTTCCGGAAGATCATCGTGTTTTCCTTCGATGATTTCCTTAAATCCTCTTATGGTATCTTCAAGTTTTACGTATTTACCTGGGATACCTGAGAATTGTTCTGCAACAAAGAACGGTTGAGACAAGAATCTTTGAATTTTTCTGGCTCTGTTTACTGTTAATTTATCTTCGTCAGAAAGTTCATCCATACCTAAGATTGCAATTATATCTTGAAGTTCTTTATATTTTTGTAAGATTTCCAGCACTCTCTTAGTTACGTTATAGTGTTCTTCGCCGATTGTATTTGGGTCAAGAACTCTTGAATTTGATGCAAGCGGGTCAACAGCAGGGTAAATACCAAGTGATGCAATTTGTCTTGAAAGAACGGTTGATGCATCCAAGTGTGAGAACGTAGTAGCCGGAGCCGGGTCAGTCAAGTCATCTGCAGGGACGTAGATAGCTTGAACAGATGTAATTGAACCGTCTTTTGTAGAAGTAATACGTTCTTGTAATTCGCCCATTTCTGTTGCAAGTGTAGGCTGATATCCAACGGCAGAAGGCATACGGCCTAATAGTGCAGATACTTCTGAACCTGCCTGAGTAAATCTGAAAATGTTATCAATAAATAATAATACGTCTTGTTTAGAAAAATCACGGAAATATTCAGCGGCAGTAAGTGCAGAAAGACCAACTCTCATTCTTGCTCCCGGCGGTTCATTCATTTGTCCGTAGATAAGAGCAACTTTGTCGATAACTCCTGATTCCTTCATTTCGTTCCATAAGTCGTTACCTTCACGAGTTCTTTCACCAACACCGCCAAATACAGATACACCTGAGTGTTCGGAAGCAATGTTATGAATAAGTTCCATAATCAATACGGTTTTACCGACACCTGCACCTCCAAACAGACCGATTTTACCGCCCTTTTGGTAAGGTTGAATAAGGTCAATCGCTTTGATACCTGTTTCCAATATTTCTACATCTGTGTTTTGATCAACAAGCTTTGGAGATTCTCTGTGGATTGGAAGGTATGTATCCGTTTCGATAGCACCTTCATTATCAACAGGCTGGCCGATAACGTTAAGGATTCTTCCTAAGATTGGTTTTCCGACAGGTATTTTAATAGGTTCACCTGTGTTAACAACCTTCATTCCTCTTTTAAGACCGTCAGTTGATGACATAGCAACTGTTCTGACTCTGTTTGAGCCGAGCATTTGCTGTACTTCCGCAACAATAACAGTTCCGTTTTCACAAGTAATATTTAATGCATTATAAATTTCAGGAAGCTCTCCTTGAGCAAATTCTACGTCAATTACAGGACCGATAATCTGCGTAATAACGCCTTCATTTTTTTCTAAAGTCAGCATAAAATCTCCTATCTCTCTTCTTAGGATTAATTATATAATATATTTATAAGAAAGACAAGGCGTAAATACATAAAGTTTATTATAAATCGGCAGGCATTTTGTTTTTATTTAAAAGCTCTATGATTGGTTCTAAGAAATTTTCTTCGTTATCAGACTGATTTTTTAATGAGTTGTAAGAAATTTCTACCAAAGCTTTGCATATATCCCTTACTTTTACCCCCCTGATTTTTGAATGAATACCGAATCTTGCGACATTGTATCTTAGTTCGTTTAATTCATTGTAGAAGTATTTTGAAAGCATTTTTTCAACTTCACTTATAGCATCGGAACTATACATAATTCCTTTATACAAAGCGGGTATTGAGTATTCCAGTCCTCCTCCTACGCAGTCGTGGTTTCTAATTTCAATAAAATTTCTTAGTCTTACATCCGGAAAATACAAGTTAGAATGCAGTTTCCAATCTTCAATATTAGCTTCAAAACCTTCATACCCTTTTTCCATAAATTGCTTGAATGTTAGTCTTCCGTTCAGACTTAGAGTTTGATTTTCTCTGTTAATAAAAATCATTGGAGTATCAAGAAGTCTGTTTACATAATCTCTAAAACACATTCCATCCGTAAAGCGTGTCGCAAAACCGCATCTTTCATTATCTGTATTAAGCCAAGCAAGAGCTCTGAAGGATTTATATCCTGTATTTACTCCGCCTCTGATTTTAGAATTTGAATACATTGCAGTCACAAACGGCATCATCATATTTGCAAGGTTGAATTTTTTTATTGCATCAGATTCCGATTTATAATCAATTCCGACTTGGATTCCCGCAGTTTCTCTCATCATTACGTCAGATAAAATTCCCCACATATAATTTGCCATAATTGCGTACCTGCGTTTGGGGAGCAAGTCTATATTTCTGTATGTTGTTTTTGGCGAGACACCTTTATTAATAAGTTCAATCTCAAACTTTTCCAATATCGGTTTAATAGCGGAATCAATATTTTCAATCTTTGCCTTCAAATCTTTTATTAGCTCTTGAGGCTCTACACTCAGTTCAAACTGACACCCAGGCTCAAGCGTAATAGTATCGTGGAGTTTTTTCAGCCCGATTATATTGACGTCATCCAAGATATAATCCCAATTATCTTCACGTGCGAATTCTCTCAAAAGTTCGCACATTCCGTACTCACCGTAGTATGAAACAACTTCACCCGTAGATTTATGAACAGGGATACGTTCATACTCCATACCGACTTTTTGAGTGTTTTTGCACCCCAAAATAAATTCTTCCAATAATTGGTTGTACTCTAAACGACTTTTTGTTTTTGATTCGCAATAGTTCACTATTAAACTCCTTATTTAATTATACTATAAAAGTGATGGAGCGACTTAGTTCGTTTGTGCTTATTTTGTCACCAAGAGCAGCGAAGTCACTCTGTCACTATTTTTAATCTACATCAATAAAACTGTTTTATCTCTTACCTCTTTGTGCTATTATAGAAGCCATGGTGGACTACTACGGCAGGGCAAAATTTTTCAGAACAAAAAAACGTCTTGGACAAAACTTCCTTATTAACGGTGAGGTCATCCAAGATATTATTGATTATGCAAAAATAACAAAAGATGATGTTGTTGTAGAAATCGGCCCCGGAGTCGGTTTTGTAACCGAACAACTTGTTAAATACGCAAAAAAAGTTATTGCTATAGAACTTGATGAAGAAGCAATTAAAGAACTTGAATGTAATCAAGAAATCAATAAATACGGCAATTTAGAAATTATTCATAATGATATTTTAAAAACCGATTTGTCGACCTTATGCGATGAGCAAATAAAAATAGTTGCAAATATTCCGTATTATATAACTTCTCCTATTATTGCTCATCTTTTGGGCGAAATTGATGATTTAACGAACGAAAACAGAAATAAAATAATTGATATAATCCTAATGGTTCAGGAAGAAGTTGCGCACAGAATCGTTGCCACGGAAAAAAGTTCGGGAAAACAATACGGACTTTTAACAATTCTGTCTCAATTTTGGGCAAACTGTGAAATTATAAGAACAGTCGGGCGAAAATCATTCTATCCTGCTCCGAAAGTTAATTCGGCTCTTGTGTCAATGAAGGTAAGAAAAGAACCAAAACTAAAACTTACAGACTATACACATTTCAGAAAAACAATAAAATCTGCGTTTTCTCAGAGAAGAAAAACTCTTAAAAACTGTCTTGTATCAAACGGTTTCAGCAAAGAAAATGTGGAAAAAGCGCTTAAAGAGTTAAACCTTGATGAAAACATTCGGGGAGAAAAACTCTCCATAGAACAATTCGGAGAGCTCTCCGAATTGTTGCTAAAAGATTAAATATACACTATTTTCTTACGATAAGTGTTATATCGTTAAAAACGACAAATATCATTAATATAATCAGCAAAGAGAAGAACACTGTTGAAACAACTTCTATAATCTTTTCGTCAACAGGTTTTCTCATAATTTTTTCTATTGTTAAAAACATAAGATGCCCGCCGTCAAGTGCAGGAATAGGTAAAATGTTAAGTATGGCAAGGTTCATTGAAATTAGTGCCGCAAGTAAAATCCCTGAACTTTTTCCGCTCTTATCAATCATATCTCCGCCGATTTTGGTAATAGCAACGACACCGTGCATATCTTTAAGCGGAATATTACCCGTAAACAGCTGACCTAAAGAGTACATCATAGTATAAGTGTTGTCCCAAAGATAAACATAACTTTCTGTTACAACAGAAACGGGATTTTTTGTTTCAATCATAGTTTTTTTTGTAGAAAGTCCTATACCTATAATACCTTTTTCATCAGGATAAATCGGTTTTAAATCTAAAACTACACCATTTCTTTCTATTGTAAGATTAATCGGATGATACCCGTTAGACAGAGCTTTTGATATATCCTCAAGGGTATATTTGCCATCAGAAACGTAAACCGTTTTTCCTTCGATTTGTTTAACAAGTTCCAAGAGTGATTCATCAATTTTCTCACCTTGAGGTTTAAAATACTTAGCACCCTTAGCAGCATACTCGTCCATAGTTATGACTTCTTGGGACAATTTCTGTGGAAGTCTTACTGCTAAACCGCTAGGAATTGTTTCGTCCTTTACTAATCCCGGGTTTAGATTTTTTAACTCTTTATAGTTTGCCTCAACAATATCTTCGGTTATTAATCCGTTATTTTTGGCACTGTTTTTGACTATGGTCACAAGAGAATACGCATTGTTAATATCACAGCCGTTAGCTTTTAATATTCTGTCTCCTTTTTGCAGACCTGACTGCCAAATACTTGCTTCTTTAGGAGCACTGATATCACCGACATAAACTTCATAATTACCGGATGGTAATTTCCCTGTAAAAATAGCAACAACCATAACCAGCGCAATTGCACATATTACGTTAGCAATAACGCCTGCTGAGACAACAATTACTCTTTGCCATACCGGTTTATTAATAAATCTTTCGGGAGAATCTTTAGGAAGGTCACAATCTTTTTCGTCATCAGGAAATGAAACATATCCGCCTAAAAGAAAAGCGTGAACTAAAACTTCTACATCACCGACTTTTGTTTTATATAGAGTCGGTCCTATCGGAAGTCCGAATCCAAATTTATCAACTCTTATACCAAACGCCCTAGCGGCGCAAAAATGCCCTGCTTCGTGAACAAGTATAAGCAAACTAAGTAAAAGTATCATTATTAAAATTGACATATAATCTCCCTCTTTTTCTATGATTTTAGCATGAACAATTATAATTATGATATAATTTCTCTATGGCTATCCAAATCAATGAAATATCCGAAAAATATATTAACAAATTAGAGAAAAGTTATTTCAATACAGTAAAATATGCAGAGGTTGTATCTTCAATAAAAAGAGCAGTAGAAGAGACTGCAGAAGCTGTAAAAGATGAAATAAAAAATGCAATTGAACCATTAAAAGTCAAGATTGCTCAGAAAGATGAGTTTATATCTTCACAAACAAAAGTTAATAAAGATTTAGAAATAGAAAATCAAATATTACGAGAAAAGGCAGATATCTATAAGCCGATAATAAAAGAAGCATATAAGCAAGGGATAACGGAAGAAATACGTGAAAAGAAAAGAACATTAGCTGCTATATTATCAGGGCTTGTTCGCCATAAAGAAGAATTAAACAAACCTAAAGCTATTGAACAGACGATTGTAAAGGATACAGAAAAGCAGATTGAAAAATCTGTTCAAAAACCTATTGAAGAACCGGTACAAAAATCTGTTATTTTCCAAAAAGAAGGAACTCAGAGGGTTTATACTAAAAATATTCAAACATCTAAACAGAAAGAAAAATATATTGTTTCCGATAATATTATCAAAGCAATTGAAGCCCAAAGAAAAAATCAAAAGCTTGATACAGTGCGTATAGCAGAGGCAAGTAAAATAATTAAGAATCTGCTAGGGGAACCACTGCAAGATTCTTTTGAATACAGAGACATACAAATTCAATTTAAGAAAACGATGAATTCTTATCTTGAAACCGTAAGAAGTTTTATAGAAGGCCGTTATGAATTTGTAAATGAAAAATATAGCATAAAAAGAATTGGAAAAGATTTAGATGGCAGGACTCTGTTAAAAGAACATGGAACTAAATATAAAGAATTTCATCCTTATAAGTATGAAATATTTAAACAGGACGGTTCAACTGTTGAGATTTATGATGGGGGAACTGATTCATATATAGAATATAGAGATACTAATGATAAAAAACTATTAAAAGTATGCTATGGTGGATACAGTGAAGCTTGTTATAGTGCTTTTATATATGATAAAGATGGCAGATTGATGATTTCTGAAAGTATTAAAGACGGAGTAATAAAATATCTCAATGTGCGTTTTAATGAAGTAAAACCTATACCGGAGATAAAAAATGATGTGACAATGAACGCTTATGCGCAGGATATTATATCAAGAGCAAAAAACGGATGTAAATCTCAGGAAAAATCATATAACGATACTACTGATATTGATTATATTAACTCTGACGGAAAAGTATCAGTCCATGAATATTTTGTAAATAAAAAAAGAAATGCTAATCCTATTTTTACATATTTGTATGATATCCAAAATGAGCAACCAAAAAAATTAATTACGAACGGAGATTTTGGAATTCATGCAAAATATGATGAAAAAAAACAATGTTTTGTTCAATACAGAACAAAAGGTATAACAGGTATTGATAAAAAAAGAAAAAACAGTGATCTTAACGATTTTAGTATAGGATTTTATAAAAATACCGAAAATGAGCATTATGAAACACAAGGTTTATATGATAAAAATTATGAAGGTGATAAAGATAGTTTTTTACAGAGAGAAGTTTATGAAAAATGCAATTTTGGTTTAGCATCTCATCCGCTTACAAAGTCATTTACATTTCATGATTTAACAAAGCATCAAATCAAACCGTGGGATTTTAGTATTCTTAAGTCGTATTTATAATGCTAAATAATTTATTAAGTTCAAAAGAAAAACTTAAATACTATTTTCCCTTCTTTTCGTTATATTCGTCCAAAGTTACTTTCCAGCTTTCTTCGTAGTCAAAATCTTTACTTGCGATAGATTCAGGGATACCGGCATGGTGGATTTTGGGAAGGAGCTCTTTCTCGCTCATTTCAATCGGTTCGGCTTTATCATCGTCAGAATCCTGACAAATAAATACACCTTCACCATTCGGCTTAACTTTGTAGCTTACGATAGTAATTTCGTGTCCTGCAAGCCTGTTATCATTTGCAGGATCTGGCCAAGTATATCCGATATTAATATTATGTCCCGCTTTTAATGTCGCAAGGAGCTCTTTTTTTATTGTGTCGAAATCTTTTGTATAACCGCTTAATCTTCCTTCTTCATCTACATTTTGGTAGATGACAGAAGTAGTATTTTTGTCTTCAATAACGGATTCAACAAAAGTTTTTTCAAATTCAATCAGCCCTCCGCTGTCTTGTGTCCAATCATTTGGCGCACGCTTATCTGTCAGAGAATTATATGTCTGTTGAGAACCCAACTGCATAAATGTAGATTGCATCAACACGTCAATCAAAGAACGTTCACCTTTATCTTTATGCTGGTTCTGAATTCTTGCTCTTATTATTGCGTTTTCATCAGGCTTTAATAAAACTGTTGCACTGTCAAAACCTTCTTTTTGCCATGGAGTTTTAAATTTGTTTAATAACCAAACCGCATCAAGAGTATTTTCTGAGAGACTGTCGAGCTTTATTCGTTTTGTTACTTCGTGCTTAGGAGAAGTAAGACCTTCTACCAATCTAAAGAATTCGGCAGTATGCTTTGTTGCTAAATCGAATTCAATACTTGCGGCAGGGCAAGTGCCTGTGTGCATATTATCCAGTTCCCATTTTGCTTCCATAATCTTTTGCGGATTAGTGTCAAGATTAGTAATTAATCCGATTATGGATTTCTGATATTCCTGCGGAATATCTTCGCAAGTTTGGGTTATTACATAAGGATTCGCTAATATATCAAGACATTCTTGGAGAATGGTGTTCTTATCTAATCCTGGATCTCTGTCTTCCGTAATAATTTTATACAAATTATCTAATACTGTACTTTTATCATTGGAATTATCTTTTAAAAGCTTTCCCGATTTTAGAGCATATTCGAGTTTTCTTTTATATTTCGGCTCAACAAGCTCTTCCATAAGTTCTTTGTATTTTTTCTTTTCGTCTTTAGTTGCAAGAGTTGTACGGATAGTTACCGGTGTTGTATAAGAAGCCGGTCTAAATTCGGGAACAGCCGTTCTGGTTACAGCAGGATTTGTAACCGCAGAATCTTGTTTACGGTTGACTTGATGTATATTCTGGGAATTATTCACCCCAATATTTTTAAATTGCACACTATCCATACATATATAAAAACATTTTGCTCTCAATATTTGCCTAATTGTAACAAATTGTAACAATTTATCTAAAAAATTAAAGTTTTTGCCTCAATGTGCCGATAAACATGGGGTAAGGATAAAGTAAAATGGGATTAAACGAATTCTGGTTACAATCAAATAACGGGAAGAAATTTAGTTTAGAAAACCTTAAGGAGCTTAAGAAAAGTGACCTTACAAATAATAGTGCCTTAGAGAAGATTTTTAATATATTTAATACTAACGGTGATGAAAAGTTAGATAAGACAGAGTTAAATTCTCTTTTTATTACGATGCAAAAAGCCGCACAATCTTCTAAAGGCAAAGACACATCTATATTTGAGCAGAATGAAGCCGAAGAGTTTATTGGAGCAAATAAAGAATTTAAAGATTTAAATATAAATGCATCAGACCTTTTTGAATTTTTATCAAAACTTGTAAAACCGGAAGAGGAAACCGCAAAAGAACCATTAACACTTGATAAAGTCCCTTTTAATGTAAACCTTACAGAAGAACAAGCGCAAGAGAAAATTATTCAGACTATAAATGAGGATCTTGCAAACAGCCGAGGCATTTTATTTGATGTAGATAACGGTAAAGTAGGGGAAAAGTACAACAAATTTAAAAATTATATGTACAATCATCCTGATTTGCTCCAAAAAATTAAAAATGTTTCATTATATACAGCACCATTTACAGGTCTGTTGTCATATTTTTTGATTGATAATTTGGAAGATATGGCTCAACTTTCTTTAACTAATATAGAAGAAGCTATTGCTATACAAGAAATCGGGTGTCAAAATTTAACATCAGCTAAAGAAGGAAAACTAGGCAAGAAAGAATACTTCTTACAAAACAGAGAACACCTCAAAATAATGATAAAAAGGAGACTGCTTAGAAAAGATTCTGCAGGAATTGATTTTATTGACAGAATAAAAGATAAAGAAAATTTATCGAGAAAACAACTTTATGAGCAAATGGAATTCTATATCAATACAATGGTCAACCAAATAGAATCTTTAGAAGAACTGAAAAATATGCAAAGAACTTTATTGGTGACTACTGATAAAGGGTGTGAGAAATTTCTTGAAGGTATTTACGCAAAAATGAAAGCAAAAGACCTAAAAGATTCAAAAGTGGAACCTAATTACAGACAGAAAATAGCATATAGTGTAAAAGCACCTGTCCCGGAAGAATATAATACAGCAGAGCCAATGACTTTTGAAGAAGTATTCAAATTTGAGCGCAATCAAGAGTATTCAAAAGCAAAAGTAGAAAATTATTTAAGACAAAATCAAAAAACTAACTTTGTAACAAGTGCATATAATAAATATCAATCCTTCAAGACTGGAAGTGATGAATTACTGAACTTTTATCAAAATGAATCAGTTTCAAAATATGGAATAAACGGCGGAGTTATATACAACAATTCTCAACCAAATCCTGAAAAACAAGCAGAAAAAGTTACGGCATTATTTTCTGCATATTATGAGAATGTATTTGAACCGTATTTGGCAAAACAAGAACTTGAAAAACTAATATCTGAAAACAACCTTAAAATCTCAGTTGTTTCTGACGAAAACGGAAATCTTTCTTTAGATTTATCAAACCTAAAAAGCGACTCGGAAAAGAATTCTGTTTTGAGACAGCTTCTAAGATTGGAGGACAAAAAGTTAAGCGAACAATTAAAGGACACTTTAGGCGGTGAGGTAGAAGATGTACTTACATCAATCTCCGAACAAGTAGAATCTGCATATACTCAAGCCTATGGTCACGAATTCACCCAAGAACTGACTTCTGCAATGGCAGAAGATAACCAAACTTTTATTCAGAGATATACCGGTGATGTATCAATGACCGGTATGGGTTTGACTGTTGTAGGAGGAATACTTTGCTTTACTCCTGCCGCACCGATAGGAGCGGCAATGGTTACGGTAGGTAATACTCTTGCAATTGGCGGTATGGCGGCTGAAAGCGGGTTAGGGTTATATGAAGCAAGTACTAGAACTAATCTTGATAAAGAAGAAATAGAAGAACTTAGTAAAACTCTTGTTATGAATGCAGGCGGATTTGTAGTAGGTATGAAAGCCGCTAAAACAGGTATGAAAGCTTTTCATAAACTTATAGACAAAAAGCTTGCGGAAGTTTTAAAAAAAGAGATGGTAAAAGGTAACAGAGTTGAAGCATTAAAACAAGTGTTTGCAAACCCTGAATATTTAAAGAGTTTCATGAAAGCAGCCGGTGTAAAATTGAGTGCTGATTTTATTATTTCATATGCGGGTGACTTGGTAATGATGGGGGTTCTTGATACACAAGACGATTGGATGTCACTCCTTCAGTCCAACTTAATCGGTATCTTAGCAGGCATGGGCGGTGATATTAAGGATGCCGCGCATTTGGGTATGAAAGGAGACAGATATAGAGTATTAAGGCATAAAGAGAAAACTCAAGGCTTGACTCCAAAAGAAGCCGAAGAGCTGACAGCTTTGCTTAAAGACCCTGATATTAAAAAAGAATACCCTGAAGACGAAGGGGTAAATAAAGGGGTAAAAGGTAACGAAACTTCTCATCAAGCAACTCCTGTTAGCTCTAAAGTGGCTGAGGGAAACAAAAGTGTAACTGACCAAAGATATTCTAAACCTCTTACTCCATATACAGAGCTTGGTAACAAGATTTTTGAGGTTGGTAAACATTTGGAAAACCCTGAAAAAGTTAAAGAACTTGAAATAGAGATTGAAAAATTAAGAAAAACTGAACCTCAAAAAGCGGAAGAATTACAAATTGTATTAGATATGTTAACTAATCCTCCGAAGGTTCAAGATGTTACGGATAAACAGATTGATGCGGTTGTTAACTATCTCAATGACCATTATGATAACTTGGAAGGATATTTTACTGAACAGGCAGGTGAGATAGGTATTTCAGACCCAAAAATCGGCAGATTCGGTCATCGTATTAAAGGCGAATGGAGTACAAGAGACAAAATAGCAAACTTCATAAAAGACGCAATCTCAGACGAAGCGGAAGCTAAAAAGAAAGGCGAAACATATACTACTAAAACGCTTTTTGATGCGTTTAAAGATGTTAGAGATAAATATGCTTGCAGAACCGTATTTGAAATAGGTGATTATACTAAACACCCCGAAGTCGCTTCGATTATCAAAGAAGCTAATGCTCTAAAAGCTCAAGGAAAATTAGAAGAAGCGAAAGTAAAAATGCACCAAGCAGAACTCAAAGCCGCAGAGCTTCAGTCAGAACCTGTAAGAATACAACTTTTAGAAGCAATGAGAAAAGCTAAAGAAGAGGGCAAAGACTTAACAGCTGTCAGAATTTCTAATTATTATTCAGAAGATGGTATTCCGATTTTCACTCCTGCGCAGATGCACAAGTTAAAATATGAAGCTGCAAAGATGGGTGTAGATGTTGAGTTTATAAAACTTGCAAAAGAGATTGACCCGAAAGCTACTACCGAATTTGTTGACGGTGCTTCAACAAAGAAACAGCCGTCAGGTTATACGGCACTCCAAATAAACTTTGAAACTAAAACAGGCGAAGTTATTGAGTGGCAGTATAGGGGAGAACTTGTAAACGAATTTGCTGAAGCTGAACATCTTCCTTATGATTTAAGAACAGGTAAACACCCTTGGGCGCAATATCCCGAACTTGAAGTTTTGTATAAGCCGATAGCGGATTTGATAGATGAACATGTAATGCCAAAACACGCATACAAACAGCTTAACAAATATTTTACGGATTATTATACACACCTTCGCAGACTTGAACTCGGCTTTGAATCAAAAGAGCCGAAACTTGAGGATTACGAAAACTATACCGATAAAGACGGTATAAAACGTTCATACAAATTTGACAAACGCTTAGAAGCTAAAAATCTAATGGCGCTGCATTTTTACGGTGAAGGTATCAAAGACGGACTGATAACCCCCGAAAGAGCTTTAGAGGAATTTAATACCGAGGTAGAAAAAACCGCAAAATCACAAGAGCAAATCTTGCCTGAATCAAGTGTAAAAATAAATGAAAAAACTGACATTGAAGACATTAAAAATTTAACACAAATGATAGATAGATTTGGTTTTGATGAATGGGACAAAAAATATATTGTAAACTCTGTACAGTATAAACATCAAATACCTATATTAAATAAATTGTTAGAATGTACATATAAAGATTATTCAGGAAAAGATAAACACATTGACGGATTTAGTATAGGAGAAATTATGCCAAAGCTACAAAGTACAAAAGATGCCGAAATAATTACAAAACTATATAAAAAATATGGCAGTACAAGAAGCTGGATAAGAACATTAGTTACAAATATTGATTCTCCTTATTTTAATTTGCTCAATAAAATATTTGAAACTACAAATATGGATGATAGTAATTTTAATATTTTAAAAGCAGAATTAGATACTCCTGAAAAGATTCTTAGAGCAGAAGAATTAATGGATAAACTTTTGCCGTCACAAAAAATGTCAAGTGAGAGTATTATAAAAGTTCTTTCTAAAGAAATTAACGGTTTTGATTTTGATAAAAATATTAAAACAATAACAGAGAAAATTGAAACGGAATACGGACAAGGAACCGTTGAAGCATACTTTAACAATTCTTTATTTCATATTGCACAAAAAGCTAAAACTCCTGTTCAACGAGCAGCTATTGTAGAATTACTTAAGTATAAGGACAAAAAGTATTTTATTTATGAACAAATGAACAGACACGATATAGATAGAGCAATAGAAGATGTATTAGATTTTATCGAAACACCAGAAGATATAAAAATTGTAAACGCTATGTTTGAAGCGAAAACCTCTGATAATAAGAATGAAACAGAAATATATGTTTCTGATGTACGTTCAGATATTAAAGAAATCTTGGCAGAATGTAAGAAAAACAGAGATTATTTAAGTTTTGTAGCAGATAATGCAAGAAAATTTTTCTCCGGAGAAGATGTGATTGAAGCTATGCAATATGCTCAACATATTAGTAATCCTGAAATAGTAACAGAGTTGCAGAAATATTATACCGGTAAACCAATTTACAATTACAAAACTTTCATAGATTTGGCCAATGATCCATGTAAACTTGAGGCTATAAAATTTATAAATGAATTCAATAAAAATAAAAAACAAGACAAGCAAATAGAAATTACTAGCAGTCTTTTAGAATATCTAAATGATCAATCTTCAATTGACTATTTTAAATTTATTGTTGATTTTTACAAAACTAATAATCAAGACAGATTAAGTTATTTAATGGAAATATCAGATAGTGAACCCAAAAGAACTGCAGTAAAAATGCTTATAAATTATCAAAATAAAGACGGTTCAAAAATAATTAATACCTCTACTCAAATAAAACAAGTTCTTCAATTTATAGAAAACGATTCCGATATTCAAAAATTATCAGATATTTTAACAAAGAAAAAATTTGGATTTTTTGAAAGAACACTAACTTTTAAAACAGTAGTTGAAGAAATTAGTGCGAATCCAAATACAAAACAATATGTCAAAATTTTGAAACAAAAATATCCGAATGTTAATATAAACGAAGTATTACAATATGTAAAAGATGACAACGACTTTAATCTTGCACTCAAATTTTTAGAAAAAGATAGAAAATGGGATTTGCATTTAATTCAAAAAGCAAGAAAAAATAATGACCTTAGACAAGCACTTGATTATATATTAGACACAAATGCATCGTTGATTGATCATATAGGTATAGACAACTTAACATCTATGAAAAATGTATATCAAAAAGTTAAAATTATGAATGAAGCAGGTATTTCATATTTACCTTATGAAAACTTTAAAAAGTTAAAAGGAGATTATTTCTTTACCAAAAACTATATAAAAGACACTAAATCAATAAAAGAAGGTGCTAAAATTAATCAATTCCCAAAAGATACTCCGCTCGAACAGATTTTGGATAAAGTTCCTGCCGGTGAAATTTGTACTATTGCAGGAGTATTACATGTTAGAGAAAATAATCAATTAGTAAAACTGAATATATCTTTACAAACGTATTTTAACCTATTCCCTCGACAAGACCGATTTGGAACACAACAAGGAGCTTTAGGTGATTGTTGGTTAATTTCAACAATGGATGTTCTTATGAGCTCTCCAACAGGACGTTCCAAACTTCTTCAATTGTTCTCTGAGAAAGACGGAACAGTTTATGTAACATTACCAAACAAAGAAGCGATACCATTTAAAGAAGGAAAACCGATATCAACAGACAATAGCATTTTTGCAAAACATGCTGATGCATGTACAGGTATAAGACTACTAGAGGAAGCCGTTGCATTTGTATGTTCTGGGAAAAAAGTAGAAGATATATCATCACTTGCAGACTTAAATAAAATGATGAACAGTATTGTCGGCGGTCAGGAAGAAAGAGGCTTCAAACTTCTTCTCGGGCAGAGCGGAGAAATGCCGACAATTAGTAATGCTGAATTATTTGAAGAAATATTGATAAAATATAATGATAATCCGAATGTAGTTTTAAGAACCGGTATTAATAGTGATGTAAATATACCAAGAGAGATAGCTTCAAAGTATGATTTACACAACGGACATGCCTATCGAATAGACGGTTATGATGAAACATCAAAAACTGTTTTTGTTGTAAATCCACATGATACAAGGTTTAGAATAGAACTTCCATTGGATATTTATAAAACATATTTTAGTGAGATGAAACTATTTGAATTAAATATATAGGTGATAATTATGAGTACAGAAACAGAACAATTTAATAAATTAGAAGAACTGTTCAAAATAGAAAGTTCATTACAAAAAAAACAAGAAATTGTTAAAAATCAAATAAGAATTTTACAAAATGTACAAAAACAATTTATTGAACAAGTAAAACAAAAAGGTATACCGCTTGATTCATATAATATTTTGGAAATGATTATGAAACAGTACAAGGGCATGAAACAGCTTGCTGAAAAAGTTGGTTTAAGTACAGAAATTTATGACATAAAAATTGAACAAATTAAATGTAAAATATTTGGACGAAAAGTTTAATTTATTCCACTATACATTTACTCACAAATAATATAAAATAAAGGACAGAATATGGATAACAGAATTAATCAAAACAAAATCAACAACATAAAATTTAGCGGAGTTAAGCCGAGTAATGTAAATAGCGGCTTAACAAAAGGAGTTGAGAAAATGGAAGAGCTTGTCAAAAAAATGGTTTCGGATTTGAAAAATAAAGCAAAAAATAAAGATATTGTACCATCAAAAGGTGATTTTGACGTTGTATGGGAAGAATTTGAAAACCCTGACAAGTCGCTTAGTGCAACTCATTTTCTTCTAAAAATATCTGTTCCGAAAGTTCCGGGTGCTGAAGATAAGAGATATCTTGAAGCCGCTGCTGTTAAGCGCGGAAGTCAATACGGCGCTGAAAGTGTTATATGTTTAGGTTCTACGCAAGAAGTCCTCGACAAGCTTAATGAGCAGGGTATAGAGCAAATTATCAAAGAAAAATTTATTAAACTTGCAAAAGGTTTAGAAGATATCTAAGTTTTTCCTAGATTAAAATGCACACGACACCTGTCATACTGAGCGTTAGCGAAGTATCTCTTTCAAAGCTTGCATGAGATTCTTCGGGTTAAAATTGTTATGCCCTTCAGAATGACGCGTTTTTTTTGCAAAAGATTCTTCGGGTTAAAATTGTTATCTCCCTCAGAATGACGCGTTTTTGTATTGAATTAATTTTATCCCCTTATTGTCTAATTTATTTTAGTCTTAACTTTATGCAAAATAAAAGCGGAGATAAATACAGTGCCGAATTTTGATTACAAAAAGGGTGATATGGCAGCTATCATAAAACTATCACAAGAAGGAGACATTAAGGCGCTTGAAGAACTTATCAGGCGTATTCAGAAAAATGTGTTCGGTATGTTTTCATATCTTACGGAAAAACGTCAAGATGCTGCCGATTTAACTCAAGATGCACTTCTCAAAACCGCAAAATGTATAAAGACACTCAAAGAACCGCATTGTTTTAAATCTTGGCTGAACCATATTGTTACATATACATATTATGATTACACAAAAACTCATTCAAAAGACGAAAAATTAGATTACGACGAAGATAAAATTTTGGAACTAAAAGACAAACTCGGTTGTGAGCCCGGGGAAAAATGTTTATTTTCAGAAATGGACAAAATAATCAAAATAGCGCTTTTAAGTCTGCCTAAAAATTTGCGAATAGTAATTGTTTTGCGAGAATATGAGGGTTTGAGTTATGAAGATATATCAAAACTTACCAATACAACTATCGGGACTGTAAAATCCAGAATTTCAAGAGCAAGGAGTAAATTGCAGGAACAATTAAAAGAGTTTATATAAATTAAGCTTCCTCTCCCTGAGGGAGAGGGCAGGGGTGAGGGGGCAGTGTTATTAAACCCTCTTCTATGGAGTAAAAATGGAAATAACTTGTTTACAAATGGATGTACTAATCTCGTTTTATATAGACGGAGATTTATCTGAGTCATTAAAAGAAAAAGTTGAAGAGCATTTGAGGGAATGTCCGACTTGTCGTGCAAAATTAAATATTATTCGTTCTCTTTTTTCTGACATAAAAAAAGGCTCCAGCACAGAAAAGGAAGAAGTTTTTTCTACAAATACTCATTCTTCACACCAGTATCAATTCTTCAAAAAAAATCTTTCCGCATATATAGATAATGAATTACCAGAGGAGGAAAATGTGAAAATAAGAAAATATACAATTAATAATAAAAAGGCAAGAAAAGAATTGGAAGATAGCTATCATATAAGAAAACTTATGCGTGATTCTTTTAGAAAAACAAAGTTGGAATCTAAGCCTGATTTTTCAAAAAATGTTATTAAAAATTTTAATGAATCAGAAGAACCAAATGAACTGGGATTTAATCCTTTAATTTCTGTTGCGTTTTGGTTTGTAGTAAGCGTTATTTTAATATCCGCAATATCTGTTTATATGCTTTCATTGGATTGAAGAATTTTTTTAAGCTCCTGTTTAGACTTGCAAACGATACAATTTCGTTGTAATTTTGAAAAGGAGCGTTTTATGAATAGTTCAAAATGGATATCTGTATTAATGCCGGTTTATAATACAAAAGAAGAATTTTTGCGAACGGCAATTGAGAGTATATTAAATCAAACGTTTTCAAACTTTGAATTTATAATTATTAATGACGGTTCAACGAACAATGCAGAAGACGTTATTTTGTCATACAAAGATGATAGAATTATTTATTTAAAACAGGAAAATCAAGGTATAGTAGCAGCCCTAAATAACGGTTGGGATAGGGCAAAAGGTGAATACATTGCAAGAATGGATTCTGATGATATAAGTTTTCCTGACAGATTTGAGAAACAAATTGAATATTTGGAAAAGCATTCCCAATATTCGCTTGTAGGCGGATATGCTGAAGTAATTGATTCAAAAAATGTAATTAAAAAGCCAAAAGATGTGATGGTTATGGATTTACTTGCAGATTGTGCATTTATTCATCCGACAATTATGTTTAGAAAAGCTGATTTTGATAAATATAATTTAAGGTATACTGATGAAGCTTTGTATGCTGAGGATTATTTATTATACGCAAAAGCTGTTCAATATTTAAAAATGACAAATATGGAAGAACCTCTTATTAAGTATCGCATATATCCGGAAAATTCAACCTCAAGTAACCTAGATGAAAGGGTAAAAAGCAGTTTTATAGTTCAAGATAAAATACTTGATACTTTAAGTAAAGACGAAAAAATAAGAAAAGAAGTTTTGAATATTGCGTATAAACAAAAGTCAAAAACGAATAATATAATTGAAAGAATTTTTTCATTAAAAAATCTATATAAGGATTGGACAAAATATAAACTGGTTACAATTTGCGGCATTGAGTTATGTTTTATGTCTAAAAAATATAAAAAATTTAATTAAATAAAAATATATAAAACGGCGCTGAAAAACTTCAGCGCCGTTTTATTTTATTTTTCAAACACGATATCATCATCTTTAGTATCTATTTTTATGCAGTCGCCGTCGATAAATTTTTGAGACAAGATGAGTTTTGAAAGCGGGTTTTCAACCATTTGTCTGATTACTCTTTTTAAAGGTCTTGCACCATAAATTGGGTTAAATCCTCTTCGAGCAAGAAGTTCTTTTGCATCTTCAGTAATCTCGCAAGTCATATTGTGGTCTTTCAGGAGTTTTCTCAAATTTTCTATTTGAATATCGACGATTGATGACAATTGTGCCATTGTCAAGCCTTTAAAGAAAATAGTTTCATCAACTCTGTTTAGAAATTCCGGTTTAAACCGTTCTCTCATTACAGCGTTAACTTTTTCTTTTGTTTCTTCAAAATTAGAGCCAGTGTTATTAATAGAATCTTCTAAGATAATGTCGCTTCCGATATTTGAAGTCATAATTATTACAGTATTTTTAAAGTCAACAGTTCTGCCTTTTGAATCGGTTAAACGACCGTCATCAAAGATTTGGAGCATAATATTGAATACATCAGGGTGTGCTTTTTCGATTTCATCAAAAAGCACAACTGAGTACGGTTTTCTTCTGACTGCTTCCGTTAATTGTCCGCCTTCTTCATATCCGACATATCCAGGAGGCGCACCGACAAGTCTTGCAACATTATGTTTTTCCATATATTCTGACATATCGATTCTTACGATTGCTTCTTCATCATTGAACAAGAATTCTGCTAAAGTTTTTGCAAGTTCGGTTTTACCAACACCTGTCGGGCCCAGGAAAATAAAAGTACCAATAGGACGTTTCGGGTCTTTTAAACCTGAACGGGCACGACGGATTGCGTCAGATACAGTATTAACAGCTTCCTCTTGACCAATAAGTCGTTTATGTAAAACATCTTCCATTCGTAAGAGTTTCTGCATTTCGCTTTCTACTAGTTTTGTTACGGGGATTCCTGTCCATTTAGAAACTATCGCAGCAATATCATCGCCGTCAATTTCTTCTTTTAATAAACGGTTTTCACTTTTTTCTTTTCCTTGAATTGATTGAAGTTTCTTTTCAAGTTCCATCAACTTCCCGTATTTAAGCTCTGCAGCTGTTTGTAAATCCGTATTACGTTCAGCTTCTGCAATTTTGGTTTTAACTTTATCGATTTCCTCTTTTATACCTGCTTCACCCGTAATTGTATTTTTCTCGACTTCCCATTGGGCTTTAAGAGTATCAATTTTACCGTTTAATTCGTCTATTTCGGTTGTTAATTTATCAATTTTTGCAATACATTCGGGAGATGTTTCTTTTTTCAAGGCTTCTCTTTCGATTTCCAATTGAATTTTCTGTCTCATCATAACATCGATTTCTTCAGGCATTGAGTCAATCTCAATACGCAAAGCCGAAGCAGCTTCATCGATTAAATCAATTGCTTTATCAGGCAAAAATCTGTCTGTAATATATCTGTCAGAAAGTTGTGCCGCTGCAATAAGAGCGCTGTCTAAGATACGAACTCCATGGTGAACTTCGTACTTACCTTTTAAACCTCTCAAGATAGAGATTGTATCCTCTACTGACGGTTCATCAACAAGAACCGGCTGAAAACGTCTTTCTAAAGCAGGGTCTTTTTCGATGTATTTGCGGTATTCGTTAATGGTAGTAGCACCGATTGTTCTTAATTCTCCTCTTGCAAGCATCGGTTTAAGAAGGTTCCCCGCATCCATTGAACCTTCGGTTGCGCCGGCCCCGACTACGGTATGAAGCTCATCAATGAACATAACAATCTCACCGTTTGATTCCTGAACTTCTTTTAAAACAGCTTTAAGTCTTTCTTCAAATTCACCTCTGAATTTTGCACCTGCAACTAATGCACCTAAGTCAAGAGAGATTAATTTAACCTCTTTTAAACTCTCAGGAACATCACCGCGGATAATTCTTTGAGCTAAACCTTCAACAATAGCGGTTTTACCAACCCCCGGTTCACCGATTAGAACTGGGTTATTTTTCGTTCTTCTGTTTAGGACTTGGATAATACGTCTGACTTCTTCATCCCTGCCGATAACGGGGTCTAATTTTCCCTTTCTGGCGCGTTCGGTCAAGTCTGTTGAATATTTTTCCAAAGCCTTCATATTTTCTTCTGCATTTTTAGTATCCACTTTTTTATTACCTCTTATTTTTTTCATAGCATTTAGAATTGAATTTGTATCAACTCTGTGTTTTCTTAAAAGCTCTTTAATATTAGAACCGTCTAACTTGGTCATAGCTATTAAGATACATTCAATTCCGATAAATTCATCTTTTAAGTTTTCTGCCTCCTGTGTCGCGATTTCTAACAGTGCATTTGTATCACGTGATAAAAATACCTGCTGACCGCTTGGAGCACCAGAAATTGTCGGCAATTCTTTTATCTTTGATACAACAGCATTAATAAAATCTTGGTTTAAAAGCTTTAATTCTTCAAGATAGTCTTTAGAAATCCCTTTATCCTCAATCATTGCCATAACAATGTGTTCCGGTTGGACTTCGGTATTCTTGTAGAAATCTTTTTTAGCATTTGCCGCAAAAATAATTTCCTGTGAATAGTTTGTAAATTTTTCAAAATTAATCATATTCTTGACTCCGTATATTATTATTTTAATGTTATTTTTTGAAAATCAAGAAAAATTAATCATATATTAATAATTTTAAACATTTTTTATCAGCTTTTCGTTATACGCATAGAATAGTGTATAATATTTTTACACAGGAGAAATGGTATGAATAAAAAGTTTTTGGCATTATTGCTAACCGGAGTTACGATTGCAACAACAGCAGTTTTTGCAGCAAAATATACGATAAATACATCAGGAACTGTTAAAAATCAATCAGGACAAACAATAACTTCTCCGGCAAACAGTGTTAATCAAAATTATTACAACAATTATTACGCTCAAAATTATGTTAATAATAATATCGTTAATAAAACGCAGGTAGATACAATAGAGATTGTAATGGATTTTTCAGGCAGTATGTCTAATTGGATAACAGCTGCAAAAAGAAGTATGTCTGCTATTGTTGCTCAAATACCATCTTCTACGAAAGTCGGTTTTAGAGTATTCGGTCATGACAGCAACGGAACGAATCCGTCAAGTATTCATACTCTTCAAGATGTAAAGAAAATAGTTAAAAACGGTAACAAATTTACCGTTGTAACGGAGAAAAGTCCGATTGGAACAACACGCGGGGCTTGCAGTGCTACAAAACAAGTTGCCCCCATTATTAGCGCTAACTATAATTCAATTTTAGCAGGTATGAACTCTGTTGATATAGGCGGAGCAACTCCATTAGTTTATGCACTAGACAGAGCCGCATATCAGGATTTTGCAAATCTCGACACAACGAGTCCAAAGAAAATTATTCTTATAACAGACGGCGGTGAAAACTGCGGAGGCGACCCCTGTGCATTTGCAAGAAATCTTATGAAAAAACGCTCTGATATACATATAGATGTGGTTTTAGCTTCATCGTATTCCAAATCACTTTCTTGTCTTGCTTCAACAACCGGCGGACATATGTATAATGTAGATAATTTGAGTGATTTTTCGACTACTCTTACAAAAACAATTCAGTCACAACCTGCAACTAAACAAGAGATTAAAAAGCAAAGTTATGAGTTTATAGCTGATTAATAAAGCTAACAAAAAGCGGTAATTTTATTACCGCTTTTTGTTTAGTAAAAATTTTTATTTGAGTATTAGTGAACTAATCCGAAACCGAGTATAAACACACATACTACAAATATCAGAGCGACAATGCCTGTTAATTTGTTCAATCCTTTTTCAGCGCTTTTTTGAGATGTAAACATTTGAGCGGCATTTCCTATCCCAGCTATGCCGTCACCTTTAGGTGAATGCATAAGAATCAAAACAGTCATTAATATTGCTGATATTACCATTATTGTCCAAAGAAATTTTAACATTTGTATATACCTCTTTTTTAACTGGTGCAAATACTTGCACTACACTATTTATATTCATTTTTGCAAAATACCGGAGAAAGATTTGTTAATTTACTCCTTTGACTTATCCCTATATATTTGCCCCTTTACCCCTTCGTTCCTTTTTTTATGAAATGTGCACGTTTTGAATTTAGTTTGATGTTATCAAAAGTGTACAATCTTGCGGGTCTTTTGGAAGATGATTTAGAGAATTCATTGAGTTCTCTGAGCCCTTCCGTAGAGATAACTTTCTTTCTGAAATTGCGTTTATCCAGCTTCTTTTCCATAATCATTTCATAAGCTTTTTGCATTTCAGTGAGTGTAAATTTTTCGTTTAATAATTGATATGCAACAGGGCACATTTCCAAGCGCTCACGAGTTCTTTTAAGAGAATATTCAATAATCTCCTTGTGGTCAAATGCAAGAGGCGGAAGCTCGGAAACTTTGTGCCAAGCAAGGTCGTCTGTTGTAACAACTTCGACATCTTCAGAACGGATGAGTGCAAAATATGCGCAAGTAATTACACGTGATACGGGGTGTCTAAGAGGGTCTCCGAAAGTGTATAATTGTTCAAGATAAATATTTTCAACGTTCGTTTTTTCTTTAAGAACTCGCATAGCTGCTTCATCAAGGTTTTCGGACATTCTTACATATCCGCCCGGGATTGCCCACTTATCTTTGAACGGTTCGTTATTACGTTTAACCAGAAGTACATTCAAAGAATTATTTTTTATTGTCAAAATAACAATGTCGACTGTAATCTCGTGTGTTTTAACTTCATTAAACATTTAATTTTACCCTCTACCATTATAATTGTATAATAAACAATACAAAAACAAGATAGTAACTAATATAATTTGTTACAAATATTTACTGCTTATGTTTGTATTTATAATGATAATATTCTATTAACCCTATATGAAGAATGGTTAGTCCTGCAGTAACCAAAGCAAGCGGTTTATGGGCTTTTTTTAAGGTTTTATTTTTGTATATACCGCTCATTGCAGATAATCCTAATCCGATAGCTGATGCATAACCGGTTGTCTTTGGTGTTATATATGATTGGATTTTATCGATTTTCATAAGGGTAAATTAGCATAAAATTCTTAGAATAACAATATTTTATAAGGTGCAAATTTTTTGTTGTTTTTGTCTTGCGGGTTATTTTTTATATAATCTTTTAAGATTTTTCTTGCTTTTAGGTAGTTACGATTATTAAAATATATATTTGCAAGATTTATTGCATAGTCAATTTTATTGGGATTTGAGTTTAATAAATTTGAATATTCGCTAATGCATTTGTTCCAATTTTTTTGTTTTTTATATACTTCTGCACTCAAGATATGCAAATCTTCGCCGTCTTTAATTTCTTGAGCTTTTTCTATGTAGAACAGTGCAAGTTCGTAATTTTCTTGATAATAGTTGACGACAGCCAAATTATAAAGAGCAAGAGCTCTTGTTTCATCATTACCTGCAAGTCTCAGCGCTTTTTCCAAGTTTGCACTTGCTGCCATATAGTTTTTATTATTCATATATGTTTGAGCTAAATCAATGTACCCGGCAGGAATTGTAGGAGCTTTTCTTATATATGAGCGGGCTTCATCAGCTTTAGCGTAATTAACCTCTGCATTATCTCCGATAACGGGATACGGAATGTATTCGTATTTAAGTTCTTCTGCATTTGTAATATCCGGTTTAATCTTATAAAAAAGTTCCAAAGTCGATTTATCGTTTTCGGAGATTTCTTTTCTATTTCCTGTGTCTGAATAATTATCATTATGAGTCATGTACATAATACTGTTTTTATCTTCACAGTGTCCCATAAAACCGAGAGCGTGAAATATTTCATGAAGAGCGGTATTGTATATTTGATCCGGAGTAAATAAAGAACCGTCTACGCTGTATATATTTAGAACCATGTTCATTTTGTTTAATTTATTTTGTGTAATATCGGGTACAGTATATGCTATAACGTATTTTTGGCCGTATTTGGGGTTGTCAATTTTGTATCCTGTAAACGACACTGAGATATCAGGATTTATGTTAACTTTTTCAAAACGAATTCTGACAGAACTCGCTCTTTCCCAAGCGTCAAAAGCGTCATTTACAGCAAGTGCAATTTCATCAGGTACATCTTTAGTTTGTTTAATAGAGTACGTTATAGGAAGTTTGCCCCAATGAACGATTTTTTGATTGTAGGGAGCTTGTTGAATATAATTTTCGGGGTATTTATTATGTATTTCTCTTTTCAAGTTAAACAAAAAATACTTGGCTGATTCTTGGGCGCTGTCTTTAATATTATCTTCAGCTATATCAACAAGTCTTTGCTGGGCATCTAATGTGAGCGGAGAATTTATGAGAAGATTAACATAATTTTCTCTGAATTCTTTTTTATTATTTCCGAGCCGGTATGATTTTTCATAATATTTTTGAGCAGTTTGATAGTTGTCTCTTTTTGTGTAAAAACTACCGAGAGCTGAATAAATATCGGCTTTATAAAGAAAGAAAACTTCAATAAAAATAGCCAAAAGTGCCAAAAGAACGATTATAGATGTTTTAGCCCAATTGTTCTTCCAAAGCATCATTTACCTCTTCATTTACCCCTTTATTTACCCCTTCTTCAGCAGGGTCATCTTTTACACCGTTATCTATGTTTAGAGTTTTGACAAGTGCGCGGATATCGCCTTTGAGTTTAAAATATTCCGCGAATTTCGGGGTAGTTTTTATATTAAAAGAGCGCCCGTTTTTATCTTTGTGACGAGAAATGAGTCCCTTTTCAAGAAGTTCTTGAACATGTTCATAAGCATTTGAACCACGCAATTCCTTTAGATAAGATTGACGGATAGGTTCTTTTAGGGCAATAACCGTAAGCGTTTTAAGAACCGGTGGCTTTAACTCAACAGGACAAAGCTTTTCAACAATATCTAAATGCTCTTGTTTTACTTGAAGAATATACCCGTTCTCGTCATCAATTTCTAATGCGCCTTCGCGGGATGCGTAGTCCATAATAAGCTCTAAAAGTGCTTCTTCGACCGTATCAGGTTCTTCTCCTAATATCTCAGCTATTTCGTTAACTTGCAGAACTTTTGCGGTAACAAACAGAACTGCTTCAATTCTGGATTTCAACTGTTCCATTTTCTGCCCCTTGTTCTGCTAATATGCTTTTAGCATTTTCAATACTTTCGTAGAACTCTTCCGATTGAGTCTCAACGTGTTCTCTTTTTATGACATACAAATCAGAATAAAATTCATCTTGAACCAAATCGTAGTCGCTTTCTGCGGTTAAGAACAAGAGCGAGATATAGGCGCTTATTCTATCCATACCAAGCAGAGTTAGTTCATTCAATTCAATTTTATCCTGACGATTTAATATTTCTTCCAAGTTATCTTTAAGACGTGCAACACCTTCTGCAATGTATTCGTCGTGCTGCATTTTTGAGATGTCTTCCGCAGATAATCTTGAATAATTTTGCACTCTGCGCCTTGCGGCTCTTTCAAGAGAGTTTTTTAATGATTGTTTTCTGTCTAATTGTTCGTAGAATTCCAATTGACGGATTAAGTCACGCAAGGTTACAACACGGTTATGGTTAAGCCTTACTGAGGTTCTTCTCTGCAAAACTTCATCAATTGAAATTACGTTGCTTGTCGGGATATAATCGTCGGGAGTGTATTCCAGCACTCCGTCATCTTCAATATTGTACTCATCGTCGTGTATAGGTTCAAAGTCCATTACATCAATGCCTTCGAGCACGTTTGATTTAAGCTTTAAAAGCATTGCAGCAAATAAAAGTGTTCTTCCCGTAAGTCTTAGATTCTGAGCTTTTGACTGGAATAAGTGCATTAAGTATTTATCTGTAACATCAACAATATCAACATTCCAAGGGTCAATTTTTCCTTGTTTTGCCATGTTGACAAGAATCTCGATTCCGTCGACTTCCGCTTCGTGAACAAAACTGTTTTGGTTAGGTATATTCATACTATCTATACTGTTTAAAGCCATCCGATTCTCCCCCTCTCCTTGAGGAGAGGGTTAGGGTGAGGTGTCAACCCGTTATTATCCCTCACTTTATTTTATCTTATATCTTTTCTTCACAACTCCTCTAAAATGAGGAATTTTATAAAAGGGCACAATACCCCTCCCGTAAGGCTAATTATATCATACTCAAGCTGTTTTTACAAAATATCTGTATTGAGTCTGCCGGAAAAGTCCGTGATTGTAAAAACAGATTCTTCGGATATAAATTGATATCCTCCTCAGAATGACGTGTTCATTGGTTTTTACATTTGTCTTTCTGAACTTTAGCGAAGAATCTCATAAAAATTTAACTTTTCCGTAGACTCTATTTGTGACGAAATGTAAAGGTGTGTTTTTTGAAACTCAAATTCAGTTATAATTCCGAATATAATATAACGAAATAGCAAGCAGCGTGCACTTTTATGCATGAAAAAAAATATACATATTTACCCCTTTACCCATTTACCCCTTTATCCCTTTATCCCTAGTCGCGGAGTTTGACTCCTGTAACTTTTGAGATACCTTTTTCTTTTTGGGTAACTCCGATTGTGCGGTCTGCAGATTCAATCATCGGCTTTCTGTGGCTGACTACAATAAACTGTGTTTCTTTTGATTCTGTTTGAACAATATTAGCAAGCTTTTCAACATTAATACTGTCTAAACTTGCGTCAACTTCATCAAAAGCATAGAACGGAGCAGGCATATATTTTTGGATAGCAAATACGAATGAAAGCGCTGTAAGAGCTTTTTCACCGCCTGACATACCCATTAATCTTTGTTTTTTCTTATCACGAGGCTGTGCTTCAATATCCAATCCGCCTTCAAACGGTTTTTCTTCGTTTTCAAGAACGAGTGTTCCTTCACCTTCGGATAGTTTGTGGAAAATATCTTTGAAGTTTTCGTTCAGAGCATTATAAGTTTTCAAGAACGTTTCCTTCTTCATATCTTCATACCCTTGCATTCTAAGAAGGATTTGTTCTCTTTCGCTGGAAAGCGTGTTGATTTTTTCTTGAAGCTCGGCTTGACGATTAGAAACGATTTCATAATCTTCAAGCGCTTTCATGTTAACTGCACCCATCTCATCCATGCGTTTTTGAAGTCTTTGGATACGATTTGTTATCTCTTCTATGGACATTTCAACAGGAGTAAGCTCATCAATATTTACACCTGCTTCTGTGAGAGTGTTACGAGTTTCTTCAAGCTGAGGTTCAAGTTCTCTTCTGCGGGATTTAAAGGATTCAATCTGTTCCGCTATTCTTTCTATCTCGGAAGCCTGAAGATTTTTCTTTGTTTCCAAATCAATCAAATCTTTGTTTATAGCATCTCTTTGGTCAAGCAGTTCCTGCAATTTATCCGTAATTTCTTTGATTTGGACTTCAAGAACTTCAAGTTGTTCATTAAGTCCTTTGATTTCTTCTGCAAATTTAGCTTTGTCAAGGTTAAGCTCTCTATTGGTATCTAAAGCGTTTGAGATAGTTTCATTATGAGTTTTGATTGTGGTTTTGTAGAACTCAATCATATTATGCAAACCGTCAATCTCGTTATTTGCGTCGGCTTTATTCTTTTCATAACGCTTAATCTCAGCTTCAACACCTGCAGTTTTTTCTTTTAAGTCCTTCAAATCCGTATCGTTCATGAGCTTTTCAATATCTTCGATAGCAGATTGAACTTCTGTCATCTTGTCTGAGATTTGGATATGCTCTTCTTCAAGTTTATCCAAAGTTTTTTCAATTTTAGCAATTTCAGGCTCAGTAGCTTTTATAAACTCTTGTTTTTCATCAATGTTTTTCTGAGTGTTTTCAAACATTGTATCGAAGTTGCTTAATTCTAATTTAGCTTTGCTCAATTCTGTTGTAGAAGCTGTATTTTTACTTCTCACATCTTCCATTTTGGCTTCCAAATCGCGCTGTTTAGAAATAAGTGCAGAATATTTTTTCTCAAGTTCTTTTAATTTTGCTCTAAATGAATCAATCTCGGAGTCTGAGTTTTGAGCAAATTTAAGCCCTGTTTTTTTAACCGAACCGCCCGTAATAGAACCGGATTTTTCAAACAGGTCACCTGAGAGCGTAACCATACGGTATTTGCCGATAAGTTTATGGGCTGTTTCTCGGTCTTCAACAACAAGAGTGTCACCAACGGCATAATAGAATGCATTCAAATACTCATCGTCAAAATCAATAAGGTTGATTGCAAAATCAATTACACCTTTTTCTTTCGGCAAATTTAAGCTTTTCGGGCATTTAACAATTTTGTTAAGCGGAATGAAAGTTGCTCTTCCTGCTCCTGCGGATTTTAAAATCTCAATACAAGTTGATGCGACATGTTCATCGTCGACAACAATGTGCGCCATTCTTCCGCCGACTGCGATTTCCATAGCGGTAGAATATTCTTCGTCAACTTGTCCGAGTTTCATTAAAGGTGCGTGAACACCTCTAATGCTTGCACCTATAACAGTATCAACTGCACATCCGAGGTTAGCTTCTTCGTTCGCTCGCTTAGTTGCTTCAAGCTCGATAACCTTCTTATTTGCTGTTTGAAGGTCATAGTTAACATCTGTGATTTCGTTTTTAGTTTTATCCAGTTCATATAATGTGTTCTTAAGGATAATTTTAAAATCGTCAACCTCTTTTTCTAATTCTTCTATAATAAGTTTTTTATTAGCCTTATTTTCTTCATAATTTGTCTTGAATTCATCAAGTTCTTTAAGCTTTTCTTTAGCTTCTTGAACAGCTTTTTTCTTGGCTGATAGCTCAGATTCCAAAGGTGCTTGCTGTTGGATAATTTTTGTTTCTTTGTCTTGGTATCCTTCAAGTTCTTTTCTTAAAGAGTTGCGCTTTTCAATATGTTTTTCCGCAGTTTCGTTTAAGCCTGATAAATCCTGCAAAATTTTATTCAAAATCGCATTTTGTTCAGCAATATTTTTTTCAATACCCTTGATTTCATCTTGCTTTAGTTGAATTTTATGTTCGCTGTCTTTAATTTTGCCTTCTTGAACTTCTATACCGTTTTTGGTGTTTTCGATAGTTTTCAGGTTTGCTTGAATCTGCTTGTCTGAGTAATCAATTGAAGCGTTTTTTCTGTCGATTGAACCTTTGATTTCCTCAGCTTTTTGTTTCAGTTCAAGCTGATGTCCCTCACCTTTTTCTTTTATGGTAGAAGAGATTTCTTCATATTTTTCTTTTATTATCTTTAGTCTTTCTTCAAGGTCTTTTGACTTAACCTCTTCTTCTTTTTTCTTTTTGGTGAACTCCAAAATATTTTCGTGAGCTTTTTCCAAGTTGCGCTTCAAATCAAAAAACTTAACCGTATTAATTTGGCTTTCCAATCCTGTTTTTTCTTCTTTAAGCTTTTGGTATTTAAGAGCAACTTCTTTTTCTTCTTTTAATTGTTCTAAACGTGTGTTAACTTCGTTAAGAATAAGGTTTGAATTCATAACACGTTTTTCAACTGTTTCAAGTTCAGCGGTAGCCTGCTCTATACGGCGGTCAAAATCTGCAACCCCCGCAATCTCATCAACAACTTTTCTTCTTTCGTTTGCGGTACAGGAGGTTATAGTAGTAACGTCTCCCTGCATAACAACATTGTAGCTGTTTGGAGTAATGTTGTGGTTCTCAAGCAGGTTTAATATTTCTTCTTTAGTAACGATTTTGTCGTTAAGATAAAAAATACTGTTGAACCCTTGAGTTGCTTTTCTTATTCTTCTTGCGACAGAAAAATCACCGCCTTCTACACCGCCGAAGGTTACTTTTACATAGGCTTCGTTTCTTTTGTTGTAGGTTGATATCAGGTGGAAGAGTTTTTCAGCACGCAGAGTTCTGCTCGTAGAAAGTCCGAGCGCAAACAGAATACTATCTATAATAGTACTCTTGCCTGAACCGTTTGGCCCAGATACGGTTGTGAACCCTTGAAGTAAAGGTATATCCACTTTGTTAGCAAACGACTTAAAATTGTCGATTTCAAGCTGTTTTATGTACATAATCTTCCAATCGGCTTAATGCCATCTTCTCTTCCCAAGTAATTACTATATCAATTAAACCCTAAGAATACCCTAATGTCAATGTATTAAGGAGTATTAAGCTTTGTGCGTAAAAAAGAGCCCCGCATTTGCGAGACTCTTTTTTTATTTTATAAATTATAGATTATAATTTTTGCGGATTGCGGAGCGGAATTAATCTGTCTAAGTCTCCGTTAACACTGAAGTAGAATCTTGCTGTGCTTTCTCCGTAGTATTTTTCTCCGAGAGGGAAACCTACACCGATTTGTGCTGTAATCCAATCTGTAAATGTCAGGTATGAACCAAAACCGACAGAGTGCAGGAATTCATGCGGATAGTTGTATACATGTCCGTTTTCACCAATCCAGCCGAAGTCGTAGAATACTGCCAATCTGACTCTTTCATCAAGTTTTTGTGATAAATGATTCAAGAATGGGAATGGGAATCTGTATTCAACAGTACCGCTGACACCATAGTCACCAATTAATTCAGCAGGTTGGTAACCTCTTAATGTATAAGGTCCGCCTAATTGGAATTGTTCTGCTGCAAATAACTTGTTAGGTGAGTACATACCGTTAACTCTTACGATACCAGCAGTTCTTGCAGTTAATCTTTGAACACGAGTAGCACCACCGGTTAACTTGAAGAATGTTGTATCTTGGATTGCGCCATGACCGTTGCCGCCCATACCAAAGTCAATACCTAAGTTACCAATCCAACGGCCGTAATTGTCGTCGGTCATACCGTATAATCCTGAACGCCATACGTTCAAATTATATGTAGAAAGTCTTTCCGGGTTTGATAAATTATTATTCCAAGAAGTATTTGCGTTTACTAAATTATAACCTGTATAGAAGAACAAGTCGGACTTAGCTGTTTGAACAAGCGGTTGAGTTAATTTGAAGAAGTAGCTTTGAGCGTTACCTTTAACTCCCATATTTTTGTATGGACCGCCAAGTCTTACGTGTGAATCGTTAAAATCAAATGATAAACGTGTTCCGTAAGAAGAAACCGGTAAGCTGTATCCTGCCATCCAGCCGGTTGAACCGGAAGATATAATTGAACCGCCGTAAATCTTATCACCCAAACCTGTTAAGTTGTGCATACCGAGTAAGAATGATACTCTTTGAGCACCTGTATAAGAACGACCGTAGTCATCATAAATTACGTTGAAGTCAATAGGGAATCTGTCGCGGACATTAAGCGTGATTTGAGTATTTTCATCACCGTCTTTTTGCCTTTCAATTTCAGTTTGAACTTGAACATAGTCTTCTCTGTTGATTTCTTTCATGGCTCTTTGAAGATTTCTTGCATTGAAAACATCACCTTCTCTTAAGCCTGCTTTGCCCATGATGATATGTTTTAAATACCATTCACGAGTCCATTTTTCGCCTTCGATATTCATATCGCCGACTTTACTTTCAACAATCTTAATTGTTGCAACACCGTCAACAATTCTTTGAGGCGGTACTGTTGCATAAGATGTTAAATAACCTTTTGAACGGTACAAGTTTGTAACTTTTGAACAAACTTCAAGAAGTTCATCAAAGTATATATCTTCACCTAAGATTTCCAATGCTAAATTTTGAAGGTCTGAGTCTTTTATATCTTTTACTGTATTCCCTTCAAAAACAATTTTTTCAAGCAAGAAATGAGGGTTATATATTGAACCTTCTCTTGCGTAGTTTTCTTCTACTGTTGCATCGTAAATTTGTTCGTCTTTTGTTACGTCATCTAATGATTGAACATAGCTCTTGTCAATCTTGTAATTTTTAATATTTTCGACTTCAGAAGCATTATAAGTGTTAGTAAAATACCCTGCTGTATTAGGGGTAATGGGCATCACTTCCGCTTGAGCTTGAATCATAGATAAAAAACTAAAAACTGCGATTAAATAACTTAATTTTTTCATAGTTCCATTTTTCCTAAAAATAATATTTATAATTGGGTTATACTTTTATCGTACATTTAACATTATATTTAAAATAAAATCCTTAAACAAATTAAATTGCTAAATTGTAACGAAATATTAACCACATCTTACACAATTCTAACTCATTTATTAATTTTTGTAAAGATGCTTATATATGATAGTTATACCCTTTCCAGAATGTGGCATTAAAGAATATATAGTTTGTTTACAAAAATTAATAGTAAAGGAGTGATTTTTTGATTCAAGCGCTTGGGATAGCTAGCGGATTAAACATAGATGCTGAATACCTGAGAATTATACAAGAACTCAGAACACTCGGCTTGTCTCCGACGGGGAATAAAGCTGCGGATGCTCAGCGTTTAGCTCAAGCGAAAGCGGAAATTATACGAAAAATAAATAAACACGAAGAGGCAAAGGCTCAACAGGAGCTTAATGTTCAAGTAATATCTCAGGTTGATGAAGGTGAATATATACAAAAGTCGGAGATGGAAGAACAGAGATTGGGTGCAATGACTGTTGCTCAATTAAATAAAATCTATTTCGGACTGTAATATATATTAAGTTGATAGCAAAGTCTCGTCTGTATTAGGACGGGCTTTTTATTATAATAAAATTAAACCAATCTGTTATTTACGCTAACAATATTTTTTGTTATAATTCATTTGTAACAAATACTAAAAACACTTTGCAAAGATTCTTAGTGCCATAGAGCCTTAAGATTTCATTGCCCAATTGGCAAGGTGCAAATAGAGTTTTTAGGGGTGACCTTAATATAAAGAGGGAGAAATATGAATAAAAATCAATCAGTAGGTATGTACGTGATATTGGGTATTATGGTCTTGGCATTTATATCAATGCTGTTTACGGGACCTACTTCAAGCACGGAAGAATTATCATATACAAATTTTTTGCAAAAAGTAGAAAATAAAGAGATTAAGAGTGTAGATTTAGGTAAAGATGTATTAATTGCCGTTCCGGTTAAACAACCGGAGCAAAAACAAACAACAGTTAATCCTATATACGGAGAGGTTAAGACTCCGCAGCTTCAATATAAAGTACTGATACCGGATAATTCCGATGTACTTTCAAAATTGGAATCAAACGGAGTAGAGGTTAATGCAACAAAAACAGGCGAGTCCGGTTCTATGTTCGGTTTGGGTTCATCTGTTATTACAATTTTACTTGTATTCGGTTTCTTATTACTCATAATAAAATCAATTCAAGCCGGCGGAGCTCAGGCAATGTCTTTCGGTAAGAGCAGGGCAAAAATGCTTATGGATAACAAAGTTAAAACAACTTTTAATGATGTTGCAGGTATTGATGAAGAAAGAAAAGAACTTGAAGAGATTGTTGACTTCCTTAAGCACAGTGATAAATACGTTAAGCTGGGAGCAAAAATCCCAAAAGGAGTTCTTTTGGTAGGGGCTCCAGGTACAGGTAAAACTCTTATGGCAAAAGCTGTTGCGGGAGAAGCAAAAGTCCCTTTCTTCTCCATCAGCGGTTCAGATTTTGTTGAAATGTTTGTTGGTGTAGGTGCTTCACGTGTTCGCGATTTATTTGAGCAGGCTAAAAAACACCAACCTTGTATAGTATTTATTGATGAAATTGATGCTGTCGGCCGTCAAAGAGGTGCCGGTTTAGGCGGAGGACACGACGAAAGAGAACAAACATTAAACCAATTGTTGGTTGAAATGGATGGTTTTGATGAAAATACAAATATTATTATATTAGCTGCTACAAACAGACCTGATATTTTGGATAACGCTCTGTTAAGGCCTGGGAGATTTGACAGACAAATCGTGATTAATAAGCCGGATGTTTTAGGAAGAGAACAAATTCTGAATGTACATGCAAAAAATAAACCGCTTTCTAAAGAAGTTGATTTAAAAACTTTGGCAAAAAGAACTCCCGGGTTCACAGGTGCAGATTTGTCAAACCTTCTAAATGAAGCTGCGCTTCTTGCAGCACGTCATGATAAATCAGAAATAGAAATGCCTGATTTAGAAGAAGCTATTGATAAGGTTATGGCAGGACCGGAAAAGAAAAGCAGAATTATATCAGAAGAAGAAAAAGAAAATACTGCGTATCACGAAGTCGGACACGCACTTCTTGCAAAACTTCTTAAGGATTGCGATCCATTGCATAAAGTATCGATTATCCCACGCGGTATGGCTTTGGGTATAACCCTTACGCTTCCTGAGAAAGATCACCTTACAATGAGAAAAAATCAGCTGTTAGACAGAATAACGATGATTCTCGGCGGTCGTGTAGCAGAAGAAATAATTTACGGAAAAGACAATGTTACAACAGGTGCATCTAATGATTTAGAAAAAGTTTCAGCTTTAGCAAAAAGTATGGTAACGACTTACGGTATGAGTGAAAAAATGGGAAATATGGCATACGGTAAGGAGCAAGAACACGTATTTATGGGCAGAAATTTCGGTAACACAAGAGAATTCTCGGAAGAGATTGCCGCAGATATTGATAAAGAAGTTAAACGAATTATTGATGCTCAATATGAACTTGCAAAACAATTGTTAACAGAAAATAAAGACATGCTTGAATATATTGCAAAAGAGCTTCTTGAAAAAGAAACACTTGACCAAACAGAGTTTGATAAACTTATGGATAATGTAAAAAGAATAAGAAATGGCGAAACACTTGAAGATATACAAAAAGAAAGTGAATCTGGAAATAATCAAGAACAAATAGCAGAAAATAATGAAGAATTAAGAATAGAAGGAGAAGAAAATAATGGATAGAGATTACATTGTTTTTCAAGAGTACAAAATGTATACTGAACAAAAAGAGAATTTTATTGACCGTAACTTCAGAACAAATAAATTTTATATGGTTGCAATTGTAGCATTGATTTTTGCAATGATTTATACAAATAATGTTCTTTTCTTAAATAAAATTACTGCGACTCTTGTGTTTGCATTCTTCGGTATTGCAATCAGTTCTCTATGGTGGATGAATGTTGATTCTTATAATACTTTGATTAAAGTTAAATATGCTGATGTAATAGAAAAAATCGAAGAAAAACTTCCGGTTTGTCCTTTTACGGAAGAGCATAAAGGTATTGATGAATTCAGAAATAAAAAAATATTTATGTTTTCAGATATTCAAAAACTTATAGCTTCTATTTCGGCTTTATTTTTCTTTGCTGTATTAGTAAGTGAAATATCTCCGCTATGCGTTCAATTGTTTGACAAACTTGTTAAACTAAAAGGCGGAATTTAGGGGTAAATTTAGTGGTAAAGTGGTAAAGTTATAAATATTAAAGCCTGTTGAACATATAAGTAAGATTTTGAGGGAATAGTATGAAGCAAAAAGAATACAGCTTGATGATAAATTGGAATTATGTCGGGATATCGGTTGTTGTTTTGGCTATTTTAACGGTTTTGGTATTATATCTTCCAACCATGAGAGAGATTGATACTACAATTTTACGCTCAATAAGACTTGCTCTATCCCCATTCCCGAGTTACATACCGATTTTTGTAAGTGAGTTTGGTAGAGCAAATCAGATGCTATGGCCTCAAATTACGGCAGGGTGTGTTCTTGTCTCACACAGACTTTATCTCAAAGCTTTTATGCTGATTTTGTTTACTCAAATAGCTTATTATTTGAAGGATTTAATGAAAAATTTCGTATGCAGACCGCGTCCTGACGGATGCGGATTGGAAAGTTTTTCTTTCCCTTCAGGTCATGTTTCAACAACAATGTGTTTCTTTGGAATTATTATTTATCTCGTGCATCATTATGTAAGAAGTGATTTTTGGAGAAATTTCTTAATAATATTCTTCGGTTTATGGATATTCTTAACCTGTATTGCGAGAATGTGGCTTGGAGTCCATTTTTTAAGTGATATACTTGCAGGCTTGGCAATAGGGTTTATTCTTGTAAATGTATATATTATTATAGACAAATCTTTATCGAGATAATGTTAAGTTGTAGACAAATTCATTAATCTACGTCAATAGGACTTCTGTTGATTAAATCTATCGCTTCTCTTGCTGTAAATGCCAAATCCTCTGGAATATTATTTATCGTGCAGAATTGACGCAGAACATCAATAACTCTTTTGAATGTTCTTACGATATCACCTTCACCCATTTCGACTTCGTCTATTATTGAATCCCATTCGGCACCGTTTACCCACATTTCGATAAGCGGAGAATAGAATCCGTTTATGTACATTGGGTCTTCGACGTCGTGAGCATTTTGTTTTTTATCTAAAGCACGTTTTATATCTTTAATTTTGTTGAGACGTTTTCTGACGTTTGGCGAAAACGGAAGGCGTGAAAACAAATCAGCTCTCATATCTTCTGTTGTAATTGCACAGATTACAGAGGCAAGTTCCGCAGGAGTTAAGCCTTCGAGTACACCAGAGAATACGACAAGAGCCAAGAACAATTCATTTTCGGAGCGGAGCTGAGATATTATTACTCCCTGTTCATTCGGGTAATCATCTTTTAGGTATCCGTATTCTTCAAGAACTGCTCTGTGTGATAAAAATCTGTTCCAAAAAATATCTTTTTGTTTTTCTATCTCTTTTGATAACTGTCTTTGTTTAGCTTCGTATCGATTTAGAATTTCTATGGATTTCATGTGTTTTTTAAACAGTTTACAGGTATCACATTCATATCCGTGCATTTTATCAAGCATTATCTTATTTTGTCTGCCGAATTCTTGAGCTTCTTCAGATAGCGGTCTGTTCTTTTTCTTTTCCTGTTTTTGAATTGTCTTAAAAGTTCTTCTGTTTTGAACGTAAATTTCTCTGACTTTGTTATAATCCAGTAAATCTTGATTTGTTCTGTTGCAGAAACAGCGGAAAGAATTACATTCATCTATTTTTCCTTGATTTTCAGCCTGTTGTTTTAGGAGCGGTTCAATCCTTGAGTTGGAAGAAAAATACCCAAAACTCTTAAGTACAAGTTCTTTTGCTTCATCAAGCGTAAATCTTTGGAGCAAATTAAGAACCATAGAATAGCTTGGTGAGAACTTGCTTTCTAAAGGATTAGCGTCGCTCAAAACCAGCTCTGCAACTTCTTCAGGTGTTTGGAAAGCTGTGCCTACGATTGTTACGTACCCGATTTCATCCATTCCTCTTCTGCCGGCACGTCCTGACATTTGCAGGAATTCGCTGGGCGTGAGGGTTCTGTGTCCGTTGTCTGTCCGTTTGCTTATGGAACTGATAACCGTTGAGCGTGCCGGCATGTTAATTCCTGCAGCCAGAGTTTCTGTTGCAAATACAACTTTTATAAGTCCTTTTTGAAATAGCTTTTCTACAAGAATTTTCCATCCCGGAAGAAGTCCTGCGTGGTGGGAAGCGACACCTAACAGCAGATAATCAATGTGCTTGTTTTTATATAAATACGGGTTTTCCGCAATATAATCATCTATAATCTGCCGGATTTCTTCTTGCTCTTTTGGAGTTACAAGACATAAATCCGCGCATTTTTCCATCTGCTCATCGCATTTCTTTCTTGAAAAGGTGAAATATATTGCCGGAAGCATATCTTTTTCATGCAATACTGTTACGACATCTTTAACCGTATTTCTCTTAGAGACAGGTTTCCCTCGTCTGAATTGTTTTTTCTCCGGCTTAATCTTATTATTAAGTGCACCAGAAGGAGTCAACAGCGGAAGAATTGTATGAGGCTGAGAAGAATCAAAATAATAGAATCTTAAGGGCACAGGTCTAAAATCAGTGTTTACAAGTTCTGTTTTTGAATGAACCGTGTTTATCCAATCGGTAAGTTTATCTGCGTTTGCAACTGTTGCAGAGAGTGCTATTATTTGAACATTTGTTGGGCAGTAAATGATACTTTCTTCCCAAACGGTACCGCGCTGTTCATCGTTCATATAGTGAACTTCATCTAAGATTACATATCGAACTTCCTTCATATTATCGGTTACGGAACCAAAATTAGTTCCGTATAACATATTTCTGAAAACTTCTGTTGTCATTACAACAATCTGAGCATCACGGTTAAATGAAGTATCGCCGGTTAAAAGACCGACTTTGTCAGAACCGTATTGTTCTGAAAAATCGCTGAATTTTTGGTTGGAAAGAGCTTTGAGTGGTGTTGTATAAAAAACTCTTTTACCTTCTTTTAATGCACAATGAATAGCGTGTTGGGCAATAACAGTTTTTCCTGCGCCTGTCGGAGCACATACAACAACGCTTTTGCCATCACTAATATAATCACACGCTTCTTTCTGAAAATCATCCAGCTCAAACGGGAATTCGTACATTTAAACCTCTTTCTTGGATTATTATATCATAAAATATTGTTCTTTTTTGATATTCTGCTTGGTGTAAAAAAATGAATTTTTAAAATTTTTGATTCTTCCATATAGCAAATTTATTTTTTACCGGTTTTATACAGAGTATGATTAATTTTAAAGGAAAATCTCCAATATTAAAATCTGCAGAGATTCTTGAAAGAAATGCAAAAAATATTTACCCTCATATTTCAACAAGCAGAATTAGAACTCAAATAGGAATTGAAACCCCCGATCCTAAATTTTTCTCAAGAATAAAAAAAGATTATTCTCTTGCAAGAAAAATGATTAAAGAAAGTGGAGATTTTTATACTGCTCTTATTTTTTCTCTCCGTGAAGGTAAAATCGGCAATTGCACTGAAGATGCTATGCTAACGGAACTTTTAGGTAAAATTAACGGACAAAAAAATATTTATACCGGAAGTCTGGGAATTTATAAAGACGGAAAAAGGGGAGCCTTAAATCACGTAGTTGCGTTTATCACCGATGAACCGGTAGATAATGGTAAAGACCATTTTTTTAAAAACAAAGAAGCTGTTATTATAGACCCTTGGCTTGGAATAACCGATTTTGCAGGCAGCTATTTTACAAAATTGAAATCTGTTTTCAGAAAAACATTTATGTATGACAAAAATCCTTATTTTACAACTTTTACAAATGACAGTATCGTTGATGAATTTATAAGAATGGAAGCAAAAACACCGGAAGAATTTAAATTGAAGAAAAAAGAATATCTTCCCAAAACGCATATAAGCATTGTACCTTTTGTAAATAACTTTTTACAAGGCGGCAGGCTTGAGTCAATAAAAGAACTTTTTCCGGAACTTATTCTAAAAAATTACAGAACAATAATATTGCCTTAATAAAGCTCAGATTAAGTTTTGTAACAAATATTGGAAATATGAGCAAAATTTTCGGTTTATGAGTTTAATATTCAACAGAAATAAAGGTGTTGTATGAAAATATTTCAATCAAATTTATCCCAAAATCCGATTATAGAAAAAAAGCAGGTAATACCATACAGAAATTACGGTATGCAGCAGATACAGCAGGATACATTTATAAAAACAACTCCCATCTCTTTTAAAGCAGGGGAGAATATTTATGCCCAAATACTAAAAAGTCCGCAAAAAACAGAACAATACATAAAACTTATGGAACGCGTCGTTGCAGGATTAATTGCCGCTGCGGGAATTGAAGCTGTTACAGCCAATGAAAACACATCTGACAACGGAGGCTTTTTGGGCAATATATTGGGAATGTTTGGACAAAATAAGAATAATGCACAAGAAATAGAGCTTAATAAATACAAAGAAGAGAATGAAAAATTAAGACAAGAAAATGAGACTCTTAAAGAAAAATTAAATGCAAATTCTGCGGAAGAAGTTGAACAAAAAGAAACAACATTACTTAGCAGTAAACTAAATATATCGTTCCCTAAGAAGAGAGGAAGATTAACACAAAACCAGCAAAATTTAAAATTAACAGTAGAACAAATGGAGTTTTCTGATGAAACCGCTGAAAAAATGTTAGCAATTTGCTCAGAATTACTTACAAAAAAATTCCATAAAATAGATAATCAAATGAAAACCAATGACGAAATAATAAAATCTTTTAATGAAGAGTTACAACTATCAAAAGACAGCGATTGTAAAACAAAGTATATTATAAATAAATATTTATATATATGTGAACTTTTTCCTAAAGAAGAAAAAGACAATTCAATAGAAAGTGATTCCAGTTTTATAAGCCTGCCGAAACTTGAAGGAACAAGAGTCTTAGGAAAAATTGATTTACCCGAAACGAAGAAATCTGAAAAAATATCAGATATTATAGTAAGAGATACAAATGGTAATATAATATCCGTATATTTTAAAAAATCCGGCACTCCATCCGAATATTCAGCAACACAGTTGGATGAAATTTTAAGATATTTTGTTAAAACAATTTATAACGATTATAAAGATAAAGAAAAACAAAACCCAGGACTGGAAAAACCCAAATGGCTATATAATATACCGCTACCCAAAAGTATTCGTAAACTCGATATAACTAAAGAACTAAAAGAAGGACGATATGAACGTATAAAAGATAAACATATTCAAGAAATTGTCGAAGTAATAAATGAAGACCCAAGATACAGTGATTTATTTGACATACATTCAGCCTTAAGGTTAATTGACAGATATGTAAAATTTAACAGTGTTGATACAGGAATTGATGTACAAAGCAAAAAAATATTGGACAAATTGTTTGAAATGATTGAACAGGGTTATAAAGACGGAATTTATGTTGATGTATATGTAGATAAGAAATCCGGTTTTACAGGACCTTCTATAACTCTAAAAGCAGAAAACTTTGATGAAGAAGCTCTGGAACTGTTTGGTTCAGCAGATATTGTTCTCGGTATATCTGAAAGACAAAAGGGAAAAGTGTACAGAGGAGTAGATAATAACAAAAAAGAAGCAATAATATCTACTATATATCCAGAGGGAATGTAGATTAACCGATATGATATTGTATATTCATATTGTTTGTATAACAATATAACTATAACCTGACTCTCGAGGGAAGGGAAAACGGATGATATTTAATATTCTGTCTGTAATCTAAAAGACCCTTTAGAGAAAGGAGGTAAATACTTAACAAAGTCGTACCTCCTTTTTGTACGGCTTTTTATATTGAAAGGAAAAAATTATGGAAACAAGAGTCGCAATAATAGGAATTATAGTCGAAAATGACGCAGTAGTTTGTGATATTCAGCATTTACTTACAGAATACTCATCATACATTATCGGAAGAATGGGAATCCCTTATCAGCCGAAAGCTGTAAGAATTATAAGCGTTGTACTTGATGCACCGGTTGATGTAATAAATGCCCTAACAGGTAAAATCGGTAATATTGAAGGTGTAAACGCTAAGACTGTTTATTCAAATGTGTAATTTAAAGGCAATAAGGCACTAGGGCATTAAGGCAATAAGAATATAGGTCGGGTTTTAACCCGACAGCTATTGTAAAGTTAAAAAGTAGGTTGGGCATACTAGCCCAACAATATGAGGATATAAAATGTACGATAAAAAATCATTAAAAGCGGAAGAATTTATTAATCACGAAGAAGTTTTGAGAACTTTAGATTACGCTGAAAAAAATAAAAACAATATAGAATTAATAAATGAAATATTAGAAAAAGCCCGTCCGACAAGAGTTGGCAGAGAAACTTTCTGCAAAGGACTTTCACACGAAGAAGCAAGCGTTCTTCTTGCTTGTGAGGATAAAGACGTTCTAAAGAAAATTTATGATTTAGCGGAGGAGATTAAAGAATCTTTTTACGGTCAAAGAATAGTAATTTTTGCTCCGCTGTATCTTTCAAACTATTGCGTAAACGGGTGTATATATTGTCCTTATCATAACCAAAACCATCATATACCGCGCAAAAAACTTACTCAGGAAGAAGTTAAAGCAGAGGTTATTGCACTTCAGGATATGGGGCATAAACGTTTAGCAATAGAATCGGGAGAAGACCCTGTTAATAATCCGATTGAATATATTTTGGAATGTATAAAAACAATTTATTCAATTAAACACAAAAACGGTGCAATCAGAAGAGTTAACGTAAACATTGCGGCTACGACAGTTGAAAACTACCGTAAACTTAAAGAAGCAGGAATCGGAACTTATATACTCTTCCAAGAAACGTATCATAAAGAAAGTTATGAAAGACTCCACCCGACAGGACCGAAACACAATTACGCATATCATACTGAAGCAATGGATAGAGCCATGGAAGGCGGAATTGATGATGTAGGGTTAGGCGTTTTATTCGGCTTAGAAAGGTACAAATACGAGTTTGCGGCACTTCTTATGCACGCAGAACACCTTGAAGCAGTTCACGGAGTAGGACCGCATACAATATCTGTTCCTAGAATTAAAAAAGCGGATGATATTGATCCGTCTGCTTTTGATAACGGAATTGATGATGAAACTTTTGCGAAAATCGTTGCCCTGACTCGTATAGCTGTCCCATATACAGGTATAATTATCTCAACAAGAGAATCCCAACAAGTAAGAGAAAAACTGCTTAAGCTGGGTGTTTCTCAAGTCTCAGGCGCATCAAGAACTTCCGTTGGCGGTTATACGGAAGAGGAACGTCCGACTGAAACAGAGCAGTTTGACGTTTCTGACCAAAGAACTTTAGATGAAGTAGTAAGATGGCTTCTTAAGCTTGGTCATATACCTTCCTTCTGTACGGCTTGTTACAGAGAAGGCAGAACCGGCGACAGATTTATGTCACTGTGTAAAACAGGACAAATTCAAAATTGCTGTCAGCCCAATGCCTTGATTACGCTAAAAGAATTTTTGATGGATTATGCAAGTGAGGAAACAAAGAAAATTGGTGAAGAATTTATCCAGAAAGAACTGGATAAAATCGAAAACGAAGCGGTCAAAAAAGTTCTCACTAATAACCTAAAAGAAATTGAGCAGGGTAAAAGAGATTTTCGATTTTAAGGAGAAGATATGAACCTGACAAAATCTGAAAGACCTCACATATCATTTTTTGGTTGTACAAACAGCGGAAAATCAAGTTTGGTTAATGCAGTTACGAACCAAAATTTAGCCGTTGTATCAGATGTTAAAGGTACAACAACAGACCCTGTTGAAAAAGCGATGGAGATTTTACCTCTCGGTCCGGTTGTCATAGTTGACACTGCTGGGGTAGATGATGAAGGAAGTAAACTGGGTGAACTTCGTATAGAAAAAACTAAGCGTATATTAGATAAAACAGATATCGCAGTTCTTGTTATAGATGCTATTGCAGGTTTTCAGGACGAAGATTTTAGCCTGATTAATGAATTTAATGAAAGAAAAATTCCTTATATCACTGTATTTAATAAATCGGATTTGTTAGTTAATAAAATTCTTTCTTCTGCCAGTAGTGACACTTTCTTCATATCTGCCAAGACAGGTGAAGGGGTTGATGAGTTAAAAGAAAAACTCGGACATATAATAAATGAGAATAAAAAAGAAAAATACATTATACGTGACAGATTAAATAAGGGCGATATTGTTATTTTAGTTATCCCTATTGATGAATCCGCGCCAAAAGGAAGAATAATACTCCCTCAGCAAAATGTTTTAAGAGAATGTCTTGACGCTCATGCAACTGCTATATGCGTTCAGGTCGAAGAACTTGAAAATTTATTAAAAACAATATCTCCAAAATATGTCATAACTGACTCACAAGCATTTAAAAGAGTTAAAGAAATTGTACCCGAAAACATAATTTTAACCTCTTTTTCTATTTTAATGGCAAATTACAGGGGTAAATTAAATGAGTTGGTAAACAGTGCAAAAACTTTATCGGCACTAAAAGACGGGGATAAAATCTTAATATCGGAAGGGTGCACTCACCACAGACAGTGTAATGATATAGGTACAGTTAAATTCCCTAAATGGATTAAAGATTTTTCCAGAATAAATGTTGATTTTGATTTTACTCAAGGCGGAGAATTTCCGTCTGATTTATCAAAATATAAATTAATAATTCATTGCGGGGGATGCATGATTAATGAACAAGAAATGGTATCCCGCCAGAAAAAGGCTAAAGAACAAGATGTTCCTATGGTAAACTACGGTATGGCAATTGCTTATATGAACGGGATTTTAGACAGAGCACTGGAAATATTTGGGGATAAATAAATTGAATAAACAAGAAATTATAGATATTTTATCTGATAATTCGAAAAACGATTGGCTTTTTGAGGAAGCTGACAGAGTCAGACGAGAAAACGTAGGCGATGAAGTTCATCTTAGAGGGCTTATTGAATTTTCAAACATTTGCAAACGTCAGTGCAAGTATTGCGGTTTGCGTTCTCCGAATAAAGAAGTTGAAAGATACAGAATTCTAAAGGACGAAATCTTAACCTATGTTAAAAATGCCGTGAACTTAGGATATAGAACGATTGTTCTTCAATCAGGTGAAGATGAATATTATGATACCGATAAAATGATTGAGATAATCAGAGAAATTAAAAAGTTTGATATTGCGCTTACTCTTAGTATCGGAGAAAAAACTTATGACGAGTATAAAGCGTATAAAGATGCAGGTGCGGATAGATATCTTTTAAGAATTGAAACAACGGATAAAGAGCTTTATCATGATATGCATCCTAATGCAAGTTATGATAATAGAAAAAGATGTCTTTATGATTTGAAGTCACTTGGGTATGAAACAGGTACGGGATGTCTTGTAGGATTGCCTAATCAAAAAATTGAATCTTTAGCAGACGATATTTTATTTTTCAAAGAACTTGATGCAGATATGGTAGGAATAGGACCTTTTATCCCGCATGAGCAGACTCCTTTAAAGGAAGCACCCAAAGGTGATTTCTGGCTGTCGCTCAAAGTTATGGCTCTTACAAGAATTAATCTTCCCGATATTAATATCCCTGCAACGACTGCAATGGAGACGCTTAATCCTAACGGCAGAATTATTGCACTCCAAAGCGGTGCAAATGTTGTTATGCCAAACGTTACATCAACAGAATACAGGGCAAAATACGAGATTTACCCCGGAAAAATTTGTATAAATGATAAACCCGAGCAGTGCAGAGGATGTATTGAAGGCAAAATTAAATCTATCGGCAGATTTATTAGCAAAGACAAAGGTTTTCGATATAAATAAACTTTTTTCAAAAAACATTGTCGTACAAAGAAATACAATCATTAATAGCGAAGAATCTTGATAAAAAGGTCTGTCATGCTGAGCGTGAGCGAAGTATCTTATGCAAGTTTTGCAAGAGATTCTTCATCCCTAAATGGTTGTTGGGTTCAGAATGACGGGTATTATTGAATAAGGTAAAATTTGATATAAGTAATTGTAAAACAATAGTTTTAAGGTTATAATGGTTACGATAAGGAGATTGTGTGATGAAACTTGAGCTTATATTTTTAGGGCCGCCGGCATGCGGAAAGGGTACTCAAACAGATAAATTGGCAAAGCATTTGGGCTTCCCTCATATTGATACAGGTTCTCTTTTGAGGGTGGAAATAGCTAAAGCCACTCCTGACGGACTTGTCGCAAAATCTTTTATTGATAAAGGCCAGCTTGTACCGCCTGAACTTGTGGGAAACATAATCAGAAATAGACTATCTGAAGATGATTGTAAAAACGGATACGTGCTTGACGGTTACCCGAGAAGTTTGGCGCAAGCTGAAATGCTTGAAAAAATAAACTCAAATATAGATAAAGAAAAAGCGAATTTTAAAGCAATTTACTTTGATATTAATACGGAACTCCTTATAGAAAGAATTGTTAACCGTCAGTCTTGTCCTAAATGCGGTGAAATATATAATAAAAAATTCAAACCGACAAAAGTCGAAAATGTTTGCGACAAATGCAATTCAGAACTAAAAACCCGAGCAGATGACACGGAAGAAATTGCAAGAGCGAGATTTGAAACCTACTTTAGAGAGACCGCACCTTTAATTGAATTTTATGAAAAAAAAGGCGTTCTGTATAAAATGAATGCAAACGGCTCAATCGATGAAGTTTGGAATAAATTAATTCAAATTATTAACAAATAAAAAATACCGTCTTTAAGACGGTATTTTTTGAATAGTTAAGAAAAAATAAATATTATCCGCAATTCGGATTTGATGTCCTATAATTATCATATATAATGTTAAATAGGGAGAAAATCATGGAAAATCCATTTAAAAAAGCTGTTAAAGAGAACGAAAGCTCTAATATAGAAGAAAACATCAAGACAGATATTGAGCAGGAAAAACCTGTTGAATCCGATGATAATATAGAAGAAGCTCATTCAGAAGAAAAAACAGAGGAAACTTCCGCAGATAAAAAAGAAGAAGTTAATCCGCTCCAAGAAAAATATGATACTTTAAACAATCAATATTTAAGGCTTGCAGCAGATTTTGATAATTACAGAAAACGTAACGAGCAAGAACGTGAAGCACTTCTTAAATACGGTGCTGAAAACACTTTGAAAAAGATGCTCGAAGTACTTGATAACTTTGAACGCGGACTCAAAGCAATAGAAACTGTTGATGATTGCGAAAAAGTAAAAGAATGCTATAGTCTTGCATACAAAAATTTTACGGATGTACTTGCAAAAGCAGGTTTGGAAACAATTAAGGCCGAAGGTGAGACTTTTGATCCAAACTTCCATGAAGCGGTTATGCAGACTCCTTCAACAGAAGTACCCGAACATACAATTATAGCCGAATTGCAGAAGGGATATAAACTTGGTGACAAAGTACTAAGACCTACTCTTGTCAATGTGGCAACAGAGGGATAATTCTTGAGTTTTACAAAAGGAAATTTTGAATAGCAATGAGTGATTATTATGAAATATTAGGCGTAGAGAAAAACGCAACTAAAGATGAAATAAAAAGTGCATTTAGAAAAATGGCACGTAAATGGCACCCTGATGTTAATAAGGCGCCCGAAGCGGAAGCAAAGTTTAAAGAACTGGGTAAAGCTTATGAAACATTGATGGATGATGAAAAGCGCGCGACTTATGACAGATACGGAGAGGAAGGTTTGCGTGACGCAGGGTTTAACACTCAAGGTCCGTTCGCAGGCGGATTCGGAGATCTGGAAGAAGTTTTTAATTCATTCTTCGGCGGCGGTTTCGGTGGTGGCTTCGGTTTCGGAGGGGGACGTCAGAGAGATCCTAATGCACCCCAAAGAGGAGACGACCTGCGCTTAGATATAAGCATCAATTTTGAAGAGGCTGTATTCGGCTTAACAAAAGAAGTTAAAATCGACCACCTTGAAGAATGTCCTACATGTAAAGGAACGGGAGCTAAAGAAGGTTCAAAACCCGAAACTTGTAAACAATGCGGCGGTCAAGGAAGAATTCAACAAACTACAAGAACAGTATTAGGTCACTTCACTCAAATTGTTACATGCCCGCACTGCCACGGAAAAGGAACTGTAATTTCAAACCCATGTCCCGATTGCCACGGCGAAGGAAGAAAAAATGTTGAAAAGAAAATTGAACTAAAAATACCGGCTGGTGTAGATAACGGCTCAAAAATGCGTTTATCCCATGAAGGTGATGCAGGCCAAAACGGCGGTATTGCTGGTGATTTGTATATTGTGATTCACGTTAATCCGTCACCATATTATCAAAGAGACGGTATTAATGTTATAACAAAACTTGATATTACGCCGGCTCAAGCAGTCTTGGGCGATACGGTTAAGATAAAAACTTTAGACGGTGAAAAACCTGTTACAATTCCGGCAGGTATTCAGCATGGAGAAGTCGTAAAGATAAAAGGAGCAGGCGTTCCGAGTATTTCCAAACCGTCACTCAGAGGAGACCATCTCGTTCTTGTTTCGATAAAAATTCCGACGAGAATATCTAATGATGAAAGAGTTTTGTACTCAAAACTTTTGGAAGTTCAATCAGCACAAAAACCAAACACTTCGACAAAAGACCGTATAAAAGGTATGTTTAAATAAGGCTGATGCTTTTTCAAAAAAGTTTTATTGTGGTAAAATATAATCACAAGATAATATTTGGAGAGAATATGCGTAAGTTTTTAATATTACTCGGAATACTTGTTATTACTGCTTCAAACGTATTTGCAGCAAAAATACCCGAAGAAGTTCAGAATTATATACATAGCCAAATTCCAAATGCAGATATAAGATTTGACGGAGTAATTATTCTCCCGTCGAATACCTTGTATCTTCCTCTCTATCCGTCATTATTTTCGGACATAAAAACATTATCTGTAAAGAAAACTTATCCTGCTAATATGACGTTAGCTCAAGAACCGAATATTGTTATTTTCAATAATGATTTTGTTCTTATGAAGGTTCTTTCAGACAAAGAAGGACATAGAACGGTTATGCATCAAACAGAACCTCCTGTTGAAGTCAGAACAGCTCTGCTTCCTCAGGACATGCTTGTGCCGAGCGGTTTGATTATTCCCGAAAACATTAAAGGCATAATAGGCAACTTGAAAATTGATACAAAAGGCGAGGATATAATCAGAGTTAATAATGATGACTCCTTTGAAGATTTTCTTAAACAGTCGGAACCTGTTTCTCCGCAGAAATTGATTTCAGAACTTGCAGGCAAAACGGTTTTTGTTACAACAAATTATTCAAAAAATATTCAAGTAGTAGAACCTGCAAAAGCAAGTCCTAGCTATTCGCTCGCGCAAAAATCAATTCCTATTGATGTGAAAGCAATAAATAACGGTCAATTCCTGCTCGTAACTTCTTATGACAGGCCTTTTATTGATGTTGTTTCCGTTGCGGATTCTAGATTTATTAAACAAATAGCTCTTCCTTCCAATCCGGAACAAATACTTTTGGACAAGTCTTCGGATAAAGCTTATGTGACATCGCCGACAGAATCAACAATCTATGTTGTTGATTTAAAATCAATGGCGCTTATACAAAAAATTAAAATTAACGGATACTGCGAACATATAATTTTGGCTGACGGGAAATTGTTCTATGTTGATAAATTCCAGAACGAGATTTGGGCGATAGAACTTAATAACGAATACAGATTAAAAGATATCGGTAAATTCCCGAATGTGTCAGCTCTTGCTTTTGCTAATAACAAATTATTTATTTCCAGCAGAACGAAAAGCCGTATTGCTGTTATAGATTATGATACACTTGGTTTGGGTAATGAGTTTACAACAGTGAACAAACCGACTTCAATGCTTTTACACGGAAATTCTCTTTATGTATTGGGTTCTCAAAATAATGAAATACAAATCATTGATACAGTATCAAATACAATCTCTGGTGAAATTAAGCTAAGTACAGGCGGATATTCTTCAGGCTTAAAAAGAATGTCTGAAAACGATAATTTGGCAATTGTAACAGATTTAAAAAACAACTACTATTCAATTATTGATTTGAATAAAGCATCTCTTATTAAAACTTATGAGCTTAATATCCCGATAAAAGATGTTATTATAGCAGATAAAGTTAAATTATTTGAATAGGAGCTGGGGTAAATAATATAGGGGTAAATAATAGGGGTAAATAATAGGGGTAAATAGTAGAGCATAAAGGTTAATAGCTGGATTATGGATATTATACTGGACGAAATAACAAATGAAGTAATGGCAGAACTCGAAAAAACTCAAAAAGAGTTTTGGAATATAGCGCGCGAAACAGGGGTTATGCTCAATATGTTCATAAAAATGATGAACGCAAAAAATGCGCTTGAAATAGGAACTTCCAACGGTTATTCAGGTTTGTGGCTCTCTAAGGCGCTAAAACAAACCGGCGGACATCTTACGACAATAGAGTTTTACGAAAAACGTCAAAGTGTCGCTATTGAAAAATTTAAAAAATGCGGTGTGGATGATGTTATTACCCCGATTCAAGGCTCTGCGATTATGATTCTTGAAAATCTGCCTGAGGATGAAAAATTCGATTTTGTTTTTATTGATGCTAACAAAAGGGAATATATAAAATATCTTAATATAATAAAACCGCACTTAACTGAAAAGTGTTTAATTACAGCAGATAATATACTTTCTCATGCGGAAAAAGTACAAGATTTTGTAGATGCAATAAATGCTGATGATGAATTTCAATACGAAATCCTAACCTTACCGGCAGGACTTTTAGTCGCATATAGAGGATAATGAAAAACGGATAAATATAAAAAGCCGGTAAATATTTGATTACCTGCTTTTTATATTATTATAAAATTAAAAATTCATTCTCAAAAAATAATCCAAATTTTTATACAAGCTCTGTTTTTTCGACCTCTTCAGTTGTAGTGAATTTAACTATATCGCCTTCTGCAATATCATTAAATTTAACAAAAGAAAGACCGCATTCAAAACCTTGAGCAACTTCTTTGACATCGTCTTTGAAACGTTTAAGCTGGTCAATAGCACCTTTGAAGATTTCAACTCCGTCACGGTAGATTGTTGCAGTATCATTTCTGTTAATCTTACCTTCTGTAACATAGCACCCTGCAATTTTTTGTGTTTTACCGATTGTAAAGATTTGTCTGATTTCAACTTGACCTGTTTGAATTTCTTTAACATCAGGTGAAAGCAGTGAAATCATAGTGTGTTCGATATCTTCAAGGATTTGGTAAATGATATCATATTTCTTAATTGTAACGCCTTCTCTTTCGGCTGCTGCAAGTGCGTTAGCATCTTCTTTAACAGTGAAACCTAGAATAAGAGCGTTAGATGCGGAAGCAAGCATAACGTCTGCTTCCGATATATCGCCGACTCCGACGTGAATAATCTTTGTAACAATCTCTTTAGATTCAAGTTGTGCAATAGCTTGAGAAACAGCTTCAGCTGCACCGTGAGTGTTGGCTTTGATAATAAGATTAAGATGCGGAACGTCATCTTCTGCTGCTCCGGCTTCTCTTCTCATATGAGCAGGAAGCATAGCTTCTAAGCGTTTGTCGCGTTCTTTTTCTTTTCTTCTGTCGACAATAGCTTTCATTTCTTTTTCATTTTGAACAACTTCAAAATAGTCACCTGCATTCGGAACTTCTGTTAAACCTAAAATCTCAACTGGAGTAGAAGGTTCAGCCTTAACTATTCTTTCACCTGAGTCCGATAATAGAGCACGAACTCTTCCGCAAGCTGTACCAACGACAACACAGTTACCTGCTCTGAGTGTACCGTTTTGAACCAAAAGTGTTGCAACAGGTCCTTTACCTTTATCTAAGTTAGCTTCAATAACAACACCTGATGCGTTTGCTTTAGGGTTAGCTTTAAGGTCTTGAACTTCAGCTACAAGCAGAATGTATTCAAGGAGTTCATCAATACCGTCACCCATCAAAGCTGAAACATTAACCGTAATAGTTTCGCCGCCCCAAGCTTCAGGAACAAGTCCGTGCTCTGTTAATTGTTGAAGAACTCTGTCAGGGTTAGCACCCGGCTTATCGCACTTGTTAACAGCTACGATAATAGGTACATCTGCTGCTTTTGCGTGGTTAATTGCTTCTATTGTCTGAGGCATTATACCATCATCTGCCGCTACAACAAGAATTGCAATATCAGTAGCCTTTGCACCTCTTGCACGCATTTCGGTAAATGCTTCGTGACCGGGGGTATCAACGAACACGATTTTCTTTTCGTGCTTGTTATCCAAATAAACTGTATACGCACCGATTGACTGAGTTATACCGCCGACTTCCGTTGCAACGATTTTGTGTTTAGATGCACGGATTGAGTCAAGAAGTGTAGTTTTACCGTGGTCAACGTGACCCATAATTGAAACAACAGGAGCACGCTTTTTAAGAAGTTTTTTATCTACTTCGGTAAGAGCTTTTTGTTTTTGCTCTTTTTCCATTTCTTCTTCTATGAATGCGTCAAAGTCCTCTTCAAGAACTTCCAGTTCGTATTCAGCGCAAACCTTTTTGATTGTTTCTACATCAATCAACTGGTTAACCGTTGCCATAATACCCTGAAACATCAAGAATTTAACAATTTCAGCAGGTGTTTTTTGAATTTTATCTGCAAGCTCTTGAATAGTCATAGCTTGGTTAACAACAAGAGATTTAACTTCTTCAACAGCTTCTTCCTTGTGAGATTTCTTTTTGTGTTTTTGTGCAGCTGCTTTTTCAAGAGAAATCATCTCTTGGTCTTCTTTTTTTGAGTTAAAATCTTTATCTTTTTTCTTCCCGCCGTCGTTGCGTTTTTTTGAAGATGGTCCGCCTTTTCCTTCATAAATTTCTTGAGGAATAATACGGCGTTCTATTAATTTTTTATCTCCGGAAGGTTTATTAAAAGGTTTTCTCTCTCCTTTTTCTGCAGGTTTGCCGTCTTTTTGAGCATTATCGCGCGGAGCTTTTCTAACAATTTCGATTCGAGATTGGTTTTTGTATTCAATTCTTGTTCTTTCAATCTTAACTTGTGGTTTTTCAGCTTTTTTAATAACAGGAGCTTCTGCCGGTTTATCAACTGCTTTTTCAGGCTTTTCAATTTTAGGGGCTTTTTGGACTCTTTGAATTCTTTCTATTTGCGGAGTTGTAGATTTTGCAGTTTTTTTAACTTCTTCTTGCGGACTATCTTCTTGTGTAGTTTTAGCTTTTTTTACAACAAATGCTTTTGGTTTGGCACCGGTTTTTGAAACTCCGTATCCTAAATGTTCTTTGAGTTTGCGAATTTGCTCCGGTGTAACCGTGTTTGAATGAGATTTTACAATAATATCAATCTCTGCAAATTTTTCTATAATTTCTTTACTTGTTTTCCCTAATTCTTTTGCTAATTCACTAACTCTTAAACTGTCCATCAAATAGTCCTTTATATTTCTTTTTTAGTTTTGGTAAAACCTAACAATATATCTTTATTTATCTCTGTATTAGTTCTGAGCATTTTATTAATTTTGTTTTTCTTAAATGCCATATTAATACAGTTTTCATTATAACAAAGATATACAGATCTGCCAAATGTCTTGGAATTTGGCTGTATAACTATGTCTCCGCTTGTATGTTCTTTTGTTATTTTAATTAATTCTTCTTTTGGTTTAATCTCACCGCAAGATATACATTTTCGTTTACTCTCCAAGTTTATTCCTCAAAAATATTTTCTATATCTTGTATAGTTTTTTTTCTGTTTTTATAATACTCGTTTTCAAATTCATCTTCGGGTATTCTCTTAATAGGATTTTCTTTGATTAGTGTGCTTTTTGTTTTAACAGTTGCATCTTGAAGAGCATGAAAGGCACTAAAGTATTTATTGTTTTCACAAACAGATTTGCCGTCTATCAAAATTCTGTGCCATAATCCGATGTGCTCTATTTCAGCTTTTTGTCCCGAATATTTTTTGATAACATCAAGCATTGTGTACAGCTTAGGTACAATATCGACATCGTTATTCTCAATTTCTCTTAAGAATTCTTGAATATCCTGTTTTGAAAATTTGGCTCTAAATTGAGTGTTATTTGTGTTTATACTGCTAATAGGCATTATTTTCATTTTAGATTCCTATCCTACTTCTGCGAGTTTTTCCAGTTTTAATTTTTGGTCGTATTCTATAAGAAGGTGTATAAGTTCTTCCAAATCACCGTCAATAACTGTCCATACGTTTAAGTTATGGTTAATTCTGTGGTCGGTTAAACGACCTTGCGGGAAATTATAAGTTCTGATACGTTCACTTCTGTCCCCGGTTCCTACTTGCGAACGGCGTAAATCAGTAATTTCCTGCATTTGTTTTTGAACTTCCATATCATATAGTTTTGAACGTAATATTTGCATTGCCCTTTCTTTGTTCTGTAATTGAGAACGCTCTTCCGTACAGAAAATCATAATACCTGTCGGCTTGTGGAAAAGTCTTGCAGCAGTTTCTACTTTGTTAACGTTTTGACCGCCTGCGCCGCCGCTTCTTGCAGTAGACATTTCAATGTCTTCAGGTCTTATTTCAATTTCAACATCATCAACTTCCGGCATAACCGCAACAGTTGCTGTTGAAGTATGAACTCTGCCTTGAGATTCTGTTTCGGGAACTCTTTGTACACGATGAACGCCTGATTCATATTTTAATTGAGAATAAACGGCATCGCCTTTAATAGAAATAATAATTTCAGAATATCCGCCTGCTTCACATTCAGTTTTGGATAGAATTTGTGTCTGCCAGCCCTGCTTATCAGCGTACTTAAGGTACATTCTTGCTAAATCACCTGCAAAAATGTTAGCTTCGTCTCCGCCAGCTCCGCCTCTGATTTCTAACATAATGTCTTTATCGTCCATAGGGTCTCTCGGAAGTAGAAGAACCTTCATTCTTTCTTCATACTCAGGAAGTTTGGCTTCGTTTTCTTCCATCTCTGCTTTTAAGAAAGCTTTCATATCTTCATCTTTTTCTTCATGAATCATTTGCTTAGCTTCTTCAATTGCATCAGTTGCCTTTTTCCAAGCATAATAAAGTTCAACAGTTTCTTCCATTGATTTTCTTTGCTTAGACAAATCTCTAAACTTGTTATAATCAGCTATAACGTTAGGGTCAGAAAGAGTTTGACCCAGTTCAACGTATTTCTTTTCTATCTGAATAATTTTATCTAACATGTCTTTCATAATAAAATCCCTTTTTCAATCTAAACATTACTTTTAGTATATCAAAAACATAGTGTTAAGAATTGTAACAATATATAAGTCCCCTGAAATTAGCTATTTTTTCAATACTTTATATATATAAGATGGTATTATAAGAAAGAAGTATTTTAAGATGGCAACAAAACTTGGAAATACAGATTATCAGTCAATTATGGCAAGAGCAAACGCTGATATGCAAAAACTTCAAAGCATATCTGCAAGTGGTAATTGGGAACAAATTTTAAGTATTTTACAAGGTGAATTTAAAGCTCAACTTCCAGGTGCAGGGAAAAGTGTCTTTTCTATTGCAGAAAATGTTGAAGGATTGTCAAGCGGCAATAGCAGTCAGCAAGCTGCTGCTTTTCAAAATATATTAACTGATATTACCAATTTATTAGGGAATTTAGGTACAAAAGAAAGTGCAAAGGCAAATCAAGAAGTAAAGAAAAATGATGAAGCAATACAAAAAAATGATCAAGACGTATCAAATCTGCATCAATCTGTTGATTCAAGATTGCAACAAATTATGGATCAATGCACTAGTGGTGCAAAAACAATTGAAGATGCAATAAACGAAATTGAGGCTTTGGGTGGAGATAAAGGCCAAATTGCTAGTGCACAAGCTGAACTTGAACAACATTTAGCTGAGATAGAAGCAAATAAAGTTATTCTTAATAATGAATCATCTTCATCTGATGAAAGGAAACAAGCATTAACTGCTATTTTATCAGCAGCATCTGCTATTAATAGCTTAGTTATACTAGTAAACGGTTATAAAGAACAAATTGAAGCACAAAATGCAATTGTTGAAGAAACTTCAAATAACCTTGCTGAACTTACAACAGACGCAACTCAAGTTTTAACTGATGGTATGAACCAAATGGCTGAGCTTGCACAAAATAATCAAGCTCAAACCGTAAAAACAACAGAAATGGCTGTAAACGGTACAGCCAAAGAAGTTGCAGGAAATACACAAGTTGTAATTGGCGAAAGTATGACAAGCGGTCCGCAAGCTGTTGTAACCGGCGCAGAAGGCTTTAAATACATAATGAGCGGTAATGACAAAATTAATGCAGGTGCAACATTAATGGGTGGTGCAACTCAAGGTTTATCACAATTAACTCAATCCTTGGGACAGATGGGCAGTTATCTTCAATATTTTGCTAATTTTGCAAACGGTATCGGTAAATTTGGTGAAGGAACTCAAGAATTATTAGGACAATATGATGCAACGGTCAATCCGGCTATTACATCAATAGGCAGTTGGGAACAAGTTGGAGTCGCAAACCAGCAGTTACAAACATACATTCAAGAATATACATCAGATATGAGTTCTGATGCTAACAACAAAAATACAAGCAATTTGAATGATATGCAAACAGAACTTGAAAATACTGATTCTGAAAATATGAAATTTAAACAATTTGTATTTGATACAGGTATATTTAAAGCATCATAAAAATATATCCCATTGCGGTTTTTAATCCGAATAAACGAATTTTTCTTTTCCGTGATTAATAATAAGTGCGCAAAGAGGAGCGTAAGGGTATATTCCGCACCCTAAGTCAATGCCTATTTTATCGGGTAATGAAAAAGGTGACTCGAAGTCTGTGTGTGCGTATACAATTTTTTGCGGAAGACAGTGCTGAGAGTCAATGAAATTCCAGCTAATATAGAGCAAATCTTCTTCGTCTTGATCATCTAATGAGTAATTCGGATTAATTCCTGCGTGTACAAAAAAGTAATCTTCCGTAAAACAGTATAAGTTAAGATTTCTGTAAAAATCTCCGTGAATTTCCATAATTTTTTCATAGCTTCCGTAGCTTTTTATTGTCGCCATACCTCCATAGTTTTCAAAAATCCATTTATAGTATTCGTCATTTTTAACATTAAGCATTGTGTATTCGGAAGCGCCAATTAGGAATACGCATTGGTTTGTTTTAGAGAGTTTAATAAGTCTGTCTACTACTTCTTTGGATTTTGGTCCGCGGTCAATGTAATCTCCCAAAAATATAAAAATATCATCATGACGTATTTTAATTTTTGAAAGTAAACTATTTAGTTTTCCGAGTTCACCGTGAATACCGGCTACTGCAATATATCTTGACATTTAATAAAACCCTCTATAAGGATTATAACATATTTTTATATTAAAAGGCGGGCACGCTTTTGCGTTACCCGCTTTTTTTATTTTCTTATTGTCTTGTCCCTAGTGGTTTTTTACCCTTATTCTCCGACTGAAATATAGCAGTTTGTTCTCTTGTTTACATAAGTTGTATGCAAGAGTTCGTGTGCCTTATGAGAGTTTGGTTTCTCAAGATGTTTAGCGTACAATTCTTTGATTTCAGGGTTTTCGTGAGATTTTCTCCATTCGCCTGTTTCATCATCCTTGTACAAGCCTTGTGCACGAAGTTCCTTAATATTGGAATCGTTGCAGCTTTGAGGCTGACCGCCGCCGTTTATGCAGCCCCCTGGGCAAGCCATAACTTCAAGAAGTTGATAATCAGCTTTGCCTTCTTTGATTTCTCTCATGCATTTTTCAGCTTCACGGAGTGTGTTAACGATTTTAACTTTAATCTTAGTTCCTTTAAGATCAAGCTCAACCGTTTTAACTCTCTTAGTTCCTCTCATATCATCGATTACGACATTTTGAAGAGTTTCGCCTGTGACAACTTCGTAAGCTGTTCTTGCAGCAGCTTCCGCTACACCGCCTGATACACCGAAAATTGTACCTGCACCTGTGTATTTGCCGAACGGTGAATCAGGCTCTTCGCCTTCGATAGTTGCAAAGTCTATACCTGCACCTTTAATCATTCTGCCAAGTTCTTGAGTTGTAAGAACGTAGTCAATTTCTTGTCTGCCGTCTGCCATTTTGAACTGTTCTCTCTTGGCTTCATATTTTTTAGCGGTACAAGGCATTATTGAAACGCTGACTAAGTTCTCTTTAGTAAATCCTTCGTGGTTTTGAGGAACGTATTCTCTAATGATTGCGCCCATCATACCTTGTGGTGATTTACAGCTTGATAAGTGGTCAAGCATATCAGGATGTTGAGTTTCTAAGAAACGTACCCAGCCAGGACAGCAGGATGTAAACAATGGTAATTTACCGCCATTTTGAAGTCTGTCTATGAATTCGTGAGCTTCTTCCATAATTGTTAAGTCAGCTGAGAAGTTAGTATCAAATACCAAATCAAAACCGATTCTTCTTAAAGCTGCATTTATTTTCTTGGTAGAATTTTCACCTGCCGGAAGTCCGAACATTTCGCCGATTGCAACACGAACTGATGGAGCAAATTGAACGACTACTTTCTTTTCAGGATTAGTAATTGCATTCCAAACGTCATCAAGCTGAGTTGAATTTATAGTTATAGCACCGGTAGGACATACAGCTGCGCATTGACCGCAATTAATACATTCGCTGTTACCAAGAGGTCTGCCTGCCATAGGTTCAACAACCGTTTTGCTTCCTCTGTTTGCGAATCCTAATACTTGCAATCCTTGGTGTTCATCACAAGCTCTTACACACGCACCGCAAAGGATACATTTGTTGTTATCACGAACCAATGCACAAGAGCTGTCATCAATTTTTGTCATAACTTCACGTTGAGCGTACTGTTTAACGTGTTTGATACCATATTCTTCTGCATATTTTTGAAGTTCGCAATTACCTGATTTGTCGCATGTTGTACATTCTCTGTCATGGTTAGCAAGAAGAAGTTCAAGCACCATTTTTCTGATTTTTCTTACTTTATCTGTATTCAAATGAACTTTGATACCTGCTTCAGGAGGCATTGTACAAGATGAATTTATCATTTTTCTTCCGTTTGGATATTCAACTTCTACTACGCACATTCTGCAAGCACCAAAAGATGTTAAGTCAGGTCTGTAACATAATGTTGGAACATTCATGCCTGCTTTTCTAATTACTTCCAACAGGTTAGGTTCATTAGAAAATTCGACTTCTTTTCCTTCTATAATTAATGTTTTTTTATCGTCTGTCATTTTTCTTTTCCTTTTTGTTTTTCGTGAATTGTGACTCGTGAGTCGTGAGTCGTGAGTCGAGGTTAAAAATCGATTCACGATTCACTACTCACGAGTCACGTAATAATTACCCCTTACTTATTGCCTTGAACGGACATGCATTCAAACAAGCCTCACACTTGATACATTTAGATTGATCAATCTTGTGAGGATTTTTAACTGTTCCCTCAATTGCACCGACTGGGCAAGTTCTTGCACACTTAGTACAACCTTTACATTTTTCAGGGTCAATAGTAATTTTCTTCATTGCGGTACATACACCTGCAGGACATTTATGATCACGAATGTGAGCAATATATTCATCCTTGAAGTATTTTAAAGTTGAAAGAACAGGGTTTGGAGCTGTTTTACCTAAACCGCAAAGAGAACCGTCTTTAACAGTTAAAGCAAGTTGTTCCAATCTGTCGAGGTCTTCCATTTCACCTTTACCTGCTACAATCTTTTCTAAGATTTTAAGCATGTTTTTAGTACCTTCACGACAAGGAACGCATTTACCGCAAGATTCATTTTTAGTAAAGTTCATGAAGAATCTTGCAACTTCAACCATACAAGTATCTTCTGCCATAACAACAAGACCGCCTGAACCAACCATTGCGCCTGCTTTGATTAAAGAATCATAGTCCATAGAGATATCTAAGTGTTCTTCTGTTAAGCAGCCGCCTGATGGACCACCGATTTGTACGGCTTTGAATTTCTTACCGCCTCTGATACCGCCGCCGATATCGAAGATAATTTGTCTTAAAGTTGTACCCATCGGAACTTCAATAAGACCTGTATTATTAACTTCACCCGTAAGAGCGAAAGTCTTAGTACCTTTAGATGTTTCACAACCCATTGATGAGAACCATTCTGCACCATTTAAGATAATCAATGGTACGTTAGCAAGAGTTTCTACGTTATTAATCAAAGTAGGTCTGCCAAACAAACCTTTGTTAGCAGGGAACGGCGGTTTCGGACGAGGCATACCTCTTTCGCCTTCAATAGAAGCGATAAGAGCAGTTTCTTCACCGCAAACAAATGCGCCAGCACCTTCTTTAATATGAATAGTGAATGAAAAATCACTGCCTAAAATATTTTTGCCTAAATAATGTCTTTCTTCTGCGTCAGCAATAGCTTTTCTCAAACGCTTGATTGCAAGCGGGTATTCAGCACGGACATAGATATATGCTTCATCAGCGCCGATTGCGAAACCTGCAATTGCCATACCTTCTAATAATTTATGAGGGTCGCCTTCCATAACGGAACGATCCATAAATGCACCGGGGTCGCCTTCGTCACCGTTACAAACTACATAAGACTTACCGCCTCTGTTTGCTGCCGTAAATTTCCATTTCATACCGGTTGGGAAGCCTCCGCCTCCTCTGCCTCTTAAACCTGATTTTGTGATTGTATCAATAACTCCGTCAGGATTATTTTCTTCAATAACTTTAGCTAACGCTTCATATCCTCTTACTGCAATAGCTTCATCTATTGATTCAGCGTTAATTTTACCGCAGTTTTTAAGAGCTGTACGAGTCTGCTTAGCATAGAAATTAATATCATCATTTCTGTGAACAGCTTCACCTGTTTTAGGATCTTTATATAAAAGTCTTTCAACAGGCTGACCGTTTTTAATATGACTTTCAAAAATTTCTTCTACATCTTCTACGTGTACTTTTACATAAGTAACGTGTTTATCAGGGATAATAACCAAAACACCCTGTTCGCAGAAGCCATGACATCCTGTCGGTACAATAGTCATTTTGTCATAATCAGAAAGAGTTGAAACATTTGCGCCTAACTCTCTGAATTTTTCAATAACTTTAAGAGAACCGTTTGCAACACAGCCTGTACCTGCGCAAACAAGAACTCTTAATCCTTGTTCTTTAATATGTTGTTGAGCATTAGCCTGCTCTTGTTTAATATCAATATTTAATGCCATTATGCAACGCCCTCCTCTTTCATAAGTGTATCAAGAATGACGCTGATAGCATCAGATGTCATTTGAGGATAAACTTTGTCGTTTATCATGCAGACAGGAGCAAGACCGCAAGCACCTAAACAGCTTACAATTTCTAATGAGAATAAGCCGTTGTCGCAAGTTCGTTGTCCTTCTTTTAGTTTAAGTTTGTTTTTAATTGCATTAAGTACGGGCATTGAACCACGAACGTGGCAAGCAGTACCGTCGCAAACTCTGATTTCGTATTTACCTTTTGGTTCTAATGAAAATTGTGCGTAGAATGTTGCAACACCGTAAACGGTAGCAGGTGAAAGTCCTTCAATGTGTTCTCCGATATATGTCATAGCATCTTCGGGGAGGTATCTGTAAACTTCCTGAACCTTTTGCAACATAGCAATTAAGTACGATTTTTTGTACTCAAATGATTTCAAAATGTCATCGATGACTTTGAAATCAATTCTCTCTTTTGTTTCAGTCATTTATTTTCTCCTACATTCCAGAATATATAATATAAAGCACAATAAAAATATAACATGAAGAAAAAATCGTGACAACCCACCTCATATAGTATATAAAGCCCGATTAATCGTGATGAATTGTCACTATTTTCTGATTGTTATTTTGTCGAATTTTTGAAAAATAATAGGATAAAATAAAGTAATAAACATACCTATTCCGAACATAATCGGAAAAGCATATCTTATTTGCAATCCATTCATTATAATATACGCTATTATAAATTTTAGTATCAAAATTACTCCAATTGAGCCGATTATACCTATTATTATTCTTTTTAAAACAGAAACCTCATGCGGATTAAACGGGAAAAATCTTCTGCATAGGAAAACTCCGTTAAGTAAACCTAAAATGTATGCCCAAACTACGACAGTTACGTATATTTGTTTTATAGGATTTACCAGTAGACAACCGTCAATATAATCCATCCTGTACGCATTAAACTTATAAATATATACGGCAGCCAGCACAATAAAAATATTTGTTATAAATGCAAGTGTCAGATATCTGTTTTGATTTTCTTCTGCCCAATTTATAACTTTGTGTATTACAAAAATAAGAGTTAATCCTATCAGTAAACCGCAGACAACATCTTGAGGAGTGTGGACTCCAAGCCATAGCCTTGAGATGCCGATTAGAAGAACCAAAAATATTAATGATGCGCATAGAATTTTATTTTTTCTCATTAAAAATGCAACACCGCCAAGAACGGAAGAACTCATAGCGGAGTGTCCGCTGGGGAAGGAGTATCCTTTTGCATACGGTACTGCGAGCTCGGATGGATGAATTTTATCACTTAAAACCCATGGTCGGTAAACGCAGGCTATCATTTTAAAAAAGTGTGTAATCAGAGAGTTTATTCCCATAAGCGAAAATAGATAGATCCCGGCTTTAAAATCTATACACCAATAAGTTATGGCGCAAATAAGAGTTGGTAGCCAAAATTCTCCAAAAACCGTTATTGACAAAAAGAATTTGTCGAAAATATCCAAATGTCCAATTCTCAAATTTTGTAAACAAATTAAAAAATCAATTTGCGGATTTATCCAGCTTGGATTTGATAAACAATCTATCATAAAAAACTCCCTTTTTGTTTTTAAATAGCTAAAGGCTAAAAAAGAGTCGTCTTGACTCTTTTTTTATAATGGTGCGCGTGGCAAGATTCACTGTGTCTGTTTGCGAGCAGGAAAAGGTGACTAAACGTCACGTTTTCAGTGTAGTTATAATTCAATTATCAAATTGGAACGTGAGCAAATAGAGGGAGCGACCTTGGTCGTTAGTTCATCTGACACGCAAAAAAGAGCCATCTCGACTCTTTTTTTATAATGGCGCGCGTGGCAAGATTCGAACTCGCGACCTTTTGGTTCGTAGCCAAACGCTCTATCCAACTGGGCTACACGCGCATAATATAATTTGTTCTTTTTTGTGTTTCCCAGTTGGATAGAGCATATCTCCGATTTCGTTCGGTTTTACTGTCGTAAAATCCTCACAGCCAACTGGGCTACACGCGCATATATAATGCTTTCTCCTTTGACTATATCAACAACATGATTTTTTTTCAAGTTTTTGTATTTTAAGAATAAAAAATTTAATTGTTACTTATTTTTACATTTTATTGCCTACAAAAATTCTTTTTTATAGAATTAAACCAAGAAGATATGAGCTGTCACAAAAGGAGTGTAAATGGAGTCATTCGGCAGAAATCCTTATATGGATTACAGGAATAGAGTTCCTTTTATGGATTTATCGGGTTTTGTAATGAAACAGCCTGTTGAAGTTGAAGAGCGCCCTGCGCAGTCTTTGAAATCGTATTTATTCAAAAAACGATGTACAACAATGATTAATTTGAGACGATTGAGGTACAGGGCAATGTGCGAGGCATATCAAGGAATTTCAAGGAGAGGTTGATTAATAGATTTTGGGGAGATAATAGTGGAAGAAGATTTCACAATAATAGCGAAAAGGGCAAAAACGGCATCTAAAAAAATGGCAGTCTTGTCAACAGAATTAAAAAACAAGGCATTAATTAATATTGCGCAAAATATTTTACAAAACCAATCCGAAATTTTTGAGGCAAATAGCCGAGATCTAAATGAGGCGAAAACGCTTGTAGAAAAAGGAGAATTAAATCGTTCTGCATATAACAGGCTTAAGCTGGATGAAAACAAAATGCGGGATATGATTCAGGGAATAAAAGATATTGTATCTTTGGACGATCCTATTGGAAGAATTCTTCTAAAACGTGAACTTGATGCGGGTTTAGTTCTCACAAAAACTTCTTGTCCGATTGGAGTTTTGGGGATAATTTTTGAAGCAAGACCAGATGTTATAACCCAAGTATCCGCTCTTGCTATTAAATCTTCTAATGCAGTTATTCTAAAAGGCGGAAAAGAATCAATTAATACAAACAAAATGATTATGTCTGTTATAAAAGATGCATTGGATAATACGGAAGGTTTCCCGAAGGATGTTTTGAATCAAATATTTACGCGCGAAGATGTTGCCGAAATGCTTAAACAGGACAAGTATATAGATTTGATAATTCCGAGAGGCGGAAACAAACTGGTAAAATTTATAAAAGAGAATACGAAAATTCCGGTTCTTGGGCATGCGGATGGAATTTGCCACATATTTGTTGACGAATCAGCTGATTTAGATAAAGCAAAAAATATTATTATAGATTCTAAGACTCAATATCCGAGCGCTTGCAACTCAGTAGAGACAGTTTTAATACATAAGGACTTTAAATTTAAAAATGAGCTTACGGAAAGTTTAAAAGACGCCGGAATAGAGATAATATTATCACCGGAAAGCTGGCATATTGAATACGGTGAAAAGAAGCTTTCTCTAAAGACAGTAAATTCTTTAGAAGATGCAGTTGAGCATATAAATGAATATTCTTCGGGACATACAGAATCAATAATTACGGAAAATGAAGATAGTGCAAAAATATTTATTAATTCTGTTGATTCATCAGGAGTTTATCACAATGTTTCAACAAGGTTTGCTGATGGATTTAGGTATGGATTTGGGGCAGAAGTAGGCATATCTACAAATAAAACCCATGCAAGGGGGCCTGTGGGGCTGGAAGGGTTAACAATATATAAATATTCAATAGAAGGAAATGGACATATTGTTAAAGATTATGCTGAAGGTAAAAAGCAGTTTCATCACAAAGATATAAAAGTTTAAAAATAATTTTTTGTTGGGAGTTAAATATGAGAATTGGAGTTGTTGGTTTAGGTTTAATAGGCGGATCCATTTTTAAAAATATTTTAGAGGGAAAAAAACACGAAGTTGTTGGTATCTCAAGAAGCGTAAACGAATTTAACGTATCTAAAGATTATAATAATTTAAAAGGGTGCGACCTTGTTTTTGTTTGCACTCCTATGAATGTAACTTTGAGTATTTTAGATAAGCTAAATGAATATTTGGATGAAAAAACAATAGTTACAGATGTTTGTTCGCTAAAAGAATTTGTCTCAAAAAAAACTTATAACTACAAATTTATTCCGTCTCATCCGATGGCAGGGACTGAACATCAGGGCTGGGAATATGCTTTTCCGGACTTGTTTAGCGGTGCTACTTGGGCTGTAACATTAAAAGAAGATACTAATAAAAAAGATTTTGAACTTCTTAAATCAATTATAGAAGAGTTTGGAGCAAGAGTTGTTCTTACAACTCCCAAAGAACATGACAGAGCAGTTGCACTAATATCTCACGCTCCAATGCTTATTGCACAGGCTTTATGTAAAAATATTGAGGATAATGAACTTGCTCAACAGCTGGCTTCATCAGGATTCCGTGATACAACAAGACTTGCAATGTCAAATATTGAGATGGCAAATGATATGATTAAAATGAACGAAACAAACATAAAAGAAGTTGTATCAATGCTTAACTCCAATATAGATAATTTGTATAATTCGGATTACAAAAAAGAAGCAGGAAAGATTAAAAAATTCAGAGAAGAGTTATATAAATAAAATCGCTGTTATTTAATATTTATAAACAGATTTATTCCATACTTGACGGGTGTGATATAATAGATTTATGAAGAAAAGAACACTGGCCACCCTGCTTATAAGCGTCATGCTATTGGGTAATATTAATACGGTAACTTTTGCGCACTCTGCGTATGATGAACACGATGAATTATTTAAGACCGTAATTGTAAAAGACGGAACAGAATTAAACATTGCTGAGTGTGTTGCGCTTGCGTACAAAAACAGCCCTAAAATAAGACGTAAAAAATATGAATTAGATTTGGCAAAGAGCAACGTAGGGCGAGCAAAATCGGTATTCTTTCCTGTAATAGGAGCCGGAGTAGGATTCCATAACGAGAACAATTCTAATACCGATGTTTACAGCCGTTATTACAGAGAACTTCCTAATGTCGCTGTTGCGGTTAATCAGCTGGTTTTTGATTTTGGTAAATCAATAGCCAATATTAAGATGGAAGAGTTTTATAAAATCGGTGCGGAATATGAATTTATGGATAGTCTCTGCGGAACGCTTTTTCATGTCAAAGAGAAGTATTATGATGTATTAAGAGCTCAGGCTCTTGTTTCAATTGCAGAAGACAATGTGGTTATTTGTAAAAAATATCTAAAAATAGCTAAAGGAGCCCCGGATAGAACAACAGCTCAAGTTCAGCTGAGTAAAGCGTTATTTGAACTTGCTTATGCAAAAACAGTTCTTAAGAATGCAAAAGTTGATTTGAGCAATGCTATGTTTATTGAAAATACTCCAAGTTATAACATAGTAAACACAAAAACTTTTGCTTACAATCACGATTACGGATATGCTAATAAAAAAATCCCGCCCAAGTTTGAGCCGTATAAATTTGATTTTACAAAGGATAAAGCTGTTGATATTGCGTATAATAACAGTCCTGATTTAAAAGCTCTTGAATCAACAAAAAACGCAATGGAGCAGGCTCTGAAATACGTCAAAAGAACTTATCTTCCTGAACTTACTGCGAACGTGGGGTATGGCTATAATAATTCTAGCGAATTCTCAAATAACAGCCTTCAGGTTGGTGTAAACCTTTCAACAAGTGTCAATTTAATGGAGTTAAAACACTCTATTAAAGGTGCGGATGCACAGTTAAAACTTGCTGATAACGAAATAACTTTGTTTAAAAAAGATTTGTATTTTGAAGTCCAAAGAGCAATGAATAATTTAGAATTTGCGGCTGATGATGTTCCTTATGCACAAAATACCGCAACACAGGCATTGGAAAACATAAGTACGGTAGAAAAAATGTATGAAAGCGGTGCTCTTAATTATGTTGCACTTCAAGATGCACGAAAAGATTATATAACTGCTATGCAGAACTATATTACAAGTTTAACGTTCTACAATAAATCATTAATACAGGTGGAAGAAGCTATGCATTATCATCTTGTAGATATCCACCACAAATCACGGCATGCGGTTCATGAACATTCAGAAGAACTTATCGAACATTTGAATGAAGCATTAGGGTGTGATGAGAAAGAAATAAAGCAGAAGAAACATAAAAAAGTAAAAGAAAATTTGTAGTAAATATAGTAAAAATCCTGCGCGGAGGGTTCCCTCTCCCTGCGGTAGAGGATAGGGGTGAGGGGGAATTAGGATTGTTTATATGTTAAAAGATTTAATCGGAGAATCATGGTATAGCGTTCTTAATGAAGAAGAACGAGTCTGCTTGGCGAAAAAGTATACTGAGATAGAAACAAAAAGAAAGATGCAGGAGATTCTTCCTTGTGAAGCTGAAAACAGCGGAATATACCATGCTCTTAAAATAACCCCTTTTGATAAAGTAAAGGTTCTTATTATGGGACAAGATCCTTACCCGAATAAAGAAGATGCTCACGGACTTGCTTTTTCCAAACTTTCAGGTAAGATTCCGGCAAGCTTAAAAAATATTTTTGAAAAAATAAACGAAGATACCGGAGTTGGGGTGAATATATCCGGTAATCTGACACCGTGGGCTAAGCAAGGAGTTCTTTTGTTGAACAGAGCCCTATCTTTTTCTAAATCAGAAAGTTTAGCTTCAAGAAACAAATTTTGGCTTCCTGTTATAGATATTATAATTAACAAACTCCTTAAAAGAGAAAAACCATTGGTTATTATTCTTTGGGGAAATCCTGCAAATGATATTGAGCAATTTTCGTTTGAGAGAGAGGAGGAATACAAAAAACACAATATATTTATTCTTCGCTCTTCTCATCCTTCAAATATGGGGAATGCAAAAAATTCTACATTGAAAGACGGAAAGATAGGAGCATTTACAACTACTCCGAATTTTAAAAAAACTAATGAACTCTTAAAATCACTGGGCGAGAAGGAAATCGATTGGAGAACATAGAATAGGAAATTATATAGAACTAATTAGGTGCGGGGTTGTGAATCCAACCCTGCACCTTTAATATATTATTTTGTATATTTTTTCTTGTTTTGATTATATGTCATTATTTCATATTTATACGGAGTTACGATTATCCTTATTGAATTTTGAATATCTGTTCTTAGTTGATAGGAATTTCTAAGCGTTTCAATTGTATAGATTGACGGGTGGCCGAATTTGTTTTCTCCTGTTGAGATTATTGAATATTTTGGATTAAGATATTCTGCCATAGATTTATTAATAACTCCTGATGCGCCGTGATGCCCGACTTTTAGCACAGTGATGTTTGGCGGTAATTCGGTTCGTAATTTGTTAAAAGTTTGTATACCTGCATCACCCATAAAAAGCATAGAAAAATCATTGTATTTAAGGAGGGTAATTATTGAACTTTCATTATCTCCTATGCCTTTTGTATTTTTAACTATATAATTGGTAATAGTCAAATTGGAGTTATCATATACTGTTTGATTGTTCTCTGCTTCAATCAGTTTAACATTGTTTTCTTTAGCGGTTTCATAAATTTGTTTTGCTTGATTAGATGGATGATTAATGGTGTTTACATAAACTTTATTTACCCCGAGTCCTTTTATTAAATCAACCGTACCTCCGCAGTGGTCGTTGTCAAAGTGAGTAACAATAATTGAATCAAGATTTTTGACACCTCTGTCAATAAAATATTTGAGTATTAACAGTTCTGCTTGAGATTTTCCTCCGTTATAACCGGCTTTTCCGGTATCTATCATTAAGTATTTGTTGTCCGGAGTTTTTATCATAAAGGCATCTGCATTTCCTACATCAAATGCTGTTATCTCGAGATTGCGGTTCGGTAAAGAGATAGTTGATATTAGTAAAACAGAGACTAAAATCGGCAAACTTAGACTCATTTTTCTAAAGAATTTATCGCGGAAATCTTTATTTAAAAACAATGTCAAATTAATAACTATTAAATAATAAATAATTAATTGTATCGGATTCGGGTGTGTGGTTTGGAGTGTTGAATTCGGAAGCGCGCCCCAAAAGTCAGAGATGTTAATTACAAAACTAATCAGCGGATTTAAAACAAAGTCAAAAACTTGGCAAATAATGCTTGAGATTGGTTTAATCAGAGCCAGCAGAGAACTGATAAAACCGCCAAAGCTTATTACGGATAAGAAAGGTACGCTCATAATATTCGCGAAAACGGAATAAATGCTGATGTTGTTAAAATAAAAAATTTGAATAGGGATAACCCAAATTTGAGCAATAACGGGAATTATTATTGAGCCTATTATCCAGTTCAGAAATTTACTCTGAGTTTGGATTATGTAAGGTGTTGTAAGAAGCAGACCGAATGTAACGATAAACGATAATTGAAAACCGACATCGTTTATATACATAGGGTTATAAATCAGCATAAGAAATGCAACAAAAGACAGTAGAGCAATGCTGTGTGCATCTCTGTCAATAAGTTTTCCTATTAATACAAAGAGTAACATCAGCGCAGCTCTTACGACAGAAGCGCCCAGCCCTGTCATAAAAACGTATGCAAAAACCGCTAAGATGCAGGTTATAATGTTAATTCTGTATGGAATTTTAAAGAAGTTCAGAATATAAAAGAAAAATCCGTATATAAAAGCAACATTCATACCTGAAGCAGCAAGTATGTGCAAGAGACCTGAATTTACAAAAGACTGTTTGATGTCTTTTGGCGGAGATACGGCGTCATCACCGAAAACAATACCGCCTAATATTTCAAGGTTTGGTGATTTTAAGTATTTTGAATGTATGTTAAGAATGTGTTCTCTATAATTATTAATTTCTTGGAGAGTTTTTTCTAAATTAGTTTTTTCTGATGGTAATTTTTCAAAACATGGAATATCCAAATCCTTCATTGAGTATGGATTTCTTCCGTAGAATACTGCGTGTGCGTTAAAATTTCTCAAATAATTTCCATAGTCAAATTGAGAAGGATTACCCGCTTTGAATGGGACAGAGAGTCTGCCTCTGATTTTATAGGAATCATATATGTTTAGTTTTTCGTCTGTATTCAGTGATACGAGAACTTTTTCTTTATTAAAATTCCTGACTATTCCGTCATATTCAATTTTATTTACTTTGAAGAAAAATTGTTGTTTACTGTTATCTTTGTTTTGCGGAATAGATAATATTTTGCCGTAAATAGTAGAATTAACGGGAGCAAGGTTTAATAAATCATCAGTATCATTTAGTCTTGAAGAGCAGTTAAATATTCCAAAATAGAAAATTAACGCCCAAGTTATAATTATTTTGTAGGGGAATAAATTCTTTAGTGCGGAAAAGATTAAGAAAGCTGTCAGAATTGAACAGAATAGGACAGCTTGATCGCTCAGAACCCCAACCAAAGCAAAAATATAAACCCCGACTGTTACAAGCATTAAAATATTTTTATTTTGTGAAATTGTTGAACAAATGCTTTTGAACATAGAATAATTTTAGCATAATTCGGTTAATTATAACTAACCTTGTATTTTATCTTTGAATATGTATAATGAAATTGTCTTTATAAAAGACGGGAGATATTTACAAATTATCGAATTCAAATTCGATACAGAAAAGGAGAAAATAAAATGACAGTAACTATTGAAGATTCATGTATTGCTTGCGGTGCTTGCGAATCAATTTGTGACGCTGTATTCTCAGTAGAAGATAAAGCAGTTGTAAACGCAGCTAACATTGCAGGAAATGAAGATGCTATTCAAGAAGCAGCAGGTGCTTGCCCTGTTTCAGCTATCGTTGTGGAATAGTTTATACTGAAATAACATTAGCAAATTTATTCAAAGCGGTGCGAAAATTCGCACCGCTTTGATATTAAAAATAGTAATTATATACAATTTTAAAGTAAGATTCTGTCAAAACTACGATTCTCGTCATACTGAGCCAAATAACCATTTATGGCGAAGTATCTTTTTCAAGAATAGTATGAGATTCTTTTGCATGAATTGTTATAAATTTTTCCATCTGTCATGAGAGGGTTTTGAGCCAAACTTGTATTCTGTTCCGGATGCGGGGCATCCAAGTTTGTAATTGTAGTGAACTGTCACTTTCTGACTCCGTGAAGATAAACCTCTTTTGAGAACATTCTTTTAATCCACTTGCCTATAAAATATCCAGCGGGTCGACGTCAATAGCGAGTCTTATATCTTTTGGCATTGTTATTTTGTTCAGGAATTTTGATATAAAATCGTGTCCTTTCTGAGATAGTTTGTTTTTGATTAGGATTTGGAACCGATAGAATCCGTTTATTTTTTCTATAACGCAAGGGGTTGGTCCGAGGACTTCGACGTATTCGCTGAATCCGAATTTTTCTGTCATAGAGTTAAATTTCATTGCGATTTCCATAGAGGATTTTTCTGCCCTAAAGTTGTTTTCTGATGATATTATCAAACGCACAATTTGGCTAAACGGGGGATAATCATACTCTTCGCGCGATTTAATTTCTGTTTCAAAGAATTTTTCATAGTTTTGAGATTTAGCGGATTGGAAAGCGTAGTATTCGGGGTTATATGTTTGGAAAAGCACTTTACCTTTGAACTCTCCGCGTCCTGCACGTCCAGCAACTTGGGTAAGAAGCTGGAATCCGCGCTCTGATGCTCTGTAATCGGGAACGCTAAACCCTGAATCTGCACTTAAGACACCTACTAATGTAACATTGGGGTTATCGAGTCCTTTTGCTATCATTTGAGTTCCGACTAAGATATCTATTTCTCCGCGCTGGAATTTACTCAAAAGCTCTATATGTGCATTCTTTTTTGTTAAGATGTCGCTGTCAATTCTCTCTACTCTTGCATTCGGGTAAAGCTCTTTTATTAAGACTTCTATTTTTTGTGTTCCTACTCCCGAGGTTGAAAGCGCATCACTTCCGCATTGCGGACAATAGTCGGGAAAAGTCATTTCTTTGTTGCAATAGTGGCATTTAAGCTGTTTAATGCTTGCGTGCCAAATCATGGGGATTGAGCAGTCGGGACATTCTATAACCGTTCCGCAGGCTTTACATTGGGTATAGGTTGAATATCCTCTGCGGTTCATAAGCAGAATGACCTGCTGACCTCGCTCTAAGGTTTCCGTTATTTCTGTTTGGAGCGGTTTAGAGATAATGTTTCTGTATGCCGCTTTTCCGTGCTCCTGCATATTTATGACCTGCGGTTTAGCAAGCGGTGAATTATTAAACCTGTGCTTCATTTCAAATAGGTTATTGTTATTAGATGCGTAATAATACGTTGAAACATCGGGAGTTGCTGAACCTAAAATCAGCGGAGCTTGATAGAATTGAGCAAGACGACGGGCTACAACTCTTGCGTCATATCTTGGAGCAGGGTTTGTCTGCTTGTATGCTCCTTCGTGTTCTTCGTCTATTATTATTAAGCCTATGTTTTGCAAAGGTGCAAAAACGGCGGAACGAGCTCCTGCAAGTATACGGATTTCATTTTTATAAAGTCTTTGCCAAACGTCGTATTTTTCACCTTCGCCTATTGAACTGTGCCATATTGCGACATCTTTTATCCCGAATTTTCGCGCAAGACGTTTTGTAAGCTGAGAAGCAAGTGCAATCTCGGGAGCTAAGAACAGCACATTTTTCCCTTCATCAAGTACATCTTGAATAAGTTTAAAATAAACTTCCGTTTTACCTGATGCCGTCACACCGTGAAGTAAAATCGGATTTTGTGATTTGAATTTACTTTTGATGCCTTCGTAAGCATCTACTTGTTCTCCTTGAAGTTTATATAAAGGTTCTACGGGGACATCTTTAAATATAGAGAGCGGGTTTCTGTATATGTATTCTTCTTCGATTTTTACAAAACCCGTATCAGCAAGCTTTTTCATCGTAGTACGAGTTGTTTTTGCAATCTCTTCAAACTCAATGAGAGAAGATTTTCCGCGCTCTTTCAGCAAAGATAAAATCTCTTTTTGACGCTTTGTTAGCCCTTCACCGTCTTCTTTAATTAAAGAAACTGCCAGCTCGACTTTTGCATTCTTTTCTATAAGCCTCATTGGAAGCGCTGTGTTCAAAACTGTTACAAAATCCGTGCAATAGTAGTTTGCAACCCACTCTAAAAGCTTTAAATACTTAAGAGAAAATAGCGGAGTCTTGTCTAAAATTCGGTTTATTTTTTTTACCCGAAAATCTCCGGGGATGTAATCTGAAAAGCCGACAACAAAAGCGTTAATAAGTCCCTGTCTCCCGAAAGGCACAAGTACAGCCTGCCCGATTTGGATAATATCCTTCATCTCATCAGGTATTAAGTAGCTGAAAGTCTTTACTCCTAATCCTTTAATGTTTACAAGAACCATTGCGTATTTCATAAATTTATTATAGCAAAATTATGTTCTTTTTGGGCAAAAAATAAAATAACAGTCGGTTTGAGAAGAAAGAACACATATATTGACTATCTTAATTATAGGTCGGGTTTTAACCCGACAAAAACATTATTAATCATTCTAAATCTAATTCTGC
>CACZCH010000005.1 GCA_902779645.1 uncultured bacterium | reverse complement strand
AATGGTGTTTAGTGTGAATAACATCTGTTTTACTCTCCTTGAATATCGCTTACATATATATAAAGTATTTCACTTTTCAGAAATTGCCTTTTTTAGGTGTAAATGTAAAGTTTTGTAAAGACGAGTTTTTAAAAATGGGAATTTCGTAATGAAAGTTAATATAAAAGAAAGGAAAACAATGCAAAGGACAAAGTTAATTTGTAATAATTTTTCGGGAATAAACCGAACGTCTTCCGTTTACTCCTCGTCTGTTGTTACGGCATCTGATATACAAAATGTCGAGTTATATTCAACGGGAGTAAATTCAGGGGTCGGAATCAGAACTTCAAGAGGCAATAAATCGGTTTGCACAATACCAACCGGAGAAAAAGTTATTAATATTTTTGAGAGTGTACAAGGAGGTATGAGCTATTTTTTTGTACATACGGAAAGCAGTACGGAAGGGAAAATTTATCTTTTTAATACCCAAAGTAAAACATTAACGGAAAAAGTTTCAGGACTTTCGATAACAGGCAAATCTTCTGCTTGTGACGCAACGCAAGGGTGGGCTGATTTGTTTGTGTTTTCTAACGGTGAAGAAATGCTGACTATTGAGATAGGAAAATACTCTCAAGGTGTTTTAGATGAAGTTATCATGATGAATCCTCAAGATCCCGACGGAAGAGATGTAAAAGGGCTGGGAATAGTAATCTTTGCAGGACGTTTGTGGGTTTTTTCAAACCAAATTCTCTGGTACTCTGTTCAAGAAGATATTTATGATTTTTCTACTTCTTCTGCTGAGATTATGACATCGGCGGGATACATTGAGTTTGTAAAAAATATTACTGCTGTTTATCCTTATTTAGGGACATTAGCAGTGTTTCATTCAAATTCTTCGGCTCTTATTACTGAGTCAGAAGGAAAATTTTCCAAAACTATGGAATCTCCCGGAGGTTCATCAGGGTATAATTCACTTGTATTCCACGGTACTGAGTTGTATTTCTACGATGACACAAAAAAAGGGGTTTACTGTTTTCGTCAAGTTATAAACGGAGATAAAACTTTAGGAGAAAATATTGCGCTCAATATTCAGGAAGAGCTATTTGACATCCCTTTAGCAAAAGTTCAAGAGATAAAGGCTTTATCAGTTGTAACTTCTGACAGAAATGAGGTTTGGTTTTTGCTTCCGACAAATGATGAAGAGTATTCAACAATTATGATTTATGACTACATAAGAAAATCTTGGGTTAAGCGCAAATCTCAAAAACTTAGCAGTTTTGAGATTATAGGCGGAATTTTATATTCCGCGGGTGAAAAAATCTATGAAGAATATGTGTCAAACAGCTTTGACGGTGAATTTATCCCTTCATTCTATAAATGTACTCCTTTGAATTTAGGGCGGGAAAACACAGTTAAGATTGTAAATTATCCTCCGAAAGTTACTTTAGATATGTATTACAACAACAGTTTTTATGTAGAATATACAAAGAATTATGATTCATCAACCCTGAAAACCAACTATATCAAAGGAAAAACGCTTAAAAATGCGCTGTATTTTGATATTGGAAATTGGGATAATACGTATTTCCCATCCAAGGATATAAACGCTGTAAAAAAACTCCCTGTAACCTTTTTCAGAACTCTGCAAATCTCTTTTTCCACCAAAAACGAGGGAGATGATTTTTGTATTAAAAATATTGAGTTCGAAAGGGTAAAGGTTAAAAATGTGTAATGCAAATAAGATTTATAAAATTAAGTTATTAATATGCGCTAAAACAACACTCTGTATAACTGGAAATATATTTTATGTAAAATTTAAAATTAAATAAGTATTTATTATAAAAAATAACAAACTTAGCATTAAGCCAATTTTAACAAAAAGATTATGCATTAAAGAATTTGTGTGCTTATTATATTTAACAATAAATTGTTTATTAATAAAAAGTTCTACTATAAATATTATTATTCCAATAATTATTAATGTATAAATTGTTGATAAAAAATATCCCAATTCTATTAAAGATAAATGAGGGTATAATTTAACAGGTATAAATTCCAGAATGCAGATTATAGTAGTGAGATAACCCAAACAAGCAATAATATTTACAGAAATAAAATTTTTATAATTCATAATCGTATATTAACACAAGAAAGGACAATAGTGAAAAGTACAATACAATTTTTAGAAAAATTAAATTATTCAAAACAATATAGTCAACAATTGTATGCAAAGACAAAAAAATATCAAAAAAAATACGGTTTTCAATTAGGAACAGGAGGTAAAGACACTTGGAATAATGAAGCTGATGCCTTTAAACATACTTTTGGTGCTGCAGAAATTTCTCTTAAAACTACATCAGGAATAAGTAAAGCTATAACTGATTATCACGAATTTCATCAAGACAGTAATCCTTCTTATGAAGAAAATATGGATAAATGGAATAATCAAGAAGGTAGAAAAGTTGCAGAGGAAATAAGAAAAGATTATTCACAAGAAAGTATAAAAACGTTATTTGCAACTGGTGCAATGGATGATATTATAGCTGAAAAAGTAATGCAAAGAATGAAAAAAGGGAAGCTTATTACAAATCCTTATACTGACAAAAGAAAGTTTAACGAAAAAACTTTTAAAGACAGAATTTTTGATATAAAAAACAGAGTTTTTCATAAAAATGAACTATCAATGAAAGATTTAGATGATCCTATTCTTAGAGATGCTTATTTAGATCAGGCATTAGAAAAAACATCAATGCCGACTAAAGAAGCATTGGATACTAAAGTAAAAGCCGGCGAGCTTGTTTATGTTTCCAAATATACAAGAGGAGACGGTACTAATGTATCAGGATATTATCGCTCTTACCCAAATAATCAAATTGAAAGAAAAAGTGTCAGCCAAATGACTGATAATGAACTCGATGAATTATTAGAAAAATTTATCTGAATTTTACAAAAATTCTTGTTTTAGAGATTAACTAAATATTGAATCAGTAAGGTGTTTTTATTAATGCACGCTTTATATAAGCGTGTTTATAATTATGTCTTATTTTCTCAATTACAAAAAAAGAAAGGAAAATTATGGGAAGTAAATCAACATCAACAAGTACGGTATACGGTAATACTACAACTAAAAACCCGTATGCATATTCAAACACTAATAACTCCGGTTCAACATCGGGGTTTCAAAATGGTACAGCATTACAATCTATTTATGATTTTGTGAATGCTAATGCTGATGCTTTGCTTAATGAGTATCTTAACCCTAATCTTAATTCGGTTACAAATAAGGCAAAACTGAATTCTTTTGCAAATACTCTGTCAAATCAAACAAGAGCAAATTTAGAAAACAATATTATAAATCCGCTTTCAAGAAGAAATATGGTTCGCTCTTCTCAAGCTAATGATATGTACAAAAATCTTGCTAACCAAAATGTTTCGGCGATTGCAAATTATGCAAATGATTTGATATCAAATTCGCAGTCAGATACTGCAAAAATGCTTGGTAATCTTATAAATTATTACATGCTTGGTGCAAATTATTTATCAAACATGCAAAACAATTCGCTTAGAGCTAGTCAAGGCAACGCAACAAGATATAACTCTACGGAGAATTCAAAAGGTGATGCGGCAGCAGATATGGCGTCTCTTATGATGTCAGTAATGCTTAATATGATTTAACAGGAGTTATTATGGACAGGGAAATATTTTACAAATATGCACCGTTTTTGGTTTTAAGCCTTGCGGTGATTTTTCAATACAATCTTTTTGTTACTCCTGAAAAACTTGAACAAACTCATAGGGAGATTCTTTCAGAAGTTTCAAAAGCCTATATAACAAAGTCTGAGTTTGGGATAGTAAAAGAACAGCTGACTGATATTAACAAAAAGATTGATAAAATTTATGACACATTAATTAACGAAAGGGGATAAAAATGCCATTAACACACATTGAATACGGCTCTCTGGCATCTTCTGATACTATGAATAACAATTTTGAGTATCTTGATGACAGAATTACCACTGTTGCAAATAATTTAGCTTCCGAAAGCTCAAGTATATATTCAACTCTTGCAAGCATGAACAGTCAATACACTCAGCAGGATGAAGCTTTAGCTGCTGATATAAATGATTTGGAAACTGATTTGACAGAACTGACAAACAGTTTTAATTCTATGGATTTAACTCCAAATTATAGTAATGCAGTAACAGTTGTAAATCAAGGAGGCGGCAGCGGTTCTTATAATATAGACTGGAACGGCTGGCTTGCTTTTGATTTATATTGTCTTGCCAACAGTGCACGATATCAATTTTATATAGATAGTGTGATGGTAGGTGCAACAGCATCAGACGAAGGAGACAGGGCTGCAGGTATTGTCATGGTTAAAAGCGGTTCGGTCGCAACTTGGAATGGTTGTCAAAGTATTGTAATTAAGAAGATTCCGTTTGTAGGAGGTTAGTATGTTTTACAGAATAAAAAATAATGAAATATACGATTATGCGGATTATGAATACGCAGATGATTGCAAGTATACGGATTTATGCACTATGAAGCATTTTGATGAAAATAAAGGAAATTATATTTTGTGTGATGACCAAATTGTAATAAATCCTGAACTTGATAATATTTTGGCTCAAAGACGTAAAGAAAAATTTGAGAAAGAATTCTTCCATACTTCACTCGGCTGGATAAGAAGAAAAGTGAATATGCAAAACGGCAGTGTAAAAGATTTTTTATCAGATATTTTACTTTCTATAAAAGCCGGTTATGAATTAGGCAGAGATATTGAACTAATAACATACAAAACTCCTGATTATACAAAAGAGTTAACAGCTGAATATGTACAATCACTTCAAGAAGTCAAATTTGCAACAAATGAGTTTATTGAAGAATGCTTAATTCAAACAGTAAAAGATTTTGGACTAAATTATGGAGGTAATAATGGCATTTCAAATTGATAAAAACGGAAATATCTCGATTATACAAGGCGACAGTGGACTTATAACAATACGTGGATTAAATCCCAATAAAAATTTTACAGTATATTTTGCAATACAGGACCAAAACAGAAATCCTATAGGTGAAGAATTGTCTGTAGAAAGTAACAACAATGACTATGTTGTATTCAGGCTGACAGGAAGTTATACAGATTTATTAAGAGTCAGAAAAGACGAACCTTTTGCTATATATTATTACGGCTTAAAAATATGTGAAGAAAATAATCAAAGAGAGGATACACTCAGAATCGGGTCTGACGAAATCGGAAATTTGAATACAATTACAGTTTATCCGAAGAAAGTAGAAGGTGATTAGAATGGGACAATATAATATATATGCTGCTGATGATGAACTTAATATTGATGTAAATGTTGAGCCTTTAACGCTTGATATTCTGGAAAACAGCAAAACTGCAGCTGAAGCAAGTGCTGAAACAGCAAGACAATGTGCAGAAACCGCAACTGAAGCGCTAAATGATATAACTGATTACAAAAATAGTCTTGAGCTCTATTATGCGCAAGCTTCTGATAATCTTACAACTCTATTAAATAATTCTCTTGCTTCGTTAAATTTTTGCAAACAAGGTATACAAACATTGGGAAATACTGTTTTAAGCAGTATTAATAGTGCGTATAACAGCATTGTAGAATATATTCAAACATTAGGGCAAGGTTATGTTAATCAGGCAAAATATTATGCAGATGAAGCAAGAGATACAGTCGATAACAGGGTTAGTTTAGAACATTTAAATCAAAGTAAGGCCTTGGAAACAGGAGATGTATCAGATGATTCGGCTGTCTTACACCAGTTAAATAGATTTGCTTGCTCGACTTTTGATAATACAAAATTCACTGTTGTCGGCTCGCCTGTGATTACGGATGATGGGATTGCGAGTGGGTTTAGTGATAATAATTATGTAAGAATAGACACAATTCCTACTAAGGCTTTTGATGTAGAATATAATTTTAATACAGGTAATTATGCGGGTGCGGGTGGCTCAATATTTCTTTTTACTTACCCATATCGTTTATATTTTAATTCTAATAGTTATGTAATAACGATGTCATATTATGATAGCAATGACACAATAAAATATGCTGCCATAGGTACAATAACAGCAAATACCAACTATAAGTTAAAGTTACATATAGAAAACGGCAACTTTAAATCTAAATTAATTAATTTAGATACTACGGTAGAAACTTCAAATGCACTTACGAATTTTTACACAAATTATACTGATTTAACAAACATTAGACTGATGAATGGATATTTTGGTTCTATCGACCTCAAACAATTCTCAATCACTGTTGACGGAGTAGAAGTATTCTCAGGTAACAAAACAGGTATAGATACTATTAAGGCGGACGACTACCAAGTGGTAGGCGCACCGACTATTAGTGCGGATGGGATTGCGAGTGGGTTAGTAGGAAATGCTGTAAAAGTTTTATTAACAACATCAACAGATTTTGTTATTAAAGGGCAATTTGTAATCAATAATTACCCATCGGGCGGTGTTCAAATTATTGATAATGTCACTTATGATGGTACAAACAGACTTTTTGATTTTAGAATAGATAATTCAACAAAAAGAATAGGGTTTGCTTATACAAACACTTCATTAAATACAACTGTAAACCTTGCATTAAATATAATAAACGTCAATACTGTTTATAATTACGAAATAATTGTTCAAAATAGCAATCTTACTTTAATTATTAATAATGAAACTATCATAGAAAATATAACTGATTTATATGCAATAGGTATGCAGACTTTAACCATGGGTAACAACCTTTATGGTTCTATCGACCTCAACTTATTCAAAATCTATGTTGACGGCAACCTTGTATATCAGCCTTGCTTAAAGATACCTTATACAGAAGCAGGAAACGGAAAGGGCTATAATGCAAGTACAGGTTCTAAGGTTGTTCAATCTATATATCGTGACCGCGTATCTGATATGTACGAGCAGTTTGGATACGCACCTTATTATACTTTGTCGGAGAGTGACTTTACTCTTCCTATGGGTGAATTATACGGAATGATAGAAAATCTTAGAAAACTAATTATTGATAGAACTACACAGGCGGGGGTGTAGTATGTATTCATGGTATGAAAATAATAGAGTCGGGATATTCTTTGATGAACTGCCGATTGTTTCTATCAGATACAATCTTCCTTCTATGACAAAAGAGGAACAAAGGTCGATTGAAAAATATCCTTTTATTTGCAAAAAAGAGCTAAAAGTTCTACTTAAAGATTACAAAAAAAATCAACAGTACGAATTTAGTATTCCTAAAGGTTATTGTTATGACGGGGCTTCAATACCCCGTCTTTTTTGGCGGATAATCGGCTCAAACACGGATAACAAGTTTTTAATTCCTGCATTAATTCACGACTATCTGTGTGAAAAACATAAATGTGTAAATTTTGACAGAGCTTTTTCAACAGAAGTTTTTAATGCGCTTTTAGAAGCAAGCGGAGTGGGTAAATGCAAAAGATTTTTTATGAAAAACTCTGTTGCTTGTTTTCAAACAATGTTTTGCAATTGGGGTAAATAATAGATATATGGGCAAGGTTTGAGTTATCAAATCTTGCCTTTCCGTTTTAAATTATCGTATATCCAATAATTTATTAAGATGTGTAAAATATTTGAATTAACTGTATTTACAAACAAATTATTTTATTCTAGCATACACCATAAAGGGTGTGTATAATGAAAATTTTCAACCAATTATTGTTTCACAATAATACCCAAAAATCTCAATCAACCTTCAAATCAAAAGTCCATATTATTGACGGGCTTGCGCATGCAGGTAATATGGAGCATTTTGCAAAGGCATCATTAAAAAAGGCAAGTACCGTAAGTGATGTGCAGCTGCATTATGTTAATTGCAACAGTATTGATGTAAATACAAAACAAATGGACGATGTTGAAAGTATGCTGAAAAGCCTGTCAAATACCTTGAATAAAGGCGATTTTCTTGCAATACCGGGGCTTGCATCTGTGCCTGTTTTAAACTTGCAGGATAGAATAAGCGAAGTTTTAGGTAAGAGCGTTTATCTTACCGTTAAAAATTTAAAATCATACAAAGATACTTTGCTTAACTATCTAAAGGAAATTTATGATTACAAGAATTATTACAGCGGTGATATCAAATATTTGGATAGAAATGGACAAAAGCTTGAATACACTTATGGTGTAATAAAAGAGATTAATAAACTGCAAAATAAAGGAGTAAATGTCTATTTGCCTGCCGGTCACGGTGCAGATGAAACAATAAAATGGCTGGCAAAAGATTCAGGTAAAAGTGATGAATTGTATAAATATGTTGCAACGGGAGATGATTCAAGCGGATACGTCAGAAATATTTTTAGAAGAGCAGAAGATAACAGGTATTATGATTTTAATCTTTTGTCCTTGAGCGATGCACATATTGTGAACATAAAAGGTAAAAACGGAGGTGAGTATCTCTTCTCTTCAAAAGACGGATATGCGAATGACGGTGCAAGAGGGGTTTATAATTTTACTCCGGTGCGTAACTCTTACGGAAGAATTCTCGGGTACAGCTATCATGACGAAACTACCGTTGAATACCCGTATTCAGAGTTTCCTGCTAATGATAAAATCGCTAATTTATGCAAATACGTAGGTTTACCAAGGAGTGATTTTTTGGCAAGCTTTAGTGAAGATAGAAAATTTAAAGAATACTTAAAAAAAGGATATTCAACCTCAAGTTTGTCGGATAAATTATACGCACTAAAAGATGTTTATGATTCAAGCGAGATAGAGAACAAAAATTTAGATACGTTGGGGAGTCTGGTTAACAGAGACGGATTAATTTTTGATACAAACCGCCAAGGAAAAATTATATTCCAAAAAACAAATTGCGAAGGCTCTGAAAAACCATCAGTACTACAAATGTGGGGAAGTTGTTTTTCTGCAATCAATGCATTAGTTCGTGATATAAAAAATGGCGGAGCTGAAAAGATTGTATCAAAAGACTTTAGTAGTGCAGGTTTTATTGCTCAAGCTGATAAATATAAAGCAAGAGGTGATTATTCTGCTGCAGAAAGTTGTTATAACGAGGCTTTAGATATATTGCACCCAAACAAAATGAGTTTTAATTACCAAAAAGAAGCAATAGAGACTTATGAAAAATTGTATTCCGTTTTAAGGTCGAGCTATAAATATAATGAAGCAAAAGGTATTGCAAATATGCTTATAAATTTGTACAGTAACGAAATTAAAGATTTATCCGTGTTTGATACAAGGTATATACGGATTCAAAGCAAAATAGGTGATTACTACAATGATATGGCTGATTACTGTGAGCGTGAATATGAATATTATCCAGCAAGAGTTTGCAGATGGGCAGTGGAAGAGTTAAAGAAGTCTTCTTTAAATGGTGATAAAATAGTACAAAGACGTGCGGAACAAAATCAATACATAGGAGATTTATACGATGCGTGTCATTAGTATTTCTTCAGTAAATTTTTCAGGTAAAATAATCGACTCACACACACATGTGGGAGCGCACGATGGCGGCATATATACAAAACGGGATTTGGATGTCTTTGTAAAATCTGAGCTTCCGAATAAAGACACGATTGAAAAAATGTTTGTGTCCGATTTGGATGTTTTACACTCACAAAAAGGCGAATATGAAGGGAACAAAGCAATCTTAGAAACGTTCAAAGATTCAAATAAATACGAACTTATTGCTTCTTGTTCTCCTAAAGATGGCGATATCTCAAATATAAAACGGTTGTTTGAAGAAAATCCCAATAAGTTTATCGGGCTAAAATTCCACCCCGATATACAAGAATTAGAGCTTTCTGACAAAAAATACGAACCGTATATTAAATTTGCATCGGAAAAAAATCTGCCCTGCTTGTTCCACTCTCAGGTAGATTTACTTGAAGGCGGAAAATTAGATTCTAATAAAATACATATTTCTGATCCCGAGAATATTTATGCTTTTGCAAAAAAATATCCTAAGATTCCTATTGTAATGGCACATTTGGGTGCAGGGTACAATGAAGCGCACGATAAAACAATAGATGTTTTGGTAAAAGCTGTCAAAAATGGTGATGCAAATTTGTATGCCGATATTTCTTGGGTTGATATCGACTCAGGGGTAAAAGACGGACATAAAACAAAAGACCATATAATTAAGGCAATAAAGAAGCTAAAAGGAATAGGGGACTCTACTTGGGAGTCTGGAGACCAATCCTATCGATTAATGTTCGGAACCGATGCACCTTTAGCAAGATTTAAAGAAAAAAATTCGAAAAAATCAATACAAAACTACAATGATTTTGTTGAAGATATAAAACATGCTATTAAAACAGACAAAGATTTATCAAAAGACGCAGATAAAATTATAGATGATTTATTTTACAATAATGCTAAAAAATTGTATTTATCGGCTCAAAAAAAAAATAAGACGTCTTATAAAAAAATTGCACTGATTGCACTTCCGATAACAGCGTTTTTAGGTTTGATATTTTATTTTAATAAAACCAAAAAAGGTCAAAACCCAAGAAGCGTAAAAGGTTGAAAGCCATATTTACAAACAATTAATTGTAACAGATTGTAAAGATGAATTTTTATGGTTGGCAATAGGGCTGAAATTAAGTGATAATGCCTTACGGGACGGGACGGGACGGGACGGGACGAGTTTTTATGTTTTTGCATTTACCCCATGGCAATTTCTAAATCTCAAATGACTTTATATATATGTAAGATTAATCTGAATGGGAAATTGATAAAGGAAAAGGAGATTTAATTATGACAGTAAGAGCATTATTATCAACAGCAAGAGGATTTGCAAACGCAGTTAACAGACAAGCAGTTAAGAACAAAAATTTTGCACAAGAATTGGTATTTAATCACGGTATCAGAGGCGAGATTACACCAAAATCTTTGCAAGGTATAACAAAAGATATGTTTGATTCTGCGGGCAGATTGACTCAAAAAGGCGAAGCAGAAATCCAAAGAGTAATAAGTGAAACAGGTTTATCAAAAAATGCAACTTGGGACCAAATTTTGCAAGCAGTCGGAAAACAAAAAGAACAAGTAGCAAAAAAAATTGAGCTTGTACTTGCGGAGCTTAAAGAAACAACAACTGAAGTAAAAAAGTTTGATATTGAGAAATTTAGAGAAGCTGTAAAAAATGGATTTAAAAAGTATATACCGCTTGATCCAAAGTATGTAAACAATTTGTCCGCACTTAAACACATTGATAGTGATAGAGCTAAAATCTTTCTTAATCCCGAACAATTGGAGAAATGGGCAAAAAAATTTAAAACAAATCCTATAAAACCGTAGGTATAAAAGTTGCAGAATTATTAAATAATATCATGGACAATTTTAGTCCATGATATTTTATTGGTAATAATTGTTTTTAAAGCTTGTCATACTGAGCCAAATAGCTGTTTAAGGCGAAGTATCTCAAAAAAAATAATAATCGTCATACTGAGCGTGAGCGAAGTATCTCTTTCGTGGCTTGCATGAGATTCTTCGCCACCTGAATTTTTACTCTGGCTCAGAATGACACAAGGCTTGCTTTCTTTATTAGTACTAAGCCAAAAGATATTTATCCCTCAGAACGACGATTTACTATACTTCAATCTATATACTATAAGGCGCAGGCAATTTTGCCTGCGCCGTAAAAACAATATTCAATTTAAATATCCACCATTTATAACCCATAGAAAGGAACTTTAATGATTTATAAACTTTTAGACAAACAAAAAGAATTTATTGAGATACCGCACAATAACGCGCTGGATGTTGCGATTTATCAAGGCGGGTTCGGGTCAGGTAAGACTTGGTGCGGTTCGCTTTTAGGGATTCTTCTTGCGATGAAGTATCCGAATTGCAAGGGTTTAGTCGGAGCAAAAGAGTATGAGCTTGTAAGGAAAACTACGCTTGTATCTTACCTTGACCACCTTAATGATTTTGGTTTTGTTGAGGGGAAGGATTATACATATAACAAGATTGACAAGATAATAAAGTTTTCTAACGGTTCTGAGATACTTTTTTCTGCGCTTGATGACCCTGAAAAGTTTAAGTCATTAAACCTGCACTGGGCAGAGATAGAAGAAGCTTCTCAAATATCGGATTCTTCGTTCAAGCAGTTAATCGGGCGTTTGAGAAATACATACAGAGGAAAAACTTGGGTAGATTTTAGATACAGGCTCTTTGGACACACTAATCCACAGGGTGATAAAGGGTGGATTTGGAAACGATTTGTAGAAAATTCAAAGGAAAATTACCGTTTAATTATTGCGCCTACCACTAATAATATTTACCTCCCCCCTCATTTTATCCAATCAATGAAAGAAAGTTTTGATGAAGAATACTATAAAATAAATGTTTTGGGAGAATTCGGCGATTATTCTTCGGGGCTTGTGGTTAAAGGGTTTGGCGAAGAAAACAAACTCAATCTTAAATATAATCCTGATTTACCCCTTCATCTTACTTGTGATTTTAACGTCGACCCTATGTGCTGGGCTGTTGCTCACAAGGATAAAGAAGATGTTTACTTCTTTGACGAGATTGTTATAGAAAATACTTCTACTCAACAGTGTATAGAAGAATTTATCAGAAGATATCCAAACCACAAGTCAGAGATAATAATTAACGGTGATGCTTCCGGCGATAACAGAAGCACGCAGAGCGAATACACAAATTATGCCATAATAAAAAATGCGCTCAAAGCTCACGGGTATGAAAACGTAAAATTCAGACTCAGAGATTACAACCCCCCGATTATGAACCGTATTCAGGCATTTAATTCAAGAGTCAAAAATTCTAATGGTGAAAGGCATATTTTTATCGACCCGAGAAGATGCAAGTGGATTTTGTATAACATTTACAACCTTTCTTTCAAAGAAGGGACATCTATTGTTGATGTCCCGACTCATCAACAGATAAAATCAAACAGAGAGTTCAAATTCTTAGAGCACCCCTTTGATGCAATAAGTTATTTGGTTGAATATTATTGGAGACTAAGAACGTAAAATTATATTCGTGCACTTAAGTGCACGCTACCAGCTGATAGTACAAAAAGCAGAGGGACTAGAGCTGATTGGTAATTATTTAGTATATTTATAAATTTTTTGACAATCATCTAAGTTTATCTCTGTAAATCTATAAAATTCATAAAATTCAGAAACTTCTGAAAGAGCTACAGAATGAATCCAATCTTCCAAACTTATAGATGAATCTATCTTCTTGTATTCATTGTAAGCAGGTATAAAATAATCCTTTTTATAGATGTTAAGCAACTGTTGGTTTCTTTGAACGCATGATAAAGCTAATTTATTAATTTCTTTTGTTTTGATTAGTCGTGGATTCTTTTTGTATTTTGCTTTGATTGTATCAATCCAAAATTCGTCAACATATAAAGTCTTCAAGAATGAATGTACTTTGGAGTGTACAGAATGGTTTAAATAATTCAAGCTAATATCTGCTGCTTTTTTATTCCATGCGAAAACCGGAACGCATATTGATATTAACAAACATATAAGTGTAATTAATTTTTTCATAGTTTTAAAATACCCGTATTATATTATGAATCAATTAGGATTCTTTTCAATTATTCTATAATAATTATACGATATAATAAATTTATGAAAGAAATATTATTGTTGCTGTTATTAATATTTATGGTATTATCATTTATTCTTTTTCTATATAAAGACGATAAAGACTTTTGTCTTGATTCAGGCATTTGTGCAGAAAATTTGCAGATTAATACCGAATATGGCTTAATTAAAATGAGCGAAGAAACATGTAATAAATATAATTGGAAATGGGATTCAAAAAAAAGGTATTGTAATATTAAATAATATGTTTTACATATAAAAAACATTAAAGTCGGCCTAAATTTCTATAACTTATAAAAATAATCATATAAAAATCTTGAAATTTTTGATTAAAAAATATATAATGTATGTAGAGTGAAGGTGTTTGTATGGTAAACGGCTTATCAGGAAATTTGAGACCTAATTCATACGGAAACGTTATGCGTGCAGGTAATTTACCCAACGGCAGAATAATGTACAATGTTATTGATTCGGAAGGCAATCAAGCCGGCAAACTTTCGCTTCCGCGTGAGCAGGTAGATACGTTTGAAGCATCTTATAAAGAAATCTTGAAATCTGCCCCAAAAATTCAAGCTTATGTTAACGCAAATTCATCATTGGAGGCTGTTAGCAAACGTAGAAATATGGCGCGTGGTATTGTTGCTTCAAGCGGTATTATAGGTGCAGGTGTTCCGTTATTTATTTTACGTAAATCGGCATCAGTAACTAAGAAAATTCTTGGTGTGGTGGCGGGAATAGTTGCAGGATTATCTGCGGGTTTTGTTGCATCTTTGGGAGTAACAACCCCTCCCGGTTCATTAGAATTCGCACGTGCAACCAGAACTCTTTCAACATTAGACATTCAGCCTGTATTAGATGAAAAAGCGTAATCTACCTGACAATAACTCCCATATTCCTTGATTCTGTGCTTTAAATAATATTTTAGATAATAAGTCCGGTTTTAATCCGATTCTTTATCTGAGCTTTTTTTGTGAAAAAAACATGTTTATATTATAATTTGTTATTATAAGAATAATAAAAATTAATGGAAGCGCCCGATTTTCGAGTAATCGGGAGAAAGAAGGAAAAATGGCAATACCGGAAACAAAAAGTTTTCAGTTAGAAATTGGCGGAAAAACCGTCACAGTAGAAACAGGTAAGTATGCAAATTCAACTAATGGTAGTGTTACAGTAAGATGCGGTGACACAATGTTGTTTGTTCACTGCTGTGTTAGTAAAGAGCCGAGAGTCGGTATCGACTTCTTCCCTTTACTTATTGATTATGAAGAAAGAATGTCATCAATCGGACGTATCCCTGGCGGTTACAACCGTTCAGAAGGTAAGGCAAGCGACAAAGCTATTCTTATTTCACGTTTGATAGATAGACCAATCAGACCCCTATTCCCGAAGGGATACAGAAATGATATACAGATTGTAGCTCAATTATTCAGCTATGACCAAGAAAATCAGCCTGATACTTTGGCTATGTTAGGTGCATCTTGTGCTTTGATGTTATCAGGCGCACCTTTTGAAGGCCCAATCGGTGCTGTTAGAGTTTCAAAAGATGAAAACGGCAATATGATTGCTAACCCGACTCACAAACAGGCTGATGCTTCAGATTTGGATATCGTTGTAGCAGGTACTCACGATTCAGTAATCATGGTTGAAGCAGGCTGCAAGTTCGTAACAGAAGACGATATTATGAACGCTGTTGAGTTTGCTCAAGTTGAGATTAGAAAACAATGCGAAGCTCAATTAGAGTTTGCAAAAGCTTGCGGTGTAGTTAAGGAAGAATTTGTTAACCCTTATGACACATCAGAGCTTGCAAAAATCATTGAAGAAACAGCTCACGATATGATTTTTGATGCATATCACCACTTCGATAGAGAATACAGACAAAACAAATTGGAAGAAGCTAAAAAGCTTGTAAAAGAAAAAGTTGAAGCTCTTCCTGATGATCACTATATTAAACAAATCATTGAAGAAACAGGTATTGACTTTGTAGCTGAAGAATTCAAGAACGCAGAAAAACACATTATGCGTGCAATGATTCTTGATGAAGGCGTTAGAGCTGACGGAAGAAAACCGACCGAAGTTCGTCCTATCTGGTGCGAAGTTGGCGTTATTCCTCGTGCTCACGGTTCAGCAGTATTTACAAGAGGTCAAACACAAATCTTATCAGTAGCAACACTTGCAGGTCCCGGTATGAAGCAAGAGCTTGACGGTGTTGATCCTGAAACAGAAAAAACTTATATGCACAAATACATCTTCCCGGGATTCTCAGTCGGTGAAGTTAAACCTCTAAGAGGTCCGGGAAGAAGAGAAGTAGGTCACGGTAACTTGGCTGAAAGAGCTAACGTTCCTGCTCTTCCTTCACAAGAAGAATTCGGTTATACAATCCGTGTAACATCAGATGTACTTGAATCAAACGGTTCTACTTCAATGGGTTCAACTTGCGGAAGCTCAATGGCTCTTATGAACGCAGGTGTTCCTGTTAAATGTATGATTGGCGGTGTTGCAATGGGTATGATTACCGAACCGGGCAGAGAACCTGTTGTATTAACAGATATCCAAGGTATTGAAGACTTCTTGGGCGATATGGACTTCAAAGTAACAGGTAATGATGACGGTATCACAGCACTTCAAATGGATATGAAAGCTAAAGGTATTGCAAACGATACTTTAAGAAGAGCTTTAGCACAAGCTAAAGAAGGCAGATTACATATTTTAGGTGAAATGAGAAAGGTTATTACTAAACCTGCAGATCACTTGTCACCGTTTGCTCCTGCTATTACTACAATGACCATTCCTGCTGAAGATATAGGAACAGTAATCGGACCTGGCGGAAAACAAATCAGAGCAATCATTGATGCATCAGGTGCAGAAATCGATATTCAAGATAACGGTGTTGTAACAATCACTTCTAACGACCAAGAAGGCGCTGCAATCGCTAAGAAAATGATTAACGATTTAACCTTCAAACCTGAAGTAGGTATGGTTATTAAAGGTAAAGTTGTAAGAATAATTCCAATCGGTGCTTTCGTTGAATTAGGCGGTGGAAAAGACGGTATGGTTCACATATCACAAATCTGCCAAGAAAGAATTGAAACAATCGAACCGCACGTTAATATTGGTGACGAAGTAATCGTTAAGGTTATCAAAATCGACGATAAAGGCAGAATCAATCTTACAATCAAAGGCGTAACCGAAGAAGATAAAGCTAAATGTATTAATTAGAGGTAAATGCCCTTTAGGTATAAAATACAGGTTTTGCAAATGCGCAAAACCTGTATTTTTTTATGGAATAAATAAAGCCCGCAATTTGCAGGACAAACTATGGACTCTTTTTGAGGAGAGAGGAGTAGTATTGAAACTTGAGTTTTCCCTTTTCCCTGTCTCCGATAAACTTATTAATAATATTTTCAGAAAAAGCTATCTCTTCCTATTTATATAAAGTATTTTTTTATTAGAAATTGCTATTGTAAACATCTATTGTAAAGAATTTGTAATATTTCCTCTGTTTGTTTGATTACATGGATGGAAAAAACATATAAACTTAGAATACATAATTATGGGGAGAGATATGGCTAAATCGAATTTAAAGTTAAAACCGGCTGAGAAGCAAAACAACCTTAAAGTTGTTACAAAACCTGATATTAAGACTACTAAATATAGTGATATCAACCTTAACAAATGGAAAGAGTACGGTCATGTTAAGACTGACACTTTATGGGAGTTCCCGACAAGACTCAAAGAGGGCGGTCATTCTAACGAATATCACGGTAATTATATTCCTCAGATTGCTCAACAGGTATATGAAAGATTTACTAAAGAGAACGATATTGTTTTAGATTTATTTTTCGGTTCAGGTACATCTGGTATTGAAGCGATTAATATGAAGAGAAGATGTATCGGGGTTGAGCTCAAAGAAGATTTAGCGGAGAAAGTTTCCGAAAAGTTCACTCCTAAACAGTTGGTAACCGATGTAAATATTATATGTGCGGATTCAACGAGCGAGCTTGCTAAGGAGAAGGTTCAAGCACGTTTGGATATTATGGGCAGAAAACAGGCTCAGTTTTTGATGCTTCATCCTCCGTATGATGATATTATCAAGTTTTCAGACAAGAAAGAGGACTTGTCTAATTGTGCAACGACAGATGAGTTTTACGATTTGTTTGAAAAAGTTGCCAAGAATGGATATGATCTTTTGGAGAAGGGAAGATTTGCCTGCTTAATTATTGGTGACAGCTACAAAAATTCTGAAGTACAGCCATTGGGTTTTGAGTGTATGGCTCGTATGATGCATTTGGGATTTAAGCTCAAAGGTATTATAGTTAAGGATATTCAAGGCAATGAAAGAGCAAAAGGTAAGACTGCAAACCTTTGGAGATATCGTGCGCTTGCAGGCGGATTCTATATCTTTAAGCACGAGTACGTAATGATATTCCAAAAGGGGTAAAGGGGTAAATGTAATTAGGCTTAGCACTAAAGAAAGCAAGCGCATAGCGCATAGGTCGGGTTTTAACCCGACAAAACACAACATGATTAAACAAACATCTGAAGGCATACTTGCAAACATAAAAATAGTTCCTAATTCTTCCAAAAATGATATTATTTTGGAAGATGAATTTGTCAAAGTTAAGATTACCGCACAGCCGATTGAGGGCAAGGCTAATAAGGCTTTGATAGAGTTTTTGTCTAAGAAGTTCAAAATTCCTAAAACAAGCATTGAGATTGTGAAGGGTGAAACCTCCAAAGAAAAGACATTATTTTTTAATGTGACAGATGCGGAAAAAAGGTCAAATATATTATCTGAATTGACAAACAAGTAAAAAAAATATACTATAAATTATAGAAAAGGTGTGAAAAATGTATAAACGTTGGTATGATGTAGACCCTACCGTAAGCTTGGCAGTAAGTTTGATGCGTAATGCTAATATTCTTACTCAGTACAAGTGTGCTGATTTAATTGTAAAAACTTCCAAAGATAACGGTTTAGATTTATCTGAAAATATTTTAACAGATGCATTTACCTACGTTTTAAGAAGATGGTATGACACCGACCAAAAGATTGCGGAGGCTTTTGAGTATTTAAAGATTTTACCTCCTGAAGTTCAAAAGTCTGTTGCACTTGATATAATTAATCTTTTACAGATTGAAGAAGCCGGCTAAATTATGAATAGTATTATAGAATTCATTACGAATCCTGTTTTAATTTCAGTATTGCTCTTATGTGTTTTATGCGTAAGAGGAATAAATGTTTTGCTTTCAATAATTATTTCAACTCTTTGTGCAGGAGTTCTTTCCGGTATGAATGTAAAACACGTAATGGATGTATTTATATCCGGCATGGGCGGAAACTCTGAGACGGCATTGAGTTATATTCTTCTTGGTGCTTTTGCTGCTACTATGGCACATTCAGGGTTTACGGATGTGATATCAAATAAGATAACAAAGATTGTTTCTGGGAAAAAGTTTGTTTTGCTAACTGTTTTAGCTCTGATAGCAATGGCATCACAGAATATAATTCCTATTCACATAGCTTTTATTCCGATAATTATACCACCTCTATTGGGCTTAATGAATGAGATTAAGCTTGATAGACGCGCCGTTGCCTGTGTTTTAGCATTTGGGTTAAAAATGCCTTATATTGCGATTCCTGTCGGATTTGGTTTAATTTTCCAAAATTTGATTGCAGATAATATGATTCAAAACGGAGTTAATGTATTGAGGGGTGACATTTGGAAATCAACTTTAATACTCGGGCTCGGTATGCTTGTAGGCTTGCTTGTAGCCTTATTTGTGTCATATAGAAAACCAAGAGAATACGAAAATAAGAATATCGCAAACAATAATTGCGGAGCACTCCCTCCACCTGCGGGGGAGGGTTGTGGAGAGGGGGCAACCTTTAAACAATCTCACTGGATAGTAATCTTAGCCGCTATTGCCACTTTTGCTGTACAGCTTATGACAAAATCACTTCCCTTGGGTGCGCTTGTGGGATTGGGCATAATATTTACCTGCCGTGTAATCCCTCAGAACAAAATGGATCACATGATGAACGAAGGTATATATATGATGGGGTATGTTGCCTTTGTAATGCTTGTGGCAGCAGGATTTGCCTCTGTATTAAAAGAAACCGGCTCAATTGAAAATTTGGTTAATCTTGTTCTTAACTATTTACCTCATAATATAATTTTGACTTCGCTAATTATATTGATATTGGGCTTGTTTATAACCATAGGTATCGGGACATCATTTGGTACAATCCCGATTATTGCAGTTCTGTTTGTCCCTGTTTGCGTAAAAATGGGATTTAACCCTCAACAAATTATTGTACTTATTGCAGCAGCTGCAGCACTGGGCGATGCAGGCTCTCCGGCTTCCGATACTACATTAGGTCCGACAGCAGGATTAAACGCAGACGGGCAACATAACCATATCTTTGATACCTGTATCCCGACATTCCTGCATTTCAATATTTCATTGATTTTATTTGCATTATTAGGAATTTGGATGTTGGCATAATAAAAAACAAGTTTATAATATTTCCATTACAGGATCAGAGTGTTTGAGTTCAGGTATTTCGTTCAAACACGGGAGCTCAAAATCTTTATCAGGTTTTGTTAAGTTTGGTTTATTTTTTTCTGCCTCAACTGTTTTTATGCTTTTTATTTTCGCAATAGCCGGGTCAGGATTTTTCTTTTGTTTATTATAATCCTGCATAATTACGTTCACGAATCTTTTTGTTTCAGCATAAGGCGGAATTTGTCCTCCGCATTTTTTTACATTGCCCGGGCCTGCATTGTATGCAGCAAGAGCAAGTTCAGTTGAGCCGAACATTTTATACATCATTTTGTAATAAGTAAGTCCTGCTTTGATGTTGTCGCTTAAATAGTATGGGTTATATCCAAGTCTCTTAGCTGTTGATGGCATAAGTTGAAAAACACCTACTGCGCCGTGAGAGCTGCGAAGTTCGTGTCTAAAACCGGATTCTTTTTTAGCGATACTTAGGGCTAGTGCGGGGTCAATGTTCATTTCTATTGAATGCTTTACAATAGTCTCTTTAATTTGGTCTTCTGAGACTTGCGCAGCTTGAGCCTGTACGCATAGCATTGCTGTCAATGCAATAGTAGCTAAGACTGTCTTTCTTATCATAGAAATCCTCTTTTATATCTCGTAAATTGGTTCCTGTATAACTACTGAAGAAAATCCTCCTTGCGGTTTCGCTATGTTCTCGTTTGGCTCCTATAAAAGCGTCTTTCCTAAATTCTTTTCTACCAACTGTCTTAAGAACTTGTTAGGCGACTATCTTAAATATTCCCCGCACTCCGATTTGGATAAATAATCATACAGAAAATATGTCATGCATATATTAAACCAAAAAATAAAAAATTTCAACCCTTTTGTTGTAATTTTTACACTAATTAAATAAAAAATGCTCCCGGCGAGAGTCGAACTCGCGGCAGACGCGGTTTAGGAAACCGCCGCTCTATCCTACTGAGCTACGGAAGCATGATTATATTATATCATAAATTAATTCATAATTTAAAAACAGAATTATCCCTTCTTGCACACCTGAAAAAATATTTTATTAATACCCTCCCCTCATCTCTAAACTTTTCTTACGAAAAGTCAAGAGATGAGCCCTCCCTAATTAGGGAGGGTATTGGTTGGTTTTGATGAATAATTTAACAGGTGTACAAGAAGTGATAATTTCCTTTAAAAATATACTTCGCCTTAAAAAGATATAGGGCTCATTATGAAAAACTTCACGTCATTCTGAGGGAAATATTATTTTAACCCGAAGAATCTCATGCAAGAATGTTTGAGATACTTCGCTCCAGCTCAGTATGACGTGCTTTTATGTTATTCTGAAGTGCGGGAGCTGGAGTGCGTGAGAACTCATTCCCACAATAACAATTTTTGTCTAAGAATCTCATAATATTGAACTTATATAATTCCTGTAATTAACAAAGTTGTAATTGCTCTTCAAAAATGATAAAATTGTTTCTAAGATGAGCGAGCAAAAAAAGAAAATTTTAGCAATTCTACCTGTAAGTATTGGTGGTAGGCTTACAATGAGCAGTATAATTGCGGGTTTTGAACAGAACGGCTGTGAAGTTACAGTTTTTGACGAACTTTTTGACAAAAATCTTAAAAAAGTACTGAAAGGCAAGTATGACTACATTTCAGGGTATGATTTTTCAGGGTTGAAAATTAAGATTGATAACAATTTACCCCTAAAGTCAATAAACTATTTTTCTGATGATATAAGAAGCGCAACATCAGGAAAAGAATGGGCCAAGTATCTTCCGTATTTAGAAGACGAAGACAATTATACATTCTATTGGGATAAGCAATTAACAGATTGTGAAAATTTTAAAAACATATACTATTTACCGCATTTTGTAAACTTTGATGTTTATAAGGATTTGGGTAATGAGCCTGAGTTTGATTTAATGTTTGCAGGCAGGCTTGATACTGATTACAGGCTGAGTTTTTTTGAAGAGCTTGTTATGAAAATGCCTCAGCTTAAAATCGCTTGGTATGCAATTGATAGGCACTACAAAGATGCGCGCAAACGTGCAAGATATCCTGAAGTAATCGATTTATGCTATATGGGATTTATTGATAACGAGCCTGATATGTCAAGAGCGATTAATAATTCAAAAATAGTTTTCAATATGCATTCACAGGGGCTTTCTTCGCTCAATTACAGGACATTCCAGACGGCTGCTTGTAAAAGACTTATGATTAGTGATTATCGCGATGAATTATCTTTGTTTAACGGATATATGCCTTATTATGAGGATATGTCGGATTTGATATTCAAGATTGAAGGGTATTTGGAGGATAAGGACGCATATTCTCTGATAACTGAAAACTGCTATAACATTGCAAGTCTTGCACATAATTCAAAAGATAATGTTCAATATATGCTGAGCCTTGTCGAATGATTGAAACAATGTTCTTTTTATAATAGAATAAAACAAGGATTTTAATGGGAGTGGGAATGCAAAAAGGCTTATTTATAACATTTGAAGGTGCGGATGGGTGCGGAAAAACCACTCAGATAGAGCTTTTGAATAAATATTTGTTGAACAAAGGGTATGAAACTCTTTTAACCCGAGAACCCGGGGCAAAGGGTTTGGGGGTTAAATTAAGAGAGATATTGCTTAACTATGACGGAGAAGTTTCACCAAATTGCGAGTCATTTTTATTTTTGGCTGATCGTGCTCAGCATGTTGATTGCATAATTAAACCTGCATTGAAAGAAGGTAAAATTATACTATGCGACAGACATACCGATTCAACTGTTGCATATCAGGGATATGGAAGGGGCTTGGATTTAGACAAAATTCATTTGCTTAACAACTATGCGACAAGCGGGCTTAAACCTGATTTAACAATTGTATTTGATGTTGATGTAGAGACTTCTATGCAGAGAGTCGGTAAGGAAAAAGACAGAATGGAATCAGCAGGTGTTGAATTCTTTAACAAAGTTCGCAACGGATATTTGGAGATATCAAAGCAAGAACCAAATAGGGTGAAAGTAATAAATTCTTCTGATACAATAGAAAATATACATAAACAAGTAGTGGAGCTGGTTGAAAAATTATGAGCATAGAAGAATTAAAAGAACGAGTTAATAAAAACAAGGAGTGTCTTTGACAGGGATAAATGTGAAAAAGAACTGAAAGAATTGGAAACACGTTTACAGTCACAAGAAGTTTGGTCAAATCAGAATTTGGCAAACGAACTTGGGCAAAAAGTCAGAGAGATAAAAGATAATTTAGAAAGATTTACCCGTTGGGAAAGTATTATAGATGATGCTCAAACAGCTCAAGAAATTGGTGATGAGGAGCTTATTAAAGAAAGCGAAGCCCAGCTTGGTCAGCTGGAAAAAGAGTTGGACAAATATGATATTCAAAAAATGCTTTCAGGCGAATATGATGAAGCTGATGCGTTTTTAACGATAAATGCGGGCGCAGGCGGAACGGATGCTCAGGATTGGGCAAGTCTGCTTCTTAGAATGTATACCCGTTGGGCAGAATCAAGAGGTTGGAAGGTTGATTTGATAGATAAATCAGACGGAGAAGAAGCAGGGATTAAGTCCGCAACAATTAAGATTACGGGTAAATACGCTTACGGATACGCAAAAGCAGAAAAAGGAGTCCATAGATTAGTTCGAATTTCTCCGTTTAATGCTAACGGGAAACGCCAAACAAGCTTTGCTTCGTGTGAAGTTTCACCGATTATACCCGATTATGAAAAAACAATAGTAATCCCTCCCGAAGATTTGGAAGTTGATACAATGCGTTCAGGAGGAGCCGGCGGTCAGAATGTTAACAAGGTTGAAACAGCCGTAAGAATACTGCATAAGCCGACAGGGATTGTTATAAAGTGCCAGCAGGAACGTTCGCAGCTTCAAAACAAAGAGAATGCAATGCAGATGCTTGCATCAAAACTTCTTGAACTCCGTCAAAGAGAACACGAAAAGAAGCTTGCTGAACTCAAAGGAGAAGCTTTTGATATAAATTTCGGTTCACAAATTCGCTCATACGTATTCCACCCGTATAAGATGGTTAAGGACCACAGAACAGGATTTGAGATGGGAAATGTTGATGCTGTAATGGACGGTGACTTAGACGGATTTATAGAAGCTTATCTAAAAAAATAAATTACAATCCTTCAACAAAATCATTAACACCAAACTCTTTTTTTGTAAGTTGTTTTATCAGTTCATATTCTTCTTGGGAAGCACCTATGCCAAAAATATTCTTGTCCATAAATTCCGCTGTTTTAGTATTTTCGGTTATATTCCCGAGAATATTATGTAAGTAATTATATATTTGAGCTTTCATTAATGTCGCACGAAAATAGTTCTGGTAATACCCGGGATGAGTTAAATAGTGCGGAATTGTTGCCCATTCGTTATCAGGTTTTTCTTCTCTGTTAAGATATTTTTTCTTTATATTCGACCATAATTCTGCAGGATTCTGATTTGAATTTTTATACAGTTCTCGTTCAAATTCTATAATTTGAAGGCTTCTTGATACAAAGTTCGCTTCGTCATCTTTCAAAGAGTTTTTAAATCTTTCCAATAATTTATTTGGAATAATATCCTTCAAAACATCTTCTTTTTTCATAATGTCACCCATCATCATGGCAATGGCTTCCGTAACGGCGGAAGAAGATGGTGACCTGTCAAGAAATGTCAACTCGGACGAAAGCCCTAAATCATAAACACAATGTCCGAGTTCGTGGTTTAGGGTATCAAGACTTTGAACATTATTTGTAAGATTTGCTAGGATTCTGGAGTCTTTTCCGGCTTCTACTCCGAAACAGAAGCCGTGAGTATTTTTTCCTTTTCTTGGATATAAGTCAAGAGTAATTTTACCTTCTTTCTGTAATTTATCTATGTCATATCCCATACCAAGATATATTTTTTTAGAAATATTTTCAATGTTGTATTTTGAAAGAACTTCATTTACATCTTTTTCAGGGTTAGAATCAAGCAATATGCCGTAGTGAAATGCTTTTAGCTCATTAACGTCAAACTTTTCTTTTAGTTCTTTATAACGTTTTTCTTGTAAAACTTTAATTTTGGTTTTTGCTTTAGAATAAACTCCGTCAATTAACTTATTCAAAAAATCAGGTTCAACATCGTACTCTTCTTTAATCATATAATTAAAATAGTTGTCATAACCTTTAGTTTTTGCGTATTCGTTACGCATTTTGACAAGTTCAATTAAATCTTTTGATATTAAATCTCCGCCTTTAACCTTTGCTTCATAAGCTTTTTGCCTTAGTTCAGGATTAGCTTCATTTTGCAAAATTTTTGTTATATCAACTTTTGTAACTTCTTTTCCATCGATTAAAGGCACATAGCTATTATATTTCTGTCCTATATCAGCTTCTTTCTTACGTAAAGCTTTTTTTGCATCGCCTGTGTTTAATTCTTCATCAAAAGCTTTTATTAAGTCTTTCAATTGTTTAGCTTCATGTTCAGGTAATTTTTCTTTTTTAATCTTATTTAATTTTTCAAAGGTTTCTTTATCTCTGTATAGATTATACATATCGTTTTCGGCTTTTTCAAAAAGAGCTTGATTTTCAGGTGTTGAATTGATATAAAAATCCCAACAGGTTTTTTCGGCATTTATAGATGCAGGTTCAAGTTTTTTAGAAAAATCTTCTCTTATATTAATAAACTTTTCTGTCTCACTCATGTTTTCTTTCCCTCTTTTTATTACTGATATTATACTAGCACATCCTAAGCCTAAAAGTGAAATGACAGAGTTAAGAGAACCATTTTTATTTATTGGATTTGCATTAAAATGAATGTTGTTTTTTTGTTTTTTATTTGTTCTAGTTTCGTAATAATTTAATCTATAATTTGCAGCTTTTATTTTCATTATTTTAAAATCCTACAATGGTATAAAATACAAAAATAAAAATTTTTGCTATGAGATTTTACCTAAAACTACTCTTTTTGATGCACCTGTGCAAGAAGGTACATTTGAAGGTATGCCGTAGTAGTTGCAGTATCCCAAAAGTGCAAATGCCATAGCCTCTTTGTAGTTATTAGAGATACCAAAATCTTCGTGGGTTTTTAGTTCTGTTCTTTGAGGCAAGTATCCGCGTAAAAACTTCATCAAAGTTTTGTTATACGCTCCTCCTCCGCCGATAACAACTGTATCAATGTGAACAGAGGGGTAAATAAATCTTTCGTAAGCCTGTGCAATTGTTTTGGCTGTAAGTGCAGTTAGTGTTGCAATAATGTCTTTAGGTTCAGACGGTGCGGTTTTCAAAATGTTTTCAATATATTTAACCGAAAAATACTCTCTTCCTGTTGTTTTTGGAGGTTCAAGAAAATAGTATTCATCTTGAAGAAGGCATTCGAGCCAATTTTCGCAAACCTTACCTTCGTTAGCAATTTCTCCATCCTTATCGTATTTTTGATTAAAGAATTTTTGAACGCAATAGTCAATCATAATATTACCGCATCCTGTATCGAATCCGAATGTATCATAATCATTTGAAACAACAGTTACATTAGATATTCCGCCAATATTTTGTATCGCAAAATTCTTATAATCTCCGTTTTGATTTTTGTATTTACACCTAAACCATTTTTCATCTGCAAAACAAACAAGCGGTGCGCCTTGACCTCCGACAGCAATATCTTTTTCTCTGAAGTTAGAAATAACGTTACAGTCGGTTAAGGCTGAAATTACAGAGCTTTCGCCAATTTGGAGAGTGCTTTTCAAAGGTATATTATCAATCTTTTCATCAAACGGATAGTGATAAACCGTTTGACCGTGACTTGCAATCAAATCAGGTTTTTCGAATTCGCCAATCAAAACTTTACAAGCATCAGCAAAGCAATGACCAATTGCGAAATTAAGCTGGCAAAGCTCTTTTATGGATAACTCATTCCTAAAAGCCTGAAAAATCTTTGCCCTTATATGCTCTGGATAAGGATGATTTATCCCTTGAATTAATTTAACCGTTAAATCCGGTTGAACTTCGCAAAGTGCAGCATCAATCGAATCGCACGAAGTGCCTGACATCAAACCGATAATTTTTTTAGTCTCTTTTATATTTACCACCTTTATTTACCTTTTCATTTACCCCTTTACCCCTTTACGCCTTCCATGGTTTTTATTATATCATTAAATTGAAATGGTTCCTTTTAATACGTCTGTCAATTGTTCAAGATCTATCTCCCCTAATAATGGATGAACGCTTGGCAATTGAATACAAGAGCCGCGTCATACTAAACGTTAGCGAAGAATCTCATTAAATTCCGACCTTATGCAAACTCTATCCGGAAGAAAAATATTAAGATTTGTAACCAATTGTTAAACAAAAAGAAAAATTGTTACAATTAGTTCAAATCTTGTCATAATGCCAATTAGAATAAAATGGAATAGAGTAGAATAGAAAAATTATATCTTTTAGCCCTAAAGTTTTTAAAATTTATGCCGATATATATTCCATAATACGACACGAAAGGAGTATATGTTATGGATTTTAATGTTATTGCTAATGGTAAGTTAGATTGTGGTGCTATTTTTAATAGCTTGGACAAGATGGATGGTAAAGCTGATAATAAAATTCAGGCTTCTATTTGGAACGCGTTTGCAGATAAAGTTGGTGGCAAACATATTAAAAATTATATTGAGTTGAATAATGCTGTAAAGAGTATAAAATATTATTTAAGAAGAGGTGGCGAAGCAGTACAAAAAATAATGCAGGAATACTTTGGATACAGTACTGAAACTGCTCAAAAAAATATAGACGATGCCGAAAAAATGCTTAATGAAGTTGCATCAAATCCAAGCAGTGCTAATATAGAAAAAAATAATGAAAAGAACTATAAAAAAGCAACCTTGCCTGATGGACGCTGGATAAAAGTTTGGTATGATAAGGACGGAAAAATAGAAGAAATTTGTGTAAGTACAAATACCCAAAAACATGATGAAGTGGATTCAAATGGTGTAGACAAAGATATGGATGTCGAAGAAGTTGTTTTTTCAAAAGAACGTGCATCAGTAGAGGGTGAAAATCCTGATGAAAAAGAGCATAATCATGTACTTGAATACAATATAACCTCCGGTTATGTTTTTGAAAAATATAAAGCTTTAGCAGAAAAGATTTTCGGTGCTGAGTTTTAAAATTGTTATAAACAAAAGAGGGCGCGCCTAATAGGCGCGCTTTTTTTTATTAGTGTTTTTGAATAATCCTATATATTGATTTTTTCTTTTATTTCAGAAGCTTTATTTGTTCTGTTGAAATCAGACGGCATAGACATAGAACCTATGCTTGTTCTCGGAATTGTGTGAGATTCTTGAACAGGAGTATGTTCAATAGTACTTTCTTCAATTTTGTGTTCTTCAACTAAATGTGAAGAAGATGGAGAACCGATTGATGAATGGAAGGTTCTTGAGATAACATCATCCTGCTGTTCTTTTGTCAGTTTAATAAAGTTAACAGCATAACCCGAAACACGAACCGTTAATTGCGGATACTTTTCAGGATGAGCTTGCGCGTCAATCAATGTTTCTCTGTTGAATACATTAACATTCAGGTGGTGTCCGCCTTTTTCACAATAACCGTCCAATAAATTTATTAAATTTTCTTCTTGTTGAGTTGTCATTTTATTCTCCTTTTATTTTTATTACTTAATAACATCATTACAGCAGCCACAATCAAGTTGTATATCCAAATCTCCCATAAATACTTCATCTTTACCTAAAGCATTCGGTATTATAGAAAAAGTATTGGATATACCGTCTTGTGCATCGCTGAACGGAAGTTTAGCAACAGAAGCCAGCGAAGCTACCGCACCGTTAGAATCTCTTCCGTGCATTGGGTTTGCTCCCGGAGCAAGCGGAACACCTTGTTTTCTTCCGTCAGGTGTATTGCCTGTTTTCTTACCGTAAACGACGTTTGAAGTGATTGTAAGAATTGACATTGTAGGGATTGAGTTCCTGTATGTATAATGTTTTCTAATCATGTTCATAAATTTATGAACTAAATCCACTGCAATTTGGTCAACTCTGTCATCGTTATTTCCGTATTTCGGGAAATCTCCTTCTATCTCATAATCAACAACTATGCCGTTTTCATCACGAATAGTTTTTACTTTTGCATATTTAATTGCGGAAAGTGAGTCTGCAACAACTGATAATCCTGCAATACCTGTTGCAAAGTATCTTTTTACATCTCTGTCATGAAGTGCCATTTGAGAACGTTCATAGCAGTATTTGTCGTGCATATAATGAATTACGTTTAAAGTATTAACATACAAACCTGCAAGCCATTCCATCATATCATCATATTTTTCCATAACTTCGTCATAATCAAGATATTCTGAAGTTATCGGTCTGTATTTCGGCCCGATTTGTTCTTTTAATCTTTCGTCAACACCGCCGTTGATAGCGTACAACAAGCATTTAGCCAAGTTTGCTCTTGCTCCGAAGAACTGCATTTCTTTACCCACAACCATTGAAGATACACAGCACGCAATTGCGTAATCATCACCGTGAACAGTTCTCATCTGGTCATCATTTTCATATTGAATAGATGAAGTTGTAATAGAAATGTGAGCAGCATATTGCTTAAAATTGTGCGGTAAATTCTTTGACCACAAAACCGTTAGGTTAGGTTCCGGTGCAGTACCAAGATTCTCAAGTGTATGAAGGTATCTGAAAGAGTTCTTTGTAACCATATGACGTCCGTCAACCCCTACACCGCCGATAGATTCTGTTACCCAAGTCGGATCTCCTGAGAATAGTGCATTATATTCGGGAGTTCTTGCAAATTTAACCAATCTCAGCTTCATTATAAAATGGTCAATTAATTCTTGAGCTTCCGATTCGGTTAAAATCCCGTCGCGCAAATCTCTTTCAATAAATATATCCAAGAAGGTTGAGGTTCTTCCGATACTCATGGCAGCACCATTTTGTTCTTTTACTGCTGATAAGTAACCAAAATATAACCATTGAACAGCCTCACGTGCATTTCTTGCGGGCTGTGTTATGTCAAAACCGTATGTTTTACCAAGCTCTGCCATTTCCCACAAAGCTTTAATCTGTTCGGAGATTTCTTCTTTGAGTTGTATTTTCTCAGGAGTCATATCACCGTCAATTGAATTGTGTTGTTCAATTTTGTCATATACGAGTCTGTCAATACCATAAAGAGCAATTCTTCTATAATCGCCTATAATACGTCCTCTTCCGTACGCATCAGGAAGTCCTGTTAAAATCGCAGCATGACGAGCTCTTTTCATTTCAGGAGTGTAAGCATCAAAGACACCTTGGTTATGAGTTTTTCTGTATTTAGTAAATATTTCTGAGATTTCAGGATCAACTTGGTAGCCGTAAGATTTGCATGCTCCTTCTGCCATTCTTATACCGCCAAAAGGCTGGAGTGAACGTTTAAGTGGTTTATCAGTTTGGAGACCTACAATTTTTTCTAACGGTTTATCGATATATCCAGCGCTGTGAGAAGTTATAGAAGAAACTATTTTTGTGTCCATGTCAAGAACGCCACCGTTTTCACGTTCTTTTTTGAACAGGTCGCAGCATTCTTCCCACAATTTTTTTGTAGCTTCTGTTGCAGGAGCCAAGAAACTTGAATCACCGTCATAAGGTGTATAGTTTCTTTGTATAAAATCTCTTACGTTAATTTCTTTTTGCCATTTTCCGCCGATAAATTCAGTTGTTGAGTATTTTGTCTCTGCGGATCGCTCTATTGTTGCTTCCATTGTGTATATGTCTCCTTTTGTGTAGTTTTTAGTGTGAATTCTAATTATACCATTTTAATTGTTTAATAAACAAATATTAACTTATATAAATTGTTATCATTACAATTAAAACTAGGATATACTTGCAGTTAACAGCATCTCCGTTTCTTTTTCATCAAAAACATACTTCCCGCTGTGTGCTTCTTCGCACATTCTGCAAAGTCCTCTGAATGTCATGTCCATAGAGGTGATTTTGCAGTCGGTAAACTCTTCTGCTTTTGAGATTAAGTCAGAGCTAATGTTCATTGGTATATCATAGATTTTTCCGCAGCAATCACAAATAAAATGAAAATGCGGTTCCATACAGCTATCAAAATGAGAAGAACCGTCTAATCCCACAATTTTGCGAATTATACCTTTTTCTGCAAATTTGTTAAGATTTCTGTAAACAGTTGCTACTCCGATATCGGCATGCTCTTGATGAATAAATTTATACAATTCTTCAGCTGTCGGGTGAACGCAATGCTCTTCCAACGCACGCAAAATAATATCTTTTTGCTTCGAATTCCTCATATCTCACTTCCCTTAATGATAACTATTATCATTATCATTATGATAGAAATTTGAATTTTTGTCAAGGTAAATTCGGGCATGGATAAAAAGCGCTCCTTTTATTAAAAGGAGCGCTTTTTGTTATTATTAATTTATGTTAATTTTTATTATTCTTCTTCAAGAACTTCTTTGGTTATATCTTCAGATTTTTTACTTTTTGAAGGTTTGAAAACTAAGTAAAACTCTTGACCTTCTTTTATGTCAACTTCCTGTCCTTTTTCAATATAGGATAAAGGTGTATGCTTGTATACTCCTTTAACACCGGATTCTATTCTATTTCCGTCCTCATTTTTAATCATACCTTCTGCCATATAATAAGCGGGAGCTATACCTTGAACAAAATGATTACCGACAGATAGTGCAGCTTTCTTACCGACTTTTAGCGGGTCTACATTTTTTAGTTCTTCTTTTGAAATAACTTTACTTGCGTATTTACCGTAATAATTTTCATCTATTTGAGTTGTATGCTCATCTGATGTGTATGAAGTAGGGCAAACAGCAAAAGTTGCTGCTCTTTTACCTCTTTTGGGGTCAGTTACTTTTACTACATTACAGTGAATGATGTCCCCTTCTTTCAGGGTGTGGCTGCCTAAATTGGAATCACTGATAACTTTAACATCAATTTTTTGAGCCGGATTTGCAGTATTAAATTCGCTCACAGCAGAGACGTGAACAGTGTCTGATGATGCAAAAACTGCTGTTACACTGATACTTAAAGCTAGTAAAGAATATAATAATTTTTTCATTTTTCCTCCTATATAAGATTGTTATTTTGTAATGCTTCTATAATATATTTTATACCTTCTTTAGCTTTAGAAATAAAGCTTTCTGCAAGTCTGTCAGCCAGTTTGGATTGAAGAACTTCCAAAATATCAGCTTGCATATACTGGTACATTAAAGGAGATTTTGTAATTGTTGAAACAAGTGCGGGTGAAAATTCTCCACGAGATAGAAGCGCAATTATTTCATTTATTATTAACAATTCATTTTCTGTCCATTCTTTTGTTTCAATCTTAAACGGTTTAGCTTCACCAAGAGTAATAGCGGTTGTATTAGATATTCCAAACAACGGAATTTTATCAATTGGCATATTTTTCGTGCCCGGAATGTTTGCTCCAAAAGAAGATGTATTATAAGTGGATGCAAAATTTAATTCTTTTATTAATACTTCAAAGTGGTTAATAAATGCTGCGTAATCATCACTTGTTACAACATCCGTTCCGGTTACAGACGGTACTGTTGTAATATTTTTTGTAATATAGTTAATTTTTATTTCATTTGCTGAAATTTTTTCATAAGCTTCACCAGTCGAATAAACCTGTTCTCCTTTGAAAGCAAGGTCTACGCCTGTCAGTACAACTTTAGAAAATCCCATTTTTACAGCAGAGACAAATGCCATTGTGGTGGCGGAACCACCGCTTTCCTGCTGTTTAATAAAAGTATTGTATTGAGATAATTTATTAATAACCATATCATTTGCAGGGAAAGATATAAATACTTTTTTAAATTTGTTATTTAAAATCCCGCTCTCGGAATTTATATTCGTTATGCAGTTAATGTTTTCTAATTGGTTTTCATAACCTTTTAATGTTTTTGTAACAAAACGCGGGTCTATGCATACAATAAAATCCGGAGTAATATTGTTATCAATAAGAGTTTTTAAAGCTTTGTTTACGGCAAAAATAACAAATTTTTCACGGTTATTTTTGATAAACTCAATATTTTCTGTTAACGAAGGACCTGATGCAGCAACAAGCGCTGCTTGACCGATAAATTTACCTTCTAAATCAGAAAGCATATATGCAGTGCTTTTGTTTATTGTACCGATATTTTTGAGAGTATTATCAAGCCAAACTTTTGAATAACGTGTAATTGTATTAATGTCGACCATTTTGCTTTTGCAAGTCTCAAATACTTTTTGAGTGAGTTCTAAAAGCTCTTGGCTTTTAACAACCGCATAATTTTTAAGGTAAAGAATTTCAACTTTATCTTTTGTTAAATAGATTTCGGCAAGTTTTGAAACTAAACTGTCGAGGTTATCAAAAATAAATACTCTTCCGCTTTTTAAGTGGTCGGAGATATCAACATTATTAAGTACAAAGTGTAAGAGTTTTGTATCAGGTTCGTATACAAAAATCTTTGACGGATATGTGTTAAAAACCTCATCAAGCTGATAGCAGAGTCCAATTCCGAAAGTGATAATAATATCATTATTTCCCATCGGTTTTTTTATTGTGTCTGCCATCATTTTTTGGATAGCTTTTCTTGGGTCATCTAAATCGTCAAGAGGTATATCGTGTTTCATGAGAAGGTAGTCGTTAGAGCGTGTCATACAATATGACATATTGGCTTTGGTTTCATCGATAGCAAACCCTCTAAGTCTTGATTTTAAATCTTCATCTTTTATAAACTCTAAATTCTTCTCAAACATAATTACCTCAGCTTCTTATATACATTAAAATTATCATAATTTTTAAGAAATGTAAATGATTTTAGAGGCTATGTATATAACAATTGAAATGGAATTTAGTTTTATAAGCTTAATTTACTCTTTTATCAACAACTTCTTCAAACTGTTTGAAAACTTCATTCCCGACGAGTTGTTCGAGTTGTGAACGTTTCTCGAAGAAGTTTCCGCGTGCTTTTACTTGTTCGTCAATTGCGTTACGATAATATGTGTCGGTTATGAGAACAACTTCTTTTTTTTCAGAGAGAGAGCGTTTATATGTATCTTCTTTTTCTTTAACCATTTTGGAGGTCATATCATACATTAATCTTGCTGTCATATAATCATAATATGCGTCAACGATTTTTTGCTGAAGTTCGTCGACTTTTCTGACGAGAATAATCATATCTGCATCTGTAACCTTTGTATACTTATAATTCAGAGCTTTATTATCCTGTGACATAATGCCGAGAGTATTTCCTCCAATGAGCGCAGCACTTGCAAGAATAGGGTTTCCGCTTCCGGCACCCAAGAATGTTCCCATACCCGCTATTGTAGAAATAACTTTTTTAATTGCACTTTCATCAGGTTTATCTTTATCGGGATTAGACAGCTTATATATGGCAAATTTTATTGTGTCACTTTTCATAGCAGCACCTTGCCAGAGCAGAGACAAATCTTCCAACATCTCGTTATAATCCATGTCTACTGATTTTGAAACTTCCATCGACATACTTTTTATGCTCAAATCCGCATAAGTTTTTGTTTCATTTTTTGTCTCAGGTTTTGTTTCTTTTACAATAGCGGGTTTTATATCAAAATCAGGGGTTGATAAGTCTATGCAGTCACTTTTATCATATTTGACTTCCGGAGTATCAGTTGTTCCGAATCTGTAAAATAAATCTTTTGGAGTTTTAACTTCATCTAAACTTATTGCCTGAACTTGCAAAAAGCTTGTAATTAAAGTTATCAAAGCAAAGGAGAGAATTCTATTTTTTCCCATTTTTACCCCCTTTTTGCTTATCATTTTTTTCGTTCTGGCTGCTTGAATCTTTGTAGAGCATATTATCAAAATCATATTGATACAACTCTAAAGAATCAACAGCTTTTTTGCCAGCAAGTCTTTGAAGCTGAATGTGATATTTCTTTGCTGACTGTTCAAGAGTAAATTCTCTGAGCTTCATTGAATCGTACAATGAAGAAGAAATTGATATTTCCAAAATATCTTTTCCGCTCAGTGCGTTAGAATAATTTTTACTGTACAAAAGCATTTTTGAACGAGTATCTTTTAAAAGGCTCAAAGTGTTTTTGTAATTATAATATGCACTGATTAATGCATCCTGTAAATCCTCAATCATACCTGCAAGTTCAATGAGTTCGGTATCTGTAAGCGGTGTTTCCTGCGGAAGAGTTTTTCTGTTCATAAGCCCTTGTGCAAGTCTTCCAGCTGAAAAGGCTGCTGTTTGAACACCATAGTTTGAACCCATAAGGCTAGGAACAAAAGAAGCTCCGGCTACGATTGCAGATAAAGTTTTTGCCATTAATGACGAATGAATTCTTCTTTGAGATTCTGGTGTAGCAAGTTTTTTAAGCGCAAATTCAATGACCTGATTATTTTCGACTGTTGCTTTCCATAAAAGCTCCAAGTCTTTTATATCGTGCTCTTTTTGTATGTCTATCAGCTTTGAAAGTTCTTCTGAGTTGGTAACCAAAAGCGAATCGTTCATTTTTTTTGTATTGTCTTGAAATTCAAGTTCGGGCTTTTCTAAATTATTTTTATCCAAACGAACAATAGAACCTCCGACAGCTCCGAATGAATACGGCATGACTAACAAAGATAATATTACAAATACTCCGAAAAACTTTTTCATAATATTATATATAACCTAAAGTTCAGAATCTTTCAAATGACAGCTCTATGCTTTAATAAGTAAACTTGCACCTATTACGCCTGCTGTATTTCCTAATTGAGCGTGTACGATTTCAACTTCTCTTTGGATTGTCATTGCACGCTTTGCGATTGTTTCTTTAATCGGGTCAAAAAGGATATCGCCTGCATCTGCAACACCGCCGCCAATGATGATTTTTTCAGGGTTAAGAAGGTTGACTACGCTTACTAATCCCATACCAATGTATTCACCCATAACTCTGAAAATTTGACGGGCAACCGGGTCGCCTTCTTTAGCGGCTACTGCTACTATATAAGGTGTAATATCAGGGTTGGCAAGCTCTCTGTATTTTGTAGATTTTCCGCCCTTTATGTATTCTTCTGCCATAGCAACAATTGAAGGACCTGAAGCATAAGCTTCCAAACACCCTCTGTCGCCGCAGCCGCAAAGAGGTCCGCCTTGCATGTTTAGCTTGATGTGACCAATCTCCCCTGCAGCGTTGTTTGCACCGCGAACTAATTTCCCGTTAACAACAAGCCCTGAACCGATACCTGTTCCGACTGTTATACAAACGAGGTTTTCGCAACCTACACCTGCACCGTAATTAAGTTCGCCTAAAGTTGCTGTTCTTACGTCGTTATCAACACGTGTAGCAATCCCGAATTCTTCTTCCATAATCTTGGCAATCGGAATATTTACCCAGCCGGGGATATTAGGAGCAAGTCTGACTATTCCGTTTTGGCAGTCAATTTGTCCGGGGAAACCAAAACCCATACCCTCTATATCAGAAGGTTGAAGTTTTGTTTCTTTTAATAAATCCTTTATAGCATCTTTCATGCTGTTAATAGTATGCTCATATCCCATCTCAGCTCTTGTGGGGATTGAATTTGAATAAATTATCTTACCTTCGTCGCTTACAAGCGCTATCTTAACGTTAGTACCGCCAACATCAACTCCAATACGTTGTGCCATCTATAAATCTCCTTCTTCTTAACTATAATATAATGCTAAAAAATGGTAACATAAACAATGGAATATGTAAACGAAAACAACAATTAAAAAGCATGGGAAATTAAGAAGCAGATATAAATTATTTTTTATCCCCAAATTTTGTGTGGATATCGTTGATTCTTTGTATTGTCATGGGGTGTTCTGAGTATCCGCAATCATATGCTTTTTGATAGAATTTTAGAGCTTTTCTGTACTGTTCTCTGGAGTAATAGTATTCACCCAGATAAAAATACGGCTCGGGATGAGCATGGTCTATGCCCATTGCATAATAATATTGCCCTTTTGCGTATCTGTCTTTGCCTATGGTGTCATACAATTTTCCTAATCTAATCGCATAAGTCCTGTTATCCGGATATGCTTTAGTAAGAATTGAATAAAGCATAAAAGCTGAAGTCATATCTTCATTATGTTTTTTTGCTTTGAGTGCGGAATTATAATAAATCTCCGCTCTTGTTTCCAAATCAGCTTGGTTAAGTTTTGTATAATCAATCGGGATTGAATAATCAACCCCTCCGCTTATTGCCGAAAATGAAGGCATAAGCGAAAAACACAGTATTAAAGGTATTAATAAAAATCTAATCAATTGTCGCATGAAATTCATCTTAACATTCTATAATAATAGCTATTATATCAGAATATTTTAAAGTAAAATAGTTTTAGAAGGGGTTAATATTGAAAGAGCTTGTTTGTTTAGCAATTTTTATAATTCTGTCAACGCTGTTTGGGATTGCAATGGTAGTTGCAGGGTTTGTTTGCGAATACAAAAAGAAATCTCAGCTCAAAAGTTCGACTTATGAATGCGGTATCAAACCGAGCGAAGATGCAAGGATAATGTTTGATATCAAGTATTTTAATTATGCCGTAATGTTTTTGATTTTTGATATTGAAACTATATTTCTGTATCCGTTTGCGGTTTTTGTGAATGCTTTGGGACTTTTTGCGGTAATAGAGGCGTTTATTTTTGTTGGGATGCTTTTATTAGGTTTGTTTTTTGCGATTAATAAAAAGATGTTGAGGTGGATATAATGGGATTTTTTGTCACTTCAATAGATTGGGTTTTGAATAATGCTCGGGCAAATTCACTTTGGCCTTTGACTTTTGCAACTTCTTGCTGCGGGATTGAGATGATGCATACGGTTGCATCGGATAATGATATTGCTCGTTTCGGTTCGGAAGTTTTCAGAGGTTCTCCAAGACAAGCCGATTTACTGATTTGTGCCGGAACTATCACACACAAAATGGCACCTGTTCTTTTAAGGCTCTATGAGCAGATGGCAGAGCCAAAATACGTAATCGCAATGGGTGCTTGTACATGCGGAGGCGGGATGTTCTGCGATAATTCATATTCAGTAATCCGAGGAATAGATAAAATTATCCCCGTTGATATTTATCTTCCCCAATGTCCCCCGAAGCCTGAGGCTTTGATTGATGCTGTCAGAAAACTACAAAAGAAAATCATAAAAACGGAATCAATCACTAAAAGAAAAGAATTTGTTGATTCTCATAGAACTCCCCTCGGAGAAGAAGGGCAATTGCTCGTGGAGGTCCAAAAATGAACTTAAATGAATTAAAGAATATAATAGGTGAATGTAACCTTCAAGGGGAAAAAATCTGTGTTCAGCACAGATTACATGATGTTATAGAATTTGTAAAAAATAATTATTCATATAAAATGCTTAAATCAATTACTGCTGTTGATTTGGGAGATGAGATAGAGCTTATTTACAACTTATTTTCTGTTGAAGATGAAGAAGATGTTTTGCTTTCAATAAAAGTACAAAACGAAGCAGAAAGTATAGTAGATTTGTTCGAATCGGCAAAAGCTGATGAAAACGAGATATACGATATGTTTGGGATTCAATTTATAGGTAATGAGGATTTAAAACGTCTTTATATGCCTGAAAACTGGGAAGGGTTTCCTCTTCGCAAAGATTATATACAAGACGATACGAGGTTAGCTTGGAATGACAACAGCGACAACGCTTAAACTAAATCTTGGGCCTCAGCACCCTTCGACGCACGGGGTTTTGAGGTTAATACTGGAACTTGACGGAGAAAAGATTCTCTCCTGCGAGCCAGATATAGGCTACCTTCACCGCGGTATGGAAAAAATGGCGGAGGGTTTAACTTATATTCAGTATCTTCCGACTGTTGACAGAATTGATTATCTTGCTGGTTGCTTTTACTCAGAACTTTTGTGCAGATCAGTTGAGAAGGCTATGAATGTTGAGCTCTCAGAAAGAGTAAAAACCATAAGAGTTATTCTTTTGGAACTTAACCGAATTGCTTCTCATCTTCTTTGGATTGGTGCATTCTTGATGGACTTGGGAGCGATTTCACCGTTCTTTTATGCTATGAGAGAACGTGAGATGATTTTGAGGTATTTTGAAAAACTCACAGGGCAAAGAATGATGTATAATTATTTTGTATTTGGCGGGGTTCGCAGTGATATTGATTACTTGGAAGAGATAGAAGAAATTATTAAAATTTTACCCTCAAAAATTAAAGATTACGAAAAAATTATTACTGATAATCCGATATTCTTAAGGAGAACAAAGGGTAAAGGTGTTTTGGAGCAGGAAGTTGCTTTCAATAATTCTATTACGGGGGTAAATCTAAGAGCATCAGGTATAAATTATGATTTAAGATGTTCTGATTATCTATACAGAGATTTTGATTTTTCTCCTGTTGTACTTGAAGGTAAAGATTCTTGGACAAGGTATAAAGCAAGGATTTTGGAGCTTAAAGAAAGCTTAAAAATCATCGGTCAAGGACTTGAAAAATTAAAATCAAATGAAAAGTTTGAACAAAATTTGATTAATCCTTTGACTGTGAAACTTCCCGAAGGTGAATACTATAATGAGATAGAAGCACCGAGAGGACTTGCATCGATATATATTAAATCAACAGGCGGAGACAAACCGTATCGTCTTAAATGGAGAACGGGCTCATATTATTCGGTTAACATGCTAAGACATTTGCTTGTCGGTGAGTACTTGAATGATGCAATCGCAATTGCCGGTTCTTTGGATATAATTTTGCCGGAGGTGGATAAATAATGAACTACCTCTATCATTTGTATATGGAATTTCTGGCAAACTATAATATACCAAAGCTTTTTGGGGATATAACATTTTATATTCTGCCGTTTTGTATATTAGCTCTTGCGCTTTTGGTAGTTGTGCTGGCTCTTGTTTTGATCGAAAGAAAACTTTTAGGCTGGCTGACACAAAGAAAAGGTCCGAACAGAGTCGGTTTATGGGGAGTTTTACAAACTTTAGCGGATGCTTTCAAGCTGTTAATCAAAGAAAATGTAACTCCTGATAAGGCGGATAAGTTTTTATTTAATCTTGCGCCGATACTTGTATTTATACCTGCGATGACAGTTCTCGGGATAATACCTTATAGTTCCGAATTTTCGTTTGTGAATACTTCTACGAATGTTATTTTGTATCTTATACTTGTTGCATTTCCGATATTAAGCATATTTTTAGGAGGGTGGGCAAGTAATAATAAGTATTCGCTTTTAGGCGGTATGCGTGCTGTTGCGCAAGTTTTGAGCTATGAAATCCCTATAACTTTTGTGGTTCTTTCTGTTGTAACGCTTGCTTCGTCTATGAATATGACAGGTATAACATTAGCTCAGTATTCAAAAACAGGTCTTTTCGGCTGGTTCTGTTTTCCTTGTATACTCGGGTTTATTATAATGTTTATTTGTATTTTAGCTGAACTTAACCGCTGTCCTTTTGACTTGCCTGAGGCAGAGAGCGAGCTTATTTGCGGATACAATACAGAATACTCCGGCATGAGATTTGCGCTTTTCTATTTGACCGAATACGCACTACTATTTGTTAATGCCATATTCTTATCAATAATGTTTTTAGGCGGTTATTTATCCCCGTTTGGAGTATATTTAAGCAATCTATTCTGCGCAAATATGCATACAGCACAAATTCTTGTTTATTTTGAACAAGCTTTTTGGCTAATTTTAAAAGCTTCTTTGATAATTTTTGTAATAATTTGGATAAGAGCAACTCTCCCGAGACTTGCATCATTTGATTTGTTGAAGTTCTCTTGGGCGATTTTGCTTCCGCTTTCAATACTTAATTTATTTGCGGTTGTTATATATAAATTTATATCGGGAGGTGCGGTATGCGTGCTCTCATAGAAGGATTATTAACAGTACTTAAGCATTTATTTATGCGTCCTGTGACATTAGAGTATCCTGAGAAAAAACGATTTCAATCAGATGCTTTTCGCGGAAAACCGAGAGTAAATATCGGTAATTCCTCAAATTGCTGTATCGGGTGCGGTATTTGTAAAAAAGTTTGTCCTTCTAATGCTATAACTTTTGAAAAAGATGAAAACGGAAGAGTAATATCATATACTTTTGACTTGAAAAAATGTATTTTCTGCGGGAATTGTATGTATTATTGCCCGCATAGTGCGATAAAGTTGACAGAAAAATTTGAGCTGGCGTCTTTGGAGAAAGAAGAGCTGAAATTACAATATAGAGGAGGATGTGATGATTAATAATCCGATTATTTTTTATATTGCATCTTTCATTCTGATAGGATTTGCATTGATGTCTATGTTATTCAAAAACATTATTTATTCACTTTTGTGCGCAATAATGGTTTTCTTTTCAGCTTCAATATTTTTCTATATTTTAGGAAGTGAATACAATGCAATAATTCAAGCCGCAATATACGGACTTGCTGTCCCTATTATTATCGGACTTTCAATAATGTTTACTACAAGGAAAAATAAACCTTATAAAGAGTCGCTTTTATCTTATATAACTATAATTTCAAGTATTTTATTCATAATGGCATTAATATATGTTATTATGATATCCTTGGTAATGACTCCGGACTCATTCAGGTTTATGGAGCTTGTACAATTCAATTCTTATGATGTAATATCAGAATTTGCACGCGGGATATTTATTGATTATGTTTGGGCTTTTGAATTAGTTTCATTACTTCTAACAATAATCATTGCAGGTTTTACACTTTTTAGCGGAAGGTTAAAAGTGGAAAGCGGAAAGTTAAAAAAGAATAAGGAGAATAGAACAAATGTTTAATATTCACTTAATCATTCAATCACTTAATAGCTCAATCACTATATATCATTACTTATTTATAGGTTTAATTTTGTTTGTTATTGGGATTATAGGTTCTATGATATCTAAAAATGTTATAAAAGTTTTGATTGCAATAGAATTTATGCTTACGGGTATAAACATAAACTTTATCACTTTTGCATCATATTGCGGGAATGACAGATTTGACGGATTTACAATTGCACTCTTTTATGTGGGACTTGGAGCGGTGGAACTTGCTGTTGCTCTTTATATATTCTACCTTATGTTTCAGAAGAAAGAGAGCGATAATATAGAAACGTACAGCGAACTTTAGAGAAAAAGGAAAATATGCAAAATATAATTTTAGAAAACATATCATTAATACTTCTTCTTCCGTTATGGATTTTCTTAATCATAATGTGCGGAAGGTTTTTCTCTGTTTATGTTAATAAAAAAGTTGTTTATTTTCTGACTTTGTTATCATCTTTTTTAGGTGCTCTTTCCTGCTCTTTAGCATTAATAAACCTGAATGAAACTATTGAATTTATTTACCCCTTTATAAAAATAAATGATTTTATTGTTAATATCGGATTACAGATAGATAAACTATCTCTAATTGTCGCAATAATACTATTTGTGATAAGTTTTGCGGTTCAGCTGTTTTCTATTTCTTATATGAAAAACGAAAAGAAAAATTACAAGTTTTTTGCGTTTTTGAATTTGTTTAATTTTGGAATGGCATTTCTTCTGTTCAGTCCGAATTTATTCCAATTTTATGTTTTTTGGGAGTTAGTCGGGGTTGTATCATATTTGTTAATCGGTTTTGATTATAAGAGCAATGAAAAATCCGAAGCTTCAAGACGTGTATTTTTGATGAATAGAGTAGGGGATACAGCATTAATTTCAGGAATTATAATAACATCTTATTATATGTATTCTTTTGCACAGAATATATCTTTTATAACTTTGTCTTTTGAAGATTTTAATGCGATATCAACACTTTTAATGGCGTATTGTTCAACTCCTGTATTTTATATTATTTGCGGGTTGTTTATAGTTGGAGCTGCGGTTAAATCGGCTCAATTTCCGTTTTATACTTGGCTTCAAGATGCAATGGAAGCTAAACTTCCGGTTAGTGCGCTTTTGCATTCTGCGACAATGGTAATTGCGGGTGTTTATCTTGTGATTAGAATGATGCCGTTTTTCACTTTAAGCCCCGTTCTTACAAATACAATTTTATATATTGGGATTTTAACTGCTCTTATTTGTTCGATACTGGCTTCAATAGAAACTCAGCCAAAGAAAATTCTTGCTTATTCAACTTCTGCAAATCTTGGTTTGATGTTTGTTGCACTCGGATTAATAAATGTGAAAGCAGCATTAATTATTCTTGTTGTACACGCTTTCATTAAATCGGCATTGTTTGTACTTTTACCGTATGAAAAAAGCGTATCAAAAATTAATTATGCAATTTTGTGTATAAGTTCTCTGAGTCTCAGCGGTTTGCTTTTATCAGGTGTCGGAATGAAAGAGATTTTGTTTAAATCATTAGGAGAAAAGGCTGTACTATATTACTTATTCTTATTTGTATGTTTTGTTTCAGCTTATTATATTATAAGACTTGTCATAATGATTTATAAGCAAACTGAGCTTAAGAATAATGCAAACATAACAGAATTAATCTCATTTCTAATCCTGCTTACAGGAAATATATTCTTGTATATTATTATAAGAAATTCATATCATATAGCCGAGCCTTATGCGGCAGCAGTTGGCGGTTTGGCTTTAGCGCTTCTTATCGGTAAAAACAATGGATTTGAAAAGTTGAATAAAACGCCGAAGATTTTAGAAAAATTTTATAATATTTATCTGCCGATTTTTTACGATAAAATCTCAGGAAGTTTAAATTATATTGATAATAAAATTTTATCAAATTATAAGCCGATTTTGTTTATCTCAAAACTTCCGGTAAAAATCACAAATTGGATAGAAGTTAATGTGATGAATAAATCAGTAAGCTTTGTAAGTGATATTTCTAAAGAGCTTTCAAGACGTGATATGCTCTTACAGCAAGGAAATGTCCAAACGTATAATGCGTATGCGTTTATTATAGTAACAGCGATAATTGCGCTTGTAATAGCAGGTTATTTGTTAATATTTGGTGGTTAAAAAGGAGAATAAATGAATATATTTTTATCAATACCGTTCTTGGTTTTTATGCCGTTAGTGTTATCGATGCTTATCATATCACCACTATTTACTTCAAATGAAGTTACGGTAAGAAGATTTTCTAAAGGAGTATTTGGGTTTCATTTTTTGTATACGCTTTTAATGCTTTTATTTTTCAATTCTTCAAATCCTTATGCGATTAATATAAACATTTTCGGTATGGATTGGATACAATCTTTGGGGATAAAATTTTCGCTTAAGATTGATACGGTATCAATGATATTATCTGTTTTAACATCTTTTGTTTTCTTTATGGCTTCTATTTCAAGCAAGTTTAATATAAGAAAAAACCACAAGTTTTATTATTCAATGCTTATGCTATTGGAAACAGCAATTTTAGGTATTTTTACCGCTAATGATATGTTTTTGTTCTTCCTTTTCTGGGAATTGGAGATGATACCTGCGTATTTCTTGATAGGCGGAAGATTTCAGGAAAACAATGAATATCAATCAGAAGCAAAAAAATCTGCGGTAAAATTCATTTTGTTTACTTTTGCAGGAAGTATGTTTATGCTTTTGGGTATATTACTTTTGCATTATTACAATTTTTTATCAAACGGAATTTTATCAGCAAGCTTTGCGGATATAATTGATTCAACAATTCCGATGGGAATACAGCTCTTTATAGCAGTTTGTTTGATAATAGGTTTTGGCGTAAAACTTCCCATAATACCATTGCATACTTGGCTTCCTGACGCGCATACAAATGCTCCGACTCCTGTTAGTATGGTTTTGGCGGGTATTTTGCTTAAAACAGGTGCTTACGGTATATACAGATTTAATTATGAATTATTACCTCAATCCTTTAAAATAATTGCACCGATACTTGGGATTTTGGCTTTGATAAACATAATTTATACTGCATTTGTAAGTTATGCACAAACAGATATTAAACGAATCGTAGCGTATTCAAGCATCTCAAATATGGGTTTAATCCTTTTGGGGTTGTGCGCAATTAATAAAATCGGGCTTTCGGCTTCCGTATTTCACATGATTTCGCACGGTCTTGTAACTTGCGGATTGTTTATGATTGCAGGAATTGTATACTTAAGATTTAAAGACAGAAATATTAATACTGTTCAGGGAGTTGCAACTGTTATGCCGCGCCTGTTCGGTTTTTCCGTTCTTATTGTTTTGGCTTCAATCGGCGTACCTTTGTTTGCTCCTTTTGTGAGTGAAGTTTTAACAATAATCGGAACATTGAATTCTGATATATCAATAATAATAAGATTCTCAGCTCTTTTAGCCCTGCCGCTTCTAATCTTAAGTTCGTGCTATATGCTTAAGTTTTTACATAAAGGATTTTTTGGAGAAGTTAAGGAAGAATACCTGAAAATCAATGATTTATCTGTACATGAATTTGTTGTTTTAGCTTCTGTTCTGTGCGGATTGATAATTTTCGGGCTATTCCCTAACTCAATAATCGGAATGATTAATTAAAAAAAGGAATATTGAATGATAAATGACATTTTTAATATACTGTTACCGCATATAACAATTGGAGCATTTATTATACTTATGTTGATATTAGGTATGATTTTATCCCCCAGATATTATAAGTATGCAAGAATAATAGCTGTCATAGGGATATCAGCAGCGATAGCTTTGTTATCAACAACGCAGACAGAGCCCCAGTATTTCGGTTTTAAAAATTCAATAATGTCGGATAGTTATACACTATTATTTAATTTTATAATTCTTGTTTGCGGTTTCTTCGTAACTTTATTAACAAAAAATTTAGTAAAAACAGTTAAAAGAAGCGCGTATACTTTCTATGCGATACTTTTGACTGCTATATTCGGCGGTATGAATATAGTTTCAGCAAATGATTTTCTTACACTCCTTGTTTCAGTTGAATTATTGGGCTTTTCTTCATACTTTTTAATCTCAGTATCAAAAGGGTACTATTCAAAAGAGGCTGCATTTAAATATCTACTTACATCTGCCGTGTCAACCGGAATTTTCTTATTTGGGGTTTCATATTTGTATGGAATTACCGGAAGTTTAAATTTTTCTAATATTTATGAGTACATTACAGCTAATGAAACATCACTTGTTTACACTATATCAGCAATTATGATTATTTTGGGTTTGGCATCAAAACTTGCGGTATTTCCGTTTGCAAATTGGATAATTGATGTTTACAAGGGCTGTGAAACTTCTATTTTGGCATTTCTTTCAACAATACCAAAACTTGCGATGTTTGGGATTATTTGCAGATTAATGGTTTTTCCTTTGAGTAACAGTTTTGAGCTTACTTTTGTAATAGCTATACTTTCGCTTATTACGGCTCTGTGGGCAAATACTTATGCAATAAGAGAAAATAATGTCAAGGTAATCTTAGCGTGTTCGGCTTCAGCTAACGCTTCTTATGCACTTTTGACCGCAAGTTTGGTATCTGTTTATAATTTATCAACGGTTATATTTTATTTGATTTGTTATGTGATTATGAATATCGGTGTATTTGCATACTTAAATATTTATGGTGATAATAAAAATTTTGATGTTAATTATTTTCAAGGGTTATATCATAAAAATCACGGCCTTACGGGAGCTTATGCATTGTTAATTATAGGTTTAGCAGGTATACCAATTACTTCTGGTTTTATTGCGAAGATTTATCTGTTTACCGCAATTGCAAATTCAGGCTTTGTATTTGTGCCGTTTTTGCTTGGTCTTTTATTGCTCACTGTAATTGCACTATACTATTATTTAAAGATATTGTTACCACTATTCCACGAAACAGATAAAAATTATGATGTACAAAAATTTAGTACAAACTTTTCTCAAAAATTTGTTCTTGTATCATCAGCTTTTATAACATTAATAATTGGTTTATGTCCTGAAATGTTGATAGAATTATGCAGGTTTATTGCATACAATATTTAATTAGCTTTAAGCTTCGCAGCTAAGCATTAATTTATACTGTTCATTTAAATCATATTCAGGCGTAAGCTTATATTCTCTTATCGTTTTGAAAAGTCCGTTTGGACGTTTTAAGAATCTTTGAGTTATATTTTCTTGTATTTCATCTTTTCTAAGCTGTAAGTTTGCGTCTTTGCAATATCTGAAGAACTCTTCTTTTGCGGTTTCATTTTCATCTGATAAAAGACGTTTCCAAGATTCAACTAATGGTGCATATTTTTTGTCTAATTCTTTTCCGTCGAAAAATTTGAAGCGTTTGTCATCAAATATTTTGCCTTGAGCTTCTCTTGCACCCATAATTTGCATTTCAAAAGGTTTTGAACCCTTTTCATTAAGCTGTAAAATTAAGTGAAGAGCACAATAATTGAACTTGGTATACTTAGGTAAAGGTCTGTTTATAAGTTTAATTTTATCAGGGTTTATCTCAAGACCGTTTAAAACTTCTTCTTGAGCATCCTCTAATTTATCTAAGAAAGCTTTTGATACATAATCAAACTCTTCTTGTTCTTTTTTACCTAAAGTTTTTATTGCACTCGGGCGCTGGAGTTCGATTTCGTGTAGTGTTATTTGTCCTGTTTTAATTAATGGTATTAATCTGCTTAGTACGTTTTCTGTTTCCGTTTTTCCTGTTTTATAGTTCATAACAATTTTACTTGCATTCAAATCAGTAATGCCTTCAATTTTGGTTCCGTCTATATCTGTTCTGCCGTGAAAAACTTCTTCTATTGAACCCAAATCTCTTGTTGCACTTTTTTCCATAATTGAAACTTCGGATTTTGCTCTGTCAGAAAAATCAATAATTAAATTTTTAAGTGAAATCTCAGTTACTTTAAGATCGCCAAAAATTCTGCCCATAAAATCTTGAACTTGTTCTTGCGAAGCAAGAATCATATTTCGAATTCTTTTAGCGGTTGATATAGAAACACCTCTTTTTCTTTCCTCGCCGGAAAGATTTTTTTTAGTTGGTGCTGTTTTTTCAGGTGCGTGTTTTGCTTCTGTAATTTGTTTTGCATCGCGAATAGCGCGAGCTTCTCTTCTTGCAATCGCAGCTTGAACATCTTTTGCTATGACTTTTACGGCTCTGCCTTGAAATGAAACCATATCACAGTTTAAAGGCTGGCTCATCATCAATCCGAACTTAGGCTGAGTTTTATTATCCGCCTTATTGCAAAATAATGCATTGTTAAATTTTACACTTAAAATTTTCTGAATATTCATTTTTTTTCTTTCAAATAACTGCCACACATATATAAAACTAGAAAGATTTTTTTTTGCTATTTATATTTAATATTGTTACATTTTTTAATTAAACACAAACTTCTTTTTCAATTTTATTTTCGAAACCGGTATATTCGCATATTTGTCTTGCCCATTCTTTTACAATTTCATCTTCAGGCAGTTTGTATGATATAGGTTTTCCGATTGTTGCAGTAATATGTTTTTCAAAAAGTTTTTTTGCATATCCGTCGAAACCTTTTATACCCACAGGAACAATATCTGCTTCAAATTTTTTTGCAAACATTATGAAACCTTTGTGAATATTGGATATTTCGTGTTCGTGAACAATTTTGCCTTGAGGAAATATACCGAGTGACCAATTAGTATTAAAAATAGATTTTATTGTTTTGAATGTTGCAAGCTCCGGTTTTTCTCTATTGACAGCAAAAGCACCCAGTATATGTACTAAAAAACGTAAAACTTTGTTTGTTTCCTTTTCAAAAAGTTCTTTTTTAGCCATATATGCAACGCATTTTCCAACTGCAAGTGAGACAATCGGTGGATCTATATATGAAACGTGATTTCCTGCATAAATTACACGTGATGTTTTAGGTACATTTTCACGTCCGACAATTTTTAAATTGTACATAAATTTTGTAACTGTCCAAACAACAAATGTAACAAAAGACTTATAAAATAGAATTCGCCAGAATCCGTAGTCTTTCTCTGTTCTTCGGTTGTAATTTTTTTCTTCTTTTCCCATTCACATTTCCCTATTTATTGTGCATTTGGTATATATTTAAATCCTGTTAGATTCTGAATTGATTCTCCCCATTTTTGCATCATCTCATCTATATTTTCAGAATACGGTATTATCTCACCAATTTTAACAACAATTTTCCCTGAAAACGGAATTCTTCTGGCAACTTCAGTACCTGTTATACCAACAGGCAAAATCCCGCATTTATTAATTTTTGCAATGTTTGCAAACCCTTTTGTAATGTTTTTTATCTCTCCGTCTAACTGTCTTGTCCCTTGGGGGAAAATACCAAGCACCCATGTAGTATTTTTAATTGCTTTTACGGTCTTTAGTGTTGATACGCTTACGTGTTCTCTGTCTACTGCAAAAGCACCGAGCCAATTAAGCCACCATATCATAAACGGATTTTTGAACAGTTCTTTTTTAGCCATACAAGCAACACCTCTGTTCATTACCGCGCAGATAAGAGGCGGGTCAAGCGTTGAAAGGTGGTTCGCCGCTATCAAGAAGTTATTATCTTTTGGAATATTTTCTTTACCTTGAACTTCCAATCTGTATACAAGTTTAAAACGTATCATATAAAATACATGAGTAACTAAGAAGAGAAAAATTCTTCTCCAAATGTTATAAAATTTAGCATCTCTATAAGAATGATTATTATTTATTTTATTAGCTTTTTCAGCCATAATTATACTCCTCACACTACTATTATATACCAAAAATATTGTATAAAATAGTTAAATAGGGCTATTTATTTTCGTCTTTGTTTTTTTGTTTTTCTTTTTTTGATTTAGAATTATTCTCTTGTTCATCATTCTCTTCTTCGTCCAAAATTTCTTTAAGAGTTTTTTTATGCTTATTAGCATTTAGAACGCTGGCTACGTTGGACATTGCAAGAGAATTCAGAGTCGCTCTGAGCAGTGCACTCCTGTCTACATAAGGCTGGCTGTACATATTTTCATCAAATTCTTCACTTTCAGCAGGCGGAAGATACATTGCTTCCGAGCCGTATTTATCTTGGCTCATTTTTGCAGCAGTACCGGAGGGGTCACCACTTTTGAAATTAAAAGCGCCGCCGATTCCATAAAAACCTGCCGATCTGTTATCTACCACTATTTGACCTCATGCTAAGGGTACACTATACCTTCTAAAAATTTACCCTCATAGTGTAATATAACCCCTAAAAAAATAATTTGCTATTGTGTAAAGAAATTGTTACATTTTATTCTATCAATCCTTCGCACAAAACAAATCTGCCGAGAGGGATAACTTCGGTATAATTATACAAAGAATCTACAAAACATTTATTTTCGCAAAAGCCGCCGGAGAGGTATATTTTTTCGGGGCGTTTTGAGAAATTCCAAGCGTTAAAAGCTATACCGTGAATGAATTTGGATATAGCATCAGCAGGTTTTTCACCATTTGAGATTGAATCCATGATTTTTTCAATGCCGAAAATACCGCAAGTTACTGCAAATTTTTCGGGAGTAAATTTTAAATCGTTTGGATTAACATCATAAAATTTTAATAGCATTTCAACAGTTGCTCCTGTGGAACTTGCGCAGGAAGTATTCCAATCCATATCGTGAAATTTTCCGTTTTTAAAATTTATCCATTTTGCATCACGGCTTCCCAGATCCAAAATTGTTGCATCAGGAGTTATTCCTGATTTTTTTGCCCCTTTTGCTAGTGCTATTATTTCATTTTCGCTTGAGTCTGCCATATGACCGCAAGAATGTGTCGGAGAGATGTTTTGTTCTTTAATGATTTTTGACGGCAGTATGTAATAATTATTTCCGTTAAAATTCTTTATACAAAATTTTTTGTCAAAAATTTGGTCTTTTGTAATTATTTTAGAATATGTTGTTCCTGCATCTAAATATATTGCCATGAGTCGAGTGTAACAAAAAATTAAAAATTAGGCAATTTCTAGTGAGAAAAATACTTTATATATGTAGAGAAAAGAGGATATAATTATGGCAGGATCACAATCATTAATGACAATAGTTCAAAATACGAATTTGAGTGTTCATACTCGGATAACACTTATTAAAGGAAAAGATAAACAAATAAGTTCTGAAGAAGAGGCAAGAGCCATACTTGCAATTCCTGTTAAAGAAGTCGGCTGGCTAGAAAATAAAAATGAGCTTCCGTTTGCAAAAAATGACGCATTAAACTTTTTGAAATACGGTAATAGAAACCTAAGAGATGTTTTTATGGAGGCAGGTAATTATATTCAACTAAAAAGCAGTTCTGTTTTAAAAAAGGTTATAAATTATTTTAGTGATGATAAAAAAAATATCGCTAAAAAGTAATAATTTTTAATAATCTACATGCATTTCCGGAATACGTTTATGCCTGAGGGTGTCAAAAATTTGTTCAAGCCTGTCAATTATATTTTCTATATTTTTAGGTCTGTTATGAGTAAATGAAAAATATCCATGTGATACTAAATTTTGCTTATTCTTTTTTACCAGCATAAAGTAATCATTTTTAAAATACGAAATATCATCCTGTTTTAAAATGAAGTCGGGATAACATTTTGTTCTTTCTTCAAACATTTCGAATATTTTAGGGTTTGTAATTGTGTTTGGATACGGATAAAATTTTGCACTGAAATTTGAGTTGTTTACTGATATTCTCATATTATGCTCCTAGAATTTCATGAAGTTCATATTGTGTTTTTCTAAGTATGCTTTTAAGTCTCGTTTGATTTCAGGAGCTAGGATGTATAAGACAATTACGTTTGGTATGCATAGGGCAATCATCATAGCATCAGTAATATCAATAACTGATTTTACGTTCATAACAGAACCGATTACTATGAATATACAGTATATTAAATTAAAAGTGAGTACTCGTTTTTTACCTTCGCCTAAAAGGAATGTCCAAGCTTTTTGTCCGTAATATGCCCAAGATATTAGAGTTGACATTGCAAACAGTACAGCAATAAGTGAAAGTATTACAGGGAAGAATGGTATAACGGATTGAAAAGCATTTGAAGCAAGTTCAATGCCTGATATTTCACCGACTGAATTCATATCAAGAACTCCGGATAATACGATGGTTAAAGATGTAAATAAGCAGAGAACACCTGTTAGGAATGTTTCGAGCAATGCAACAAAACCTTGTGAAACGTGTTCTTTTGTTTGAGCTGTTGCATAGACAATAGCTGCTGCACCTGTTCCTGCTTCATTAGATTGAACGGAACGTCTTAAACCAATTATAATTGTTCCAAAAACACCGCCGGCAACTGCTGTCGGGTGGAAAGCCTCTTTGCATATAAGAGCTATTGCATGCGGCATACCTTTTATGTTTGCAAATATAACAATTAACCCTGAGATGATATACAAAACACACATTGTAGGAGTTAATATTGTTGTAACTTTAGCTATACTCTTGATACCGCCTACGACAACCATACCGATTAGAATAGCTGCAACAAGGCCAATTATCCAAGTATATCCGTGGAAAATACTGTTTACACCACCGGTGATGAAAACAATTTGGTGAGCGGTTTGGTTAATCTGAATCATGTTTCCGCCTGTTAAGCCTCCGCCGATACAAAGTATCGCGAATAATACTGATAAAGGCTGACCTAACCAGCGCATTTTTCTTCTTGTCAGACCGTGAGCTATGTAGTGCATAGGACCGCCTGATACAGAACCATCAAGGTTAAATCTTCTATATTTAACAGCAAGAGTTGCTTCAACAAACTTAATTGACATACCTAAAAGTGCCCCGAAGAAAATCCAAAAAGCAGCTCCCGGACCTCCGATTGATATGGATATTGCAACACCTGCTATACTTCCTATGCCGATTGTACCGGAAAGAGCTGTTGCAAGAGCTTGGAATGATGAAACTTCACCGCTTCCGTCGCCTGTATTAGACGGTTTAGCAACTACTTCAATAGCGTGTTTAAAGCCCCAAATAGCCATCCCTCTAAAGTATATAGTAAAGAATATACCAGCCGCTAAAATCCAAAATATGATTAGCGGGACTTTACTTCCGCAAATTGTTATAGGGAAAAAGATAATGTCCGCTACAAAGTCTGACACCGGCGCAATATGTTTATCCATAAATTCGTCAACATTCATTGCACTTGCAGTTTGCAAAGTCATCAACATTGTAAACAACATCATTAAAATTTTTGCCATAATCTCTTTCTCTTTTCCTTGTTTAACTAGTGTAAAAACTACTATTAATCTGCACTTTATTTATTTTACTCCAAACATGTCAACTCTTTAAAAAATCTTTACATAAATGAGATAAATGTAACAAATTTCTAATTTACTGGCAAAAAAATTTTTTTAGCGGTTTCATAATAGTAAAAGGAGAAGTTATGCGAACAAATAAAATTGATGGTAATTCAAATTTTAAGGCTTTAAAAATAAACCCGAAATTACGTCCTCAGATTATAAATCAAGGGAAAGAATTTCTAAGAGTTTTGGATAAATGCGGTCAGAAGATATCAGATGTAAAACTATATGATGTTGTTTTTGATGAAAGTATACATAAACCGAAAATATTCAGTCATGATAAATTTATAACAACGGATTATTTTGACCTTCTAAGGAGTGAGGAGAACTGTCTCGGCAAGTGGTACCAAATACCGGCAGGTTTAGCAGGAGATACTGCCGGCGGATTTTATCCTGATGAGCCGAGAGTATTTCGTAAACTATACGGAGAAGCGGCAAAAATGAAATATGCAGATTTCAAAAAGCTTTATATATATGATCAAGCTTGTGAATACAGCAGAATGCTGGAGGAATTAGATATTAAACATATGGTAGCAAAGGCGAAAGAAGAATCTTCAATCAGGATAAAAGAAATTCAAAAAAATGAAGCTTTGTGTAGAATAAGTCAGCAGGTTGATGAAATTCTTGAAAAATATAAATATGAAGCGCCAATAGAGCCCGAAAGCAAACCGGAAAAAGAAATTCCCAAAAAGAGTTGGTGGAAAAAAATATTAGGATAAAAATATAAAATGGCGGTTATAAAACCGCCATTTTTTTGTGATAGTATAAATAATATATTATTTAGAAAACAAGGGGATATTTATATGAAGAAAGTTTTGCAGATACTTGGTTTTGTAATTTTGGGTGTAATATTTGCGCTGTATTTGTGCTTTTTGTTTGTTCTGCCGAATGTCATTGACTTAAACCAATATAAGCCGTTGATTAAAGACTTGGCAAAAGAACAAGCACAAGTTGATGTCAATTTTGATGACGCAAAAGTTATTACTACACCTCTTCTCGGAGCAGGAGTCAAGATTGATAACATTAGTGTTAAACTTCCTGACGGTTCAATTTTGCTAGCTGCTGACGGTGTAAAAACGAGAATCTCTATTCCGAGTTTATTACTGCTAACCGTTAAGGTTTCTTGTTTTGAGGTTGAAAATCCTTTTGTAAATTTAGAAATAGATAAAGATAATATTGATTATAAAGTTGTTAAACTTGTGGAAGATATACTTAATTCAAATAAAGAAAAAACTTTAGGTGAAGAAAAAGTTGTTACTCAAACTTGGTTTGACCCGAATTGGATAAGAATAAAAGTTCCTTGTGCAAAACTTAAAAATTATAAAGTTCTTGTAAACGATACGAAATCAGGAAATTATCTTGATTTGCACGGTGAAGAACTCAAAGCAGGATATTTTAACGGTAAAACTGCCAAACTAAAAACTTATGCTGAATTATTTTCAAATGATAACAAGAATCTGACTTTGAATATTGATTTTGATACATTTATTCCTAAAACAGAATCAAAGTTGGATTCTGAAGATGACCCGGCAGAAAGAATAGATATTCCTTTTGTTAACCCTGTTGATTTGTACAGAAATTATAATCTTAAAGCTGATTTGGATATGAAACTTCGAATAAGAGAACATAAAGGTGATATTACATCTTTCGGACATTTGAATATTGATGGAGTTACTTTAAATGTATCGCATCTTCAACTCCCCGAAAGCTATGTTCATATCAAAACTTTTGAACATACTGTTGATTTAGACACAAATATTTATCCTGCTTCCGAAAAAAATATTCAGCTTTTTGGTAAATTAAATTACAGTAAGCGTCCTTGGCTTAATATGAACATTAAAACCGCTAAAATTCAATTCAATGACATGTTGATTTTAGGAAAAGCATTCTTGGATTCTTTGCGTATTCCAAACGAATTTGGTCAATTTAAAGCAGAAGGTTCTGCTGTTGCCGATTGTTATATAAAAACAAACTTTAAGAAGCTTAAATCAAACGGATTTATAAAAATTCAAAATGGCGGATTAGCTGTAAGAAACTTGGGGCAAGTTATATCAGGAGCAAATATAAATGCCTTGCTGGATAACAATGTTCTGGTGTTTGAAAAATCAAGCTTGTTTGTTAATCATTCAAAAGTTACTTTTGACGGAAGTATTAATGAAAAATCAGTTGCAAACATTGTGATTAAGACAGAAAGCTTACCGCTTCCTTCTTTATTTAAAGCTTTTGCACCAAGAAATTTAAGACAAGCGTATAACTTCCGCTCCGGAGATATAACTCTTGATGCGGTTATAAAAGGGAAATTAAAAGAAGCTGTTACTAATGCAACATTCGATTTGAAGAGTTTGGATTTGGCTGATGTTAAAAACACTTTCAATTTAAAGAATGAAGATTTATCAGGAGAAGTTAGCTTTGAAGCTAAACATCAAGCATTATCAGGTCATATTGATAACAAGAATTTAGTATTTATACTTCCTCAAACTTCATCTTCAATTCGTATCCCTGCTTTAGCTGTCGGAGTCGGCGGAAAGAATTTATTAATCCCCGAAAATAAAATTTTATTTAATGATAAATCAGAAATCAAATTTTCAGGTACGATATTAGATTATGAAAAGTTAAAAAGTATCGAGCTTAATTCAAGCGGTAATATTTCAACCGATGATTTAATAAAGTTAATTGGGAGAGAATATAAACCGTTTATACATTCTCAAGGTTCAGTACCTGTCAAGTTAACTATCTATGGTAATAAGAAAAAACAAACCGTTTTAGCACAAGCTCTTGCTGACAAGGATAACTTTATTACACCTGTTGATTTAACCGAGCTTGGCGGAAAACAAACTGCTTTACAAGCTGTTGTTGACTTAAAACCGGGAAGAATAAAAATTAAAAAAACAGGTCTTTATATCAGAACCGTTACTGTTGATGAAAAAGGTAATGAGATTGTAAACCTTGATGACGTCTTGGATATTGATGGTACAATTGTCGGCGATAGAATTAACCTTCTTAAAATTAATTTACCAAAAATTGTGAGCGGAAGAATTTATGCATTCCCGAAATCTTCTTTCGTAAGAGATAAGGGACGTATATTTGTTTACGGTTCTACATCAAATCCTATTATAAGAGGCGGAGTAAGTATCAGAGACATAAAAATCCCTGAATTATTGACTTCTGTTGATAATATCCAATTGGATTTTAAAGGTCATACATTAGGTTTTGATATTAGAAATATATTACTAAACGGTTCAGATATCAGCGCAAACGGTGATATTGATATGAATCCGAACCAAATTCTTAATTTGAGCGGAGTGAATGTAAACTCAAATAATATAGTTTTGGAAAAAATGCTTAAGGTTGTTGATTTAGCGATGAAATATATACCTGCTCAGTCTGCTGGTCAATCTAAATCAACAGCTCAGCAGACAGATATTCCGTTGGCGATCCAGAGCGGAACAATTAATATGCGCAGAATACAAACAGGAAATATTGTTGTTGCAAATACAACGGCAAGAATGGCTTTAAGAAAGAATATACTTGGATTACGATGGTTAAGAACAAATATATTTAACGGTCGAGTTAATGGTGATATTTTTGTTGACCTTGTAAAAATGCTTGTCAATGTAGATTTGAAAGGTGAAGGGATTAATGTTGCGAAAGCTATGCTTGACGGAGCAGGAATGAAAGATATGCTTTCAGGTACTGCTAAGTTTGATGCGAAACTTTCAATTGATGGTAATGCTAAAACTCCTGAAGAACAAATGAAGGGTATTAACGGTGATATCAATTTTGTTGTAACAAACGGACAATTCGGACCTTTCGGTAAGATTGAAAATCTTATTATTGCGGAAAACATTCGTGAATCTCAATTCTTCCAAACAGCTTTAGGCGGAATCATTAATTCACTTACTTCTATTGATACAACGCATTTTTCGGAACTTATCGGACATTTGAATATGGATGGCGGAGTTTGCCATATAGATCCGATTACATCATTAGGTAATGTTTTAACACTTCATATTTTCGGTGATTTTGACATAGTTAGAAATTATGCTGATATGAAAGTCAGAGCAAAAATGTCCTCAATAATATCAAAAGTATTAGGACCTTTGAATGCAATTAATCCGATTAACCTTATGAACAGTGCTGCAAGTATGAATGTTGTAACAGCAAAAGCGTTCTCTCTTTTCTGTGAAGTTGTACCTGAAGACGAACTAGCAACCTTGCCAGCATTTGAAAATAGTTATGTAGATTCAGGTGCTGCTAAATTCCAGCTTAAGGTAAGAGGTGATGCTGCAAAACCTTTAACTCTTGTAAAATCATTTAAATGGTTGTCTTCTAAAACAGAATACGATGAAGCGTTAGAATTTGTAAATTCTCTGCCGGAAGAAATTGAAGGTTCAACTGCGGCTACAATAGAAGAAGCAATTGCAGAGGCAAAAGCTCTAGAAGCTGAGAAGAAAACGCTTAAATACAAGGTCAGACACATATTTGATAAAAAAGATAAAAAAGTAAAAGACGAAGCTAAAACAGAAATAACTTCTGATGCGAAAGAAGTTTCTGAAGAATAAGGGAAGGGATAGTGGAAAAATTAAATTTTATAACGGCAGGTGTTCCTTTAAGAGCGGGGAATAAAGGATATGAAGCAGGTTTTAAAATCTTGGACGATATGAATCTGGACGGGCTAGAGCTTGAGTTTGTACGCGGAGTCAGAATTAGCGATAAAAGCAGAGAAGCGGTTAAAAAAGCCAATAAAGTAATTACTGCACACGGCCCTTTTTACGTTAATCTGAACTCAAGAGAAGAAGATAAGATAGAAGCGAGCATAATGCGCATAATTGAAACAGCTCAAACAGCGCAGGAGCTTGGCGGATACAGTATAACTTTTCACGCAGGTTTTTATCTCGGTATGGATAAAGAAAGCGTTTATAATCAGATAAGAAGCCAAATTGAGATTATTACAAATGAATTGAGTAAGGTAAATAACAAAATTTGGATTCGTCCCGAAACGACAGGTAAAGCTACTCAGTGGGGAGATTTAGAAGAGATAATAAGACTATCAAAAGAATTTGAAACAGTCCTTCCTTGTGTTGATTTTTCACATCTTCATGCCCGCTACAACGGTGGGGTAAATGAATATAGCGATTTCTGTCATATATTTGAAACAATAGGTAATGAACTCGGACAAGTTGCATTGGATAATTTTCACGCCCATATTGCAGGTATAGACTACGGTCCGAAAGGAGAGAAAAAACATCTTAATCTGGAAGAATCCGATATGAATTATAAGGATTTACTCAAAGCTTTCAAAGATTTTAATATCAAAGGTGCAATTGTATGCGAAAGTCCTAATATCGAAGACGATGCGAAGCTGATGAAAGAATATTATCTGTCTTTATAATTTTTAAAATATGAAAATATATTGATTAAAAGTTAAAAATTTGATAAAATAAGTTCAAAACATTGAAAAAAGAATACAGGCAAAAGAGGGTAAATATGGTATTTATCCTGCTTTAAAAGGCATTTCAACGAAGCTTTTCACTAACAGAAAGGAGGTGAAAATGTTAGTTGAAATCAACGAAAAAGAACTAATACTTATTATAGTATTAGTTCTCATCACCACAGCTCTTTAATTAGAGCGCAGGTATGGGTGTTTACGTCACCCTTGCCTGTATACTTATTTTAACTTATTTTAAAAATTTTTCAAGTATAAAATGCAAAATAAAATTGATGAAAAATACATGAAAGAGTGTTTTAAGCTTGCCCGAAAAGGCAAGGGTCAAGTTGCACCGAATCCGCTTGTCGGGTGCGTTGTTTTGGATAAAAACGGCAAAGTCGTTTCAAAAGGTTATCACCACAAGTACGGTGAAAATCACGCTGAACGCGATGCACTTTTGAAACTAAAAAATGGCGAAGCTGAAGGCGGTACTTTGTATGTGAATCTTGAACCCTGCTCTCATTACGGTAAAACACCGCCTTGCACTGATTTGATAATTGAGCATAAGATTAAAAAAGTTGTTATAGGAATGAAGGATATTAATCCAAAAGTCGACGGTATATCAAAGCTTAAAGATGCAGGAATCGAAGTTGTGACAGGAGTTCTTGTAAGTGAAGCTGAATTTTTAAACCGTGTTTTTATAAAAAATATGACCCAAAAACTTCCGTATGTTGTTTTAAAAACAGCAACAACAATGGATGGTAAGATTTCAACCAAAACGGGCGATTCTAAATGGATAACCTCTGAAGAAGCCAGAAAAAAAGTTTATAAAATGCGAAAAGAATTTGATTGTATTATGACAAGTTCAAATACTGTTATCGCTGATAATCCTACAATGAAGCATAAGTTTAAATGCATATTGGATAAAAACGGAAGAATCCCTAAAAATTCCAATATTCTAAAACAGGGTGAAGTTTATATCTCAACGAAAGACAATTCTCCCTTAAAAGATGAAAAGCTTGATTTAAAATATGTTTTAAGTGAACTATACAAAAAAGGTATTTGTACAGTTTTCGTTGAATGCGGTGGAACTCTTGCAGGTTCAATGCTTAAAGAAAACCTTGTGGATGAAGTTTATCAATTTGTTGCTCCGAAAATTCTGAATGACAATGGAGGGAAGTCTTGTTTTGACGGAGATAGTATAAACAAGATATCAAAAGCAAAAGATTTAAAAATATATTCTGTTGAAAAAATCGGCGAAGATATTCTTATTAAGAGTACGGTTTGTAAATAAAACTTATACGCATTTTTTTAGAGCATCAAAAACAGTCTGTGATATAACTCCTTTTTCAGTTTCTTTAAGAATTATTTCTAAAGCTTCTTCTTTTGTGCAGGCTTTGTGGTAAGCTCTTTCTTCAGTTAGGGCAGAATACATGTCAGCAGCTTCAAGAATTTCTGTGCTTAGATTGTGTTCATAATCATTATTAATTGCCGGATAACCGCTTCCGTCAGGTTTTTGATGGTGGTATTTTATCAGATTTAAGACACTTTCATTTACACCTTGTCCTTTCAGCAGTTCATATCCGAGTTCGGAGTGCAGCTCCATAATTTTCTTTTCTTCCTGAGTAAGTGTACCTTTTTTATTTAAGATTTCTTTTGGTATAAGAACCTTTCCATAGTCATGAAGCATTGCAGCCTGCTGAAGGTCAGAAAGATTTACTTCCTTTTTTAATTCGGGAGGTAAAGCTGAATATATTTTAGCTGCGATTACTCTTGTTGTTGTAAGATGATGTGTCATCTCATATCCTCTAAAACGTCCATATTAACATTTAATGGCAAATTATTCTCTTTCAAAATTGCCATAATTCTTGGGTTAGATTTTGCTAATTGTTCTATTTTAGCCTTACTTGTAAAATCCGCACCAAATGGATTTGTTGTGAATTTGTCACTTTCGTGCGTTTGAGTACCGGACTCAAAAAGGTTTACTTTCGCACCCTTGAAATTGACTTGCGATTTGGGGAGCGCAGCAGACAGCTGCTGTACAAATATGTTAGTAAGGTTGATTAATGTCATCTAAAGCTAATTTTCCTATATACTTATTTAAAGTATTTTTTTAAGGGAAAATTGCCATAAAAAAAGGTTATTTATCAAAATTGTTACAAAAATTAAATATTTATTTATAAAAGAATTCTTTTTTCTTCTTCGTTAATCTTTTTGTTTAAAACATACATATCATAACAAAGAACCTGCTGTTGATGTTCTAAAACTTTAAGTGTTTTATTAATAGTATTCATAATAAGTAAAATTAAAATAATTGCAAAAATCATATTGTCCTCTTTTCTCTAATTGTCGGATTTCCTTTAACATTTTTATTTTACATGCAGTCTACGACATATTAGGACAATAGGTTTAATAATCGATTTATAAACTTTGTAAAGTTTTGTAACAAATAATTTAAAGCGTGAAATTCAATATTTTTTAAATACTTTATATATATGTAAGATTTAAAAATGGTGAACGAAGATGGCAATCGCAAATTTACACGAAACATTATTATGCTATACGCTTAGAAAAAGCCAAATCAATCTTGAGATTTCAGAACTTCAAACTCAAAAAACTTTGGCTGCATATAAACAAGCAGATACTCGTTCTATCAAGGCACAAGATGAAGAAGAAGTAAGAAGATTCTTTAAAGCTTTATACGAAGAAGATGAAGAATACAAAGGTAAATATAAAGATTACACTGAAATCCCTGATTTTGAAGCAGAAATTGATAAAATAACAGCTAAATATCAAGACCAAATGGACGAATTAAATTCTTGGGAAACTCAATTAGATGCACAAATTACAACAGACAGCGCAGAATTAGAAGAAATTAATGCATATATGGAATCTTTAAAATCAATGCTTTCAAGCAATATTCAAGAAGATTTCAAATATGGTTCAAATTAGTAATTATAAAGGACACGGAAAGAGAGAATATAAAAACAAGGATAGCAAAAGCTATCCTTTTTTATTTTATGATAAAATTTTTCTTATGGACGATTTTAAGCACTATACTGTAATGCTAAATGAAGCCGTTGATGCACTTGAGTGTCAAGACGGAAAAGTTTACGTTGATTGCACTTTAGGAGGCGGAGGACATAGTGAACTTATACTCAAGCGCATTCAACCAAACGGAAAGCTGATTGCATTTGATATAGACGATGAAGCGATTGCTCATTCAAAAGAAAGATTAAAAGATTACAAAAACTTAACAATAGTAAAATCTTCTTACACAAACATAAAATCAGAATTAGATAAACTCGGAATAAAAAAAATTACAGGCGGTGTTATTCTTGATTTGGGAGCTTCATATCATCAGCTGACAAAACAGGAAAGAGGTTTTTCATTCTCTAAAGATGCTCCGCTTGATATGAGATTTGACATGAGCTCTGATTTTAGTGCTTATGATGTAGTAAATACGTATAAAGAGGACGATTTAGTAAGGATATTCAGTGAATATGGAGAAGAAAGATTTTCAAAACGGATTGCAAAATCGATTGTGGAAATTAGAAGGATTAAACCGATTGGAACAACGAAAGAATTGGCTGATATTATTGTTAAAGCGACTCCTCATATTAAGTCTTCTATACACCCTGCTACAAGAGTGTTTCAGGCTATTAGGATAGAGGTTAACAATGAGTTAAAAAATGTAAAGAATGTATTGCATGATATATTGGAGATTATAGATGTTGGTGGTATAATTAGTGTCATAAGTTTTCATTCTTTGGAGGATAGAATAGTTAAGCAATTCTTCAAGAGAGAAAGCCAAAAATGCAGATGTAACAATATGATTTGCACCTGCGAACCGCCAAGGATAGAGCTTGTTAATAAAAAACCTATTACAGCGGGGGAGATTGAATTAAAAGAAAATCCGCCATCAAGGAGCGCTAAATTAAGAATTGCAAGATGTATTCGCTAAACGTTAATGCAGATACATTTTAAAAAACGGATTTTTAGGTCATTTTGGGAGTGAGGAGATTTACTTTTGGTTGCAGAAGTAAGAGTAAACAGAATAGATACTAAAAGCAACAGCAGGTTGAGCTTGGATAATTTAATTAAAAAATTGTCCGGTGAAACTAAGCGCGAATATGTTTATGTCGAAAATATCGCCAGAAAATCTTTTGTTGATAAATCCGTGCAAAAATTAGTCGATAATAGTATAATAGAAGGGTACTTCCCTAAGGAGAAGCTGGTTAGAGATATGGCAATAAAAAGAGTTAATAAGTCGCTTTGTATAATTTTAAGTATCTTGGTTGCAGTTGTAGTAATCAGTTATTATTTTGTTATATCCTGTGAAATCAAGCTTAATGATTTGAGTCGTCAAACAGTAATTTTAAATAACGAAAACGAAGAATTACAAAACAAGCTCGACAGCCTTAAATCTTTCAATAATGTAGATAAAACTCTTCAACAAAACAATCTTCTTCAAAGACCCGGACAGGTAATTGAAACTCAAGAAGTTCAAGCTTCTACAGAAAACACAGGCAAAAATACTTCAACAAGAAGAGTGTTTAATAATGCAATAGGTTTTTAGATGTTTAAACTTGTTTGCGGAGCAGGAAATGAAGATACAGAAAGCGTAAAAAGATTAGTTTTTGTGTACGCTTCTGCAGGTTGCAAACTTTTCGATTTATCCGCAAGAAAAGAGATTTTAGAAGCCGCAAAAGAAGGAGGTAAATTAGCTGGAATTAATGACCTTCAATATTGTGTCAGTATTGGTATAAAAGGCGATAAACATATAACAAAAGCTAAAATAAAACCTTCTTGTATAAAATGCGGAAATTGTTTACAGAATTGTCCAAATGATGCTGTGTTATCCTCTATAATGATCAATGAAAAGAAATGTATTGGCTGTGGTATTTGCATGCGGAAATGCCCTGCAAATGCAATTTATATGGAAGAAAAAGATGTTAACTACCGCGAGATATTACCTTACATGGTGCAAAATGGGGTAAATTTTTTAGAACTGCATATTATGGGGCATGACAAAGAAGATTTAGCACGCAAATGGAAAGTAATAAACGAATGTAATCCTAAATTTGCCTCTATCTGTATAGACAGAGAAAACTTTGGAAACAAAGAGGTTCTTGAAAGAATAAAAGAGATGATATCCGTAAGAGAACCATATACCACAATCATTCAAGCTGACGGTGTTCCAATGAGCGGTGGAAGTGATGACTTTAAAACAACTTTACAAGCGGTTGCCATGGCAGAAGTCATTCAAAATGCAAATCTTCCTGTTTATATAATGATGTCCGGCGGGACAAATTCAAAGACATCAGAATTAGCTAAAATGTGCGGAATTAATTTTTGGGGTATTGCTATCGGTTCTTGGGCAAGAAAGATTGTTAAGCCGTATATAACTTCTGATGATTTTTGGGAAAATAAAGAATTGCAGGAAAAAGCAATTAAAATAGCAAAGATTTTAATTAAAAGCTGTGAATAGAATAAAAAAAAGAGCAATTTTATTAATTGCTCTTTTTTTCTATTTTTTATTTGAATACTATGCTTCAGTTGCTTCTTCAGCAGGAGCTTCAGCTTCTGCTGCCTTTGCTGCTTCAGCTTCTGCTTTTGCAGCTTCTTCAGCTTGTTTTTTAGCTTCTTCTTCAGCAGCTTTCTTAGCTTGAGCCTTCTTAGAAAGTTTTACTGTTTCTGATTTTTTGTAGTTCAAAGAACCGTCTGCGTTACAGTTAGCAATTAAATACTTAACTGTATCAGTAGGTTGAGCACCTTTTTTAATCCAAGCTTCAGCAGATTCTTTGTTAAGCTTCATATCTTTAGTTTTAGGGTTGTAGTAGCCTAATTCTTCAATAGGTCTGCCTTCTCTTTTTGTAGTTGAATTAATAACGATAACTCTGTATGTAGGAGCTTTCTTTGCGCCTAATCTTTTTAATCTGATTTTTAACATGTTAATTTTCCTTCTTTTTTGGTCTAGTGCTTTTGAGACTCAGCCGTTGTCTCAAACTTGAAAACGGGGTTTGAAAGAGGATACCCGTTCAATTATAAATAAACATAAACAGGGGTAAAAGTAAAGAGGTATAAATTTATCATTCTTTATAATTTGTAATATTTTTTTCTGTTTTTGTCTGAAAATTTTTGAAAACAAATTCTTGTATATTTTCCGGAACGTTATATTTTTTCATTAACTCTTCGTCAATTTTATCTATTGATTTGTCCCACCAACTTTCAGAATAGTCCTGTAAAGGTATTGAAGCCCAAGCTGTTGTACTGTGCTGAGAAGTTTTATTTACATACAAAAGTGCTCTTGCAAATTTTGTCATCAAATATTTTGCGTGTTTTTTTGCTGTTTTATAATCATCAAAACAGCCTGATTCGAGATAGGTTTCAGTACACGCTTCATTAGGAGAAGCAATAATTATATCCGCAAAAGTTCCGCAAAGATAGTGCTTTTCATACATATTTCCCCAAGCATAAGGAACTAAAACTTTATATTTATTAAGAGCAGGGCTTTTTATCGGAAAATCATAATCTTTGGAACCCCATACTACCGAACCGAGCCATTTATTTGAGTAAATTTTTATATCATCAGCATTTTTCTTTGTTCTGCTGATATTCTCAACTTTTGTCCATAGTCCGTATGGTTTTCTTGACGATGTAATTTTTTTTATGCTTGCAAATCCTTTTGATTCTGTAACACACTTTGCAAATTGAAGTATTTCATTTGGTTTTTCATTTAGCTTAGGCTTTATTAAAAGTTTTATTTGAACAGGGGTTTTACCGTTCGTGTAAATTATTTGTTTTCCGCCTAAATTATTATCATATCCTCTTTTCCACAAAACTATATTTGTCCATTCTGCCTGTATATAAGAAAAAACATTCCTTCTGTTGTCAATATACACAATTTGTTTATCTTTTTTTATTTTTTTATTATTCATTTTATACAAATTGTTTGCATTTTTAGCTTCCTGCCAGCCGGAAGGAAATATAAGCGAAACAATATCACCCAAATCTCGCGACAACAAATAAAAATCCGTATAAATTTGCTGACGATTTTTCTCTTGATACGGAGGATTTCCAACTACCGCATAAAAGAATTTTCGTTTTTTATTTATTAACTTCCAGAAATTTATAAGTTTATTATTTTCCCAATCTTTGATTTTTGTTTTGGAATTTTGAACCAGTCCGTCCATTTGCCATACGTTCCAAGATACAATTTCTGCAAGCTCTTTCAGTGTATTTTGTTCTAATGCTTTTTTATATTTAGAATAAAAATACTCACTTACTGTAAAAATAATATTTCTTCTGGCAAGATAAACATTATCTCCCTGTATATCATATCCGTATACGCTTTGAACTGCTTTTTTTGCCCATAAAATCCAATCTTTTTCATCTTGAGTATTTGCGCTGATAATTTTGAGTTTTCTGTCAAGTAATCCTGCTCTATTTTCAGGGTCAATATATTTTCCTTTAATTACATCATACCTGTTTGTCAAATATGGAGCTTCTCCACAGGTAATTTCAAGCATTTTTAATAAAACAAAATCTTGCCAAAAACAATGTTCTTTTAATGCGAATTCATCAACTGAATCATTTTGAATTTTGCATATAAAAGACGGAGTAAAAACTTCTGCTTTATTTTTTGCTCTATTTGATTTGTCAGTTCTTGTTTTTTTATTTCGGGGTCTAATTTTTTTTGCGTTACATAAACTTATGCACTCTGATTTTTCATCAGACAAAGACCAAACAATATTACTATTTGATGTCTTATCTTGTAGTAAAATATTGTACAATAATTCATCTGAAAAAGAATCCATACTCTATATATTAAAACTCTTTCTTGAGCCTTCTTCGTGGTATACACCGCCTCCGCAGACAGTTTCAATAATTTTAAGTACAAATTCACGAGACGCGTCAGTGCTATTCAAGAAAAATTCTCTATTTGCAAGGTGTCTTATTTTCAAAATTGAGTTTTGTGATTTATCTGCCGGCACAAAAAGCGAAGCAACCTCTTTATCTAAAAGGACCTCCATAATTTCGCTTCTGCTGTTCTTGCCTTCCATAAGCTCATTATAATCTCCGTTAATAGCCATTATACGACCGGAGAACATCGGAGCAGTACCTTCTCTGTATAAAGCTTGAGGCTCAAAATTACATCTTGTTGTCAAACTTATTGTGTGCCACAAAATATTTATTACAACAACACTCTTATCTTTGTCATGCTCAACTGATATGTTTTGAGTTGTAATTCCTCTTGAGGCAAAAGATTGTTTCAAAGAATCCGCAATAGCTTTAAGATTATCAATCATTTCTGCAAATATCTCGGTAGTATTAAGTGTTGCATGCTGATAATCCAAAAACTGTTTATACATATGGGTAGAAACAAGTCCGATTCTCTCTTGTATCAAAGTGGATTTTCTGAAGGAAGTTTCTGTATTATTAAAGTTTTCGTAACCTTGACTCAAAATAAAGCCTCCTAACATGATAATACACTAAATTTTTACTAAAGTTAACATGGAATATTAAGTTTTGTAAAAATATTTTATTCCAATGTTATATAGTTTGAGCCATGTGGCATTCAAATCATGTAGGGGATCTTTCAGGCATGCAAAAATCCCTGAAAGATATGAAAACTTCAAGAAAGGAGTCTTAAAAATGGAAATATTAAATTTAGTTTTATTCGGTTGTGTATTCTACCTGGCTATAATCGGTATTCCGACTATATGTGAAAGGCACGGTAAAGGCTAGAAATATATGATAAATATATAAGCAAGAAAATGCAATTTAGCATAAAGCTTAAATAACAAATTTGAGGTGTATCATTATTTTGATGCGCCTTTTGTTTTTTATCATCGGGAGATTCCGTGAGTATAAGGGCAATCCGTTTTTAAATTTATCGCATATTAGTATAATATTTGTCATTTTGTTAACAAAACTTAATATTGTTAAGCAAAAATAAAAAACTTTACAATTGACTCAAATGAAGTCATAATGCCATACGGGACGGGACGGGACGGGACGGGACGAGGGCGAACTATGTCAGGCAATTTCTATTTCTCTAAAAACTTTATATAGATACACGAGATATTTATTAAAAAGAAAAGGAGAATAAAAATGTCAGAATTTTCATTAGCTTTGCAAAATTTGATTAATATCGTTGAAACAGTTTTAGGTGATAAAGCAACGAAAAACGGAAAAATTGATTTGGATAACAAAGATGAAGTAAGTCTCTTTACAACAATGTTGGAAGAAACCAGAAAAAATAACCCTAATGTAAAATTTGATGAACACGAAATTGCACGCATATTGGGTTTTGAAAAATCAGAAATAACAAATCCTATACCGAATGTTCAAAATATACGTATGGATAAACAAGTAATTAGAGAATATGACGAAAAAGGAAATATGACAAAAGTAATCATGGACATCGACGGTGACAGTAAACCTGACGTTATTCAAATTAGAGAATATGACGAAAAAGGAAATATGACAAAAGAAATCAAAGACATCGACGGTGACAGTAAACCTGACGTTATTCAAATTAAAGAATATGACGAAAATGGTAACTGTACAAAATATGTAGAAGCCAGAAATGCTGACGGTAAGCCGGACTATATTGAAACTTGGGAATATGACGAAAAAGGTCGTACGACAAAATATATAAATGACGAAAATGCTGACGGCAAACCTGACTTCATTGTAACTGAAGAATATGACGAAAAAGGTCGTACGATAAAATATATAAATGACGAAAATGCTGACGGCAAACCTGACTTTATTCAAATTCGGGAATATGACGAAAAAGGTCGTACGACAAAATATATAAATGACGAAAATGCTGACGGCAAACCTGACTTCATTGCAACTAATGAATATGACGAAGAAGATAATTTAACAAAGTATACAGAAGACCAAAACGGCGATGGTAAACCTGACTACAACAGAACTTGTGAATATAATCCAAAAAAATCATATGTGAAAGTAAAAACAGATTATAATGGCGATGGCAAAGTCGATAAAGTAGAAAAGGCGCTAATATACCGGATTTAAATCCAACAATAACAAAATAAAAAACGTATAGGGCTTCATTAGCCCTATACATTTTTGTGAACATTTTTTCAAATTACCTAATTTTGTCCTTTTATGTGATTCAGATTATATGGTTTTTGAACCAATGATTTACCCCTTACGACACAATGTTCTATTAAAAGACTGTCATACTGAGCCAAATATCAATTCAAGGCGAAGTATCTTATCGGAACACAACATGAGATTCTTCGGACTCTGTATAGAAAACGAATATTTAAAAAATAATTTCCTCAGAATTACAAATTATAATATATTTTGAAGGTATTTTAGCCAAATATTTACCCTTCAAATTTCTAAAATTGGAATATTGATAACTTTTGTTATGAAACAGACTCTCCAACTAATCTTTTCAATTCCCCATCAGGTGAAAGAGCTGAAAGCTTTCTCTCTTCTGCTGCCAGTTCTGTTTCTGTTAGGCTATCCTGCTGAACATCTATATACAGTTTTTCAAACATTGCATAAAATATTACAGCTTCATTATTATGTCTTTGAATATCACTCAATGACTCATTTATAAGCAATAGTGCTTCATCTTTTTTATCTGAGCAGTCTTTAATTTTTGAAATAAGATATCTTGCAATATGTTTTATATTAAATATAGCCGAAGTTTCAGCTTTTTCTAATATATCATTAAATATTACATTTGCTTTTTTATAAACACCTGCTTTAGCATATGCATAAGCTATCAGCAGTTCACAAATATATTCCAATTGTGTTTGATGTAAATCATTTGCCAATAGTTTTGCCTGATATATATTTTGAGCAAAATCTTTATAGTTGTTTGTCAGATTAGAAAGTTCCTGCAGAATTAAATATATAACTTTTGAAAATGCTGAAGAATCCTCAACATTAGACGGAACATAGTCTTTTCCGCTAATAAATTCTTTTATCTCAAGTATTGCATCTTTTTCTGACAAATCTTCGTTTAACGAGCTCTTAATCTTTTCAAAACATTCTCCCAATCTGTCGTCATTTGTTAAAAGCATTGCAAATGCAACAAGCCTGAACGTTTCTGCAAGATGGCTTACAAACAAGTTGGTAGAAAAACCTTTTGGCTTGATTTTGTCTAAAAGGTCAAACGTAATTATATTAAGTAAATCATTACCGACTTCTATACATTCCTTGAAATCACCAACATTGAACAAAATTTCAATGTTTACAAGAGACAAAAGAAGGAATTTTGTATTAACAGCACCATCAACCATCAACGTAGGATTTTCCATTCGTGAAAGAATATTATGGAGCAGGCTTCGAGCTTCTGTATAATTTGAAGTGATTAAAGCCCCCTGAAGCATTAAATTTGAAAGTTTTACAATTTTATCTCCGTCATCAGCCTGAATAGCGTCCATCAATAAGATTTTTTCTATTGAATAGATTTTCGCCGGAGAATAACTGTACAAGCTCATCAAAATATTTTGGAATACATCTTTTTTATTTGATTCAATATCATCTAATGAAACATTATTTTCTATTTTGTCTATTAGTGATAAAAATCCTAAACAGTTCTTCAAATATGAATCATAATCTCCTGTATTAATTGACAATTGAGAATTTTTCCAAAGAAGCATATATCCTTCTTTGTACTGTTTCACTGTATTCATTAGCATAAGAAGAGTAGTATTATCAAGATATTTACCAAGTTTTGCCAAAATGTTTTTTGCTAAATATTCTTCAATCTCAGTTTTGAGAGATGACTGTAAAACAGGTCTTATTAAGTTGTAATTATTAATGTATATTATATTACCTTTTCTGTACACAAATCCTGCTTCTTCAAGCAATTTTGCGTTTTTATCCAACTCTTTAATGCCGAGCAGTTCAAGCGTTTCAAAATCAAGTCTTTCTCCCAAGAATGCCGAATATGCAAGTATCATAGATGCATCTTTATGTTTTCCGTATGCTTTTAATCTGGCCTTAATCAGCGCCTGCAAGCTCTTTGGGAGCAGTACGGAATTATTATTTCTTATAATTAATTTATTTTCAAAACTTATCAGAACATCGGTTTCAGTTAAGTATCTGATTGCATTTTGGAAGTATAATTTTGAACCGTCAAAATTGTCTTTTATTTTTTCATAATAAAAAGATTGTATAAAATCTCCTGCATCTTCTTTAATATTTGAAAGGAGAGTTGTTATACCGTTTTGTACAAGCGTAAATTCAGTATACAAAGAAGTTCTGAGCAAAGACTTGATTTTTGAATGTAAAGAATAATCAGATTTTGAAATGAATACAAAATTTGTTTTTACATTTTTATATCTGTCAAAATAAAGTTCCAGCGTTTGCAAAGAGGTGTCATCAATATTCTCAAAACCATCCGCTATAATAACCTGATTTTTTAATGACATAAGAAAATTAGTAAAGAGCTCCATATAAGCATATCTGGCATCCTCAGGAGTTGAAGCTTTTATGGTCTTTTCTTGCAATAAATCTCTTATTTCTTCGAATTTCTCGCAGTTTATATTATTTACAAGTCCGTTTAGGGAAGACAAATTGTAATACTCTTTGAATATTTTTTCAAAAAATCCCCACGGTTTATAGTTCATATCCTCATTACAGGATATGTATAACGGGTTTAGTCCCTTATCTGTATAGAAATTTGCTATGTCCTGTGTACTGGGCTGAAGTTCAGGTTCACCCTTAAGGGCAATTATTTTCATATCGGGAGATATTTTTGACAACAGTTGATCAGAATAACATTTTTCAAAATGACATTTTGCTTTAATATCAAATACGGTAAATCCGTATATATCTTCCTGCTCAAGAGTTTTTTGCGTTTTTGGAAGAGCTGAAGCAGGTGTCGCTTCAACAACCGCATCTATTCCTGATGAAGGCGGTAAAACATAATCATTTAACAGGAGCTCATAATACATTATTGAAGCTTTTTCATTTTCCACAAGATAAAGGGAATCCGTTTTGTAATCTTTGCTTATACAATCCTGTGAGAATTGATCCAAAATAACCTGCATTCCCTTTAAGTATTTCTTTTCTTCTTTTTTTAGGTTTAAAGGTTTTATATTGTTGTTCAATGATTGATTTACAAGTAAATCCTCTGCGTTCTTTTTTTGTATTGTAATATTCAATTTCAATGGACAGCCAAGCTCTTCCTGCATTTTTTGATTTAAACCCGCAAAAGAGTTAACAAGTTTAATTCCGAATCTGATTGCTTTATTAACAGAGGTTGGAAATGAGAGTTCCTTATTAAAATTGACTACATATTCATTTCCGTATACTATAACATTTCCTTCTACACCTTTTATTTGAGAGGATACAAGATTTTTAAGCTTCAAAAGGAACTTTGTGTACAATTCCTGCGAAGCTAAAACATTTCTTATTGCTCTCAGTGCGCCAAATTTTATTGTGACGGATGCAAATTCATCATTCTCGCATTCATTGTATGCAATACTGGATTTTACGTTCAAACCGCATCTGCAACTTTCTTGCGTAGTCGGAACCATTTTTCCGCATTTTGAGCATTTTTCCAAGATGATATAACCGCATTTTGTACAAACGCTGCTTTGGCTGACAGAGCGACAATTCGGACATATCAAAGAAATTACCTTACGGCAGTGAGGACATACTGTTGAGTTATCTGGTATAATTTTTCCGCATTTAGGACATTCCATATTGAAAATTATAGTCTAATATCAGACATTATGCTATACTTTATAAGGAGGGTAATTATGACTTTTTATAACATTGTAACCGAACCTGCAATCATTATAATTACAACAGCTTTTGTTTGTTTTATATTTTTAACGCTTTCAAGCTACTCGAGAGTTGGTAAGAATTTGAGTGCAGTTTTTAATTTCTTGAAATCATTAGAGAAGAAAGAACTTTCATATCGTTTCAATCAGCTTAATGATTTTATGATAAATAACAGCTATACAAATATTGTTTGGGAAGATTTTAAAAAGGCGCTCATATTCCCTGACAAATTGTATATAACATCACAAAACACAAAAACAACAAATGAAGAATACTCTGATATATATCTGACAATAGATGCTTCATATTTCTTTAATGAAGAAACATTAGTTACTTCAAACATTAACTACAAATTTATACAAACAATCCCAACTCTTTTAACAGGCTTAGGACCTTTCTTTACGTTCTTAAAAATGGCAATAGCATTTACTGAAGTTAATCTTACAGCCGGCGAAGGTGCTGTCTCATCTCTAAACGGACTAATGGGTAACATCCAGATTGCGGCACTTTGTTCTGTTTTTGCAGTCGGTTTTTCTCTGATGTTTATGTTTATTGAAAAAATTATGTACAACAGACTCTGCAAAAAATACTATTTGGCTATACAAAAAGAATTTGTCAGATTGTTTGATATAGTCACAAGTGAAAAATTCCTTATTGATCTTCTTAAAGAATCAAAAACACAAAATATTACAAATGAAAAGACGTTAAAAACATTGCCTGAAAATATAGCTAAAGCTATAACAGCAGGGATTAGCGAAACAACTACTCCATATTTGGAAAATATTCTTTACAGCTTAAATAAACTGAATGAATCTTTTAAGAAAAATGACGGAGATGATGTTATAGATAAGTTATTCTAAAAGGGAAATTAATGCGTTTAAAACAAAGAAGAACAAGTGATGATAATCAAAATAATATATTTTGGGTTACAATGACTGACCTTATGACAGCATTAGTGCTCGTTTTTATTGTGCTGTTTTTCTATACGTATATAACAAGTTTCTATGATAAAATTCAACAAACTGCTGAACAGCAGAAAGCTGCGCAAGCACTGGAAGAGACATTAAAAAGTCAAAATATAGATGCAGCAGTTAACGGAGTTACGGGTGTAGTTAAAATCTCTGATTTGGAGCTGTTTGAACTAAACAGCTATGAACTTTCGGATAAAGGAAAAGCTTATTTATCCAAGTTTGCACCTGCATACTTAAATTCGCTTTTTTCAAACGAATACTTAAGCAAAAATATAGGAAAGATTATAATTCAAGGTCATACAGATTCACAAAGTTTTAAAGGTCAATATTCAAAAGACGAGCAGTATATGAAAAACATGGATTTGAGCTTAAAAAGAGCATATACGGTTGCAAACTATATGATTAATACACCATATAATAAAACTCTCGGCGACAAACTCCACAAAATTATTGTTGTTGAAGGTGCAAGTTATTCAAATCCGATTTATACAAACGGAAAAGAAGATTATCCCAAAAGCAGACGTGTTGAATTAAAAATAGTTATGAAGGAAAAAACAAAAAACAGATAAGTTTTTTATAATGTTCCTTTATATAGCGTATTCTCCTTAATTTTAATTTATGATAAATTTAGATTATGCTAATTTCCGTTATTAACAAAATCAATGAATTAAACGAATGGTTGTTTTCTCCGATAGACGGATTGATTGAAAAACTCCCGTTTGCGGATTGGGTAGTTGATGCAATTTGTGACAGCGTGCATCTTTTGCCGTTCTTATTCATTGTTTTTCTTATTATTGAACTTCTGGAATTCTACTATGCTGATAAAATAAACTCTCTTTTGAAAAAGACAGGGAAAAGCGGAGTTCTTGTCGGAAGCTTGGCTTCAATAATTCCTCAATGCGGATTCTCTGTTATTGCGAGCAGCCTTTATTCAAGAAGAATAATTACAAGAGGGTGTTTGATTGCAGTATATTTGGCGACATCAGACGAGACAATCCCGATTCTTCTTGCAACACCGGCTAAGGCATATTTGATTATACCAATTGTCGGAGTTAAGCTTGTAATCGGTATTCTGGCAGGATATTTGATTGATTTTATAAGACCTCAGGCAGTAGTTAAAAATGAAGATTTTTCCGTTGATTTCCTTGAAGAAGAAGGATGCTGCAAACACGATATTGAGCACGGACATAAACGTGAAATCCTTATCCACCCGATTGTTCATACTGCTAACGTATTCGGATTTATTTTAATAATTACATTAATTCTTAATTACTGCCTTGAAAATATCGCAATTGCGAACCTGCTTGAGAGCGGGAAATATATTCAACCAGTTATTGCAGGGTTTATCGGCTTAATACCGAATTGTGCAATCTCAATCGGGGTTACAATGATGTTAATCAAAGGCTCTATAACATTTGGTGCAGCAATGAGCGCACTGCTTGCTAACGCAGGTCTCGGATTATTGGTTCTCTTAAAAAATAATGATTTCAAGGACACAATTAAGATTATCGGATTTGTGCTGGTTATAAGTATTTTATCAGGAATGCTGTTGACGATAATAATATAAAAATTTTATATTAATCGCCCGTAGATTATTCTGTCTCGGTTTTCAAAGTCTTTTATTATATTTACCCCCTCAAAATTTACCCCCTCAAAGTATTCGTTCATAAATGATTTTACAGCACTCGCTTCTCCGATACCGAGTTCAAAAATCAGCCAGCCACCTTTGTTCAAATATTTCGGAGCATCCATTATAATTTTTCTGTACAACTGAAGTCCGTTTTCTTCCGCAAAAAGAGCAACAGAAGGTTCGTGTTTTACTTCCGGCTCAAGTTCGGTTCCAATAGGGATATAAGGAGGATTTGAGATTATCATATCAAACTTTTCGTCTTCTCTTATTTTTGAATACAAATCCGATTTTCTAAATACAGCACGGTTGTTAATTCCGAGCCTTGTAACATTATCAAGCGCAATCCTGAGCGCATCAGAAGATATATCAACGCCTAAAACAACTGCGTTCGTTCTGTCTGCAATTGTGCAGGCAATACAACCTGAACCTGTACCGATATCAAGTATATTCTTAAGGTCATGCTCTTTTATTAGTTCAATTGCCTTAGTAACAAGTATTTCCGTTTCAGGACGCGGAATCAAAACATCGGGCGAAACCTTAAAAAATTTACCCATAAAATACGATTCGCCGATAATGTATTGAACAGGAGTTCTGTCAGCAAGCCTGGCTTCAACCTTATTTTTAAGTATTCTTAAATGCTCCTCTGTAATTGGATGACCTAAAATTTCATCTTTTTCCGTATAATTGCAGAAGTGTTCAAGAAGCATTTTAACTTCTTTTTTTGCTTCTCTTTCTTCTATCCCCGCATCAATCAATAATTTTATAATCGTCTGAATGTTCATTTAATATTCTTTCTATTTCATCTCTCAAATCAAGCTTTGAGAGAGCTTCTGTATTTTTCTTTTCTATATTATATTTTTTGCATAACCTGTCATAATAATAAAGCTGTTTTTTTGTAGGAGCTTCTTTTGACATTTTAACTTCCTGTAAAAATTTACGTTTTTTCTTTTCAAATTCTTTTTGAGCTTCTATTATAGGTTTTTGTTTTTCTTTGTATTCATAGTATTTTTTGCATTCTTTTATATAATCTTTCGTATCATTAATGAAATCCGTTTCATCAATAACTTCGCTCAAAAACGGAAAACGTGAAGCATTCAGTTCAATGTAGTATTTTTCGTCCTCAATAAATTTGTTCAAAATCTTTTCAATACTCAATTCTGTATTTTGCTTGCAAATTGCTCTTATATAATTGCAAATTGCACTTTTTTGAGTTTTATCAAAATTCGGATAAATACGGTTCTTAATCTGATACATAACAAGATTTTAGCATAAAATAAGGTGCATATTCTGCACCTTGCTTTAAAATTTGCCTTTTCTCTTTTCCGCCGTGAGTATTTTAAGATTTTGTTGAATATTTACCCCTAACTTCTGAGTAAATCTTCAACAGTAAATCTTCGTCCGCCTTCACCGTTAGTAAACCTCATAAATTGTTCTCTAAGCGATTGTCCTTGTATATTCAGCGGATTAGTCTGGTAGCTTCGAATTCGTTCTTTTCTGAAATTATCTTCCGTTGTTCTTTCGTTACTAATTACAGTAAATCTCTGTCTTTGTTCATGTTCTGTCATAATTTTTTTCTCTCTCTTATAGTTAAATATTGCTTACATATATATAAAGTATTTCTCTTCTAAGAAATTGCCTTTTTTTGTCCGAATTGTTAAGAATTGTAACATCGAATTTATTAAAATGCGAATTTGTAAACATTTTGCAACAATTTCTATGTTTTGTCGTCTTATTATTATAGTTATGATACACTGAAAATATATGAGGGTAAGGGGTAAATATACAAAACCTAACCTACATATAACCAACAAAAAAAGGAATAGCAAATTATGGATATTTTTTCAATATTTACTCTTTTAGGCGGATTGGCATTTTTCCTATACGGAATTTCTGTTATGTCCTCCGGCTTGGAGAAGGTTGCAGGCGGAAGATTAGAGCAGATGCTCAAGAAAATGACTTCTAATCCGATCAAGAGTTTTTGTTTAGGCGCGGTAATTACAGCCATAATACAATCATCTTCTGCCGTTACGGTAATGCTTATAGGTCTTGTTAACTCAGGTATCATGACTTTGTCAAGAACTGTAAGCGTTATAATCGGTGCAAATCTCGGAACAACAATCACTGCTTGGATGTTAAGCTTGACTGCAATTCAGGAAAGTGCAGGATTTTTATTCAAATTAATGAAACCTGAAACGTTCTCACCTGTTCTTGCGCTAATAGGTGTTATTTTAATAATGGCTTCAAAAACAAACAAGCGTAAAAATGTTGGTTCAATTCTCATAGGTTTTGCGATTTTAATGTTTGGTATGGAGCTTATGTCAGGCGCTATGGCACCTTTAGCTGACATGCCCGGATTCAGAAATGCAATGATTGCGTTTAAGAATCCTCTGTTCGGTTTTACGGTCGGCATGGTTATAACCATGATTATCCAGAGTTCTTCGGCATCTATTGGTATATTACAAGCCCTGACATTAGCTGCAAGCGTCTCTTGGGAGGTTGCTATACCAATAATTTTAGGACAAAATTTGGGTACTTGTATCTCAGCAGTTTTAGCAAGTATTGGGGTTAATACTAACGCTAAAAGAGTTGCAGGTATTCATGTTATTTATAACATTATAAGCGTTGGTGTATGTTTCCCTGCGTTTATAATATTAAATTGGTTAATAGATATACCGCTTATGCATACAAATATTAATCCCTTTGGTGTTGCAGCTTTCCATACTGTGTACAATATATTCACTGCATTTATGCTGTTACCGTTCGCTAAAGTTATTGAAAAACTTGCTATCAAGTTTATACCGGAAGGGAAGAATGAACAAACAAGACAAGTTCTTCTTGATGAAAGACTTCTTCTTGCACCGACTTTCGCGGTATCAGAGGCATACAGACAAACAATTAAGATGGCGGAAGTCGTTGAATACAATTTCGTATACGCTTCAAAAATGTTAAAAAGCTATCATCAAAAGAAAGCTGAACAGATTAGAGAAAATGAAGTTAAGATTGATACTTATGAAGATAAGTTGGATGCTTTCCTGCTTAAATTATCAGGGAAAGAGTTATCTGAAGAAGATAACAATAAAATCTCACAACTTCTTCTCGCAATTGGTGATTACGAAAGAATCGGAGACCATGCTACAAATATTTTAAAAATATCTGAAAAAATAAAAGAAGGCGATATAAAACTTTCTCCTGAAGCAATAGAAGAACTTAAAGTTATTGTTCACGCAGTTTCTGAAATTTTTGCAATGTCATTTGAAGCATATAAAACAGATAACGTTCAGCTCGCAAGAGAAGTTGAACCGCTTGAAGCAGTAATTAAGAAAATTGTACGCAAAGTCAAAAATCATCATATACAAAGACTTAAGGATGGTTTGTGTACGGCAGAACTGAGCTTTATGTTTTCTGACTTATTAAATGATTTCAGAAGAATAGCTGCTCACTGCGGAAACATTGCAACAAGCGTAATTCAGTTATATGATAGCACATTGGATAAGCACGAATACAACCACAGAAATAAGGACGAGGATTTGGAATTCGTAAGCAAATACCAAGATTACAAACTTCGTTATTCAGTTTCCAAAAATAAACCTGTTGAAACAGTTGAAGCTTAGAAAAAATCTAAGCTTCTTTTTTGAGTTTTTCTATAACTTCCAATCTGCGTTCGCTGTATATTTTTCTTAGTTTGGGATTTTGCTCCCAAAACTTTTTATAATAACCGTATGCTATTCGTTTTTCTTCAGGGGTAAGAGTAGCTCCTGCAAGTTTGTTAGATATAATTTTGCGAGTATAAGAATCTAAACTCTTGGTATAATCACTCAATGCTTTTTTTATCTCAGGACAATTATCCCAAGTCATTTTGCTAATCAAACTTGTTTTTCTTGCTGTTTCAGGATTGCGTGCGTAGTAGTCTTTCATTTCCTGTCTTTTTTTAGCTCTGTATTCAGGGGTTCTGTGAGCCTCTGCCGCACGCTCAAGTCTATACTTTTGAACGTCGGCATCTGCATATATTGCTCTTCTCGAAAGCTCTGATATTCTTGAATTCTCTTTCTCATTGCTCATTTTTATGAGTTGAATATAACTCCCGCTTAATTTTTTTATATTTAATCTTTTGTTCAGCCATGCTAACAGATTTCTGTTAGTAAAACCAAGTTCTTCTACCAGCCTGTCTTGAGATATCGGACTGTATAATTTTTTTAGATAAAAAAGAGTAAACTCTTTTAATGGTTTGATTTTTAGAATAGCTTTTATTGCTTTAGAACGATTATTTGCAAGAGTTTGAACATCCTTAACATCTGCAAAATCAGAATATTCAATTTTAACTTCCTCTAAGGTCTTTGCTCCGAATAAACCTTTAAAGACCTCATTATGAGCCTTCCAAAGAGGCATTTTGCCAAATCCTCTCTGTAACAGTTCATGTGCACGTTTAAGTATAGTTTTTGGTAAAAACTTTGAATGTTTTTTCAGTGCATATTCAAGTGTTATATCGGATGCTGAGTGAAAATTAATTTTTTTAGGTTGAGAATTTATTTTATTATAAAAAGAGAGTTTTTCAATTTTCATATTAGAATAAAAAATCGTAAAAAATATTTTTGCTATTTAATTTTAACCTATTTTTGATTTTAAAATTTGCGCTGCTGAAATCAATATATCAATACTTGTTGAAAACGGAGGAGCATAAGTTAAATCTACGTCAATCAATTCTTCGACGGTTGTACCTCTTAAAAGTCCCATGGAAACTGTATTTATTCTTTTATCAGCATCACCCGAACCTACTGCTTGGGCACCAAGGAGTTTATGTGTACTTTTATCAGCAACCAGCTTCAGCGTAAGATTTTTAACTTCCGGCATATATCCTGCCCTATCTCGTTTTGTGATAAGAACAGAAACCACATCATACCCGAATCTTAGCGCTTCTTTTTCTGTTAAACCAGTTCTGGAGATGTTGAAGTCCATATATCTGAGAACAGCTGAACCCATAATCCCGTCAAAATTTTCATCTCCGCCGGAGACATTTATAGCACAGACTCTGCCTTCTTTATTCGCAGTTGAACCAAGAGGAACCCACGAAGGACGTTTTGAAACCATATTTATTTTTTCGGCACAATCTCCGCAAGCATAAATATCTTTAATTCTGGTTTCCATTCTGGGATTAACCTTTATTGCGCCTGTCGGACCGAGTTCAATACCTGCATCAACTGCTATATCTACAACAGGTTTTACCCCTGCTGCAATTACAACTATATCGGTTTCAAATTCTTCACCTTTTTGAGTAATCACTTTTAAGAATTTTTCATTATCTTGGACTTCGCTTACGATATCGTTATTTATAATTTTCACCAGCGAGTTAGAGTGTTCCAATATATAATCCTGAACAAGCGCAGAAATATCCTCATCAAGCATAGAAAGAACATATTGAGAATGTTCAACAAGTGTAACCTTTTTTTTGTTTTTTACAAAAGCTTCAATAAGTTCTACTGCTATATATCCACCTCCTACAATCGTAATATTATTGGCTTTTAGCATTTCGTTTCGTAAAATTATGCCGTCATCTAAAGTCCTTAACTTAAAAATTTTATCGGAATTAATTTTTGTAAACTCGGGCATTATTGGTTCTGCTCCGGTTGCAATAACCAGCTTGTCATATTCAACAGAATATGTTTCTTCTGTCTCAAGATTTTTTATAAAAATCTTTTTATCTTTAGGCAAAATTTTGGTTACAAGTTGTTTAATATGTATATGCACACCGCTTTTTTCAAATTCTTCAGCAGAGCGAATAACCAATTGTTCCCAATTTTTAAAATCTCCTCCGATATAATACGGCATGCCGCAGGCTGAATATGAGACAAAATTATCCTTAGTGTAAATATGAACCTCCGAATCAGGAAGAGTTCGTTTAGTTTTTGCTGCTGTTTTAGCTCCGGCTGCAACTCCGCCTATTATAACAATCTTCATACAAAGATTATTGTATGAAGGTTAATCTCTATCAATTAGCCGGTTATCTATAAACATTGTGCATGAATTGTATATCCTCCTCTGTAATAGTTTGAGGATTGTTATCATTGTTATTAGAATATGCATACATAATGCTGTTTGGATTTAAAGAATGCCCGTGGATACCGATTGCATGCCCGATTTCGTGTAGCATTACTCTGTATACCTGTTCAGATGATATTGGAACTTCTATTTTTTCAGGCTTTCCGTTTTTACCGATTTTATTTCGTGTTGTTTTTGAAGCTATATAAATATCATTGTGGACATAAAAATCTTCGTCATTTGTTTGAATATGTGTACAACCAATAGCATTTTCTTTTTCGCAGTTAACGTTCTTTTCTACAAAGTGTACAGTTATATGAGCATCTTTTTGTTTATTTTCGTTCACAAATACAAACCAAACTGCAGATTTTGTTTTATCCTGCCATTGCAAGAATGCATTTTTCATAAGATGTGTATAATAATGATTCGGTGGAATATAAACTTTAACCGGTCTAACATCCCATCTGGGTTTTGATAAAGCAAAAGCTGTTGAGATTGTAAGCAAAAGCATTATAAAAAGAATACAAATCTTTTTCATTTAATCCTCGGGGTTAAACTATGTTTTCATTTTAGCGTATTTTTTTATGTTTTTCAAGGAGTATTATGCTTAACATCTTAGTTTCAGGGAGTTACAATTAAAAGAAAGGAGATGTTTGTTATGGATTGGCAGAAAGAAGATTTAAAATACATTTGGCACCCTTGTTCTCAAATGAAGGATTATGAAGCGCTTCCTCCGATTGTTATAGAAAAAGGAGAAGGAATCAATCTGTACGATATTAACGGGAAATGCTATAGAGACATAATAAGTTCTTGGTGGTGCAACCTTCTTGGACACTGTAATCCGAGAATTAATAATGCAATAAAAAAACAATTGGACAAACTTGAACATGTTATTTTTGCAAACTTTACCCATGAAACAGCTATAACACTCTGTCAAAAACTTATGGAAGTTCTGCCAAAAGGATTATGCAAATTCAATTTTGCCGATAACGGCTCCGCTGCAATAGAAATGGCTCTAAAGATGAGCTTTCAATATCATTATCAAACAGGTAATCCTCAGAAAAAAAGATTTATGGCGCTTGCTGATGCTTACCATGGTGAAACGCTCGGCGCTCTTGCTGTTGGCGGGGTAGATTTGTATTCGGAATTATACAAACCGCTTCTTCTTGATGTTATAAGAATTGAGGGGATTGATTGTTACCGCTGTCAGTGGGGAAAATGCAGAGATTGCTGTAACTGTGAATGTTTTATTAAAGCGGAAGAAGCGTTTAAAAAGTATGCGGATGAAACAGCAGCTATAATTGTTGAACCGCTTCTTCAAGGCTCTGCCGGTATGAAAGTTTATCCGCCTCTTTATCTTAAAAAATTGAGAGAACTCTGTGATAAGTATAACGTTCATTTGATTGCAGATGAGATAGCAACAGGGTACGGAAGAACCGGTAAGATGTTTGCATTTGACCATGCCGGCGTTTCTCCTGATATTATGTGTCTGTCTAAAGGTTTAACCGGCGGTTATATGCCTATGTCAGTATGTATAACAACTCAAAAAATATATGATGCGTTTTATGATGATTATCTCAAAGGAAAAGCTTTTATGCATTCTCACACTTATGCAGGGAATCCGATTGCCTGCTCAGCGGCAATAGAGGTTTTGAATATATTAAAAGATGAAGAGATTATTCCAAGAGCAGTTGAGAAGGCTAAATATTTTAATCAAATTATAAAAGAGAAATTTTTATCGCTGGAAAATGTTGGAGAAGTCCGTTCTATCGGTCTTGTAAATGCAATTGAGCTTGTCAAGAACAAAGAAACAAAAGAGCCTTTAGATTATACAAAAAGAACAGGTTATCAGATATATAAAAAAGCATTGAAAAAAGGTGTCATCCTGCGTCCTCTTGGTGATGTAATTTATTTCAATCCTCCGTTGATTATCGAAAAATCTGACATGGATTTTGTTACGGATATTGCGCTTGAATGTACAAAAGAGATTTTAGAATAGCATTATCTTCTTAATATATAAGAAAGAGTACCTATTGCATTAAACACTTCTGTACTTCTTTGGTTTTTTGCTGCAACATCAATCATTTTTTTGAAGAATAAAGTTAAAGGCTGAATTGTTCCGTGTTCAATATTTTCTTCTTTCAAAATATTCTTTATTGGCTTAATTTCTTCAGAGTTTAATAAATTCTTGACTATTTCAGGGAATTCAGAATCTTTTGTTACCATATCAAAATATGCCCTCATTGAAGCATCATAAGCTGTTAACTCTTCAAATTTTGTCATTCCATTTCTTGATGTTGTATAAGCTTTTTGAGCAAGTTCGCTTGATCTTGCTATTTTTGCAGCTTTTGTAAGTCCGTATAAAATCTCACTTTTACCTTGAAAACTTATATTATTGATTTTGATATCCATTTTCTACTCCTTTGTTCTTATATTGTTATAAAAACACGTAAAAAAATTTTTTTTCATTATTTTTACAAAGTTTTACATAAAATCATGTTAAAATTAGTTATATCAAGGAGGGAATTAAGATGGCAAAGATTATAACTATCGGAAGTGCAACTATGGACGTATTTGTTGAATGCGATGATGCTAACATTGTATCGGTTTGTACAAAAGACCACAGTAAGGATTTTATGAGTTATCCTTATGGCTCAAAGATTGATATTTCTGAATTTTCATCACGAGTCGGCGGGGGCGGTATTAATACTGCTTGTAATTTTGCCAATTTAGGTTTTGATACATCTGCAATTTTTAAGATTGGTGAAGATATCTATTCAGAAGGTATTTTGCACTTCTTAAAAAAATATAAACTTAATCTGAAGCATATTATTCAAAAAAAAGATACTTCAACAGGTTTTTCAATAATTTTAGTCAGCTTCCAAGGTGATAGAACCGTTCTTGCTCACCGTGGCGCAAATGCTCAAATTAAAAAAGAAGAAATTAATTTTGATGCAGTTAAAGATGCTGATTTTATTTATGTGGCTCCACTAAACGGAGATTCTAATGCTGTAATTGAACCTCTTGTTGATTATGCACATAAGCATGACCTTGCTATTTGTTTTAATGCGGGAACAACAAGTCTTAAAAAAGGACGCAAACATTTAGACAAAATATTAAAATATGCTCACGTTGTTGTTATGAATAAAGAAGAAGCAATTATGGCAACAGGGGTTCAAGTCAGACCGGATACAAAAACAGAAAAATTCTCAAAAGAACTTGTACACCCTGATATAAAAGAAATGCTCAGAACGCTGAAAGTACAAGAATATCAGGTTATAGTAATAACTGACGGAAACAAAGGGGCTTATGCTTGGGATGGCAAAAAATATTATTTCTGTCCGACATTTCCATCTGATGTTGTCTCGACTCTCGGTGCAGGCGACGCATTTGCTTCAACCTTCTGCGGAGCATTAAAACGTACCGAATTAAACGTAGGTTTATCACTTATGTACGGATCGGTTAATTCAGCAAGTGTAGTATCAGAATTCGGAGCAACAGACGGGCTTTTGACATTTGAAGAAATAGAAGAAAAACTGAAAGCTAATCCTGATTATACATACTTGGAATGTTAATAATAAGGTATTAAAATGTATCAACAATTATCACCAAATATGCTGAAAACTTTTAATGAATGTCCTCGCAAGTTCGATTTTAGATACTTGCAGGATATTCAGATGCCTGTTAATGACGAAATATTTGAGTTTGGTAAAAATATTCACGCGCTTGCTTCTTACTACCTTAGAGGAGAAAATATAGACAAAATGGAAAAATCACTTACTTCAAAAGAATTTGAAGTGTGGAGTGATTTAAAATCTTGTAAATACTTCGGATACAAAGTAATTAATACAGAATACAATCTCTCGGTCAAAATCGGCAAACATTTTTTTGGAGGAAGGCTGGACGCGCTTGTTAAAGATGGAGAGAAATATTATATTCTAGACTACAAAACAGGCTCTGCTCCCAAAAACGCAAAATATGATTTCCAAACAATGATTTATATTTTATGTGTTAAAGAATTTTTCAAAACCAATAATATAACTTTTGTATACATTGATTTGAAACATAAAGAAGAAGTGGTTATAGAATATTCAAGTGATTTAGAAAAAGAATATACAGGTAAACTTCTTGAGATTTCAAATAAAATTGATTCCTATGAATCTGCGCCTAAAAAACTTGATTGCGTAAATGATAAATATTCTTGCGAATACGAAATAATTTGTTATTAAAACAAAAAATGAACAAAAAGAATTTAGATTCGTTATAATATCAGAGAGGTAAATATGAAAAATAAATGCTCTAAATATGAAGAATTATTTGTTCAAAACGCTTCCGCAGAAGAAATAGAGAAGCATATTCAGCAATGCGAAGAGTGCAGAGCTGAATATGAAGCTCAAAATAAAGTTTCTGACCTGTTAGATGAAGTAAAAATGTATTACTACTCAAAACGCAAAAAACAAGTTGCAAGATTGAGAGCAGCATGCGCTATTATGTTTATGGTATTCTCGCTTGCTTCAGTCGGTGGCTTTGCTCTAACAGACGATGACATTATGGACACTCTAAAATATGGCGATACGCTCTCCGCAGAAGAATTAGGTTTCCCTGTTGATTCCTATGGATTATTGATGGTAGATGAATGAACTTTGAAGAAATAATTAAAACAAATAAACAAAATATCAAAAATATTATCAGAATGATAACAAAACAAGATAATGAAGATATAGAACAAGAAGTCTATATCAAGTTATGGAAGAACACGGACAAGTATGAAGAACGCGGTTCTTTAAAAAGCTGGGTAAATACGGTTGCAAAAAACGCATCAAAGGATTATCTGAAATCAGCGACATTCAAAAATGAACAAAATTGTACTGCAGACGATGAAGTTCTTGTGAATATCCGCGATAGAAAGAAAAGTCCCGAGGACAGCGTAATAACAACCGAAAGGCAAAAAAAGATTATTGATGCGGTTGAAAAATTGAAACCTAAATTTAAAGAAGTAATAATGATGTGCGAAATCTACGGTTACACTTATGAAGATGCTTCAAAAAAACTTAACTGTCCGATAGGTACAATAAAATCAAGAATCTTTAATGCAAAAAAAGAACTGGCTCTTGTCCTAAAAGATTTAATATAAAAAAGAAAGGAATAATTATATGAAAAAACTATTAATAATGACTTGCGCAATGTGTGTTTTTATAGCGCCGTCTTTTGCAAACTCTGTACACGAAGGAGTTCAAGGACACTTTGATAAATGCGGACAAAGACCTCAATTTGAGCGGAAAATGCCTGCTCCCGAACAAATGAAGGAAATGAGAAAAGCTCACGAACAAGCTTTCGAACAGAAACTCGGCTTAACAGAAGTTCAAAAACTTAAAGCAAGAGAGCTAAGAAAAAACGGACATGAAAAAATGAAACCGGTAATGGAACAAATTAAGGTTAAAAAACAAGAAGCTGAAATGGTTAGAAATTCTAAATTATCCGTTCAAGCTCAAGAAGAAAAACTCACAGCAATAGATAATGATTTAGCGGTTCTTAAAAAGCAAGCTCGTGATATCAGAAAACAAAATATGAAAGATTTTGAAGCTATATTAACAAAAGAGCAGAAAAAAACATTAAAAAACATGAAAAAAGAAGGCAGAAAAAACTTTGATGAACACAGAAAAGAGATTCCGCCTCAGCCGAGAAAACCGCTTGAAGTAAAATAAAATATTTTACAGAATAAAAAAATAATGGTGCATCATATCTGCATCATTATTTTTTATTATTTATTCTTTTCTAACAGCTCATCAAAATAACTGTTACGTTCATTGTCCGATGATAAAAAATAGAGCGGAAGAAAAAATATTATTCTTACAAATCGAAAAAAAATTTCCATAGCTAAGTTCTCTTTTATATGATTTTATCAAATCTTATAAAAGAAGATTATCAGTCGAATGGCTAATTTTTTATTTTACCCTAACATTGCCACATTTATTTTGCCAAATTTTGCAGATAAATCATCAATGTGGTGAACAAGATATAAAATAGGTTCTATGTCTTTTTCATTAAGATCTATGATTGCACCCCAGTCGGCTCTTGCGTGGTGTGCGGCAATCATTCTTGCGACACGTTTGAAACCTGCATTCATACATATTGAGAATCCGTATTGAGAGTGTGTAATCCATTCTTTTCTGAATTCTTCATCATAATCGATTAAGCCTGATTCCAAATCGACTTTGTATTCGTATATTTTCCCTATATCGTGAAGCAGGCATGCAGCGTATACTTCATCGTGGTTAACTCGTTGAAAAAACATTCCAAACATTGTTTCAGCATACTTTAAGCATTCGTGTGTGTGTACCATCAGACCGCCTATATAGTTATGATGCATAAGTTTTGCGGCAGGAGCAACAAGGATTTTTTCCTTGTTTTCGTTATAAATATTTAGTACAAAATTTTTAAGTTTTTCATCTTGAATCTTATTTATATATTCAACAAGAGCTTTGTATTCTTCTTCTCTTTGAGTTTCATCTAATCCGATTTTGGCTTCTTTAACCAGTTCAAGGGCTTGTATCAGGCAATTATTATACTTTTCGTTAAATGAGCCGGATACAATTCTAAGCTGGTTACCTGAACGGAAAAGTTTAGAGTCCATTCTGTTCAAGGCTTCTTCCCAGAGAATACAATTTAAAAGTTCATCATGTTCCGTATCCTTGAGCTGTAATTTCCCCATTTTTGTGCCGGATTTAGTATCTCCGATAGCAAATGTAACAACTTCATAAATAATATCAGTGCTAAACATCTAAACTCCTTAAAAAATTTCTAAAGCTATTATGCGTGAGATTGCTACGACGTCTAAATTACTACCGCGTCTCGCAATGACGTATTTTTTATTATAATACCATAAAAAAGAATTGAATCTTTTGTGATTCAATTCTTTCTTCCTCTCTCCTAATAGCTATTGTTATTTTCTACTCTTCTTTTCAATAGCTTTTCCCTTTTTATACTCCCTGCTGTTATCAGTGCAAAATCCTTGTTGCACAAGACAACCTTCTACATTGTTTATAAGACTTTTTATTAAGTCTTAATAGAAGATTCATACTTTCGGATAGTTGTTTACTCAATCGTATAACCCTTATATAATAAGCACAATTTACTTATAGCTTAAAAAATATTCTATGTAAATATATTCGTCATGTTTTTTTACAATTTCTTACATTTAAAATAGCCATACAAGCTTATTGTCTTATCTTATTTTACATTTATTATGTAAAAGCTATGACAAATGAATTTTATACAGGATACCAATATGACAGATGCTCCTCAAGAGGAATTTGCTCAATTAATCCCGCAACATCAGCTTTACAGGAAATAGTCTTTTTATATCTTAAAAATGCATCTTTATGCGGAATCAAACTTAAAGAGCAATCAAATGATGATAATGTTATAAAAAGTTTTATCTTGAATACAATATCCGTTTTAAGTTCAAATTACGAACTCTCGGAAACAAATTTTTTAATGATATCTGCTGTCTTTAAAAACGAAATTTCTAAAATTATTGGAGAAGTTGATAATAAAAATTTATCTGATGTCAAAGATTTAATAAATTTAGAAGGTGATATTAATAATTATATCAGGTACGGAGAACGAGAGTTTACAGAAAGAATTCAATCTATAACAACGGAAACGAGAAGTTTATACCAAATTATTTTTAGTTTAGTCAAAAGTTTATGTATAAATATTCTTACATTCGAAAGCATCAAAAAAGAAAACCTATATAACATGTCTTTCGTTTATAAGATTTTTAGCTCTTTTAATGCTCCTATAAAAACAAAAGGTAAACTGAAAAATTTAATATTGAAAATTGCTACAATTGATTGCGAACTGATTAAAAATACAAGAAAGTTACAAGAAGAAAAATACGGCATTCAAGAAGAAACAGAGCTTTCTTTTTCAACGGAAAAAGGAAAGGCAGTGCTTGTTGCAGGCTCAAACATTTGCGAGCTTGAAACAATCCTTGAAAATTTTAAAAGCCAAAACATTAATATTTATACTCACGATAATATGATTCTTGCGCATACTTTTCCTAAATTCAAAGAATACAAAAATCTAAAAGGTCAATTCGGGCAAGGAATGGAGAACTGTCTTTTAGATTTTTCGACTTTTCCCGGCCCTATAATACTTACCAAAAATTCTTTATTTAACGTAGAGAGTTTATATAGAGGAAGATTATTTACTACTGATATTGCTCATTCTAAAGGTGTTATACAAATCAAAAATAATGATTTTTCAGAAGTTATAAAATCCGCAGAAGAGTCAAAAGGTTTTAAAAGCGGTAAAACCTGCCAAGACGAAACCATTGGTTTCAACTACATAAAATCATCAGAAGAAATAGGAACGGTTCTTGCTTCAGACAAATACAAAAGAATTTTAATTATTGGCTTAGACGGCTATACAATTGAAGAAAAAATTTATTTTCAAACACTTTTGAATCATACATCTAAAGATACATTCATAATATCATTATCCTGCTGTGATAAAAAAGAAAATATGATATGTTTGAATTCACCTGCCGACATTTGTTCTATGCTGAAAGTATCAGAACAAATTCTTAAAAATACAAACAAAAAAATACCTGTATTTATACCACATATAGATAGGCATATGCTCTCTGTAATACTTTATCTTAGTACATTTGAAAACGCAAAACTTTTTATAGGCGATTGGGCGCAAAGTTTTGCAAACTCAAGTATTAATAAATCATTAGTTAACGAATTTGGAATTAATAAAATTATATCACCCAAAAAAGATTTAGATTTTATATCATCCTTAAAATAATTGCTCTCGTCTTATAATTGATGTATATTAGTTTATGGATTTATCATAAAAATTGGGAGAGAAAATGCTAAAAGTAATACAAGAAAGTTTTAAAATAACAAATGAAAATATAATACTAGCAACACCATTAATATTTTTTTCAATAATATCCAGTCTTTATCTGATGTTTTCATCAGGCGGAAATAAAATAGGATTAATATTTTCAGCAATTCTATTTTTCTTAATGCTTTGTGCATTTGCTTCCGGCTGGTTTATGATGGTTACGAAAGCTGTTAAAGACCCTGAGATAGAAGATAAAGCGCTCCTTGCAGAGTTTCCTGCAGGAGTCGGTGAATACTTTTTAACAATAATTATTATGATTATAAAGATATTCATACTTTCAATGGTCATAATGATACTTGCCATTATTGCCGGATATAAATTCATCGGAGATGCAGGCATTTCATACGCTCAAATAGTTTCTGCAACATCAAGTATCGAATCAATGAAAGTTTTTGCCGATTCACTAACTAACGAACAATTATTAAAAATAAACCTTTGGAATATATTACTGTTTTTTACAATAATGTTCACCAATTTTATTATAATGTTCTATCCTGCTTCTATCTTTTTTAAAACAAAAAATCCTTTTAAAGCTTTTTTGCAGGCTTTAAAAGATACATTCAGCCATAATTTTTTCAAAAATATTGGGCTATTTTTATTAATATTTTTAATTTACATGATTATATCAACAGTTACAGCTTTATTTGGCAAAAATATAATAGTTCATTTTCTTGTAACATTAATTAATTTTTACTATATAACATTTGTTGTAGTTTTAATTTTTAACTATTATTATTCTAACTTTGTAAAAATTGGCTCAAATGTTGATACAACAGTATAAAAACAGTACTGATTGCTTACTCTTTTCGGATAATGAAAATATCTTATAAACGGGTTATATTAATAATGTAAATAATCCGCAGATGCCCGCCTGCGTTGGCAGGCTTAGGAGAATAAAGTTATTCTCAGAGGTTGCGGTAAAGAGGCAGGTTGTGAGTACCTGCCTTTTTTAGCCCATAACTCTTTTTATCTTCATTCCCAGCTTAATAATACCATTAATCCAGCTTTGAGGAAGTTTTGAAATCATACGTGCAAAAAAGGCATCTAAACCGACTGTATATGATGTCTTTGGATTTTTTAATCTATCTGCTTTTAATATCACATTTACAACTTTGGAGACAGGAAGTCCATTTTTAGCATTTTTTTGCGCGTTTGAGATTAAATATTTCATCTCGGAAGAATAATCACCATAGTTATCAAAATATTTTGAGTTCTCATCAATAGATTTTCCCCAAAGAGGAGTTGCTATTACTCCTGGTTTGATAGATACAATTTTTAAATTCTTTTTATTTTCCAAAAGCAAGGTATTAAAAAATATATCCAAGCATTTTTTTGAAGCGCAATATGGTGATATAAACGGAAAAATACCATAGCTTGCCATTGAGCTTACATTGATAATTTTCCCGTCTTCCAAAATAGGCATCAATTTTTGAGTCAGTTCAATATGTCCGAAAACATTTACATCAAACTGACGTCTTATTTCTTCTATATTCAAATTTTCGACAGGACCTGCAACAACGCATCCTGCAATATTTACAAGTGTATCTATTTTTGTACACTTTGATAAGATATATTCTCCTGCCTGTTTAATTGTCTCAGGCAAAGAATAATCAACATAAAAAGGATAAATATTTGAAGAAATATTTTTTAATTCAGATTCATGAATAGGATTTCTATAACCTGCAAAAACGATATTATCTTTACTAAGTTCTGTAATTAAAGCTTTTCCTATACCGGAAGCAGAACCCGTAACAACATATGTTTTACCGCTCATATAATCACTCTTATCCCTTTACTCTTCAGCCGGTCTCATTAACAAAATAGTTGAAACATTTATCTGCAAAAAGTCGTGATATTCAATCTCTCTTTGCGGAGCAGTTTTAAATTCTAATCTGCATTCTTTTACAGCAATAAACTGCTTGTTACTGTTAAGAACTTCCGATAAGAGTCTTGAACGTTTACCTATTTTTGGCATAAAAATAAAACCAACAATAATAAATTCAGCAGTCTCTATATAAACTTTTTCTTTCCACACAGAATTCAATAAAGCATCTGTTTTATCCATGCTTGTCCTTTCGTTTTTCTAGTTTTGGTATGATTGGAATAATGGCAGATATAATGCTAATGCCATTGTAAGAACAATTGAACCAATAACAATAAGCATAATAGGTTCAATCATTTTTGTAACCGTATCTATTATACTATCTAATGTTTTATCTAAGAATTTTACCGCTTTTTCCAGCATATCACCCAAACGACCTGACTGCTCACCTGTTGCAATCATAAATAAAAGCATTTTCGGCATGACTTTAGTTGATTTTAATGCTTGTGAAACTTGTAAACCTTGTGAAACTTTTGTAATAGCATTACTAATTTTTTGATTTAAAACGGTATTGGTTAGAGTTATTACACCAAGCTGTAAACAGTCTACAATAGGAATACCGGCATCATAAGATACGCTAAATACTGACATAAAGTTTGAATAATTAGAATATAATACTAAGTTATTCAACAAAGGAATTTTTAATATAGCTTTATCAATAGCTTCTCTACTAGGTTTCCAATTGTATGAGAAGTATGCCAAAAAAGCACCTCCTAGAATAAATATAGGAATCGTATACCAAAATTGTTTAAGGAAATCACCTGCATTAATCATAATTTGAGTAATCCATGGCAAAGCCTTTTCTTGCTGCTCAAACATTTCCTTAAAGGTCGGGAAAACAAATAAAAGCATTACTAACATAATAACACATGCCAAAACTATGACAAAAGCAGGATACATTAATGTACCGATAACTTTTGCTTTTGTGTTTGATTGTTTTGTAAGTAAATCTTTTATACGGCCTAATGTCTTTTCAAGCTCACCGGCTTCTTCTCCGGCTTTTACAAGACCAATAAATATATATCCGAAAGCTTGAGGATACCTTGCAAGAGTGTCTGCAAAAGTTGAACCTGCCATAATCTGTGTTTTTAAAATTTTAGATAATTCACGGATTTTTTTCTTCGCAGCTTCCTGTTCCATAAACATTAATGATTCAACTGCAGGAATACCTGATGATAACAAAATCTGAAGAGTTGATATAAAATCAATTTTTTCGTTTAATGACAATGATGAAACAGCTTGTCTCTTTTTGGTTTTGACATCAGAATATTCTGATATTTTTGTCGGTACTAGCCCCATTTTTCTTATAACATCTCTGGCATCCTTCATGTTAGAAGCCGTAACTTCGCCTTTTACAACTTCTTTTCCACCTTTTAATGCTTGATAACTAAATATTGGCATATATTCTTAATCCTTCATTTTTATTCGTTTGCGTATCCTAATACTCTTATAAACTCATCTGTTGTTGTGTTTCCTTTAATTATATGAGCTAAACATGAACTTTTAAGCGTTTTCATACCTGCTGATACAGCTGTTTCTTCTATTTCAATATCATGAGCCCCTTGAGCTATTAATCTTTTAATTTCTCTTGTTATAGGCATAATTTCATAAATTCCTATACGGCCGGAATACCCCAAGTAACCGCATTCTTTACAACCTTTTTTCTTATAGAGTTTAGTTTTCATTAACTCTTCCTGCATTTTAGGATTTGTAGTTATATGTTTTACTTCCTCTTCTGTTGGGAAATACCCTTCCTTGCAGTGGTCGCATAACTTTCTGACTAAACGCTGTGCAATAACACCGGTTAAAGTAGATGATACTAAATAGTCTTTTGCCCCCATCTCTATCAAACGAGTAACTGTTGCGGCTGCCGAGTTAGTGTGAACGGTGCTTAATACTAAGTGACCAGTTAGAGCTGCTGATATGGCGACTTCTAAAGTTTCGAAGTCTCTTATTTCACCTATAAGTATAATATCAGGGTCTTGTCTTAAAATAGCTCTCATACAAGATGCAAAAGTAATATCGGCTTTTGCATTAACCTGAGATTGGTTAATACCTTCCAGCTTAATTTCTATCGGATCTTCAATTGTTGTAATATTTACATCTTCTTTGTTTAATGCCTTTAATATTGTATAAAGAGTTGTAGTTTTACCGGATCCAGTCGGTCCTGAGGTTAAAATAATACCGTTTGGCGCCTGCACCATGTCATGAATTTTTTGAATATCTTCTTCTGAAGCGCCCTGAATTACCATTTTTTCACCTGCTGTTTTTAGGCTTACTGCAGGTGCCAAAATACGGATAACAACTTTTTCTTTGCCGGAAACAGGAAGTGTATTTATACGAAAGTCGTACATTCTGTCATTATATTTAATAGAGAATGTTCCGTCTTGGGGACGCCTGTGTTCTGCAATATTCATTCTTGCCAGAACTTTGAAACGAGTAATTACAGCTTGTTCAATACTACTAGGAATTTCAAGAACTTTTTTTAATATACCATCATGACGAACACGAACTACATAATAACCCAATCTTGGTTCTATATGAATATCTGATGCTTTTGCATCAATTGAATCCGTTATAATTTTATATACAAATTTTGCTACATTACCGCTTGCATCTTGAAGTTCTTTTTCTACCTGGGCCCATAATTGGTCTTCATCTGTATACTCTGCTGTTTCTTCTTCAATGCTTTGGATGATTCGTTCTGTTTCCTTGGCTGCTTGTTCTGTTTTTTTAAGAATATAATATTCTTTCAAAAAAGCTTCATATACATGATAAGGCATTGTATATATATTAACTGAACGTCCGGTTGATAGTGATATTTCACGAATAACATTCCTATCATTTGGATCAATCATTGCAACACCAAGTTTGTTACCGTCTTCCAAGGTTAATGTTATAGCCTTTTTCTTTTCTATAAAATCATCCGGAAGCATTTTAGCGATATTTTTATCAATATTTATATCAGCTTTTGAAATTACGGGAAAACCGAATTTTTTTTGTAAATATGACGCTACCTTATCGGCAGAAAGAATATTCTTCTCTATAAAAACACCATCTAAAGGGATTTTACGCTCAACAGAATAATGCATAGCTTCATTTAACTGCTCTTCTGTCAGCCAGCCGATACCAACCAACATCTCTTCTGCTGATAATTCCTGTTTATTTTTATCATTAGCTTCAGAGTTATTTTCACCAGCATTTGTTGAGTTATTTTGCTGATTTGACGGATTAATTTCATTTAAAATGTTATGAAAATCATTAGAATTCAACGGAATAAATTGAGGCACAATATCGCCTAATTTTTCTTGGATAATAGAAGATATTGAATCTTTTTCATTTGCATTTTTTTTATTAATAATTACATAAAAATTATTCTGTCTTTTGTCCACTGGAATAAAACCTGATGTTTTCATCAGGTTTAATTCAAATTGATTTACATATTCAAGTTTTATACTGTTTTTTAATTTTTCCAGTTGATTAGACATATCTATAATCTATCCGCAACAGAATCTTCACCGTCGTTTATTATCTTCGGAGTAATCATTATTACAAGTTCTGTTTTAACTTTATCAGTTCTTGTAGAGCGGAATGCTGCTCCAATTAATGGCAAATCTCCCAAGACAGGTATCTTTTGAACGGTTTTTTGCTCTCCTTCAGAGATTAAACCGCCAAGTACTAATGTTTCACCATCTTTTATACGGACATTTTTTAAATCCAAATTTCTTCTGTTCATTAATGTTGCGGCTAAATCTTGTCCGCCGGTTTCATTCTCCGAATACTCTTTACCTGCTTCGGTTACATAAGAAGGCTTGATATTTAGTGTTACATAACCGTCAGGTGATATAAACGGTATAAGTGATACCTTAATACCCTTATCATCGCCAATTGAATATGTTTTCTGAACAGCACCTGAAGCTCCGCTTCCTGAGGCAGTAGATGATAGAAATTCAGAAGTTACTTTTTCTACATAATCTTCAGTTAAATCAATAATAGATTCTTGACCGTTTGTTATCAATATTTTTGGATTAGCAAGAACTCTTGCTTTTTTATTTTCAATTAAGTAATTCATTGTCCATGAAATATAGGTGTTGTTTCCGATTAATTCTTGTCTTGTTTTATAGTTATCTGCTAAAGAATATGAATGGTTTCCTTTATCATCAACGGTGTCTTTAACATAAGGAACTGCTAAATAATCAGAAGTAGGACCACCTGCTCTTCCACCTGAAGTTATACCTTTATTAAATGATATACCCCAAGCTTTGGACTGAAGAGACCAATTGTTTTGGAAATCCTTAATACCTTGTTCATTTAACTCAACAATAGATAATTCAAGATAAGCTTGCGGTTGTTTTACATCATTTTTTGCAATAAATTCTTCTACAAGTTTTTGTTGAGCTTCGGAACCACCAATCATCATAATTGAACCGCGTTGAGTATAATATGAAATTGCAATGTTCTGCATATCAAAAGCTGAAGGACCACCAGAAGCGGATTGCGTTATTGTACAAGCAACAGAACCTTCTCCTAACTTTATACTTGATGTTGAAGAAGATGATGAATCTGATGATGAAGCAGCAGCAGAAGAAGATGATGATGATGCGCCACCGGTAACTATACCCGCAGCACCACCCATCATGCCTGAATATCCACCTCTGCTATTTCCGCCGTTTCCGGCACCGTGAGCAGGAAGGAGCATATTACAAATCATATCAGCCATTTCTGCCGGAGTTGTGTGGTTAACCTTATACGTTCTTGCCAAAGGTTCTTTATCCAGTTGCGCAATAACCTTTCTGACAATTGCTGCATCTGATGGCATACCAAAAACAATAACTTCATTAGTTGCGGCATTTACAGTAGCCGCTTCAACAGATGATACACCTGCTTTTTTCATTCCAAAAACATTTTTATTTAAAAATGAAGCTATTTTAGCAGCGCTTACATATTTAACAGGAAACACCATCATATCTTGTTTTGAGAAAGTTGCATTATCGGAGCTTCCTTTAGACAGAACTATTATTGTGTTATCTTGTACATAATAGTTTAAACCTGATATTTGCAAAACAAGTGCAAATGCATCATTAATAGGCATGTCAACCATATCCAGAGTTATTGTACCGTTTACTGATGAATGGAAAACAATATTTTTACCTGCTTTATCTGCAAACATTCTTAATACTTGTTTTACATCAGAATCACGCAGGCTTAATGTTATTTTATCATTGCTTTGTGTTAAACGAATTTCGCCTGATAATGGTGTTGAAGCTTCGGAAGTATAATTAGAAGCATCATAATATGCCGGTACTGATGGTGCAGTAAACGCTATTAACAACGCTGTTGACAAAAATCTTTTTATATGATTATATTTCATCGTTTTTCTCCTCCGAATTTTTTACTTAAATTTGAAACCTCATTATGGCTTAAAACACCTTCTGTTAAAATTTCACCGATGCCTGCTTTATATGTATTATTTCCGTACTTAACTGTTACACTGTCTTGTGCAATAGCTATAACTTTATATTTCTGAATTTCATCGCCTTTTTTTACAAGATAATCATTGCCGTCAATCTTCAAAATAGCAGATGGACTATACTTATCATACAAAATGCCTGATACAACTGTATCCATCATTTTAGCGGCTGCTTCTTTAGCTCCCAAAACTTCAGGCGGATCTACCAAATCAAATTTTGGTACATCATTTACAAATTTTGGGATATTTGCATCTTCACCCAATGAACGATATGGAACAAACGGATTTGCTTTTACCGTACCGGTTGGTATTGATATTATATTCCGTTTTGTACCTGCTGATGCAATAGGTGACGAAATAACTGATATTGAGTCATCATCCAAATCGGTCATCTTTACTGTTTTAAAAGATGTTGTAATTAAGGAAAAAACTGTTAACAAAACTAAAACAAAACAGCAGATTTTTATACTTTTTTTTATGGTCTGCCTATTTGCATAGGTTTTATATAGCAGCTCTTCCAATATTTGTAATTGCTTTTCTCTTCCTAAATTCTTCATAAATTTACTCATTACTTCTTTTTATAGCTATTACTCTACAAGAATATTACTACGTTTTAATTTGCTTTAAATCGTTTATTTATACTATTTGCGTAATATAAACACAATTCACCGCATTCTACATACTATAATCATACCATATTTTTAATATATAGCAAATTTATTTTTCATATTTAAAAGAGAAAAAATATATGGTACAATATTATTATGATGAAATCCGTAAAAGAAGTTTCCGTAGAATCAAAAATTCTTAAGCGTTTACAAAATAATCCCAAGTGTTTAGAGCTGGTTAATTACTTGTTTAAAGATGCAGAGCTTCAAGAAATGCAGGATTATGCAAACAATGTATCAATAAAGCGTCTTGGGTATAATGACCACGGTCCTGTTCACATGAGACAGGTTACGGCAAATGCTATAAAAATGCTTAATATACTTCACGAAGCAGGAATTCAAACTTCCCTTGAGAGAGAAGAAATAGGCTGTTTTGAAGACAGTATGTGTGCCGTGATTCTGGCAGGTCTTATGCACGATTTAGGCATGATGATAGGGCGTGAAGGACATGAACAAATGTCTGTAACCTTAGCAAAACCTATTATTGAGCGCGCAGTAATGCATATTTTCCCTGATGATTTGCACAGAAGAACAGTTATTAAATCTGTTGCAATAGAAGCAATAATCGGTCACATGGCATCAAGAAAAATTCACTCTATTGAAGCAGGCATTATTCTTATTGCTGACGGTTGTGATATGACAAAAGGAAGAGCAAGAATCCCTCTTATACTTAATACTGCTCCAAAAGTAGGTGATATTCACAAATATTCAGCCAATGCTATTGACAGAATAAGAATTCATCGCGGAGAAAATAAACCGATAAGAATTGATGTTCAGATGTCGGGTGAAGTTGGATTTTTCCAAATAGAAGAAGTTTTAATTACAAAAATTAACATGAGTCCTTCTAAACAATTTGTTGAACTGTACGCAGGTGTTGAGGGCGAAGAATCTAAATGCTATATGGAATAGCTTATTTGCACCAAAATACATAAAAGTATGCAAAACTTAGACTTTTTGTCTGTATGCATGACCTTTACGGTCATTTTCAATATTCGGAGTATTAATCTCAAATACATAAGCATCTGCAGGCGCAAGATTTACTTTAAGTTCATTTGTGCTAACTTGAAATTCACTCTTCTCACCGTAATCAGGCACCATATTCTCTAATTTTTGGTCTGCCTTTAATCCTGGAATTTCTATTATACCTGTTACATTTCTGTTCGGGTTTTTGTTTGCCACTACCAGAATTGTTCTTCCGTTGTTATGTCTTGCAAAAGTAATAATTTGGTCATTCTTGTCTTCACGTTTATCAAGTTCTATAAAGCTTGAATGTCTGTTCGCAAGCACATCTAGGTTTTCTGAGCGCATCTTTGTGCAACCCTTAATAACCCTTTCTATATCAGGAGATTCTCCACCCGGCTTTCTTGCTAAATTAAATATTGCAAGGTGGTATCTGTGTTCATTAGATTCTTTTCTGTCAGTTCGTGTTTCTGGGTCAACGGTATTTCTGTACTTATAGTCATAATAATCACCTGTTTGGAAACCATCTACAAAATAAGGATTACACATCGGTATTGTTGATTGCAAAACAGTTGTCATTTTACAGAAGTTTTCACCGCCGTGAAGCATTGAAGAAACATCATCGTGAGTTAAGAAAGAACCAATGACGGATTTGCCTGAAGGTAATTTATGTGACAAATCAAGATTGAATTTTATATAATCATTAAATTCAGATGCGCTTCTCCAGTCATGGAAAATATGATATTGCCCGTAATAATCGTCAAAGCCTGCTCTAAGCAAATCTTCCGGTCTGTCGAATGGCATATTAATCATTGGTGATGCACATTCATAAGTATAGCTTTCTGCAAGCCACCCGAATTCAGGATCTTTTGTATGAGAATATGTAATAAGTTTATCCCAAAATTCTGTCGGTTTTGCACGAGCTACATCGGCTCTAATTCCGTCTATACCTAAATCTATACATGCATCTACATACTGTTTGTGCATTTCATATAAAGCCGGATTTAATTCCCTATTTGTAATATCTGCCCAAGGTTCGAACATTCTGATATCTTCCCACCCTTGAGGAGTCTTGTCTTCGCCGTTTCTGCCAAAAGCCATAAGCTCCGGTTCATTCTCAAAAAGTTCAACAGAAGCACAACTCGGAAGATCAAGCATAACTTTGATGTTACGCTTATGACATTCATCTATAAATGCTTTAAATTGTTCTTTTGGAGATCTTGAATCCTTCGGATCAATTAATGTAGGATCAATTGCTAAATCACCGTTATCTTCTATTAATTTTAGGGGAGAATACAGAGAACCTGCCGTACCCATTGCATTCTTTTTACCTGTAGGATGTATAGGAAGAATGTGTATTGTGTTAAACCCGTCAGCTTTTAATTCATCTAATCTTTCTATTGCATTCAAAAAAGTACCGACTTGTTCGCCTTTTTTTATTGAAATTCTGTCGTCTCCATCCAAGTCTTTTGCATTAAAAATTCTCGGCACTATTGCAAGCATAACGGATTCGTTATTTCTTATCATTGAACGAAGATTGTTTTTATAAGGTTTTTCTTTTTGTTTATTGCGCTCAACCCTTTTAACCACAGGAGTATTAATCATAGCTAAATTATCAAGGTAATTTTCATTTGCCTTGCTTCTGTTATTTTGCTCTTTTTTTATCGGAGCTGTTTGATAGTTTTGACTTTGAAAAGTTAAACTATTTACTTTATTTAAATTTAGGCTAGCTATTTTTATCATCACTCACCTGCTTTTGTATATTGTGCGGATTTTTAATTTTACCAAATCCGAATTGTGCAAGAACTGTTGCCAAAAGAATAGAACCGCCGATTCCGGATGCTATTCTTAACCATTTTTGATTTTCAAATCTTGTTTTTGCCGCTTTTTTGAAGAAATCTATCGGATTTTGTGCAGCAAGATTAAATTGTTGTAGCCTTGTATTTGAATCAACTCCGTAAAAATCTTGTATTGCACGGCCTGCTCTATGACCCGGTTTTTTGAAATCAATATCATTTTGACCGAATATATCAATAAATCTTTGTAAATATTTTTCAAATCTTTCTAAGATATTACCTTTTTTAATATCTCCGACTGTATTTAAAGCATCCTTTGTAGCAGTTTCGATTGGAGACTCCCAGCCTGTTCTCATAAGATCTTGATAATACAATGGATTGTTATCTGTATTAAGTTTTAGTGTATGGTCAGCTGATGTTGCTCTCAAAAGAACATCTTTGATTGTTTCATTTAGATGCTTGCCATATTCATCCTGCGGAACTTTACGTTTGTACATATCAAGAGTATGAAGAAGTCTTCTCTGGCTGTTTTCTACACCTTGGATTCTGTCAATGATTCTTGTTATCGCAATCTCTTTAGAAGAACCTACTCCTTTTGACATTTCTTCTGCAGTTCTTAAAGCTTTTTGGTCGTAATCTTCTGTTCCAGCATTAAAAGGTTTTCTCAGACCGTCAATCAAATCAAATAAATCTTCTCTTGATTGAACAGAATTCTTGAGTTCTCCGTTTACATCTTCTTTGATAAGCTTATTAATTGTTTTTGAGAATTTTCCTTCGCCAATGTTGTTTATACGTTTTGCAGTATTATTGTATGCATTTTCATAAGCAGTAATCAAATCTTTTAAGAAAGACTCTTTTTCTGATTCGCCATGAAGTCTTACTTCTGTCTCTTTTTGAATATTTTTCTTCATTACTTACCAGAGCTTGAATTTTTTTATCCAAGATTTCTCTTGTAAATTCTTCAGAGTCTTTCATAAGTTTCAAGTCTTTATATGTTATATTCAGACCTTCAAAAATTGCATTTTCAAATTTTTTGTAAGAACGAGCAAGTACTGTTTCCGGTGCATATTCAACTTTAAATGATTTACATTTGTCCAAAATATGTTCTTTTGCTTTAAAATCACCTAAAATTTTTGCAAAATCAGTAATATCTTTTATTCCGCTTTCACCTACAAAATATGACGGGTGTTTTTGAATCGCATTGGAAATGTTTTCTAAAATTTTTGTTTGATACATTTTTAATGCATCTTGATTTCTACTGCTTGCTTCAATTTTTGCTTTAAACATATTTTTAAGTTCATTTTTAAAC
>CACZCH010000004.1 GCA_902779645.1 uncultured bacterium | reverse complement strand
CAATCCGGCTTTAACTGTTACGGAGTAGAAGATCCTTCAGATGAGAATGTAAGCAGTGCAACCATGGTAATAACACAAGACAGTCCTATTGTACAAAAAGGTCTTATGGACCTAATAATAGAAAAGGGCGGCGGCGGAGCAGTCGTAATTACTTGGTAGTCTGTTGAGACAGTGAATAAGGCAATTGACAATTAAATAACTAATCATCCCCTAGCAAGGGAAGAATGCTCGAAAAACAAATAACTCCTCCCTAACGAGGGAGGTTGGGTGGGTTTTATCCCGTAAGGGAAGAACCTACACAAACGAGCCCAGAGGGTCAACACCCCTCTAGCTCCCCTAACAAGGGGAGGACGCTTGAAATAACCAGCATAAATAGTAAGTATTATAACTAAACGAAAGGATAAATAATGAAAAAAGGATTCACTTTAGCAGAAACTCTTGTGGCACTGGCTATAATAGGCGTTATTGCAGGTATAATGATTCCTGCTGTTCAAAATGTAAGGCCAAATAAAGAAATGGTTATGTTTAAAAAAGCATATTATTTGGCAGGAAAAAATATATCAGAGATTGTTAATGATGAAAGTTTGTATCCGGAAACAGATGATCCTGAAACTTTTGGATTGGCTAATACTGAAAGAGTTCAATTCAGAGGAAACTGGTATGCAGGAAATACAAAATTCTGCGGACTATTAGCCGCAAAATTTAATACAACCTGTAATAACGGTTCGTTTACTACGGCTGATGGTATGGTATGGACAGTTAGAAATAGTGATTTCAGCAACGGTCAAACAGTAGTACGTGTTGACGTAAATGGTGGTAATGTTGAATGTAGTGATACTGCAAATTGTACAAAACCTGATCAATTTAGATTTGTTGTAAACAACGACGGTAGAATTCGACCTGACGGATATTTGGCAGGGACTTATCTTTTAGAAACAGATAACACAAAAAAAGCTAATGACTTTGACGTAAAAAGAAACGTAGCTTTACAGTCTGATGCTAATATTGTAAATGGATTTCATAGTACCATAACTAACTCTAATCTTTCAAATACAGGAACAGCAGTTAATAGTGTTGTGAACCAAACAAATTCGTCTATTAATACCGTTAATACTGATATTGTAAATATGGTTAAAAATGCAGCAACTCAAAACGGAATAGTGAAAGGTTCAAATTAGTGAAAAAAGGATATACTTTAGCGGAAACACTTGTAACTCTGGCAATCATGGGTATAATTGCAGGAATTTTATTCCCCGTTGTTAACAGAAAAATCCCAAATAAAGAGATGCTTGGGTTTAAAAAAGCATATTCAAGTGTGGTAAGGGTAACTAACGAAATGATTAATGACGAAACTTTGTACAACGAAAGAGATGGTTTCGCTGATACAAGGACAGTATTTTATGACGGACACTCTTATGGTGGCAACAGCAAATTCTGCGGTCTTTTAGCTGCAAAGCTCGGGGCATCTTGCGATGATGAAGGCAGATTTACCACTATTGACGGAATGGATTGGACGGTCGGTGAAGCCGATTTTGCAGGAGGTGATTTGTCTCAAATTACTGTTGATGTTAACGGTCCAAGATTCGGTGAAAATCGTCTTGAAAATGAAAATCCTGATAAGCCGGATATATTTGTAATAAAAGTAAGAAGAGATGGAAATATAACTGTCGGAGACAGTGATGTCGCTATTGAAATGGCTTATAGAGATGAAGATGATAGTACAAAGACATATAAAGAACTGAAAAGAACGCCTGAAGCGATAGGACGTCTGGTTCGAGATGATTTCTTTGATGATTAGTGAGGCATTATGAAAAAAATCGGGTTTACATTAATAGAAATAGTAATTGTTATGGCTATTGTCGGTATTTTAACTACAATTGGTATAAAAACATATACCAGAGTAAGTACGGATAATCATTATTTATATTCAAATATCTATCATTCGCTGGATCAAGCTATATTTAATGCTATGAATTATACTAACATGGATAACCCATTTCAGAAATCTGATGAAAAAACAAGGCAAGAGGTTTCTGATGAAGAACACGTAAAACGTCTTTGTCTTATGCTTACTGAGTATTTGGATACTTTCGAAGCTAATTGTAATGATACAACTCGTATAATGCCTGTCTCAGCAACAGACGATGATTTTAGAGACCATTCACCGTTTTTTGTATCTGCAAATGGCGTAAGATTTTATATTTCGCGAAGGTATGAAGGTCCCGATGAAGTACACTCTTTCTTTATAGTTTTTGCAGATTTAAACGGAGCCAAAATACCAAACTCTATGCATTATGATTCAGGAACACAAGAAAATCACAGGGTAATAAATCCTGATATTTTTGCCTTTGCCGTTCTTGATATAGGAAGAGTATGTCCGCTTGGACCTCCTGAGATAGATGATAAATTCTTGCTTACAAGAATCCGTTATTTAAATGCTCAAGAAGATGAAAGATATGCAGAATATGCAAATGTATATTTCTCTGAACCGTCAAAACCGTATTTTATATCAAAAGCGGAAGCTTGGGGGTACTATTTACCGGAAGACAGAGTTGATGGTGCTGCTGTTCCTGATCGTTTTTATATTGATGACAATCCTTATACATATAACGAATATGTTAGAAGCGTTATTGGTGAGAACTCTCTTATATATGACAATGTGCCGTCAATGACTGAAGCTCTAGCTAATTATGAAGAAAGCACGGGTGAAGAAGTTCAGCTGCGGGGTCAGTATGGAAAAGATGATGAAAACCGCAGGTCTACAAGATCTTATGGCTGCAGAAAAGAATCAGATGATGAATGTCAGGTAATACTTGATAAATATATGTTTTAATCAAGTGATTAATCGGATAAATAAGTGCATTCTCTGCAAAATGGAATATCTGCGGATAGTACTTTAATTAAATAAACAGAATTCTAGCTATGTGTGTTCGGTTTCTTTTGCTTTGACTTGCTGTTCTTTTTCGTAAACTGCTGAGGAGCTTGGTTAAATGACGTCTGAATTCTTTTTACGCTCAATACATCAGGCATTGCTTGAAGAGCAGTCATAACACGTCTTAAAGTGTCTATATTATCAAGTTCAATCCCAAGTTCTATAATGCCGACTTTACCTTTAGATTTTACGTTTGCAGAGTTGATATTAGTGTTATTATCGGATACAACGCTGATAACATCTTTTAGCATGCCAAGGCGTTCTCCTGTTTCAATACGAATTGTGGTTGAATAGGTTTTGTTAATATTATTCCCTGACCATTGAATATCCATAAGTCGTTCAACAGGTATGCTCTCTAACGTCCTACAATCAAGCCTATGAACAGTTACTCCTTTAGAGCGAGTAACAACTCCTACTATCGGTTCTCCGGGTATTGGAGAACAACACCTTGCAAATGAATACAAAAGCCCCTCTAAACCGATTATGTCTTTTTCTGAAGCTTTACGCGGTTTATGTTGATGAACATTATTTTCAGATTCTGGCTTAGGAGGTTTTTTAAGCCTGTTGATAATTTTATTTAAAGTTGTTTCACCGTATCCAAGTGCTGCAAACAAATCATCTGCACTCACATAATTCATCTGCTTGGCTACTTTTTCAAATTCGCCTTCTTTTACATACTCATCAAAAATAGCTTTTGTGAGTTCGTGTTCAAGATTAGCTTTTCCGATATTAATATGGTCTTCGCGTTTGTTCTTCTTATACCAGCTGCGAATTCTTGATGCTGCTTGTTTAGTTACTACAAAGTGGAGCCAATCTAATCTCGGAGCGGCGACTTTGGAAGTCATAATTTCTACAATGTCACCGTTTTTAAGTTTTGTATCAAGCTGCGCAATACGTCCGTTAATAAGTGCTCCGACGGTTTTGTGTCCGACGTCAGAGTGAATACGATATGCAAAGTCGACAGGTGTTGCACCTTGAGGTAAATCTATTACGTCTCCTCCCGGGGTGAATGCAAATACCTGATCGGAAAATAAGTCCAGTTTTACAGAATCCACATAATCTGCTGCATCTTTTGTATCCTTGTTGTATTCAACCAATTTTCTCATCCAAGAAAATTTTACGTCGTTGGCGGAATCTGCTTTTTGAGAACCTTTTTCCTTGTATCTCCAGTGTGCAGCGACACCATATTCGGCAATCTCATGCATTTCCCAAGTTCTTATTTGAACTTCAAGCGGTTTTTGGCGCGGACCTATTACAGAGGTGTGAAGAGATTGGTACATGTTTCCCTTAGGCATCGCAATATAATCTTTAAATCTTCCCGGTATTGGTTTAAATCTTGAGTGAATAAGTCCTAATACTTCATAACACTCTTTTTCCGTATCAACTATTACACGAACTGCGGTAATATCATATAAATCGTGAAAAGCTACGTTCAAGCGATTCATTTTTTTGTAAATACTGTAATAATGTTTTGCACGGCCGGTTATAGTTGCATTTATTCCGCTTGCCTTAACATCTTTAGAAATGCTGTCTATTAAAAAATTAACGGTAGTTTCACGTTCGGCTTTTTTTTGCGAAACAAGCTGTGCGATTTCATAATATTTATCTGGATGAAGATATTTAAGAGATAAATCTTCAAGCTCAGCCTTAATCTTACCGACACCTAAACGGTTTGCAAGCGGAGCAAATATATCTAAAGTTTCTTGTGCAATTCTTTGCTGTTTTGCAGGAGCCATGTAGTTTAGAGTTCGCATGTTGTGGAGTCTGTCAGCAAGTTTTAAGAAAATAATTCTAATATCAGAAGCCATTGCAATAAACATTCTTCTAAAGTTTTCCGCTTGGCGTTCTTCCGTTGATTTAAATTGAAGTTTCCCGAGCTTTGTAACTCCTTGAACAAGGTTAAGTACGTCTTCTCCAAATAGTTCTTTGAGTTCTTCCGGTTCGGTATTTGTATCTTCTAGAATGTCATGCAAGAACCCTGCCATAAGAGTGTGTTTATCGGCTCTTAACCCGATAAGGATTTTTACAACTTCCATTGGGTGAATAATATAAGGTTCTTCTGAAACTCTATACTGTCCTGCATGAAGTTTTTTCGCGTATTCAAAAGCCTTCTCAAGCTCATCTATATCTTCATTGATGTATTTTTGTTCGATTAAAAGTTCTTTAATTTCATCAAATGATATTACATACTGTTCCATAATACAGTTATTCTAGTGTTTTTTTCTTAAAAAATCAAGCAAAATCTGCGAAAATACACTATTTGGGGGTAATGATTTATTAATTAAGTAAACTTTTGTAACAATATATTTTTTTACTAGCAAAAAAATATATTGTCACGTTTTAATATGAATGGATGGTTGATTAAAACAAAAAAATGATATAATAAATGGTAACAGCGAGGTAAATATACATGAGTGAAATTAATGGTCCTAATTTTAGTATTAATCAAGTGAATTTTACATCTTTGCAAAAACAACCGATTGATACACCACAGGGAGTAAAAGAAGAGGAAGAGCCAAAATTAAAAGATTTTTCTGATCCTAAAGCAGAAGCACTGGGTCGTTCAATGTTAGTAAAGGATACTGACAACGTGAACAATGATTTAAAAGATTTGGTTAATAATCCTCAGATTGCCGATAATTCCGATGATATGTTTGAAACGGCATACAAAGCAGCAGTTGATGCAGGATTGGAACATCCTTATGAAGAAGCAGCTACTTTCTCAACTGGAAAAGTTAAATAAGTCTTTGTAAGACTTTACCTGCGCCAAAACCTGCAACAGAACCGAATGGTATAGGTGAAAATAACCCTGCACCTGCCAATAAGCCTGGGAGATGAGGCTTTAATCCTTTTTGTGTTATCGCAAGGCTTGTAACACCCAGGGTTTTTGCTATGTTATAGTTGTTTATCTGCGAATAGCGCAATCCTATTTTGCCTGCATTGACAATATTTTGAGGCAAGCTTCGGACTTTATATATGTTTTGTACTGCACTTTTAGAATGAGTCGTACAATATTGTAAAATTCGTTTTAAAGTAAACATAATAAATCCCTTATTCTTATATATATAAAGTTTTATTTAGTTTTAAGTTTGCTTGTTTTACAACGTTTTTTTACAAATTTTTACAAAACGGAATATTATGTTATTATGAATAAAAAAGGAGAGAGGGATGGAAGAACATAACAATAAACCGGTTGTACATTTAATCTCGAAACCGGAAAATATGCTAAAAACGATTTATACAGCAGCCAGAACTTGTTACAGTGCAGATATGCCGATTAATATTTATAATGCATCTGATGATGAAGAAAAAATGTTAAAGCTTATTGAGCGTGTTGTAGGTTCAGGTCATTACTCTGTTATAGAACATATACAAGTTACATTTGCTATTTCAAATGTATCAAGAGCTTGTACTCACCAGCTTGTTAGACACCGTCACATGTCTTTTTCGCAAAAATCTCAAAGGTATGTTAAGGAGAAAGGGCAATTTGATTATTTAATTCCGCCAACAATTGAAAAAAATGAAGAACTTAAACAAAAATTTATTGACTTTATGGGTGAAATATCTCAAAAGTATACAGAATTTGTCGAAGCAGGAATTCCTGCCGAGGATGCAAGAGCTGTTCTTCCGAATGCTTGTGCAACTTCTATTGTTACAAGCATGAACCTTAGAGAATTAATTCACGTTGCCAATTTAAGACTTTGTACACGTGCACAATATGAAATCAGAATGATGGTTAAAGCTATGTGTGATGAATTGATAAAGGTCGAACCTTGGCTTAAGCCTTATCTTGTACCTAAATGTGAAAGACTTGGGTATTGTGATGAAGATAAATCTTGCGGAAGAAAGCAAAAGCTTGAATTATGAATAAACTCGGAACAATTTTAATATCAATATTTTTATGCTTAGTTGCATTATACTTTTTCGTATTAAAACCTGAAAAATATGAAGAAAAGGATATTTATGACTCAATTATGGAAAAAGGTATAATAAGAGTCGGAATTAACTTGGATTCTAAACCTTTTGGGTTCAAGAATGAAAAAGGTGAAGTTTGCGGATATGATGCAGATTTAGCAAGGTATATTGCGCAGTATATTACAGGCAACAGAAATAATGTTAAGTTCATACCTGTAACGCCGCATGACAGGCTCTTAAAAGCTTCAACCGGTGAAGTTGATATAGTTATTGCAACTATGACAATTACTCCTCAGAGATTACAAATTATAGATTTCTCTATCCCTTATGATGTTGCAGGGCAGGCACTTTTAGTGAGAAGAGCAAGTAAAATATCTTCAATAGGAGATTTGTCAGGTCAGAATGTTGGAATTATTTGGGGTACGACAGCGGAAAAAAATATGCTTAATCTTGCACCGACAGCAAATATTTTAGGTTTTAAAACATATAAAGAGGCATATCATGCTCTTAAAAACGGTAAAATTGATGCAATAACATCTGACGATACTATTTTAAGCAGGTTTGCAATTGATGATAATCAAGTTAAACTTCTTCCGAAAAGGTATTCCAGAGAACCTTACGGAATTGGTTTTAAAAGAGGTAAAGGTTCTGCTAAGCTTAAAGAAGAGTTAAACAATGCAATTTCTGATTTAAAGCAGAAGAATGTAATTAACCGTTTGCACAAACAATGGTTAGAGGGATAAAAATAAAATGAAAATCTTAGTATCCAATGATGACGGCATATTATCGAATGGTATAAGAGCTTTAATAGAAGGAATATCTCCTTGTCATGATGTTTATGTTGTTGCTCCCGATAGAGAACGCAGTGCTGCGGGACATTCGTTGACATTGCATTCTCCATTAAGAGTTGAGGAGGTTGAGCCAAAGTACGGTGCTAAAAGATGCTGGATGACAACCGGAACTCCGGGTGATTGTGTTAAATTGGCGATTAACGCTATTTTAGGAGAAGATGAAAAGCCGGATTTTGTAATTTCCGGTATTAATCACGGTCCAAATTTGGGTGCTGATATATTATATTCAGGGACAGTCAGCTGTGCTATGGAGGGTGCTATGATGGGGTATCCCAGTATAGCGACTTCTCTTGCAAGCTTAAGAAATGAATATGAAGATTTTAAGTTTGCGTCTAAGTTTATAGGAGAGCTTCTTAATAGAATAGATAAATACAAAATTCCTCCTAAAACGATTTTGAATATAAATATTCCGGGGCTTGAAAAAGAGGATATCGCAGGGATTGCTATTACAGAGCTTGGTAACAGAATTTTTACGGATTATTATGAGAAAAGAATTGATCCGAGAGGAAAAGTATATTATTGGATGGCAGGTGAATTAATAACAGAACCAGAGAATGCTGTTTCTGATATTGCTGCAGTCAGAAACAATAAGATTTCGATAACTCCTGTAACTTATGAGATGACGAGAAAAAATATAATACAAGATTTAGAATCAAGTCTTTGTCAAGAGGATGTTTGTAATTGGTTTTAGTTTATGCACCAAAATACATATTTTGGTGCATTATTTTATAATTTTAAAATTTTATTTTTAGATAGATTTTTTATATCCACTTTCTTTGACCGCAAAGAAAGTGGAGAAAGAAACTCTTGGGGCTGAAACTACATTCGCTAAACAATTGTACGGTTCGACCTGAGCAAGTGAACTCAGGACATTCGGGGGTAAAAGTACCACTTAAAGTAGAATAAAACATATAACGTAACATAGACATTTACCAACCCGCCTGTCCTTCAGACAGCACTTGCTTTGTTATCATCTCACCTACATTGTTTGCTCATTCCGTAATGCCCCAAACCCCATTAAGTTATTAAGATTGGTTTCTATTTAGCATACCTTAAGAAGATTTGCTGTCTTGTCTGCATCATCTCTTCTACAATAACCCATCTTCCGTCAGATTTTTTTTGAAAAATCATATAAGCTTTCAAGCTGTCGTTATCAACTGAGGGATGGCGAACACTTGATACCTTAACTTTTCCGGGACTAATTTGGGTTACTACAATATTTGTATAATTATTTTTATATGAACGAAGTTTTGCGCCTGCTTGCCCGATTTTCATCTGTTTTACATAAGTCGCCGTATCAGTAAGTACATCTACGGTTTTACCATCAGGTTTAACTACCTGACGTATAATCTTTGCAGAAGGGGAATAAAAATAAGCAACTGCAGGATTATAATTATTCGCAGCATTGACATATTCATTAAATGTTTTTAAAGCCTCTGACTTGTCATCAGCATAAACCGATAATGATAATATTACTAAAGAAAAAAAAGTATATAAAAATTTTTTCATAAACTACACCTTTCTGTTTATTTAACGAGTGTAAATATTTTTTGTTCAAAAATTTCTATACATCAGGCAAAGTACCTTTTACTTCTGCAATTTCATCCGATTCCAAGTGAAAAGCTTTATGCAAACTTTCTACTGACTTTTTAGCGTCATTTTCGTCAACAATACAACTGATTTTTATTTCACTTGTCGCAATCATCTTTATATTTATATCGTTATCAGCCAATGTTTTAAACATCTGAGCAGCTATACCGGGTCGGTCAATCATGCCGGCACCAACAATTGAAATTTTTGCAATCTTATCATCTACAAATACATTAGAAAATTCCAATTGAGCTTTAACCTTCTCTAAAATGCTCAATGTCTGTTTTAAATCACCCTTATCTATTGTAAAAGCTATGTCATTTGTATTGAGTTCACGTCTTGCATAAGACTGGATAATCATATCAACTGAGATATTGGCAATTGCTAAACCATTAAACAGTATTGCGGCAGTACCGGGGTTATCCTTTACGTCGCAAACGACAATTCTTAATTGTGATAAATCAGACGCAACGCCTGTTACAGGTTTGTGTAATTCCATCTTGTCGACTCCTAATATTAAAGTTCCTAAATTATCTAACTTAAAAGTGCTTCGGACTCTAACCGGCACTTCATATTGTTTGGCTGTCTCGACTGCTCTTGGATGAAGAACATTTGCCCCTACTCTTGCAAGTTCAAGCATTTCACCATAAGAAATTTCCTCAAGTCTTGAAGCATGAGGTACAACACGCGGATCTGTTGTATAAACACCTTCGACATCTGTATAAATATCGCATCGTTTTGCGTTCAATGCTCCTGCAAGAGCAACCGCTGAAGTATCAGAGCCGCCTCTCCCGAGAGTCGTAATCTCAAAATCTTCGGTTATACCTTGAAATCCGGCGACTACAACAACTTTGCCTTGCTCTAAATAACTTTTTATTTTTTCTGTTTTTATATCAATAATTCTAGCCTTAGAGTGAACCTTTTCTGTCATAATACCAATTTGCATGGCATTCATACTGACAGCAGGGCATCCTTGAGCTTGAAGTGCCATTGCTAGAAGTGCAATAGAAACACCTTCGCCGGTAGAAAGAAGCATGTCCATTTCTCTTGATGACGGATTTTCTGATATCTCATGCGCCATCTTAACAAGATAATCTGTCGTATGCCCCATTGCAGAAACTACAACAACAATATCATGCCCTAATTCCTTCTCCCTGATGATAGCCTTTGCTACATTTTTTATTTTATCTGTGTCTGCAACAGATGTTCCTCCGAACTTCTGTACTATTATATCTTTCATTTTCCTAACCTTTTGTCCATTTGATATTATAGCTTGAAGATTTTGATATAGCAAGTAAAACATAACGACTGAAACAACAAGAAAAAACTGTAAACTTTTGTAAACATTTCACTCAAAAACATGGAAAAACTAGCAAAATTATTTTTTACAATTTTTGTACTTTGTATAATAGGTATGACACTAGCACGTTAAAAAAGGAGCATAAAACGTATGAAAATTATGAAAATCAACTTGTTGTCATTGGATGACAAAATGGCAAAAAAAGCTGCCGATACACCTGCTTCTGAGCCGGAAATTGCAGCTAATCAAACAGGGATGAATGCTTTGACATTCTTAGGTCTTAAAAATTTAATGGAAGATCCGCAATTAGGAAAAGAATTAGGAGTTATGAAAGATGACGCAGAAGGTAAAAAAGATGAATCTGCAAAATCTTACGTTGCTCCATTTTCTTCTAATATAGCTTTTAAGGGCAGTTTGGTTAAAAATTCCGCAAAAGTAGCAACTGGCGTTATTGCTGCAGCTGCATTAGCATCTTGCGAAAAGAATTATTATGAACTACCGCCGGCAGAAAATAAAACAGAAATTACGATTACAATTGATAATGCCCAAACTACTGCACTATTTAATTCTATGTTAGCTATTTTGGCACAAATGCTTGAACAACAAAAAATTTCTCAAGCAGAATTTAATGCTTACGTAGCACAAGTAACGGCATGGCAAAATGGTGTTTCAGGCGATTTAAATGCATTGAAAGCTATTTTAACAAGCATGGCTGACAAAATTATAGATATTGATAACGGCATTCAAGAAAGTAACGGCTATCAAAAAGTGATTATCTCTTTGCTTGAGGCTCAAGGATTTTCCAACGCAGAAGCAATTGCAATTCTTAACGAAGCAATTCAATGGGCTAAAGACCACGGCGGTGATGTATTAGGTGCCCTGCAACAAATTATAGCTAGATTAGACTTGGTTAACGAAAACCTTGAAAAATTAAACAAAGCAAATTCTGAATACGGCAAATATCTACAATTAGCTATTAAGCTTTTGGGTTCAATTGACAGAACAGGAAAAGCTACATACGAAGAAGTTAAAGGCGTTCGCGAAGCAGTTGACAGTATGGTTGTTCAAAACAATATTCAAATTACAGCTTTGGAAACCATTATTGCTAATCAAGAAAAAGAACAAAAAATCACAGCAGAAGGTATGAAAATCTTAATTGCTCAAGGTTATACCCAAATGGAAATTGAAGCTATGGGATTTGCACGAGCTAACTATCTGCTAAAACAAATTTTAGACAGCCAAAAAGCTACCGAAGCTAAATTACAAGCAATCCTTAATTCAATTGCTAACGGTGATTTAGAAGGTGCATACAAAGCTTTAATGGATTTATTACAAGAAATCAAAAACGATTTAGATGTATTAGTTGTTAAAGCAGATTCTATGTTGAACAAGATGGATAATCTTGCTAACTTGTTTAAGTTATACGGTGACCAAATTCTGGCAAAAATGGATGCTCAGCAAGAAACTCTTGACGGTATTAAAGCAACCGGAGATTCTACAAAGATATTACTTAAACTCCAAAATATGGACATAGCAGAACTTTTAAATGAAGTAAAATTAATTAGACCAGAGCTTGTTAAATTAAATGAAAGTGCAAATACTACTAATACATATCTGAATCTCCTCGAGAAACGTATGCCCGAGTTCAAAGCACAAATTGACAGCCTAATAGCAATTGCTGGTAAAGCTCTGACAAAAGATGAACTTGAAGAATTATGGATTAAACACGATGCTGATAATTATGCAAAATATACAGAATTCTTGAATTCTCTTCATGCTGAAAATATCGAAGAAGCAGAAACAATAATATCATTGATGAAACAAGGTAACGCAACAAACCAAAATATATACAATTTGGTACTTGAGTTTGCTGACAAACATGACCTTGACAAAGAACAATTGAAAGCATTGTTAGAAGCGATTTATAAATACCTTCCTGAATTAGTATGTAAATGCCAATGCCAAGGTGATTGTAATAACAACAACAATCACGAAGGTATCATAGGCGACCTTCTTGATTAGTAACATTCGATAAATACGATTGGGTGGATAAAATAAATAAACGGGCGAAGCCAAAGGTTTCGCCCGTTTTATAATAATCTAAATCTTATTTACTACTCCGACTCCGCCGTAAAACTGGTTTAAAACTGTAAAATTACGGCTTCTTTCTTCATTTCGTATTATCTTAGCTGATGAATTTGTTAGTACAATCTGGTTTTGTACACATTCAAATTTGTTGTTCATAAAAATTTTTTCGTATTTTTCACCAAGCTGGGTATATTTTTTTGTTTTAACAAATAATTTTGAATCCTTCTTACGTTTTTTTATTTGCTCTAGGGCAAATGATATTATTAAGTTTATATCAATCTCTTCCCAAGAAGATTGTACAATATCTAAAATATAATTCTTGTTATCAGGAGTTTTAATCGAAATGTACGATAAAATATTTTTAAGTTTTTTATCCTGATAAACATATTTGTATTCATTAAAATATGATAATCCGGGGAAAAGTTTGTATTTAAAATCTTTTCCGTCTTTTCCCAGTAATGGTCTAAAATGAGGAAGAAGCTGTTCATTATACATATTTGCAACAACAGGAGCATCAGAGTTTCTGAATGCTCTAAACATTTTAGGATTGTATTGCTTATATGATTCCCCGTTCACATATTTATTATAGAATTCGTTATCGGAATCTACGTTCCATAGTTTTTCATAAGATATTTGACTAAACCCGCATTTAGAAACAAAAAGTTTTAACAGTTCCGGCAAATGGTCATCAATTCTTGCTATTATTGATGCACAGCCTTTTGCCTTATATTTTGAAACAACATATTGTATAAGTTCTCCTGCATCTTCATAACAATTTTCTTCAAATAAAAGTTTCTGAATTTCCATCTGCTTTAGAGGGCATCTTGAAGGAGCAACGGTTATAAGCCCTTTTATTTCTTTTCTGTCTTTTAAAACATAAGACTCCGGCAGATATTTGAACCTTAACGGCAAAATATGATGAAACGGAATTAACGGATTAAACATTATGTTATTAACATAAGTATCTCCGTTATTCAAAAATGAAATCATTTCTTTTGCATTCTTCTTATCAAAATAATAAAGCTTTCTTATCTTGGTCATAGTTATATTCTAACATAAAATAGCAGGTTATGGTAAATTCACCACATACCTGCTATTTAGTATTACAAATATTCTCGTCATTCTGAGGGAAATAACTATTTAACCCGAAGAATCTCTTGCAAGGAGGTGTAAGATACTTCGCTCACGCTCAGTATGACAGTGTCTTATTTATCCCCAAACATCTGTTTAATACCATCAACAGAGCTTAATATTCCTGTTGCTTCATAAGGCATATAAACAACTTTGTTATCTTTTCCGCTTGTAATAGCTTTCATTGTTTCCAAATACTTCATAGCAATCAAGTATTTGTCAGGCTGACCTTTATCGGCAAGAGCATCTATAATTCTTTGGATAGCTTGCTTTTCACCATCAGCTTCAAGTATACGAGCTTGAGCAACACCTTCAGCACGAAGAATGTTAGATTGTTTTTCACCTTCGGCTCTGTTAATAGCGGCTTCTTTTTCACCCTCTGCTTTAAGAACTGCTGATTTTTTCAAACCTTCTGCCTCAAGAATTGCCGCACGTCTGTCACGTTCAGCCTTCATTTGTTTTTCCATCGCAGATTGAATGTCACTTGGAGGAATAATATCTTGAAGTTCTACTCTGTTAACCTTTACTCCCCATTTATTAGTTGCTTCATCTAATATAGCTCTTAATTCTTGGTTAATCTTATCTCTTGAAACCAATGATTCATCCAAATCAAGCTGACCAACAAGGTTTCTTAAGTTTGTTTGAGTAAGCTTTTCAATAGCTTCCGGAAGATTTTGAATTTCATATACAGCTGACTTAGGATTCATTATTTGGAAATACAAAAGAGCGTTGATACTGATAGAAACATTGTCTTTTGTAATTACATTTTGTCTCGGAAAATCATAAACAGCTTCTCTTAAGTCAATTCTGGTTTTCTTTTCAATATAACTATATGATGCTCCGTCAAAACCTTTCTTTGTTGTTTTCCAATCGATAGCACGAGGTGCTTCAAGAATAGGAATAATAAAGTTAAAACCAGACTCCAAAATTCTGTCAAACTTACCCAAACGCTCTATAACGACAACTTCTGCCTGTTGTACAATTACAACACCTTTTGCAATGAAAAGGATTGCAAGCGCAATCAAAAATAATGAAAATACCATATATACTCCTCTCTTAAAAAAATATCTCCCTCACCTAATGGGAGAGGTTAGAGTGAAGGGATAGCCCTTACCTCTTAATTACATACATTATCAAACTGTCATTTCTGACAATTTCGACTTCTGTTCCTGCAATGATAACAGAACCGTCCTCAGTTCTTGCACTCCATCTTTCATCATAGATGGATATTGCACCATTATCACCTGAAACATCTTCAATTACCTTAGCCTTTTTACCTATGTATTTGTCATTAACCCCCGTTTCAATATCTTTTCCCTTACGTTTCAATAATAACGGTCTTAAAAAAACAAATGATAAAAACGAAAAAACAAAGAATACCAACACAAGAGTCAGCATTTTAGTTGTAAATAATGATACTATGGCAGTAATAAACGCAGCAAGCGCAAAATTTAAAAAGAACATGCTGGGCACAAATAGTTCAAGAATAATGAACACTATACCGCATATTACTATAAACTCCCACAATGTCATAAGCACTCTCCTATAATCATGACACCCACTCCTTAAAGGAGAAGGCCAGGGTAAGGTGGCAAATCCAATGTTTTACCACTCTATTTACCCCTCTATTTAAAACTACGCACCAATTAGTTCATTAATTTCTGCGACCATTTGGTCAGCATCAAAACCATGAACTTTAGCACCTGCTTCAAGGTTTTCAAATCTTGCAGCTGCACAGCCTAAACAACCCATTCCGTATTTTTGAAATACCACAGCAGCTTCAGGATGAGCTTGAACGATTTCAATAATACCCATATCTTTTGTAACTTTTTCCATCTTTTTACTCCTTATTTTGACATTAACATTTTTTTCATTAAAACAACAATGTAATTATATCACACAAACAACATGAAAGGACAGTTTATGATAACTAAGATACAAAATTTATTCAACTTTGTACATGACAACTTTGGGAAAGACAATGCTGTTATAGGATTAAGCGGTTTAAAAAAGAAAACGGAATACGTTTATGTAACAATCCCAAAAGCTTATAAAAAAACATTTGTTCAAAATATTGAAAATAACTATCTGCTTTTATAAAATAAGGGTGCAATTTTTGCACCTTTTAAACTTTTCACTTTTTTAAAAGTTTATTTTGCAGGTTAAGTAAAACCAAACAATATAAATTAAAAAAGGTGGGCACACCTTACGGCTTTGCCCACCCTACATTTGTTATTTTTGCTTATGTTGTTAATTACTCAGTAATTTTGTCAACAACACCGGCACCAACTGTTCTACCACCTTCACGGATAGCGAATCTCATACCTTGTTCGATAGCAACAGGAGCGATTAATTCAACGTCCATAACTACGTTATCACCAGGCATTACCATTTCGCCGTCAAATTTGATAGAACCTGTAACGTCAGTTGTTCTGATATAGAATTGTGGTCTGTAACCAGGGAAGAATGGAGTGTGACGTCCGCCTTCTTCTTTTGTCAAAACGTAAACGTTAGCAGTAAATTTAGTGTGTGGGTGGATTGAACCAGGTTTTGCAAGAACTTGACCACGTTGGATTTCAGTCTTATCAATACCTCTTAACAATGCACCAATGTTGTCACCAGCTTGACCTTGGTCAAGAGATTTTCTGAACATTTCTACACCAGTTACAGTTGTTTTCTTAGTTTCGCCTAAACCAACTAATTCAACTTCGTCACCAACTTTAACAATACCACGTTCTACTCTACCAGTTGCAACTGTACCACGACCAGTGATAGAGAATACGTCTTCAACCGGCATCAAGAATGGTTTGTCTAAATCACGTTCAGGAGTTGGGATGTAAGAGTCGATAGCATCCATCAATTCCCAAATTTTATCAACCCATTTATCAGCGCCTCTAGCGATGTTTGGATTAGCTTGAACAGCTTCTAAAGCTTTAAGAGCTGAACCATGGATGAACGGAATGTTGTCACCGTCGAATTCATAAGATGAAAGAAGTTCTCTAACTTCCATTTCAACTAATTCTAATAATTCAGGGTCATCAACCATATCGCATTTGTTCAAGAATACAACTAATTTAGGAACACCAACTTGTCTAGCAAGAAGAATGTGTTCACGAGTTTGAGGCATAGCACCATCAGTAGCTGCAACAACGAGGATTGCGCCGTCCATTTGAGCTGCACCGGTAATCATGTTTTTAACATAATCAGCGTGGCCTGGGCAGTCTACGTGTGCGTAGTGTCTAGCGTCTGTTTCGTATTCAATGTGAGCAGTAGAGATGGTTATACCTCTTGCTCTTTCTTCAGGAGCAGCATCGATTTCATCGAATTTCTTAGCATCTGCTTTACCTGCTGCAGCTAAAACACCGGATATAGCTGCTGTTAATGTTGAACGTGTGGTTTCGTACGTTCATACTTTTCACGTGCCATGAGATTAATCTCCTTCTTTGATTAAATATACTACGTTAACTTATACCTTACTAAGTTATACTACAATTTTATACAATAAAGATGTATTGTCAATGAGTAACAGCATGTATCTGCACTCTATTTAACATCACCCTTTATTACAATTAAATTCTTTACAATTTTCATCGCACAAGTAGGAAGAACTACTTCATCTAAGCCGTCTGCTATACTTAAGATTCCACCGGCCTTCAAAGTTACGTCTTCACCTTTGTACTGAAAAGTGTAATCAGTGTCTCTATCTGATCTGATAGTAATTTGTGTTGTCATTTTAAACTCCTTGTTTTGAGCTGTAATAATAGAGGAATGGCAGAATACTCCGCCATTCCTTAAAACTTTTATTCAACTATATTAGTCGAATACATAGCTGATAATTGCAGCTTCTCTGGCTCTTTTGATTGCAGTTGTAATCATTCTTTGGTGTCTTGCACAGTTACCTGTAACGCGTCTCGGAATAATTTTTCCTGCTTCTGTTAAGTATCTTTTAAGCTTTGCTGCATCTTTGTAATCGATAGAATCAACATGTTCAGCACAAAAGCTGCATGTTTTCTTTTTCTTTCTATCTGCTGCGTCTTGTTTTGCCATTTTTCTATTTTGCCTTTCTAGCCTTTAGTCTTTCTAATATTTTTTCTTTATCTAATCTTATACCATATAATAAGAGTGCATTATACTGAATTGCGCCAGCTCTAAGATTATCTACTGCATTATTTAGTTTTTCGATAATTTCATTATCCAAATCTTTTTGTTTTTGAATATATTCCAGAAGCTCCTGTTCTTTTTCAGTTTCTTGTTTTTGCAGCTTATGAGTATATGGTTTTTGTCGTGTAACGGTTCTTGCTATCTTTTGGGTTTTATTTAAGGACTTATGGTATTTTCCTAAATTTATATTCGGAACTCTCATATATCTCTTTATATTTACCCCTAGAACGGAATTTCGTCTTCACCGATTAATTCGTCAGCAAATTCTTCTTCTTTAGGAAATTTTACAATTTCTTCTGATGAAGAATTTGAAGAAGCATTAAAACTTGATGTTACATTTACCCCTGCGCCCATCGGTTCAACAGTGTTTGCATCTATTTCATAGATTTTTCTTTCTGCGCCGTTTTCATTTTTCACAGTTGTAATTTGTAATCTGCCTTCAACAAGAACTCTGTCATCTTTACCTAAGGAAGAGACAACTTCATCCAATGTTTGACGTTTTGCAATAACTCTTAATAACATCTCTTCTCTGTCTCCAATATTCATAACGAAAGATGAAACAGGAACATTATTTTGAGTAAAACGTTTTTCAGGCGCTCTGTATACTGAACCGGTTACAACTGCTTTTGCTAATGTCATAAAATTACCTCTTTAATAATAGCCTTTGTTATGAGGGAATTCTTTATATTACTCCCCGTTTACTCCACTAAACTTTTTGAGCGTTCTTTGCTGTTTCCATAAACATAAATCTTAAAACATTGTCGTTTAATTTAAGATTTCTTTTGAATTCAACAATAGCATCAGCAGGAAGTGAAACTACCATATTTGTAAAGAAACCGTCTCTGTATCCTTGAAGATCATAAGCAAGTTTCTTTCTGCCCATTTTGTCAACTGAAGAAACTTCACCTTTTGCTGACTTAACATCAGATGAAATTTTATCAACAGCTTTGTCTAACTCTTCTGAGTCAAGACTCGGTTTAAAAATTGTTAACAATTCATAATTTTTCATAATATATTTCTCCTTATAAAACCATGGTAACACAAACAAATCTTCAAGCAAGAGGTGGAATTAAGCATAAAGTTGAAAATCTTAAAAATATATGAGATAATATTGTTACTTTATATAGGTGTTTATTTTGTTCCTACATTTTTTATAAAAGGGAGAGTAAGCTCTGTTATTGAAGCAGTATACCGGTCGATTTTAATAAATCGCCAGCCGGAAACGAAACTCTAAAGGCACTCACCCACCTGTCATTTTGGCAGGAAACAAAATCACACTTATATAAAGTTCTTTTTTTATGCAAATAATTTCAAGACACCATCAGATGAAACTTTAAAAAATTGAATGTTACCGTCTTTATCCACATTCTTCTTATACAAACATTGGGTTCTTGGATTTAATAAATAAGTGGAAACAGAACCATCCTTCTCATTAACTTCGTGTCTAATTCTAAAACCTATATGCGGTTTTTCTGTTATATCAGCAGGTTTTTTAGTCGGAATTAATGAGCGCCAAGGGTCATTTCCGCATTTCTTCAAATATTCTTTTTTACCATTTTCCTTATCAAAAATTCTTAAATAAATTTCCTTACTCGGTTTAGCTTTATATAAATAAGTACGCTCAAATTTTGGAGTAGATATAGTTGTTTTTGCATAAAAATCGAAAGGTGTGCCGTCTAAATATTCTCTTAAAAGTTCAAGTCTGGTTTTTGTTGAATCGGTAATACTTTCTGTCATAACCTTATGCAGATTTGAATCTATATCCCAAAGCTCGGTTAAATTTTTACCCATACTGGAGGTTGCTGTTATTTTATAACAATTTTTTGTCTTAATTGTTGTTATATTTTTATATCCGTTTTCAGAAAGAGTTCAAAGCGAATCTTTCACATTAGGTAAATACTTATTTATCATATCAACACCAAGTTCAAGCATTATTGCTCCTTAAACACTAACATTCACAAATACATAAACAAATCAACAACATTTTTTTTGCTAAGAAATAATAATTTTGTTACAAAAATTAATGTTTTAAACATTACAAAGCGACTTGACAAAAATCAAGTCGCTTTATTAAATTATTATTTTAGCAAATCTTAGAATATCCCCTCGTCCAACGGGAGAGGGTTAGGATTAGGGGAGAAACCCCTATATTTACCCCTACCAGCTTGCTTTAGTTACGCCAGGAAGTAATCCTTGGTGAGCCATCTTTCTCAAGCAGATTCTGCAAAGACCGAAATCTCTGTGGAAACCGTGAGGACGACCGCAAATAGAACATCTGTTATGCAATCTAACTGACGGGTATTTGCCCTTTGCTGCCAATAATCTTCTTGTTTCTTCTTTATTTATCATCGCTTTCTTAGCCATGAATTTATCTCCTTTATTCTGGTGTTTTATTAACACATTATTTTTACCTAACGTGAGCCGTGAATTGTGACTCGTGAGTCGTCTTTTAAATATCAATTCACGAATCTCGACTCACGATTCACGAACTTTAAAGAACTACTTGTTCATTCCCTTGAAAGGCATACCAAGTAATCTTAATAATTCTCTTGCTTCATCATCTGTATTAGCAGTTGTGATAACAGATACGTTCATACCTTTTACCAAATCAACTTCTTCATAAGTGATTTCAGGGAACAATGATTGTTCTTTTAAACCAAGAGTATAGTTACCTCTGCCGTCGAAGCTCTTTGCAGAAACACCGCGGAAGTCACGAATACGAGGAAGAACTACGCAGATTAACTTTTGTAAGAAATCATACATTCTTTCACCACGTAATGTAACCATAGCACCGACCGGCATACCTTCTCTTAATTTGTAAGAAGCGATAGATTTTTTAGCCTTGGTAACTACTGCGTGTTGTCCTGCAATCTTTGTTAATTGAGCTTGGATTGCATCAGCGATTTTTGAGTTGTGAGAAGCTTCACCAACACCCATGTTCAAAACGATTTTGTGAAGTTTCGGTACCATCATATCGTTTTTGTAACCGAATTTTTCTTTAAGTGCAGCTTTAACTTCTGAGTTGTATTTTTCTCTTAAGCTTTTTGTTTTTGTCATTTTTCTATTCCTTATAATTGATACGATAGATACAGGCGGGGGTAAATATAATGGGCTTATAGTATCCACTTGCCCCCCCTGATCGCGTATTTAGTGATTATACGTCGAGTGATTCACCACATTTTTTACAAACGCGAACCTTTTTTCCGTCAACGATTTTGTGTGCTACTCTTGTTGCTTTTTCACAAGCAGGGCATACAATCATAACGTTTGAAGAATCAAGAGGAGCTTCCTTCTTGATCAATCCGCCTTGAATGCCATATGCCGGATTAGCTTTTGTAGCTTTGGTAATCATGTTTAAACCTTCAACAACTACTTTTCCTTCTGAAGGTATAGATTTTTTGATGTTACCTTGTTTTCCTTTATCTTTGCCTGCTGTTACGATAACTCTGTCACCGGTTTTTACATGCAAGCTTTTTTTTGAATTTGCCATTTTTTATTTCTCCATTTTAATTGTGAGGGACTTATAGCTTTTTCTTAATAAGAAAAACTATATTACCTCAGGTGCAAGTGAAACTATCTTCATGAAGTTTTTATCACGAAGTTCTCTTGCTACAGGTCCAAATACACGGGTTCCTCTTGGGTTGCCGTCTTTAGCGATAATTACTGCAGCATTTTCATCAAATCTGATAACTGAACCGTCAGCACGTTTGATGTCGTGTTTTGTTCTAACGATAACAGCTTTAACTACTTCAGATTTCTTAACTGTCATATTAGGAGTTGCATCCTTAACAGTTGCTACAACAACATCACCTACTGATGCAAATTTCTTATTAGAACTACCCATAACACGGATAACTAATAATTCTTTAGCACCTGTATTATCAGCAACAACTAGTCTTGTTTCTTGTTGTATCATTTTTCTTTTCCTTTTCTCTTTTGTTGGGTTTCACCCAACCTACATATGGGAGGAGTTTATTATTTACCCCTTTACCCCCAGCGCATTACCATGGGTAATGATGTTTAACAATTACTACTTAGCTTTTTCTACGACAGATTCTACAACCCATCTTTTGCTTCCTGAAATTGGCTTAGATTCGATAATTCTAACAATATCGCCTACACCGCATTGGATCGTAAGATGCAACTTTAACAACAACTGTCTTATCCATCTTATCTGATATTACTACACCTTGTTTTTCTTTCTTAGGCATTAGCTGCCTCCTTTTCTTTAATTACAGTTTTTGCTTGAGCAATTGCTCTTTTAGTCTTAGAAATCTCTGCTGTGTTTTCTAATTTGTGCATAGATAATTTAATTCTTGCATCTAACAAAGCTTTCTTTGAATCTAAAACGAATTGCTTAAGTTCTTCAACTGTTTTTTCACGCATTTCACTTAATTTCATTGTTTTATTTCCTTAATTTAGTTCTGTGCTTCCTTTTCGATTACCTTAACCTTAATAGGTAATTTTTGTGCTGCAAGCTCTAGCGCGTGAACTGCAACTTCTCTATCAAAGTAATCAAGTTCGAATAAAATTCTGTTTGGTTTTACAACCGCTACCCAGTATTCTACGTTACCTTTACCTGAACCCATACGAGTTTCTGCAGGTTTTGCAGTAATCGGTTTATCCGGGAATATTTTAATCCAAACGTTACCGCCACGTTTGATTTCTCTTGTCATTGCACGTCTTGCGGCTTCTATTTGACGGCTTGTAATCCAACCCGGTTCAAGAGCTCTAAGTGCGTAACGACCGAATTCAAAATCAACACCTCTTGTTTCGGTGCCTTTCATTCTACCTTTCATTTGTTTGCGGTATTTTGTTTTTTTCGGCATTAACATTATATTGTTCTCCTAATTTACTATTTTGTTTCTACTGCTTTACGTTTTCCGCGTCTGCCTTGGAAACGATCAGCGGAGTTATTTTCTTTTGAGCTTTTTGATTTGATGTTCATATCTGCTTTTTCTCCGGGCATTAAGTTACCTTTGAAAATCCAAACTTTAACACCAATCTTACCCATGATTGTATCAGCTTCTGTAAAACCGTAGTCAACGTCAGCTCTAAGAGTTTGAAGAGGAATTCTTCCTTCTTTAGCCCATTCTGAACGAGCAATTTCAGCACCGCCTAAACGACCTGATACCATAATTTTAATACCTTGAGCGCCTGCTCTCATTGTTCTTTGCATTGCTTGCTTCATTGCTCTTCTGAATGCGATACGTTTTTCAAGTTGTTGTGCAACTGACTCTGCAACTAATAGAGCATCAACATCAATTCTTGCAACTTCAACAACATTGATAACTACCGGTTTTCCTAAGTATTTAGAAACTTCTGCTTTAAGTTCTTCAATACCTTGACCGCCTCTGCCTACTACAATACCAGGTTTAGCTGTTACAACTGTAATAGTAACATTTTGAGACTTTCTATCAATCATGATATTTGCAACACCTGCTGCATATAGTTTCTTCTTGATAAATTTTCTGATTTTAGCATCTTCTGCTACATTTGCGGCATAATCTTTGAAGTTAGCGTACCAAGTACTGTCCCAAGGTCTGATTATACCTACTCTAAATCCTTTTGGATGTGTTTTTTGTCCCATTTTTTCTACCTTTATTTTCTTTTACTAACTTACGCTTTTGCGCCATCGCTTACTTTTACGGTAAGATGTGACGTTCTTTTGAGTCTTTTGTATATTCTGCCTTGAGCTCTTGGCTTACCTCTTTTGTATGTTGCGCTTTCATCAGCATAGATTTCAGAAATCTTTAATGCTTCAGCTTTTACACCGTCTTTTTCAAATGCGTTAGCAGCAGCAGCTTTTACGTTCTTTTCAACAACTTTTGCTGCAAAGTACGGCATAAATCTCAACATATCAAGAGCTTCAGTAACAGCTTTTCCTCTAACTTCGTTGATTACTCTGCGAAGTTTTCTTGCTGTCATTTTAATATCAGTTTGTCTTGATTTAGCTTCCATTTTTATTTTCCTTATATTAATTCTTTAAATTAACTGTTGTGAGGTCTAACCTCTTTTTGCTGTTTTATCTGAACCAGCGTGCCCTTTGTACAATCTTGTAGGTGCAAATTCACCTAATCTGTGTCCAATCATTTGTTCTGTTACGTATACAGGAACGTGTGTTTTGCCGTTGTGAACAGCAATTGTATGTCCCAACATATCAGGAATAATCATGGATGCTCTTGACCAAGTTTTTACAACTTTCTTTTCTGAATTTTCATTCATCTTGTTGATTTTCTTTTGAAGAGCTTCTTCTACGTATGGGCCCTTTTTTAATGAACGTGCCATTAATTTCTCCTTTTGTTTTTATATACCGTGAGTCGTAAATCGTGACTCGTGAGCCGTAGTATTAATTTCGGTTCACGATTCACAGCTCACGAATCACGAACTTATATTTACTATTTGGTTCTTCTTCTAACAATCAGTTTATCAGAAGCCTTACCTTGTTTTCTTGTCTTATAACCAAGAGCCGGTTTACCCCAAGGTGTCTTAGGATGTCCGCCGGGACCTGTTTTACCTTCACCACCACCGTGCGGGTGATCACATGGGTTCATCGTTACACCACGAACTGTAGGTCTAACACCCATATATCTCTTTCTGCCGGCTTTACCAATCTTTAAGTTCTTGAATTCTGAGTTTCCAAGAGTACCGATTGTTGCCATACATTCTTTACGAATCATTCTCATTTCGCCTGAAGGTAATTTAACTGTTACATAGTTTCCTTCTTTAGCCATAACTTGTGCAAAGTTACCTGCTGAACGAACGAGTTTTGCGCCTCTTCCCGGTATCATTTCAATATTGTGAACAATTGTACCTAAAGGAATAAGTTCCAAAGGAAGTGCATTACCTGTTTGTACAGCTGCTTCCGGCCCTGAAACAATAACATCACCAACATTCAAACCTTCCGGTGTCAAGATATATCTCTTTTCACCATCTGCATAGAATACTAATGAAATTCTTACGTTTCTGTTTGGATCGTATTCAATTGTTTTTACCGTTGCCGGCACGCCGAATTTTTCTCTGCGGAAATCAATTATACGGTATGCTTGCTTTACACCGCCACCTTTATGACGACAAGTTATTCTACCGGTATTGTTTCTGCCGGCAGTCTTTTTAATATTCATCAATAAAGATTTTTCAGGAGTTGAAGTAGTGATTTCTTGATAATCACTCTTTGTCATACCTCTTTGTCCCGGAGATGTCGGATTAATTTTACGAATTGCCATTTTCTTTTCTCCTATTATTATCTTTTTTTGGCTTTTATATATACGTGAGTCGTGAATTGTGACTCGTGAACCGTTATTTTAAATTTCGATTCACAATTCACGGTTCACAAATCACGAATCTTTTTATATTAACAACTAAATTGCTGTTAATTCTTCGATTGGATCGCCTTCAACAGTAACGATTGCTTTCTTAGAAGAATCTGTTCTGCCGTATTTTAAACCCATTCTTTTTTCGTGTGAAGGCATATAAATTGTTTGTACCTTCTTAACTTTTCTGCCAGGGAATGCAAGTTCAACTGCTTGAGCAATCTCAACTTTTGTTGCATCTTTTTGTACTTCGAAAGTATATTTACCCTGAGCTGTTGCCATCATTGATTTTTCTGTAATGATAGGCTTTTTGATTACATCATATAATTTTTCTTTGTTAGTTCTTGCCATTATTGTAACCTCGCTGTTATATCATTTACAGCCTTTTCTGTCATTACAACAAAATCAGCTTCAAGTAAGTCTTTTACGTTTAAGTTTGAAGGTAATAATAATTTGATTGAAGGAATATTACCTGCTGCCAAACTTAAGTTTTTGTTTTCTTCAGCAGTTGTATCAGCGATAACTAAAATTTTACCTGACAAGTTAAGTGATTTAACGATACCTGCCATTAATTTAGTTTTTGGTGCATCAATTGCTGAAAAATCTTTAACTATAACAAGTTGTTCTTCTCTTGCGCTAAGTGCTGATTTAAGAGCTAATTTTCTTGCTTTTTGAGGCATGTTAATTGCATAACTGTGTGGTTTTGGTCCAAATATAACACCACCGCCTGCAAATAACGGAGAACGAAGCGAACCTGCTCTAGCACGACCTGTACCTTTTTGTTTCCAAGGTTTTTTACCGCCGCCTGATACTTCAGCTCTTGTTTTTGCACAAGCTGAACCTTGTCTTGCATTGTTTAATTGTCTTCTTAATGCTAAATGCATTACGTGTAAGTTAGGCTCAACACCGAACACTTCTTTTGCTAATGTGATTTCGCCTAATGCTTCACCATTTGTATTTAATAATTGTTTTGACATTTTCTTTTTCCTTTTGCTTTCCGTCTACCCCTTACTCTTTTTGAGTTTTATATGGCAGAAGCGGGTTATCTTTTCAATGTGCATCAATTCTTAGTACCTTAATGTCCTAATGCCTTGATGCCTTTTTGTTAATTCCACTTAGTTCTTGTAGGAACGATTGTTACCAATCTGCCTTCGCAACCGGGCACTGAACCCTTAATCAAAACTAAACCATTTTCTGAATCGACTTTAACAAGTTTAAGTTTTGTTATTGTAACTCTTTCATTACCCATGTTACCAGCCATTCTTTTGCCCTTGATAACACGTGATGGAGTTGTACCTGCACCGATTGAACCCGGTTCTCTGTGGTTCTTAGAACCGTGTGCCATTGGCCCTCTTCCAAAGTTCCATCTTTTTACTGTACCTTGGAAACCTTTACCAATAGAAATACCTGTTACATCAACTTTTTGAACATCATTTAATACAGATAAATCAATTTCTTGACCAACTTTGTAGTCAGCAGGATTTTCTACTCTGAATTCTTGAAGATGTCTGAAGTTATCCAAACCGTTTTTCTTGAAGTGGCCTAATTCTGCTTTTGTTAAGTGTTTTTCTTTAGCTTCAATTGTACCAACTTGGATTGCATTGTATCCGTCAGTTTCAACTGTTTTTACTTGAGTTACAACAGTTTTACCAACTTGGATAACTGTAACAGGAACTGCCAAACCTTCTGAATCAAAGATTTGAGTCATTCCAACTTTTTTACCTATTACACCTAATGTCATGTGTTTTTCCTTTCCGACATAAATACGCACAGAAAATATTCCGTCGTACAATTATGCCTTTCATCTTGCGAGCGCTACCGTTCTAGTCTCTTTACCATCCCTTAGGGACTTTACCATACACCGCTTCGGGTGCCGTAGTTCACATTATATGCATAATGCTATTATGAAATTTTCAAATTCGGAACTAGTGTGTTATTGTTGTTTTCCGCCTGTGCAATCACAGATTGCTTCGTTCCTTCGCTTACGCTTCGTCACAACGGCGGCTTCGTAGTGCTTCGTCCCTGCTTGCATTTGCCTTTGCAAACGCAACACCGGACTCGCACCGGCTAACGCCTATAATTTAACTTCAATATCTACACCAGCAGGTAAGTCCAATCTACTCAATTCTTCAGTTGTTTGTTGAGTAGGTTCGTAAATATCGATAATACGTTTATGAGTTCTAATCTCAAAGTGTTCACGTGATTTCTTATCAACGTGTGGTGAACGTAATACACAATAGATACGTCTTTTTGTTGGTAAAGGAATAGGACCGGCAACTTTAGCGTCTGTTCTTTTTGCAGTTTCTACGATTTTTTCAGCTGATACATCAACTAATTTGTGTTCGTAAGATCTTAAACAAACTCTAATTCTTTGTCTTTTTGAATCTGTTGCCATTGTTTTTTCCTTTATTTTTGTATTAACTTTATAATCCTGTAACTCGTAAGCTAAAAGGGTTTTACCTTCCAACCGCGCAAGATTATGCTATTACTTTCGACTTATAGCATTCTAATCGTATGTCAAACAAAAATCAGTGTCAACAGGGGTAAATGTATATTTTTATACCTTTGAAAAAAGATTTACAAAAATTTACATTAGGTTTTGAATATTACACTTTTATAAAAAAACAGACGAATTACTGTTCGTCTGTTTTTTTTATTATGTTTTTACTATTCTTATAATTTTGCAATCAGCTTTGAGTGCTTGTCTGCAAAATCTTTTCCGCGTGAAATTATTGCCTGCTTCAAAATTGCTTGCAAATCGATTGCGTTTAAATCTTTATAATTATTCGGCAATCTCAAGGACCAGTTTTGGTCTCCTGATGTTCCCGGAGTATTGTAGGTTTCATTAATTTGGAAGAAGTCAGTAAAGAATATTTGAACATTTCTTGCTTTAGAAGCAAAAATCTCTACCAATTTAATAAACTTCAAATAATTCTTATCTGTTGTCATTTTAACGATAATGTCATCTTTGTTTTCAGCTTCTGCAAACAAATCTTCTACCAAATTCTTTGCATGAAGATAGCCTTCGTGAGTATTAATCATAGATTCCGCCCATTTTTCAATAGGTTTATTATCGTGTGTACCGACCATATTCCAAACATTTTCCGTAATATTTTTGCATCTGTATGGATGTTCAGGCTTTTCAGGGATAACGAATTGAGTAAGTCTCATTCCTTGTAAACCGTATTTTTTCATAACAGCGTCAACAGGGTTTGTAAGTGTACCCAAGTCTTCACAAACAATTGCGTTTTTGTCCAAACCGCATTCTTTAGCGGCACCTATTACAATTTTTTCTATTAATCTGCCATACAAAGCAATTTGTTCATCGGATAAAGATTTAACTCTCTTTTCCTTATCAGCTTCAAGAGTCCAATCTAAATCAGCCTCAGTTGCAATAGCATACTTTTTGAGTTCAGGGTGTTCAGGTGAAGAATACAATCTTCCTGCCCCGTCTTCACACATAGGTTTTTTACCAGCCTTGTATACCCAAGGGTCAATCAACCCTACGATGTGGTCAATTCTTACACCGCCGGGGTTTTCTTTGAACATCTTTTTGAAAAGATTTTTCATCAAGATTCCGCCTTCACCCAAAGAACCGTCTTCATTATACATTTTGTCAGGGTCCATTACAGGGAAGCCCCAAGCCTGACCGTCTTTTGAGAAATAATCAGGAGGACAGCCTAAAAGCCAGCCTTCCAAGAATAATGATTGATAAGCCCAAGCATCTCTATCAGAGAAAGCGACTTGTCTGTCCGCAATCATTTTTATACCTTTAGAAAGTGCGTATTTTTTAGTTTCTTCGTTTTGTTTTTCTAATACAAATTGGCAGAATTTATAAAAATCTATTTCATCTGCGTATTTTTTCTTTATTTCATCAATTCTTTTTGCGAAAGCTTTCTTTTCGTCATCAGTTTTTGGATTTAATAATCTTTTATCTGTTTCGTTTTTCCAAATATACCAATAGTCATTTTTATTCTCAATAGAAAGTGCTTCATATAAAGAATCGTTATCCAGCCAGAATTCGTTTTCTTTCTTAAAACTTTCAAATTCTTTTTTCAGGTGTGAACCGAAAATTCCGCCGTGTTCTTTTTTCTTAAAGTTTTCCCATGCTTCTTTTAATGCTTCGTTTTGTGCGTTAAAAATATAAGAATAACAAGTTCTGCCTGTATTCTGTTTTGGGTTATTTTCTACGACTTTATTGAAAGTTTCTTTGGACAAGATTGAATCCCATTTTTTATCTGTTAATTGTTTAAGATCTATAAACAGAGGATTACCTGAAAAAATTGTACCTGTATAAGGTGAAGAATCAGAGCTTTTTGTTTTGCCGGCAGGACCGAGCTGCAAGGCATTAAATATCCCTGATGCGTAATCAATTACTGAATGCCCTGCCTCAGAATTGAATGTACCGAAGCCTGTATCCTCTCCGTCTTTTGAAGGAAAACTGCTTCCGTGTATAATCAACGCTAAATTATCTTTACCCAGAACTTTTAACGCTTCACTTACAAGTTTAGCGTCATTTTTTTGTGATGTTAAACAAACCATATTTCACTCCTTTTCTTCTTATAACATGGAGTTTATCATCACAAAAGCTCAAATTCAAGAGGTAAGCGGGGCGATGTTAAGATATGTTTTATGCTGACATTCTGTTATATCGGAATTGGTTGAACTTGTTTTCTATAATCTTTACCGTTCTTGAGAAAAAACCCTCTTTTTGAGGTCTGTCGGAAAACATTCTTACAATTCTTGCTTTTTGAATTTTTGGAGCTTTTGACTCAAAAAACGGGTTTTCAAGTTCTTCTACCAAAGCTTGTGTTCTTTCCTTACCGGTTGAACGCTCTATGATTCTTTTTGCGTTATTAAAAAATATATTAGCCTTCTTTAGAGGAGTAACCGAAAGAACTTCATTTAATTCTTTTATTGAGCCTATTTTTAAATCTTTATCAATTGCTTTTTGCACAAAACTTTTTGCGTCTGAATCTTTATCAATTTTATTAAATAAACTTTGCATCTCAACAATTTCAGCTGTTTTATCTTTAATAGAAGAGATTTTAAATCTTTCCACAATCGCTTGTCTTAATTTTAAATTTGCTTTGTCCATAGAACCGTACATATTTAATACAACAGCTTTGGTATCTTCATTCTGAACTTTTTTAGCCGGCATATAATTGTTAACTAAAGTTTTTAAAAAGTTTGCTCTGTCTTTTGTATACATTTTTTCAAGTTCTTCTGATTTACCTGACATGGCAGTTTCTATTCTTTGTTTCTTAAAAAGTTTTTTTACTGCAAGCTGAGCGTCTGAACGAAAACGACTGTATTTACCTGTTTCAATTAAATAATCAAGTTTTTTAACAGCATCATCATTGCTTGCATGAAGCTCTATATAAGAAGAATATCTTTCCGTTTTTGATATATATCTGTCTCTGTTTTTTGAATTCAGCAAATCAGCTATAATCTTTAACGGATTTTTTGAATTCTTTAATTCACCATATTGCAAATTTTCAACAAACTGTAAACTTTCTTCATCTTTAGCTAATGAAAATACCTTTTCCAAAGACTCAAAAGGCTCTTTTGATTTTCTGATGATATTAAGATGCAACACTGACGGTTTTTTTACTTCCGAGTATATATTAAATATACGGTTTGCTCTTTCTTCAAAAGAATTAAATTTGTCGTAATTAAATTTATTTATTAAAGTTCTTAAAAGTGTAAATTGATCATATGTCGCACCTTTTGTCAATTTTTGAATATTAGACAAAGGAATACCTGAGAATTGACTCAAGCTTGAACAAGTATCCTGCATATACTTCTGTTCCCGTGAGCTAATCTGTACTTTGCGGATAACCTTTGCTGCATTATATAATTTTAAAACTTGTCTGTCTATTTTACCAATGTTCATTATTTCTTCTTCCCGACTGAGTATAAATCTTATTACTAAAACATAACGATTATACTACCGAAAAAAAAGAGAATTCAACATCTTTACAAGCGTAATTGTCTTATATATAATAGACTGGTAACCAAAGAGGGGTGTCCGAGCGGTTGATGGTGCAATCTTGGAAGGGTTGTGTGGGGCTTGCTCCACCGTGGGTTCGAATCCCATCCCCTCTGAATAAAAAATAGTTTGACTTCAGTCAGACTGTTTTTTATTTACCTTTTAACTTACCTTTTAACATGTACCTTTTAACAGGACATTTGGTCGGAAGGGGTAAATGTTTTTGTATTTTTTTGTCCGTTTTGACGATAAACAAACAAATGTAGGTTGGGCATTCTTGCCCAACACCACTAAATCTTAGCGGTCGGAATATGATTGATGATTTAAATTCCAAACTACTCCAAAAGTGACTTTTCTTGCACTTTTGTACTCATTTTTTGCAATAAATTGCACCCATTGTGCACAGATTTGCACCCAAACGTTAATGTTGGGGTAGAACCCCCAATCTATAATTTGGTCTGAGAAATTATTGGTATATTACGCTAATTTATTATAGCTTTGCCCAACAGATTTTAAAGATTTTTCAAAATCACTATCATATTTATTATCTAAATCATAGATTTGAATAAAATCCGCTTTAGGATTTTTTTTGTATTCACCATAGAAAAAATCATGACTGTCTTTATGAAGTTGTATGCCATTTTTTGCTTTTGTTTGCCAAAAACCTAGAATAAAATCTCTATCTTTACATTTTTTATTATTATCAGCCAAAAATTCATTTGCATTTATCTGATACTTACTTCTAAAATTTGTATTGTTATATTGCATTGAAACATTCATATATAAACCTTTCTATTTTGATATATTTTATTTGTATCATATTATTATTTATCATTTGGTATTTCTACATCATTATCTGAATTTATTGCATTTTTATACAGTTCAACAACTTTTTCGTATGGGATATTTTTAAAGCGATAAAAAGTGTTCCCCCAATCTTCATCAATATTTGTAACTATATATACACCTTTTGACAATCCGGTAGTTTTTTCTTCTATGTATTTAACTTGTTTTGCGGGAATAAATGTTCTATCCCCGTTTTTATCTTTTATTACTATATTACCTTTAAAAGGTATTACACCGTAATTTTGAATATTATTCATTATGACCTACTTTCATATTGTATTATTGTTGTTACTTTATAATATAGCTACTTTTTAAGAGGAGTATTAATTTTAGGGTTACATAAATCTGCCATAACACGTCCCATAAGGGCTTCATTTATCATTTCTCTTTCTAATGCTTCTGCTCCTTTAACACTATTAGGGGAAAATTTACCTTTTAGAGAATCGACAGCATCTTTCCATGCTACATCCATTTGTTGATTTGCAGGGATACTTGAATTCATTTTTGCAATCTTTTTTGTTGCATCATCTAAAGCGTTCGCTAGCATATCTTTTCCTTTATTTTTAGAACCTTTGAATGCTAAATTTGATTCTTGAAAACCTACATTACCAACATTTGTCATACAGTTTATAGGTCGGGTTTTAACCCGACACATATTTTATTTATTTTTGTCGGGTTGAAACCCGACCTATTAGCTGACAACCGCAGACCCCTTAAATGCGAGCGACCAAGACAAATCCCTGTCACTCCGAATTATAGTCCGATGACCTTTTTGGTTGTCGGACTATAATTTTTAATATTATATTATTTAATAGCAAAAAAATTTTTTTTTATATTTATATAGTATTAGATATGGAGTAAAAAATGCAGATAAATAAAACAAATAATACAAGTTTTAATGGTAAAGCATTCATTTATGACGGTGGAAATATGCTTAACTTAATACAGAAATTAAAACTTAAAAAGTTGGCAAGATTACTACCGACAGAAGATGTTGTAGTAATTGGAACAAAAGAATACAAAACACATGATGTGTATACTGAAAAAGTTTATAAGTTGCGAGCGATTAGAGTGAATACAAAAAATAATAACTATGGTATGAACGAAGACGATTTTGAACAAATTTTAAAAGAATTAAAGCCAAAATATGACCAATTATCTAAAAATGAACAACGAAAACTTTTTAACAAAGCAGTTTATCATTACCTAAAAAACCTCTTGTCTATTGATATACCAGCAGAAACAAGACCAGAACCAAGTTTACTTAAATTTGCTGAAGAAGAAATGATAGAAAATTTAAAAAGCAAAATGAAACGCTTTAGTAAAAAAAAGAAAACATATTCACATTTTGACTGGTCTTTGAAGCCAATAAAAGATTTTTATAATAATTTAAAAAAAGCTATGCAAAAAACTTCCCATAAAGATAAATTAAATTCAGAACAAGTTACAGCATCATCAACAAACTATTACTATCCGTCTATCTGTGAAAGTCGGGGGATTAGATATCACTTGTTAGAGCAGACCGGACTATTGGATGTGTTCGAAATCCACGATTTGCCAAGCTAAAAGTTTAATAAAAAAGCTGTATGTTATAGATCAACCATTGTAAAACAGCAGTTATTTTGAAAAATTTTAATAGTAATTTTTATAGTTTACAAAAATAGTCCAAAAATTAGACAAAAATATAGCCAGTTGGCTAGTTGATATTGTTACCGACAAGAGTTAATCTGATTGTTTTTAAGAAAAGTTTTGATTAATCTATTTCAGAAATTGGATAAACTTTCTTATAATTTCTTACTGTTTCTAAATCAATTTCAGCAAATAGTGCACACTCATTATTTTCTGCATTTGCTAAAATTTTACCATCAGGTGAAACGACCATAGAACACCCTATATTGCTTAATCTGTTATTAACCATTCCTACTTGATTACAAGATACAACATAAACCAAGTTGTCATAAGCTCGTATTTTATTTAATGATTCCCAAATATCTTGTTCATGCTTTAATTTTTGGTTGTTATTATAAATGCAATTTGGTATACACCATGCAGTAGGGCAAACAAGAAGTTCTGCCCCCATTTTCGATAATTCTTTTTGCATAACAGGATAACGAAAATCATAACAAATATTTAAGCCGATTTTTGCAAAATCCAGCTCTACTACGACAGGCTCATTTCCTGCAGTAATTCTTTGTCCTTCTGTCCCGCCATTATAATTGAAGAGGTGAATTTTTCTATATTTACAGATAGATTCGCCATCTCTATTTATAACAAAAGAAGTATTGTATAGTTTATTGTCTGATTTTTCGATAACAGAGCCTGCAACAATATTTACAGAATATTTTTTTGCAATATCTTTTACTTTCTTAACGACATATCCACCATATTCATCTTCATAAAAGTTTAAAAATGAATTGTGATCTATGCCTGTAGAAAAAAATTCAGGCAACAATACCAAATCAATAGATTTATTTGAATATTCTAAAATAAATTGTTCGACTCTATTCAAATTAAATTCTTTATCACCGATTTTCGGATTATATTGTAAACACAAAACTCTACTCATAGTATAAATATTACCATAAAACCTGTTGTAAAATGACAGTCAGCAGGGTACAAATTTTTGCACTAAAACTGTCATCAAACTCTCTGTTCTTTCTTCTCAAACCGCATGTTCTTTTACAACAGGTACCTTTTAACAGGATTTTTGCTCGGAAGAAATATATATTTTTTTGTCCGTTTTGCTCGGAAGCAAACAAATGTAGGTTGGGGTTTCTACCCCAACACCACTAAATTGTAGCGGTCGGAACATGATTGATGATTTAAATTCCAAACTACTCCAAAAGTGACTTTTCTTGCACTTTTTTACTCATTTTTTGCACTATTCTTGCACCCTATTGCACAAAATTGCACCCAAAAGTTATTGTTGGGTTGAAAACCCAACCTACAGACTTGTCCGGTTAGAGCGGGTTGCGAGCAGAGTATATTTTTTTGTCCATTTTGCTCGGAAGTAAACAAATGTAGGTTGGGCAATCAGAGATGATTCCAAATATTGTGCAGAATCCAAAAAGGTTAAAGAGGAACTTGTTAAAAATTTGAATCCGGATTATGAATTCAACGTGAATGGAGCCCAAAAACAAAATTATAATTTGGAAGAGATATTGGATGTGTAACAAAAATTTAAAATTCAATTATAAATTAGTCAATTTCTCATAGAAAAAATACTTTATATATATACAGGGAATAATAAGGAAAATTTTGTAATGGGATTACAAAAAGTTGCATTTAATTTTATGGTTGAACGTGGCGGAAAACTTGCCAAGAGCATGCTATGCACTAAACCACAAAAAATTGCAAATACCGTCGGCTTGAAATATGTGCCCCTAAAAACGGATGCAGTTAATTTTAAAACAGTTATTAAAAGTGGAATAACTAATAAAAGTATAAAAAGTGCAACTTCAAATGAAATTATTGAAAATGTAACTGTTGATGGTTCAAATGCTAGAAAAACTGTAATGAAATGGATTGAAGATATGATTTCGGGTAAAAGTAGTATATCTCCTGAAAATAAGATTCCATCGTTACAAAGTAACTTTACGAGTTTAAAAGGTGCACGTAAATATGCAAAAGAACGAGCTGTTTGCGCATTGCATTCGGATGAACCTTACGAACATTTGGTTATTATTGATAAAAAATCTCATAAAATATTTGGAGAATATAAGGGCGATGAACTTCAAGTTAGTGCAGGATTTGATCAATTACATTTTCCAAAAAGTTGTTCAGTTATTCATGGTCACCCTGCATCGTATAAATGCGGTGATAAATCGCTATCTACTCCAATCAGTTTTGATGATTTTGGATATATGTTCAGACATTGTGATGATATTATAGCCTTTAATAAGAACGGGGAATTTTCTCTTTTAATGAAAACACCTAAATTTAAGGCTATTGATAAAAAACAAATGGCTTTATATGAAGCAGAGCATGTATTTTACATGTATCCGGAAATTTTGGGTGCACTCACAGATAGATTACCAAAAGAGTTTCATGGTATCACAACTATCAAACAATTAGCCGCTAAAATTAAAGAACTAAAATCAACAGGAAAATACAGCGCTGAAGAATTACAATCTAAATATAAAACGGTAGCACAATAATTCCAGCAAGAAATACAGAAAATAAAATCAGAAAATGAATTTGATATCGGCTATGAACAAATCAAAGGCATTCACAGATTTTGGCAAGACTATGCCGATGAATTAGGAGTCGTTTATAAAACGAATTATTCATATCTATAAAAGGTAAAAACAATGTCAAAAATAAGTTTGTAGGTTGGGTGAAACCTAACAATAACAAGTTTTTTTATATTTATAATTGTCAAAATATATGTTCTATTTTCTCAAACCGACTGTTATTTTACAGAGTACCTTTTAACAGGATTTTTGCTCGGAAGAAATAAATGTCATTGCGAGGGTAATACTTTTTTCAGGACATTTGGTCGGAAGGGGTAAATAATTTTAGTTGGCAAGATTACTAATTTCAGTAAATCATAGCGATTTTGCGTGGTCGGAAATAAAAATTTCAAATTACCTCAAAAGTACATTTTCTATCCTGAAAATTCCAATTTTGAAAAATTAAAATGATAAACATTCGACTCAAATGCCAACTAAACCTCAATCTCACAAATGAACAAAAATAGGTAATTTGAAAATTTAATTTCTAAAAATAGGTCGGGCTTTAGCCCGACACATATTTTATTTATTTTTGTCGGGTTGAAACCCGACCTATTAGCTAATTTTAGTAAATTATAGCAATTTTGTAAGGTCGGAAATTGTTTGATTCAAAATGTCCGAAATGTCCGATTTTGGGAACAAAAATGTCCTTTTTTTTGCACCATATTTGCACTAATAAGTAGGTCGTGTTGGACAGTTTAATCCCACACGACAATATTTTTATGTTATCGTATTCAATGTCAATTGTTGAAAACGACCTAATGGCTCTAATATAGACTTGAAAAGAATACTCTGCATAATAAGTTAATAATGTCGTAATCTGTAAGGTGCAATTATTTGTACAAAATATTTCTCAATCTTCCTGTTAAAATTAATAACAGCGCCGTTTTTTAAATAACACTTTCTAAAATTTAATGTAGTATACTGTTCCGTCTGCGAAAAAATCGCAAAGAATAATATAAATTGCATAATCGTTATATTTAATATATAATTTATAAGTGTTACCAAAATATCAGGAGGAAATATGATAAGATTGTTTAATAATGAAATTCCATTAAATACTGTTCTTTTTGGGTTTTTTATTGTCCTGTTTTTATTTTTTATGTTCACAAATGTTGACATTGCAATAATGCTGTTTATTTCATTGGTATTTGCATGCTCTCTAAATCCAATTGTTGACAAATTAGAAAAGAAAATGCCAAGACCTGCTGCAACCTGCATTGTTTTATTTGGTGCATTATCTATATTAGGTATATTACTTGCATTTATATTTATGTTAGGTGCATATCAAATAACGGAATTGATTAAAGAATATCCGAATTATGTTAAGAATTTGAATGAAGCCATTCAAGGCAGTGCTTTATGTCAAGCAATGGGTATAACCAAGCTGGACCTTGACGGCTTAACTGCATCTATGGCAAGTTCAACCGAAAATGCAATAGATTATGTTGCAGGATTATTAAAAAATATGGGCTCCGGTTTCGCTTATTGCTTAACAGGTTTAATCTTTTTGTTTTTCTTTATGCAGGATAAAAAGAGCATTAAAGAAACTGTTTTAAAGTATTTTCCTATGAATATAAAAGATAGAACTGAAGAAATCATTGACAATATATCATCAAAAATGGGTGGATATGTATTTGCTCAAACAATGGCTGTATTAAGTGTTTTTGTTGTAAATGCAGTCGGTCTATTAATTTTACAAAATCCTTATGCGATATCTATCGCAATCATAGCTGCAATTTTGGACATCGTCCCTGTTGTCGGGCCCGCTATCGCAATTGTAATTTGTTTAATAGGTGTTTATGAATTTGGTGCAAAAGTTCTTATTACAACACTTATTGTAATGGTTGCAGCACAACTTATAGAAAATAATTTAGTCAGACCTTATGCTTTCAGCAAATTAATGGATTTACATCCAACAATTATTTTCTTGTCATTAATTTTGGGCGGAAAATACTTCGGTTTTATCGGAGTTCTTTTCGGACCTGCAATGGCAGCAACAATTTGTGTTTTACTTGACGAATTATATGTAAAAAATATAAAAGAAAAAGAAGAAAATGTGGAATTAGAAACAAAGGAGAATAATTAATATGAGAAAAATATTAAAAAATGTTTGCGTTGTATCATTACTTGTAATGTTTGTGACAACTACAACTGCAAATGCTGCCGGCATGATTAAAGATTATCATGCATATAGAATAAAAGGTCAGAATATAAGAACAGTAGTACCTGTTGTAGACAGCATTTTAAGCAATGAAGCAGAGGTAAAAAAACTTGAAAGAAATGCATACTATGCAACATATGGTGACGGACATTATTATATGAAATTCTATCCGGCCTTACAAGATACTGATGTATACATTGTAACAGACGAAAACTATGACAAAGAAAATAACGACGTTACAGAGTTCTTTAAAAGTCAAAAGTTCGTATATGAAACGTTAGAGGATAACGAAGCTTATAAAGAATACAAGTTTGATTTTATAGATTATGCAAGATCTGGTGCTTTAGACGGTTTATTTACTCTTCCTGACGGGTTGAAACCGCTCAAAAAAGGTATGAGTAAATTAAATGACAAAATGTCAAAAGGAAATGACAAAACCTCTGCTATTCCATATTCAGAGGATAATGACCCGATTGATTTAACTTGTGTTGACCAAGAAGAGTTTTATAATGCTGATGCGAACGTTACGGTTACAATCAATGAATATCGTTTAAAAAACAAAGAAAATAAATATGTTCACGCGTTTGAATACATTGTTAAAAATAATTCAAATACTGATATAAAAGTAGAAAAAGTTTACTCAGAAAGACTTGCAGGATTAAAAGATGTTACAACATCAACTTTTGTAGATATGGACAGATTAGACCTTGCCGATAACTTGGGTGTTCCGTTAGCCGTTGCTACCGGTGGTTTATCACTAGGCTTTACTGTTGCAAACAATGTAAGACTTGCAATGGTTGTTAAAGAAGCTACAAGATATGCACATTCATTACCTGAAAATTATGATTTGAAGGCAAATTCTTCAATGAGAATACTTTGTTTAAAATTTAAAGAAGATCCTCAGCCGCTTCAATTTACGATTAAAAAACAAGGACAAACTTATCAGTTTGCATATTAATAAATTTTTGCAAATATATGGTTGAATAATTTTTATTCAACCATATATTTTTATTATTTAAGATATTAGGGGATGGTATTAATCAATGAAAAAGTTTAAATTTCCGATTATAATTCTTTCGACATTAATTGTACTGTATTTAGGGTTTATTTATGCAATTTCTTTATTTTTAAATTCGGATAATTTTATTAAAATCTCAAATAACTTTATTAAAACCAAATATAAAATGAATTCTGATATAAGCGGTTTTAAAGTAAAAATATCACCATTGTTATCTGTTAAAGTAACGGCAAAAAACATTACTATTAAAGATAATGATAAAGTCGGATTAAATATAGAAAATTTGAATACATTTATTAACATAGGGGAATTAAAAAATTTAGATGCAGATTTAATCTATGCAAATCTCGATATCTTAAAAAAACTAAAAAGTGAAAAGAAAAAAGATTCAAAAAAGAAAAAGTCTTTTGATATAAATAAAATACCTTATGTGAATATAAAGAAAATAGATATTGTACGTAAAGAAGGAGAAAAATTATCAATATCATCAAATCAGTTTGCAATCAAAGAAAATAACGGGATTAAAAATATTGATATAGTTTTCAATATAACGCTTGATAGAGTTTTACATCCAATATTAATAGGTGAGGTTGGAAGTTTATATATAGAAAATAAAAAGTTAATAGCAAAAAACTTCCCGCTCTCAGTTGGGAAAACGAAAGTTGTTATAGATGGCAGTATTCTAAATGACAAAAAATTAGATAATTTTACGATTAAAGGGGATAAAGTTCCTGTAAATGAAACAATGGCAACTGTATTATTCCTTCAAAAATATGGTATAGATGAAAGAAAGTTTGTAGAGAATTTTACGGATTTTAAAGGTACTGCGGATATTGATTTGGTTTATAAAGACAATGATTTATCTGGTGTAATAACAGCTAATGATTTGTTTGCTAAATTTCTTCCGTTTTATGTTCCTGTTACCTGTAAAAAAGCAGAATTCTTCATAAAGAACGGTGAAGTAAAGTCACTTGCCGTCGGAACATTTGGAACGGAAAAATTGGTACATGAACTTCTCATAAAGGAAATGTATGACAAGCAGAAAAAAGAAGTTTTCGGAAAAGTTAATTCAAAAATTACAACGGCTTTGGCTAAAAAATATCTGCCTTCCAATATTAAGGTCAAAAATTATCTTGATATGGAAGTTGATTATTATATAAAGCAAAAGAAACCTAATGCTAAATATTATATAAACATTCCTGCTGATTCAGGCATAATGTTTAATGATTTTTATGCAGGAATCCGAAACAAAAATAAGAAAATATTCGCTGAAACTCAAAAAATAGATAAAGAGTTTTTCTTAAAAGATTACAGATTTTCTGTTCAAGAAAATAATGAGTACAAAGACATATTATTTGGAAGGGGATATTTTAAAATCATAGACGGCAAAATGACTCCGCAATACGTAACTTTGAACACAAACGGTTATGTTCCGAATTCATTTGTCGGCTCTTTTAAGCAGCAAATTTTAGATGGTGAATTTAAAGGCGATTTAAAATACGATTTTGCAAACAATCAGGTTTTGGGAACTTTTGATGTAATAAAAGCAAGGCATAAAGATTTCCATATTGCCCAAGCTCATGTTGTATCGGGAAATGGCGTGTTTAATATAACCTCAAACGGATTATTTAAAGGCGAAAAATACACGGCAGAATTAAGTGCAAAGAATAATATTTTTGGCGATACTCTGATTTACAACATGAAACTGTTTTTAGATAAACTGGTTTTTGAAACAACTCCTGATAGGGATAAATCAGAGGGTAAACCGGAGAATAAATTAGATTCTAAAGAATTTTCCAAAGAAGTTAAAGACGTTCCCTTAACAATCAATAATTGGGAAATAGTAATTAATGAAATAAGAAGAGAAGCGTTTGTTCTTAAAAATGCAAAACTCATCGGAAGTTTTAAAAATCACATATTTGATTTCAATATGAAAGACTTAAATTTTGCAGATGGTTTAATTCACGCAAAAGGAGTTTATGATTTTGCCAAAGATACATCAAATATGACTTTTGAAGCTAAAAATATTGATTCTAATAAAGTAGCAGAAATGACATTGAACCTTCAGAATCAAATAGATGGAATTGCAAGTGCTAAAGTTGAACTCAAAGCAAGAGATATGTTCAAATTTTTAGATGCTCATTGCGCTTTTGAAGTAAAAGAAGGATTCTTGCCAAAACTCGGTGACACAGAGTTTATGATAGATAATTCAAAATATAAATTGGCTGATATTATCAATATTGATTTATCACAAAAAGATTTAATGAAAGATGATATAAAAGGTTCGTTTGACGTTCATAATACCGAAATTAAAAATATTAATCTAACAACATGGCATGAATTATCTGCAATGTATTTAGAGGGTAATTATGAAATGGAAAAACAGTATGCAGATTTGCAGTTATTTTGGCAGTACAGTAAAGATGCACCAAAAGGGATAAGAATATTCGGCATACCAATGAGCTGGATTTTAAAAGTAGTATTCAGACCTGAGCATTCAAAAGAATTATATGAGTCAAAATTAAGGCTAATACCTAAAATTAAAAGTGATAGTAAGAATTCAAATTATTACAGAATTCATTTAAAAGGTGATATTAACAAAGACAAAACAAACTTGCAATTAAAAGAAATCAGGTAAAACAATGAGTATAATCAATACAATAGATGCAATATACTGCGATTTTGACGGAACAATTACAAAAAAAGATTCTGTTAACGGATTTTTTGAAAAATACACCGGTGACAAATGGTTTGAGTCAGAAAAACTGTGGATAGAAGGTAAAATTTCCTCAAGAGAAAATGCAATAATTCAAGTCGGTTTGCTGAAAAATATTTCTCAAAAACAATTGAATGATTATATTAACTCTATTGAGATTGATGATTATTTTTTGGATTTTGTCGATTACATAAAGTCAAATAATATTAAATTAACAATATTAAGTGACGGATTTGATTTATTTATCAAGAAAGTTCTTGAACGTTACGATTTAGATATTCCATATTATGCGAATAAGCTTATATATAATAACGGGGAATTTAATATTGAATTCCCTTATTATAACGAAAATTGTGCTAAAAAGGCAGGCATGTGTAAATGCCAAAAAGTTAAAGAAAACAGATTTTGTTATATAGGTGACGGCACAAGTGATTTATGTATTGCTTCCAAAGCTGATTTTCTTTTTGCTTCAAAAAATTTGCACGAATATTGTAAAAAAAATAATATAAATCATTCACATTTTACTTCATTTCGTAATATCATAGATATATTAAATGGGTAAAAAAATTTGGTAAAAGAAGGGAAGCTTTAAGGATGCATAAAAACTTTATTTTAACATTGATAATATTTTTATTTATATCTGTTATTCAACCGGTGTTTGCTTGGGACGTTAAGACAACTGCCGAACTGCAAACTCGTATGAATTCTGTTGGTTTTAGAATATTGAATGCTAACAGAATTGAACAAAGACTTACTTTTATGGCAATCAATAGAGTTTATACAAGGGATTTTTGGACAGACGTAAGTTCCGTTAACAGAATAGTATGGATTAAACCAGTGGTAATTCCTTATATAGACAGTGATGATGAACTTGCAGCAATATTAAGCCACTCTATTGCACATGGTGTTGATACGTATGAAGGAATTCTTAGAGGTTATATCTCAATATTAAACTATTGGGTTGCTCCTAATAAATACGATTTGAAAGCCGATAAAACAGCGGTAGATTATATGGTTAATGCAGATTATAATCCTCTTGCACTTATTACAATACTAAATAAAATCGGTAAGCAATACAGATACGATATATTCTCTAATCACACGCTTGTATCAAGAAGAATGATGTTAATATATGAATATATTTATACAAAATATCCACATGTTCTTGTAAATAATGAATATAAGGACAATATATATTATCAGAACTTTTTGTTAACCTCAAGAAATAACAGAATGAAATTGTTAGATAAAATACAAAAAAATTCGAACAAGAAAATAAAATACACTTACTAATATGAAAAGAAATTATTATAAATTAATATTAATTATATTTTTATGCCTGACATTTTTTATTAATGCTAAGGTGTATGCTGATTCAATAGAAGAAGAGCTTTTGCAAAATAATTCTTTCAAAAACTATCCAGAAACATCTTCTAAGATTCAAAATAATCCTATAACCGACGAACTGCTAAATCCGGATTTATATAAAGACGTTCCGTTTAAATTAAGTGCTTATACAAATAAATATGAAAATGAACCTATAAAAGACGAATTATTGGAAGATAGCGGATTTATTGTTAACGCTGAAAATTACGTTTTGCCGGAAAAATTTGTACCGGATGAATTTTTTATAGAAAAAAATATTGACCTATCTAAAGTCAGAAAAATAACATCTAAAAATAAATATGATTTTACTAAAAAATTAGTTCCCATACAGGTAAAAATTGCAGAACAATTAAAATCAACCAGAGAAATATTAGAAGGTTCAACAATCCCTTTTATCGCACAACATGATTTTGAAATAAACGGGAAAAAATACGATAAAGGTACCAAAATTTTAGGCAGAGTGGAAACCATTTCCGAATCAGATAAAATGGGTACTCCTGAGAGTATAAAAATAAGTAATTTTTATATTCCTGATGCAAAAGAAGTTGATCTTTCAGGTTCCATCTCAAAAACCGGAGCAAACAGATCTATTTGGGTTTATCCTTTGTATCAAGCCGGAAATATTTGCTTATATGTTGCAGGTTTTGTATTTGTACCAATACACGGTGGAAAAGCAAAATTACTAACGTCTGAATCTTTTACTTTATTCTACGAAACACAATAAAAGTGTAAATAAATATTACATTTTGTAATAAAAGAGCAAAAAAATTTTTTTTTGTTTTTTTTAGCAGTATAATGAGAAATGTAATTTTAGAAAAATATAAAATGGAATGAAATATGGCAGTATTAGAAAAAGACCTTGTAACAAATTTAAAGAAAATCAACAGCAAAGACGCAACATTACCGACAAGACTAAATTTTTCAGATGAAGAATTAGCAAGCATTGATAAGGAATATTGTACTTACGGCGATAAAATTCACGCAGAAGCCAATCCTAAAGTTTTTAGGGATTGTAATGGTTCATTCATGTATGATTCTGAAAATACTCCGTTTTTAGATTTAGAAATGTGGTTTGCTTCTTGTAATTTGGGTTACAAAAATAAAAGAATAAGAGATGCAGTTGTTAATCAACTGGACACTTTGCCACAAATTTCTTCACATTTTCAATACGATTATAAAGTTTTATTGTCAGAAAAAATTGCAAAAGCAAATATAAAAAGATTTGGAAGAAAAGGTCGTGTACACTTTAATGTCGGCGGTTCTCAAGTTATAGAAGATGCCCTGAAGCTTGTTAGAAATTACACTCATAAAAGCAGAATGTTTTCATTTTTTGGCGGTTTTCACGGACGTACTTTGGGTGCAAGCTGTTTGACGGCAGGATATAGATATAGAAAGCCTTTTGGACATTTTGGGGAAGAAGCACACTTTGTTCCATATCCATATTGTTACAGATGTCCATACGGAAAGAAATGTGACTCTTGCAATTATTATTGTGTTCAACAATTAAGACGCGAATTTGAAGACAATTGTGCAGGTATTTATGACCATTCATCTAAAGAATGTGCAATGGGTGCATTCTTCGTTGAGCCGGTTCAAGGTTCAGGCGGATATATAGTACCGCCTAAAGGATATTTTAAAGAACTGAAGAAAGTTCTTGACGATTTTGGAGTCCTTTTTGTTGATGATGAAATTCAAATGGGCTTTTATAGAACAGGAAAATTATGGGCAATAGAACATTATGACGTTAAACCTGATGTTATTACTTTTGGTAAGTCTTTAACAAACGGATTAAACCCACTTGGCGGTATGTGGGCAAAAGAAGAATTAATTAACCCTGAAATATGGCCGAATGGCAGAACTCATTCAACTTTCTGCAACAATCCGATTGGTATGAGAGCTGGATATGAAGTTATGAGTACGTTTGAAGAAGGCGATTTTGAAAGAGAAATTGCGAACAAGGGTGCATATTTCTTAAATGGCTTAAAAGAATTAGAAAAACGTCATAAACGTATCGGAAATGTTGACGGATTGGGATTAGCTTTAAGAATAGAATGTGTAACAGAAGACGGATATACTCCTGATGCTGAACTATTAAAGAAAATCGTTTCTGAAGGATTGAAAGGTGATTTAACTTATAATGGCAAAAAATGCGGATTAATTCTTAATAAAGGAAGCCATTATAATAATACAATAACTTTAGTTCCTGCTGTTACTATATCTTATGCTGAAATTGATATGGCATTAAGCTTGCTTGATCAACTTTTTACGAGGTTATCATAAGTGAGCGAAAGCATAGATTTTGAACTGGTACATGATGGCTTTGGTACTGAGAACAAAAATGCTGTGTTGTTGTTTCATGGATTGACAGGAAGTCCTTTTGAGATGAAAAAATACGGTGATTTTCTGTTTAAAAACGGGTATGACGTTTTTTGTTATTCATTTCCAGGGCATGGCGAGAGAATAAACGAAATAGAATCAGTTACTTGGCAGGATTGGTGTAATTTTGCTCAAGAAAAATATAATGGATTAAGAAATAATTATAATCAGTTTTTTGTTTCCGGTTTATGTCTTGGCGCTGCAATGTCAATATATCTTGCAGAACATAATAACAATTTAACAGGGGTAGTTGCACTTTCAACAACTTTATTTTTAGACGGTTTTTGTATTCCTTGGACAATATCTTTACTGCCTTTTGCGCTAAGTACTATTACAAAATTTTATTATACATTTCCTGAAGATGACTGTTTTGGCGTAAAAAACGAACGAACAAGAAAAAGTCTTGCCAAAATTACAGCTAAGGCAAATATAAGCATGGACAATTATCCGCTTAATTGTGTTGACGGATTATTAAAATTATCTAAAAATGTCAGAAAAAATCTCAAAAATGTTACTTGTCCTGTTTTATGTATTCATTCCAAATATGATAATTTATCAAGTCCAAAGAGTGCAAAAGTCGTTTTAGAGGGTATTTCATCCAAAGTCAAACAATATGTAGAACTTAATGACAGTTATCACATGGTTTTATATGATAATGAAAAAGAATTTGTGATGAATACTGTTAAAGAATTCTTAAGCAAACTTATAACTGTCGAAAATGAAAAAGAGGCTGTATGTATATAGTTTTAATATCTGCAATTATTGTAAATATATTATCTATCATAATGTTACTAATCGGGCTTTTATACAATTTTAAGCAACCAAAAAATAAGGCTATATACGGATATTTAATTGCAGGAAGTATGATTTTATATATTGTAACACTGAGCTTACCTTTAATATTTGGATTATTAATAAAACATTATATTTATAGTTTAGTTTTATTTTTATGTATAATCTCACATTTTATAATAGGAAAAATTGTAAAACATGAAACATTAAAAAAATACACAGTAGTACAAATAATATGTTACATAGTAAGTCTGTTTACCCTTTTCTTAAATTTTATTATTTATTAACAGACAAAGGTGTTCCTTTTTGTCCGAGATAAAAGACAATAAGTTCAACAGGTTCTTTTCCTGTATTTTTACCGTAATGATATTTTCCGACTAATTCCGGTAGAACTTCTCCCTCGTGGAGTGTTATTTCTTTATTATCATCGGTAATAACCGTTAAAGTTCCTTTTTTTACATAAGCAATATTAACTAAATCATGCTTATGCATAGGTAATTCTTCATTAACACCTATGACAATCTTTAATACGGTAGCTTCCGGATTTTTTATTTTTAATTTTTTATATTGCGCATTATCCCAGGTAGATGTTGTTTTTAATAATACTTGTTTTTCTGCTGAATATGATACACCTGCTGTACATAAAATTATTATAAAGAGCATAGCTGCGAATTTGATTGCTTTTTTCATGGTTGTTTATTCCTTTAATTTCAAAATACTGACTTATGTTCATAATATAGTAATTTCTTATAAAAAACAATCAATATTTATATTTATATTTAAACCGGTTGCTTTCTTAATGGGTATTGCTCCGCAAGATACATCAATAGTCAGAGAATTTTTAGGGACAAGACTTATTATGACAGAAGCACCGTCATACGTAGGATTAAGCGAAGCAATTAAAGCCGGTACTATATCTGCACATAGTGCAATTATTGCATCTTATGTTTTATGCGGATTTACAAGTATTGAATCCTTAAGCATCGCTGTTGGCGCTGCAGTTGCTCTTGTACCCGAAAAACAGGATTAATAACTTCAATTTGCTACAGAAGTTTAATGGCTGCAACGCTTATAACAGGAACAATTGCGGGATTGTTTCATATAGGATAACCGTTTAAACTAACAAGCTTAGAATACGAATATGATTAAAAATTCCTATTATTATCAAACTTAATGTTCTTACATATTTAATATTAAACTTTTTATAAAACTTTATTGAAAAGTATTGCTAATTTATTAAATATTGTATATTTCTTACTCTTTTTTACTTCGTCTAACAATACTCGTCTGCTATCTATAATATATTCTCTAATATGTTTTGTTCTTGGGTATAATTCTTGAATTTTTTTATCTACACTTTTTATCAAATCAGATATTTCAGGTTGCTGTTTCATAAATTTAATATTACGTCTTGCACCTTCAGGATAGTTCATCGGACTGCCCGTTATATATTTTTTACGAATAATCATACCAACAGTAGGATTCTTTTCACAATCTAACAAATGGTTTTTGTAATCACTAACATTCATACTGCTGGCCAACAAACGAGTATCAATTCCTGCTCTAGACCAATAAGCATTCGATCTTGCATCTTCGTATTTTACAATCGGGCCTAAATCTATTTCCATATAATACAACTCCTTAGATTTTTATATTTTATTATAAAACCCGTAAAAAAATATTTTGCTAGTTAAATTTTAATTAACGCTGTTGGCACCGGAAACAATTTCTACCAATTCTTGTGTAATTGCCGATTGACGAGCCTTATTATAATCAACAGTTAACGTATTAATCATCTCTTCTGCATTATTTGAAGCAGCTGACATCGCTGTCATTCTTGAAGCAAGTTCTGATGCGTTAGCTTCAAGCAGCGCCTGATAAATAGAATTTGTAATATACATCGGGACTAACTGCTGTAAAATAGCATGGCCTGAAGGTTCAAACACCATCAGCGGATCAAGTTCCTGTTCTTCATCTTTTTCTACTTTAACAGGTAAAATTTCCCAAGCAACAACATTATAAGACATCATATTATTAAAGTGAGTCGTGAATACATCAATGCTATCAAGTTCACCCTTAACAAAATCTTCTGCCAAATCTTCGGCTATCACTGTTGCGCCCGTAGCAGTCGGGTTATTAGCAATTGCCATATATCCTTTTTTAAGAACGAAATCTTCGCTCTGTTTGTTTTTAAACGCTGAAATTGCTTTTTGACCAACAGGATAAACATAAGTTTTTATTCCGTTTTGTTTATTTTCTTTTATTCGTTTGAAAGCCGCTTTAATAATATTGGCATTATAAGCACCTGCAAGCCCTTTATTGGAAGTCAATACTAAAAGTCCTTCAGCTTTGACCTCTCTCGGTTTAATGAGCTCTGCATAATTATCCAAAGCTCTTTCTACCTTCAATCCGTGAGAGGAATAATCACCTACTGTTGCAAGCATTTTTCTGAATAAGTGCAAAAGTTCATCAGAGAAAGGTCTTGCCGCTTTAACCGTAGATTCGGCTTTTTTAACCTTAGCGGCAGCAACCATTTTCATTGCTTTAGTAATTTTTTTAGTGTTTTGAACACTGCTTATTCTGCTTTTGATGTCTTTTGAATTTGCCATTTCCCATATTCCATTTATAAGGTTTTTCCATACTCATCGAGCTTGGATTTCAAAGTTGCCATATCATCGTCGGAGAGTTTTGCTCCTTCATTAAGAGCCTTGCTCATTTCCGGAAGATTTGCCTCAAAGTATTCAAACCAGCCTGTTTTGTATGAATTGATATTTTTGTTATCAACTTCATCTAAATAACCTTCATTCGCCGCAAACAGAATTGTAACTTGCTGAGCAACGGTTAAAGGCTTGTATTGAGGTTGTTTCAATACTTCTGTAAGCTTTTGACCTCTGAGTAACTGTTTCTTAGTTGCAGCGTCCAAATCTGATGCAAATTGAGCGAATGCTTCAAGTTCTCTGAACTGTGCAAGGTCTAGTCTTAACTTACCTGCAACTTGCTTAATACCTTTAGTCTGCGCAGCACCGCCTACACGAGATACTGATATACCTGCATTTATAGCCGGTCTTACACCTGAGTTAAACAGTGAAGTTTCCAAGAATATCTGACCGTCCGTAATAGATATTACGTTAGTCGGAATGTATGCAGAAACGTCGCCTGCCTGAGTTTCAATAATCGGAAGCGCAGTAATACTTCCGCCACCAAGCTCATCATTCAACTTAACAGCTCTTTCAAGTAAACGTGAGTGCAAGTAGAATACGTCACCGGGGTATGCTTCACGTCCCGGCGGTCTTTTAAGAAGCAAACTCATTGCACGGTATGCTTGAGCGTGTTTAGTTAAATCATCATAAACGATTAAGACATGTTTGCCTTGTTCCATAAATTCTTCTGCAATAGCAACACCTGCAAACGGTGCGATATATTGTAACGGTGCAGGTTCGTTAGCAGTAGATGCTACAATTATTGAATAATCCATTGCACCGTGTTTTTCTAATGTTTTTGCAATTTGAGCAACGGTAGAAGCCTTTTGACCGATAGCAACATAGATACAAATAACATCTCCGCCTTTTTGGTTAATGATTGTATCAATCGCGACAGCAGTCTTACCTGTTTGTCTGTCACCGATAATCAACTCACGCTGACCTCTGCCGATAGGAGTCAAAGCATCAATAGCGGTTAATCCTGTTTGAAGCGGTTGGTGAACTGATTTTCTTGCAACAATACCCGGAGCTACACGTTCAATTGGTCTTGTTTTATCTGATATAATATCGCCTTTACCGTCAATCGCTTTACCTGTCGGGTTAACTATTCTGCCTATTAATGAATCACCAACCGGAACAGATGCAATTCTGCCGGTTGTTTTAACTGTCATACCTTCTTTAATGTGTGTATATTCACCCAAGATTACAACACCGACATTTCCTTCTTCAAGGTTTAATGCCATACCTAACGTTCCGTTTCCGTCCTCAAATTCTACAAGCTCGTTTGACATAACATTACGCAAACCGTATATGCGCGCTATACCGTCACCTACTTCCAGAACCGAGCCAATATTTGAAACCTCAGCCTTTGCTTCATAGTTTCTGATGTTCTCTTTTAATATTGAACTGATTTCATCAGGATTAATTACTGCCATTTCTTACCCCTTTATTATTTCTTCTGTTAATTTATCTAACTTATGTTTAATACTGTTATCAACAACAGTATCATTAATGTTAAAAACTAAACCTGCAATAATATCAGAATCAACTCCCCATTCAACTTTTACATCTTTTTGAAGTTTTTCTGCAATTCTGTTTCTTATCTTGGTCTTTCTTTCTTCTGTTAAATCTATTGCAGAAGTTATATCGACTCTAACAATATTTTTAAGTTCTTCCAATTCTTTTTCAAATTCAATTCTTATATCTGAAATTAAATTTAATCGTTTTTTCAAATTGAGCACAAACAAAAAGTTGTAAACAATAGAAGAAATTCTTTCTTGGAATAGTTTACATAAAACAATTTGTTTTTCTTCCGTGGATATTGACGGATTATTGACAGCTTCCGCAAGCTCTTCTGATGAATGAATCGTTTCTTCCACAAAAATTAATTCCGATAAAACTCTATCCTTTGATATTGTTTCATCTTCTTGAGTCAGTTCAATAAGAGCTTTTGCCCACTTTTTTGATGCAAGTTCTGTCATCTACAACTCCACTCCGTTAATTGCATCAACACTTTCATCAATGAGTTTGTTGTGCAAATCTTTATTATCATTTAGTTCTTTTATTATATGCTCGCGAGCGACTTCAACAGAAGCCAGAGATGCTCTGCGCATAATATCATTTTTCAAAACCGCAGTTCTGTGTTCAACCAATTTAACTGTATTTGTTTTAATATTTTCAACTGAATTTTCAGCATCGCTTATAATTTGACTGCCGACAATTTCCGCATTTTTTACAGATTGGTTTATAATTGTCTCGATTTCTTCTCCCAAATGAGACACTTTGTCTTCTATCGTTTGAAGCTTTGTTTCAGATTCTTGCTTAGCATTTTTTGAATCTTCAATTTTTTCCGCAACACAGTCCGTACCTTTCTTTAATCCGCCAATAACGTCAAGCTTTACAAAAAGATACGCAATAATACCTGCAAAAATTATAAAATTGAATAAATTTGTCCGAGCTATATAATCTAGAACCGTCTCAAACATTATTTTTACCTTTCTTTTACACAGACTTTACCTGTGTATTTTTTGAAGTATAAACTATCAACCTCTATCTTGATAAAGAATGTCGTTTACTTTGTCATTGTCAAAAACTTGAACTTCACTTCTGTAACCAAGAACTTTTTCAACAATATCATTTGCCAAATCCGTCATTTTCCATTTTAAGCCTTCCTTAGCTTCATTAGAGACGTCTTTCAAGTTTGAATAAGCTTCATCAAGTTCTTCACGTGATTTATCCTGAGCTTCTTTTAAAATATCTGCTCTTTGTTCTTTAAAATCTGCAAGGATTTCATTGTATTTACCCCTTGCTTTTTCATTTGATTCCGCAAGCTTTTCATCACGTTCTTTCGTAAGCTCTTCTGCTTTAGAATTATTTTCATTTGCTTTAGAATAATTACCGTTAATAAAATCATTTCTTTCATTAACAATTTTACGAACAGGCTCATAAAGCATTTTGTTCATTACGAACACAAATACTAAAAATGATATTATTGCTGCAAAAAAAGTTCCGTTAAATTCCATTTGCTATATTTACCCCTAGCCCATCATTCCTGATAATTTCATAGCGATAACTAAAGCGTAAATAGCACAAGCTTCTGCTAGAGCTGCACCAACTAAGAAGAAACCAACTGCTTTACCTGCGATTTCAGGTTGTCTTGCGATTGATTCCAATAAGCCTTTTGTTGCAATACCGATACCAAGTCCTGCACCTACTGCACCAAAACCCATTGCAATACCTGCACCTAACTGTGCTAAATCAGAAATTGTTTTTACTTCTTCCATTTTCTTTCTCCTTTTTATTTTATATTTAATTTATTATTCTCTGAGAAGTTTCCCCCTCACCCTAACCCTCTCCCAAAGGGCGAGGGGATTTTGTTTTTAGTGTTCTTCGTTTACCGCTGTTGCGATGTATACAGTTGTCAACATTGTAAATACAAGAGCCTGAACACAAGCTACAAGTATTTCAAAGAACATTATCGGAAGCGGTAAGCCCCACGCACAGATTCCCAATAATGCTCCGATTAATATTTCACCGGCTAAAATGTTTCCAAAAAGACGGAGAGCCAGTGTTAGAGGTCTTGTAAACAGTTCTAATATCTCAACAAGCATGGATATAATACCGACAAAAGAAAATTCATGAAGCAAAAATTTGCCCTTTTTCTTCATCAATCCTGCTGTTACGTAATATATAAGAACAATGATAGCAAGACCTGCCGTCATATTAATATCGTTTGTAGGTGAAGCAAATTCGCCGTGTTTAAGTTCAAGCATTTTTAGCGGTAATTGTCCCATTAAATTTGCAGTCACAATAAATAAGAACAGTGACGCAATAAGCGGAAAATGTTTTTCGCCGTCTTTATTAATCATACTTTTTATGAGGTTGTCAAAGTAGCCCAGAATACCTTCTACAAAGTATTGAAGCTTATTAGGGAAGATTGAAAGATGTCTTGTCGCAATAAAAGCAACAACAATCAAAAATATCATTGCAGCCCACATTGTTACAAGCGTATCCATATTAAATGCCATCGGATTACCTGCAATTACTGTGTTAACAATCCAGTGTCCTTCGCTCATTAAAAACCTCTCTTCTTGCAGTCAATTTTACCATACTTTTATACTTTAAGCAAATACAGCAAAAAGACTAATCGTAACGAATTGAACTTTGTTCTTCATTATTTATATCAGTTTCTATTTCATAATATTCCTGTGAAAGCTGTGTGTCTGTAATTTTTACGTCAACAAGTTTTTTTAAAACTTCTATATAATCCAAGCATTTTTTACCTTTAATGCCGTGAGTTTCCATTTGAATTTCACCGTTTGGTAATAATTTAATTTTTAATTTTTTATCAGACATTGTTTTTTACCTCTAATCAATATTCACCGTTAGTACGATTGTATTGTCTTCCATAACCTCTTCTTCCTCAATTTGCATATTATTTTCTTTCAATTTATCAATTATATGCAAATAGGCATCCTCTTGGACATTCAGAGCATATTCTCCACTCAAATCTCCGGCTTTTTCTTCTGCATTAGCATTTTCTAAACAAGAAATCCTTAAATTATACGGTTTGTCTTCTGCAGTTTTTTCAAATGTCAGTTTATAATTATCCACTTCTCCCGACAAACCTGTTTCCCATTCGAAAATGTTTTTAACCCCATGTTCTTCCAGAGTTTTCATCAAAATACTTTTATCCATAAACGGTGTATCAAATGTTTTTTCAATAAAATGTTTTTCTGTTATAACCCTGTCTTCAGTACAATTTTCTTCTGTTGTTTCTAAATTAAATATATCAATATTTTCATCATTGTTAACACTTGTCGCTGCGGCCGTTGCGATTGCACCTACTACCCACATTAATGCGTAGGGAACTGCTACTACTGTACATGACATACGTTATCTCCTTTTTAGTTATTTCAGTTTATCAAAAATCTAAAGTTCTTCCGCCTCTGCTTGTTGTTGCATTTTGTTCATCAATTTCTTTTGAATATTTTTTCATTTTTGATGTTTTTGCTGCAGAAACAGCCCTTACGTTTGCCCACTGTCTCAGTGCAAGAACCTGTTCTCTTTGTGTCATTGATAATGGTACTGTTGTTTGAATATTTTTAGCTAAATCTTCAAATTTAAGCGGCCTGTTTTCAAAGAATGCATCACAAAGAGCTGATACAACAACTTGTTCAATCTCAGAACCAATAAATCCTTCTGTCATTTTTGCAAGTTCTCCGCACAAGTTTTTAACCTGAACAATTTCACTTGCGACCTCTTTATCTTTTAATCTTCTTTCAAGATGAAGTTTAAAGATTTCTTTTCTTTCTTCTTCCGTAGGCAGGTCAACAAAGAAAATCTCATCAAAACGACCTTTTCTTAAAAGTTCCGGCGGAAGTCCGCTAATATTGTTAGCTGTTGCTATAACAAATACAGGAGATTCTTTTTCTTGCATCCAGGTTAAGAATTGTCCGAATATACGTGATGAAACACCGCTGTCACCATTTGAACCGAGTCCGCTTAATCCTTTTTCAATCTCATCTATCCACAAAATAGACGGTGCAACTGCCTCAGCGGTTTGAAGCGCTCTTCTCATATTTTCTTCCGAACTTCCTACAAGACCTGAAAAAACTTTACCAAAATCAAGCTTCAAAAGCGGAAGTCCCCAAATTGTACTCATAGCTTTTGCTGTTAAACTCTTTCCACACCCTGGGACACCGGTAACAAGAACACCCTTTGGTGCGGGAATACAATATTTTTTAGCCTGTTCAGACCATGAATTATTTCTCTTTAAAAGCCAATTTTTAAGATTATCCAATCCGCCGATATCTTTAATTGTATAATCTGAACGGATAAATTCTAAAATTCCTGTTTTCTTTATAACCTGTACTTTTTCTTCAAGTACAACCTGCAAATCTTTTATGTTAATTTTGCCGTCATTTACCATTGCAAGAGCAAATGCACTTTCAGCTTCCTGCAATGTTAAACCCAATGCGGCTTTGCAGAGTTTATCTTTATCTTCATCGCTTAACTCATTTACTACACCTGAATTCTGATTAATCATACTGTCAAATTTTGCTTTAATTTCATCCAAAGTCGGGAGAGCAAAATCATATATTGTAATCTCTTTTTGCAGAGATTCAGGGATTAAAAGTTCTGTTGATACAAAGAAAACTGTTTTCCTAACAGCACCCAGCTTTAAATCAGGAATAATATCTCTGACTTTTCTTATAGTATTATAATCAGGCTGTCTGCCTTTTGGCCCGAAGTTTACATGAAAATCATAAAGAATAAAAACAGAATCTTTATCATACTTTCTGATAAATTCTAATGCTTTACACGGGCAAGCGGTATCTGCAACTCCTTTTTGAGTATTATCATTAAAAAGCCCGTTAGTTTGAGTCCATGTGAAAACTTCTCTCGGGTACTTAACTTGTTTTTCATCAGATACAACAGATTTTATAAATTTTGTAACTCTATCTTCCTCAAAAGTAGTAATATAAATCATCGGAAACCTAGCTCGGATTAAATTTGCCAGCTTATAATTACTCATACTATTCTCCTGTCTTTCAGTTATAGTACCATTATTTAATCCCCATTAAATCAACCTTACGAAGTATCTCATCAAAATTTCCCATTCCGTTCATAAAAATTTGCCCGTTTTTTGAGATATTTACCTCAACTTTGTTTTTATATTTTGTAAAAATTTCTTCATTATATCTGTCAGTCAAAAAGTGGTATCTTTGGTTGCTTGAACCGCACCACGGACGGGAATAATCGGTTAATTTTTCAATAAATTTGCCGTCTATCAATAAATCTGTATTATCTAACAACTTTTTATTAATCTGATTTTCTCTGAGTTCTTCCAGTTTACCCCCCGTAAAACAAAGGACACTAAGACCTTTTTCTTTTACTTTTTGTGCAATAATTCCCAAAGCCTCGGCCTGTTCAAAAGGCTCACCTCCCAGAAAAGTTACGCCTTCAATTTTATCTTTTTGATTAAATATATCATCTAGAATTACTTCAACATCATACAATTCACCGCCTTTGTGTGACCAAGTATGAACCGCCTGGCACCCTCTACAATGTCTTGAGCAACCTTGCACCCATATACAATACCGATTCCCCGGACCTTCTACTTTTGTGTTTTTAATTATATTGAATACTCTAAGCTTCATATTACAAATCAATTTTTCTTTCTTCGTAACGTTTTATGCTGACACTACCCTTCATTTTTTTGACACAAATTAACTCTTCTAATTGTTTTTGCATATGGGGTTTTAATCTTAAAAATATGCAAACATCACTTACACTCTTAAATCCGCCGATATCTTCACGTTTTTTGATAAGTTTTTTTGCCATAACAATGCTAACTCCGGGAAGTGCAGTAAGTTCAACCTCTGAAGCATTATTAACATCAAGTTTCTCTTTTTCTTTAACATTTTTTACATCAAGCACCTGATTTTTTTGTACAACTTCTCCTTCAATGTATACTTGAACTTCAAATCGCCTAAAAAGTTCAACCAAACCCTCAAAAGAAGTATTATGATCAAAGCTCATGCATAGCATATCCCACAAATCATCAATAGGATGCACTTTAGATTTTATAACTCTTAATATTCGATTCCCGTATATTATGCTTTCTTTTGCAGTAATTGTTTGTCCGTCTCTTGCTAATCTTAGTGTACAGAATTTATTAGAGACTCTTAAATTTTTCCATATATCGGTATATGGTGCTAAATAAATTTTTGCTTGAGACAAAGCTTCCAATCTGCGTCTTGTTTTTGCCTGACGTGAAGTATTTGCCGAGCCAAGATTCCTAATAATTAAATATCCGATACATAAAATAGCTGTAACAACTATTGTCTGCCAAGGATATAATGATAACAGATATATCAATAAAACAACAATAGAAGCTATCAATCTATATCTGTCCACTTATCTAATTGCCTCCTAACAGATAGTATAGACTTTTCTGTAATATAAACCCACACCTATTATTGTTAATACAATATCCGGCATAAAAGCAGCGAGAACCGGAGCAAGTGAACCCGCTTCACCAAAGGATATAGAAAGTGCTCTTACAAGATAATATGCGAATATTATCAAAATGCTAAATAAAAATCCCCTGTTATACCTGACTCTGGGTGGAGTTATTGCAAGCGGAACTCCTATCAAAACAAAAACAATTGTGGTTAATGGAAGTGCAATTTTATCAAACAAACTTATTGTAAGCCAACCCCTATCTTCCGGATTTGTTTTTGGTATGAGTTTGCAAAGCTGGATAAAATTATGTTCATTAGCTAAATTCCGGTTCATCTCGTCAGATAAATCCATACCGAATTTGATATTTGTATCCTCAAACAGAGTTGTATCAAGAGCATTTCCTCTATTAGTTACAGTGTAGATTGCACCTTTTTGGAACTGCCATCCTTCTTCAGCAGTAGTACCTTCTTTTGCTTGTAAAATCTGTATAGTACCGTCTTTTGATGCATCTAACACCGTTATATTATGCAAAAGTCCGTCACTGCAATTTCCTACATAAAATAAACGTTTTAGCATTCCGTCATCTTTTACTTCTTTAAAAGTAAAATTTTCTTTACCTTCAGGAATATTTTTTTTACTGAATGCATAAAGAGCCAAATCCGTTGACTGTTTTGTCATAACAGGTACAACTGTTTCATTGACTACAAAGCTTATACAAGACATAATAATTGCAAAAATAAATATGGGCTTCGCTATTCTGTTCAACCCTATTCCGCAAGCTCTCATAACAGTAATCTCAGAGCTTAAACTTAATCCGTTTAAGGTCATAACGGTTGCAAGAAGCACTCCCATCGGAATTGTCATTACGAAAACTGACGGCAAGTGCAAAATAATTATTAAAAATGCTATCTTAAACGGAATACCATACATTGATATCTGTTTAATAAGAGTAATAAATGTATCGGAAGCAAATATAATTGAAGTGAACACAAGAACACCCATGATAAACATCTCTATAACCTGTTTTAAAAGATATTTATCAAGCTGTCTCATGTGTTTGAGTTTAAACAACTGTATTTTTATATGTTTTTTAATCTTTTTCAAACTTTGCTCCCGAGTAGATTATACAATAAAACAATAAAAAAGTTAATGCCAAAAGAAAACTTTGGCATTAACTTTTTTATTATATATTCACACTAGACAAGACCTTCTTTTACGGCTTTTACTGCCGCTTGGACTCTATCGTTTACACACATTTTTTGAAGAATTGAACATACGTGAGCTTTTGCTGTGTGCACGCTTACTATAAGTTCTTTTGCAATTTCAGTATTGCTTTTTCCCTCAACTAAGTGTTTCAAAACTTCATATTCTCTTTCAGTCAAAGGAACTCTACCCTCTTCGGAGCTTCTGTCGCTTAAAATTCCGAGAGTTTCCTGTTTCGGAAAAGAATCAAGGACTTTTCTTGCAATAACCGGATCAAGCCAGCAGACACCTTCCTTAACGTCTCGAATAACATCTGCAAGTTTTATCGGGTCGATATCTTTAAGGCAGTATGCCATCGCTCCTGCAGAAAGAGCAGATATAACCTCTTCTTCTCTATCGTGGGATGTTAGGGCTATAACCTTAACATCAGGCATTGTTTCTCTGAGCTTTAGGGTCGCTTCTATCCCGTTCATACCTGCAAGCCCTAAATCCATTAATACAACATCCGGTTTATGCCGTTCTATCAACTGCAATCCATCTGTCGCATTCTCACTTTCCGCCACAACATTGATATCGTCGTTAGAATTTAATGCGCATCTGAGTCCTACACGCGTAAGCTTGAAATCTTCAATTATTATAACGCTTATTATACTCTTTTCCGTTTGTACTGCTGTAACCATCGCTCTTAAAATCCTCCTATTTTCTTGTACAAGTCTATTTAATAATACCCAAGATTCTTAGTACATTAGCCGAGTAGGTTATTTTAGTTATTTTAGTAATTTAACAACATTCATATTATATTTGTTAACTTTTGTAAAAAATATGTCAATTTCTGATTAGCAAATGTTTTTATATACATGGAAGAAGTGTTGTATGAATATTTATCCTGTTAATACCAGCAATATATCCATGCAGGGAAAACCAAACAACCCGAATTGGCTTATAAGACAGTTTAGGCGTTTCGAGCAATATGTCATCGATGCGTCTCCTTCGCACACTTCTAAAGAGAGTAAAAATTCAATTAAAAATTGGGATAAAACAACATACTGGTTTTCACATCCTATGTGGAACAGAGGTATATTAGGAGCAACTGCACTTCTTACACAGCCGACAATTGACTACTACAACCACAGAGTAGACGATGAAACAAGAACTGTTTCCCGAAACAGAACTATTGCTAAAATCGTCGCAGGGACGCTTGTAGGTATGTTTGTAGTAAGAGGACCTATACACAAACTTGTTGAAAAAATGACAAATCCGTTTGGAAAAGGTAAATACAGTAAAGCTCTTCTCCCAATTGATTACATCGAAAAACTTTCTAAAAACGAAACTCATTTAAAAAATTATCGCGCTACACTTGCAATGGTACTGGCTCTTGGTGCAATGTGCGTTACAAATTTTGTTCTTGATGCTCCGCTAACAATTATTTTAACAAACCTGCTTAACGATAAATCAAAGAAATCAATGAGAAATGAACTAAAACAAGATTCTGAAACACTGAAGGAGGTAGCTAATGCCTAATTCAGTACTTCAAAAAAGTTTTAAATGGATATGCAAGCACTTTGAAGAAGATACCTCTAAAATGCTTATTGCGACAGGCACTTTAGGTTGGGGATTGTCTTCATTGGCACAAATCTGCGGTATTTTAGGAAACAATAAAATCTCTGCCGAGAAAAAAAGCTTCCTTCTACCACAAGAAATAATGGATGCGGTTGTAAATATAGGTGCATTCTTCACTATAACAATGCTTACCAAAAAATTTATTTCAAGAATGGCAACTACCGGTAAAATTGCACCGCAAAGCGTAAGAGATATTCTTAACAAACATTCTGTATACAAAGACAAAGTTGGTAAGCTTGACTTTAATGTAGGCGATATACTGCCAAAAAATTCTGACGTTTCCAAATCTTACGAATCATATAAAAACTTTGTTACTACGATGGGGACAGTAGGTGCAAGCGTTTTGTCATGTAATATTGTAACCCCTCTAATTCGCAATGCAACAGCTTCCAGAGTACAAAAGAACTATATAGATATGCAAAAGAACCCTTCTGCTTATGGATATCAAATCTATAACGGCAATATAAAAGTTTAGACATATCGTAAACCTCTCAATACAACTTTTATCCGATATTTTTTTGTTAAAAATTGAATAAAAACCAAAATAGAGTATAATATTAAATATGAGGAAGAGGTTAGCCATATTATTAACATGCTTAATGCTGTTGAATCCTGCTGTGTACGCAGGCGATTTCTTTCAGGGGCATGCGGAGTATGATGATTCATACAAACGTCCTCAAGAAGATTTATTTACTGATAAAGTAGATACGCTAGACAGAAAAGACGACATAAGATTAACGGTCTCTCAAGTACTGGATGGCTCTTTTTCTCTTGAAGGAGATGAATTCTTTGCTAAAGTAACATCTGATGTAGTAAGTGATAAAGGAGTTATTATTCCAAAAGGTACAATTGCACACGGTACAATTACTCAAGTCGGCGAAGCAAAACGTCTCGGAAGAAACGGATATATAAACCTGAGCTTTGATAAACTTATTACCCCCGACGGAAGAGAAATAGATATTGAAGGGAAAATGTCTACAAAACTCCATCCGATAAAAGAAACGGGAAAAATCGTAGCAACAGATATAGGATATACCGCTGCAGGCGGAGTTATGGGGGGATTTTTTGCTCTTCAAGCCCTAGGACCTGCGGCTGCAATTGCTTCTAACGGATATACCATAGCAGGCGGTGCAGCAATAGGTGGAACAATAGGACTTGGCATGTCACTGTATAGAAAAGGTAAAAATGTTCTTATATCCCCCGGAGATGAGATTCGCTTAAAAATGATTTCAAGTATTGACCTTCCTGTATACAAAGAAGAAGCTTTGAGAGACGAAGAGCTTTTCTACCCCGGACTTGATATCAGAATTGCAAATATTCTTTATGAAAAAGACCCGTTTGGAGAAGTTAATACTATAACCTTATCCCTTTCTATTTCCAATATGTCAAAGAAAACATTTTCCGGTATGGATTTAGCTTTGGTAAACGACTATAATACTATATTTAATCCTTCAATTTTCGGAGACACAAAGCTGTTTTTCTCGCAGTTAAAACCGGGAGACAGATTTGCCGGAAAAATATCATTCAGCGTAAACAACATAAAAGATACATATTGGCTTACTGTAAACGACAGGACTAAAAACAGACCAATAGCAAAAATATCTTTGGATAACGCATACAAAAATGTGGCAAAAGATGTTAAAAAACGAAATGATAAAATGAGACAGGGAAAGAAAAACTATTACAAAGAAGATGACCCGTTTGATTTGTAATTTTCATTTTTTATTTCTTAATTTATGATAAAATTTAACTATGCGCTATATAGGGAGTAAGAAGTTATTACTGGGAGAAATCGAGCGGGTTATCGATGAAAACATAGAATCTGCCGAATCTTTTTGTGATATTTTTTCCGGTACGGCATCTGTCGCAAACTATTTTAAGAGCAGATTCAGAATCCTGTCCAATGACTTAATGTATTTTTCTTTTTGTATCCAAAAAGGGGTTATAGAAAATAACATAAGACCAAATTTTAACAAGCTTGGATTTGATCCTGTAGAGTATTTTAATAACTTAAAAGAAAATGAGATCGAAAGTTTACCCAATAAAAAGCGTTTTTGCTTGAATAATTACTCTCCCGCAGGAGGCAGAATGTATCTTAGCGGAGAAAACGCGCTAAAAATAGACTTTATAAGAACTAAGATTAATGATTGGTTAAAAAAAGAAAAGATAAATGAATCCGAATTTTACTATTTGATTGCAGTCTTAATTGAAGCAATACCATTTGTCTCAAATATTTCCGGAACTTATGGAGCTTATAACAAATTCTGGGACAAAAGGGCGCTTAAGGATTTAACACTAAAAGAAATAGAAATTCTTGATAATAAAAAGAATAATACCGCGTTTAACACCGACGCAAATACTCTGATAAAAAATATTGAAGGAGATATTTTATATATCGACCCGCCGTACAACAAGCGTCAATACTCATCTAATTATCACCTCCTCGAAACAGTTGCAAAATATGATTTCCCTATTCTTAAAGGTGTAACAGGTATAAGAGAGAATGAAATAAAATCCGATTACTGTAAAAAGAAAGTAGTGCTAAATGCTTTTGAAGATTTAGTTAAAAATGCAAAATTCAAACATATCATTGTGAGTTACAGTACGGAAGGACTTATGGGGATAAATGAAATAGAAAATGTACTGTGTAAATACGGTACAAACTATAAAATGTATGAAATAGATTACAGAAGGTTCAAAAGCAGGGGTAAATGCAGGGGGAAATGTAACTGTGAAGGTAATCTGAAAGAGTTGATTTTTTATGCAAGGAAGGAAGTATGATGTCAAAATATATCAAATCTCCTTTAAACTACACAGGAGGCAAATATAAAATTTTAGACTCAATCATACCTTGTTTTCCTAAAAACATTGGAACTTTTATTGACCTCTTTGGAGGCGGTTTTAATGTGGGTATAAATGTTAAAGCAAAAAGTATTGTATATAACGACCACAACCTATTTTTATCCCAAATGTTTGAATACTTTCAAAAAGAAGGAACAAATGTTATTGACAAAATTTACTCACGCATAAAAGAATTCTCTTTAAGCATAGATAACATCGATGGATATTTAACTCTGAGAAGTGAATATAACAAGACAAAAAACATTTTGGATTTGTTTATACTGACTTGTTATTCTTTTAATCACCAAATAAGGTTTAATTCACGACATGAATTTAATACTCCGTTCGGAAAAATGAGAAGTGAATACAATAAAACAATAGAAGAGAATTTAATTAATTTTTTAAAAGCTTTGCAAAGTAAAAATATTAAATTTTATTCAAAAGATTTTACTTTTTTATACAATATGGATTTAGGGGAAAATGATTTTGTTTATGCAGACCCGCCGTATTTAATATCAAATGCTTCATATAATGACGGGAAACGCGGATTTAAAAACTGGGGGGGAAATGAGGAAGAACAACTTCTTGAATTACTTGATTATTTGAATTGCAAGAATGTAAAATTTGCACTTTCGAATGTATTGGTTCATAAAGGATTAGAAAATACTAAACTTATTGGGTGGAGTAAAAAATACAATGTTAAACATATAGAAAAAAGCTACAATAACTCCAGCTATCAACGTAAAAATAAAGACAAAGAAACACAAGAAGTTCTTATTTGCAATTATAAATTATAAATTCTGTATTCACATTCGGATTAATCTTTTTAATTTCTTCACCTGCTCTTTTGATTCTCTCTCTCCCTATCTCGCATATAGTTTTGAATCCGGCTTTTTGTGCCGGAGAATTTTTTGAAGGCATCTCTGGTTTTTGTACAAGAATAAATTTCCTGTCTCCGTTATCTAAAGAATTTAGATGCATACAAGCATGAGCTGTTGTACCTGAACCTGAAAAGAAATCCAAAACAGTAAAATTATTGGGGAAAGTTTGAGTTTCCTCATCAAAAATCAAAGATATTAAATAAGATATAAGTGATACTGCTTTGGGGTAATTAAAATATTTCCCGCCCATAAGTTTTTCTAAATGTGCAGTAGCGGTTTCACTCGTTGTAACACGCTCACCGAACCTTGAAATTGTAGGATTTTTAGGATTCGTAAAAATTATCTGCTTCGGAGCTTTTTTAGATATACGCCCGCCAGCATATACAGCACGAATTGCAAAGTCTGTTGTTTTTATCCAAAAAGTCGTACCTTTTTCAATTTCTTCTTTTACTGTTTTTTCAGACCATCTTGAGCGAAAACAAAGCGTAAAATCATTAAAATTCTTTCCTCCGTTTACTCTAACCTTATTTTTTAAAACATATTTATCCGAAGTCGTATTAGTATAAAAACCGTCCTCAATATTAAACTTTACGCTTCCAGCAGGAAATGTAATCTCAGAAAGATTATTTGACGCATTATATAAAGGCGCGTCAAGCAGATTCGTATTTACCCCTTCAACTAAAAGCTCTTTTATCTTACCATTTTTGATAAGCTCCTTTGCATAGCACAAAATATATTCAGCATTAGAATAAGCATTTAGTTTTTGTCTGCCGAAATGCTGAGTTTTTTCATAAATAAATTTTGTTATAAAGTTTTCTCTTCCAAAGATTCTATCGCAAACTGTTTTGAGTGTATCAACCTCTTCTTCTCCAATAGATATAAATATTACACCGTTATCAGTCAATAACTCCCGTCCAAGCTCAAGTCTTGGAGCAATCATATCAGCCCAATTCTTGAAAGAATCGTTATAAACAAAATCATTACCTGTATTATACGGAGGGTCGATATAAATCATACGGATTTTATCTTTGTACTCCGTTTGTATTTTTCTGAGTACATCTAAATTATCCCCCTCAATATATAAATTTTCAAATTCAACCAATAGTTTGCTCCAAACTTCTTAATCTTTATTCTATCACAAAACAAAAGCAGACAGAATCTCATAACTTCTGCCTGCTTCCGTTCTAAAATTTCACTGACTGCTTATCGGCTATTGCGCAAGTTCACCGGTATAAAACCCGACAAGGTTTGCCAGACGATGCTGCTTTTCCACAGCTTTTTCAATGTTTTTCTTGATTTCATCAAGCTCTTTTAATAATGTTTTTAAGTCTTTACGTTGTTTGCTCTCTAGGCGTACCTCCTTATTAAATGTACCCTCTCTACTTTTCGCACTTTCGCTTAAGTCGACTTCAAGCCAATTCGGCGAAAAGCAGTTATTGTTAAAATCTTTTTTCGACATACACTTTGTCCCTCAAATTTAGTAATACTTTAATACTTATACTGACTGAATTCTGTTTTAGCAATTTCTTGCAGGTGTGAATTTGTTAATTAAACGACTCAATTTCCATCCAATGTTTGTAATAAAATTCTTGCATTCCGAGTAATCTTCACGTACTCTTTGAAACTCCTCAGAATTAAAATCGAAAGCTGACATTTCAGAATACTGTATTAGCATTTCTTGTTCATCTAAGTGTTCCATTACATACTCCTTCTGTTTTACTGTTTTTCCTTTTACGACTGTTCCCTAATTAACAACTATTCAGATAATTAATTCATTCTTCTTTGTCCTTACATTTTAGTTATCGGCATTTTTTTGAAAAACTTTAGGGTTTTTAAAGAATTTGTTACAAAACGTTACATAATTAGTCAAAAACAATTAATTCTATTGTGATTTAGTTTTTATGACTTTAATTTTTCGGATGACTTAATAGACCATTCGGTCTAAAAAGTTTAACCCTTTGGTCGTTACTCTCACATGCTCTATAACGTACCATAGAATTGGGAGAAGAGTATGCACATAGATGTATCCGTTGATAAAAACTTAGCAAAAGTAAGCACAAGGGTAACTAACCCTCAGCGTACACGGGCATATAATCTTTGCGTAAAAGCAGACGCTTTAAGATTCGCAAAGCTTTATCAGGATGCCATACAAACTTATTTGCAGGCAATTATGCTTGATAGGTCAGAAGAAAAGGCATACTACGGGCTTGCTTGTGCTTACAAGTATCTTAAAGAATACAAAAAAGCCATTAAAACACTTGAAAAACTCACAAATATTGATGATAAAAATGATAATTATTTCTTTGAACTCGGAGTCTGCCACATGCTTGACGGGCATCCCGAGAATGCTATTCAATACTTAATTAAATCAATTTTAATAAACAGAGAAAATTTAGAAGCACAAATTCAGCTTGCTATTGCACACGAGCTTGTTGACGAAACTGATTTATCATTAATGATTTATAACAAACTTATAGAAACAAACCCTGAATTTTTGAAAGCATACTACAATAAAGCTGCTATGCTAATGGGAATGGGCAATTATATGGAAGCATCAAGAACTTTCTTCCAGCTTATAAAACTCAATCCTGACTATTATAAAGCATACTTAGGGATTGCTATGAGTTTTGATAAAATGGCTAAATACAAAGATGCTGTTCGTTATTACAAAAAGTTCTTGGGAATTAAACAATTTTCCGAAGATGCCGCTTTCGCCCGCGAACGGGTTAAAGAATTGCGTACCGAACATTTTTCTAAAGAAAACAAATTTACGATTGTCTAATTAAATTTATCCGCGTAAAAAATTCATAAGTAATCTTTTTGTTTTGCACCATATACAAGAATCTTTCGGCACAACATCCTTAATTTCCGATATTGTATAAGGCTCCGGCTGTGGTGTTCGCTGGTATTTTACGGCAGGTTTACCTAAAAGCATTGCATAAACTGGTGTATACCCTTTTGGAATATCAAGTATTTCACTAAGTTCAGGGAAAAGTTTTATACAAATTTCCGCATATCCGCACCAGCATGTTCCAAACCCCAGACTGTTGGCATACAGTTCTATATAACTGAGTGCGATAACAGGGTCCTGCGGTGCACAAGGAGCTGTTATTGGTGAAGATACAACTATCATATGCGGAGCGTCTCTGAATATGATATCTTCTCCTTTTTCAAAGCAATCTTTGTAGACCTTAAAATGACTTACAAGCGGAGAAAGAATTTTGTTATTTAAAAGCTTAATAAATGTCTGGTTAACCTTTTCTTTTAAAGCTCTCATAACCGATTTTTTCTCTACAAAAGAAAAATGAAGTTTGTGAGAATTGCACCCTGTCGGAATATACGGAAGCATATCCTTTATTTTCTGAATTTCTTCTTCTGATAGTTCTTCATCTTTAAACTGTCTTATACTTCTTCTTGATTTGATAAGAGAAAGAATATCATCATTTTTTACAGGTTCGGAATCCTCCGGTTTTTTGTCGTTGAAACTCAATGCTCCTGCCGGACATATCATCATGCAATGCTGGCATTTTAAACACATATTTTCTTCCTTCATATATGGATAGTTATTTTGATTAATATCCAAGCATTTTGAGACACAGTCGCTTACACATAAACCGCATTGAACACATTTTTCCTTATCAATAATTATTGTATTCATAACAAACTCCTTTTTATTCAATTTAACATAAAAATTTTAATAGCAAAAAATTTTTTTATAGATTTTTATATATGTATAATGGATATCCGCATAAATAATTTTACAAGTTTTAAGTCTAAAGCTTATCCCGTAAAACCTTTTATTATAAAGACGAAGCACGGAAGGCTTAATATTAGTGAAGTGACTCAAAAAGATTTAAAAAGAGAAGGGTTTATTTATAATTTAACGAAATTTTTCTGTAAAAACTTTGCCTCAAAAACAAAAGACCCGAATTGGAGAGTTTTTAAAAACAGCCGGTGCTTTAAAAGTGAGCAAATACTTAATGATTTTGCAAAATACTATAATTCAAAAATCAAGCATAAAAACGACAATATGACACTTCTTCTCGTAAAAGACAAACGAAATAAAATCCAGGGGGCATGCCTTTCATACGGATATGACAGAATTCCCGGTTCAAAAGAATTGGTCTGTTATATCGATTCAATTGCAGTAAATCCTGCATTCAGAGGGTTAAAAATAGGAAAAATTCTTATAGAAAAGACTCTCGAATCAGCGAAAAACACTTTCACAGATGCATTTCTAACCGGTGACAGAAGCGCTTGCGGTTTTTATGAAAAATTAGGATTTAAAGCGCTTTCAGATTCAATCAACGGACAAAAAGAAATTATTGATTATCTTTCAAAGAGACGAAATGATTACCCTAAATATATTGAATTTTTTACAAAACCTTTACAAAATTCTGAGGATCGCTGGTACAATAAAACAAAAATTAACGATTAAAATCTTTTATGCTAATCTTTTATTATATGAAGAAGCCGGCTTTATCGATTTTATTATTAATTTTTTGCCAATTATGCGCCTTGGCTGATGTTTCTGTGTTTTCAGAAAACGGCAAATTCGGGCTTAAAGACTCTAAAGGCCAAATCTTGGTTGAGCCTGAATATAAAAAACTCGTGAGATTAGGTGAAACCTCTTGGATTATGCAAAAAAGAACAAAATTCGGCATAATAAGCGATGACGGAGATATTCTGGTTAAACCTGCTTACAACCAAGCAGAAAGAATTCTCGGGAAATATGTTAAATTCAGAAAAGGGATTAAATATTGTCTGCTCAATGAACACGGTGAAAATATTCTAAGCAATAAAAACGAAATGTATTCTTCCATTGATTTATTATACGGAGGGCTAATAGTTACATCTAAAAACAACAAATACGGGCTTAAATCCTTTAACGGGAAAATAGAACTTGATAATGTTTTTGATGATATTTACATGACGGATAAAGATACAATAGTAATAGTATATGCCGGGAAAATTATGGAATTTAAACGTTCGGGAGTATCCTCCGATACACCGTTTGATTTTGATTTTAAAAACTTAAAAAACGGAAACCTCCAATTATCTGACATTACCTCAAGCCCCCTTGCTTCAACCGGTTATTACGGAGTAACCTTTACTGATTATGTTCTTAAGCTTTTTTCGTCTATTTCTCCTGCTTATGAACAAACAATAGACGAATTAATGTTTTCGCAAGGTGCAGATACGGTCTCTGTATTTATAAAATGTACCTGGCTTCCGAAATTTCCGTTTGTTTACGCAAAAAATTATTACATAAACATTATCAACCCGTATAACGGTCCTTTGAACAGGGCAAAGAAAAGTCTTAGAAAGCAGATTAAGTAAAGTTTCAAATCGAATTAATTATAATCTGTGTCTCATTACAGAGTTAGACCCTTGGCAGGTTATGAAAAGCATATTTCCTTCTACGTGCAATCCGTATGGTTTATCTACCCTTCCGACTATAACCGTTGCATTACCCTGCGGAGTTATTCTAACAACATTATTGGCTGAATAGTTTGAAACATAAATATTTCCGACGCTGTCACTTGCCAAGCTTATAGGCCCGCTGATTAATTCACTTTTTATAAATATTTGCCTTTTATTATCGGGAGTAATTTTATAAATCACATTATCCGAAAAAGCCGCAACATAAAGATTTCCGTTTGCATCAGTTGTTACTCCTGTCGGGCTTGGTACATTTTCATAAACTCCTGAGTACTGAGCAATCTTAGACGGCGAATTCACAGGCTTTTGCGGAGGTAAATTAACGGCAAGCTTACACGATTCCGCGAGTTCTTGTCCTCTTTGATAATATTGGCTTGTAGGAGGAATAAGTTTGATATATTCTTCCGCTTTGGTATAATCCTCTATCTTTGAACTCATAAGAGCAAGTTTATAAACAACTTCATAATCATTAGGATTCCTTACATAAACCTGTTTATAAACATTTAGAGCTTCAGCGTACTGCTTGAGGTACTCCAAAACCGTACCCAAATTATAATATGCATCAACATAATCAGGATAAGCTCTCACCGCCGAACGAAAAGATTCAATTGCTCTTTCATACATGCCGAGTTTATAAAAATCTATACCCTGATTGTAATCAAGTTTTGCATCAACAGGAATCTCTGCCGCATAAGCAGATAAACAAGTCGATAACATTAAAATGCAGGCTATTCTTTTTAACATATAACTATTATATCATACTTTTTGATTTTAAGATAGAATATAATTATGAAGAAAAAAGTTATAGCAGTTGTTGGACCTACTGCAAGCGGGAAAACAGCATTAGCAATAAAACTTGCACACTTAAGAAACGGAGAAATAATTTCTGCTGATTCTCGTCTTGTATACAAAGGGTTTGACATAGCTTCAGCTAAACCGACAATTGAGGAAAGAGAAGGGATTCCGCATCACTTAATCGATATAGTAGAACCGGAAGTCAACTATACAGCCGGTGATTACGCTCGCGACGGCAAAAAAGCTACTGAAGAGATTCTATCACGAGGTAAAACTCCTATCATAGCCGGAGGCACCGGATTGTATTTCAGAGTTCTGCTGGAACACTACGATTTACCGCAAGTAGAAACAAATTATGAACTCAGAGCAAAGCTGGAACAGAAAGAAAAAGAAGAGTTAAAACAAGAACTAAAAACTCTTGATTTAAAAGCATTCGAAAACCTGACTCCTGATACCAGCAAAAGACGTATTATAAGAATTATAGAGCTGGTTACAACTTTAAAAAAACCGCTTTATGAAATTGAAGGTCAAAAAGAGCCTGAATATGACGTTGAATGGATTATGCCTGAGCTTAAAAGCCGTGAATGGCTCTACGAAAGGATAAATAAACGCGTAGATATAATGTTTGAGCATGGAATAGTGGAAGAAACAAAACAACTGCTTGAAAAACACGGCAGAATACCTAATTTTACCGAAACAATCGGATACAAAGAAATCCTTGCATATCTTGACGGAGTCTGGAGCATAGAAGAAGCAAAAGATAAACTCAAACAACATACAAGGAATTACGCAAAGCGCCAACTAACTTGGTTTAGAAGAAATCCGAATTTAATAATAAACATATAAAATTAGGGCGGTTTGCAAAGCAAACCGCCCTAAATAGCTTATATTCAAAAGCCGTTAACTATTTTCCGTTAACAACATCTTTGAATTTCTTACCAGCAGAGAATACAGGAACTGTCTTTGCAGGAATCTTGATAGCTTTACCAGTTTGAGGATTTCTGCCGTTTCTTGCAGCTCTCTTACGTGGTTCGAAAGTACCAAAACCTACTAAAGTTACTTTTTTACCTTTAGAAACTGTTTTTTCAACTGTTTCGATTAAAGCTGATAATACTTCATTAGCTTCTTTTTGAGTAACTTTTGATTTCTTTGAAATTTCTGCTACTAATTCTTCTTTGTTCATTATAAAACTCCTTTCTTCAATTTACAAAAACTATTATAGCGCATTATTAAAAGAATGCAAGCTTTTTTTTCAGTCAAAAGTATGATTTATTCTGTCATTTAGGTGGTAATGGAATACCAAAGCTAATTCAAATCATCATATAATCACAATCGGCACTTATTTTTCTATGTTTAAAATACTGCCGTTGGAGTTTGATAAGTCACTGTTATAAGCTTTTTGGATTTTTTGTGATTTCTGGGTTTTAGCAAGTTCTAACTGAACAGCATCCATGTTTGCTTTTAATTTTTTAATATTATTCTGTTCTAAAGTTTTTATTTCTTCAACAATTTTATCAGCTTCTTTTTGTTGTACAGAAGTTAATTCAAGATATCTGCGAATACACTTACAGCTCAAAAATAACTGTTCACGTGATTTTAGCATGGTAATTGCGCTATCATAATCCTCCCGCTCAATCATTGCTGCAATATCTATCGCACCGTTTTTAAGCTGTTCATACTGCATCATTAGCTGATTAAACTGTTGTTCACTCTGCATTTTCTTCTCCTTGTGCCGGATTTTCATTAATTGCAGGATTTTGAACATTTTCTGAAGCTTCCTGCTCTTTTAGAGCATCTTCAACAGTTGTAACCCCGCTTTGAATCTCAATAGCTTTTTGGAAGCCCCAGCGAATATTAGACAAATCTTCGATTACTTCGTCTATTTTTTCACTATTTCTTTGTACATTTGCTTTAATAAGATTCATTGCCATGCGATTGTATAATTTAAATAATTGTTTGGAAACATCGTTACCGTTCTCCAAATCAATCGTTCTCATAAATTCTCTTATAATCTTTCTTGCGCCGTCAATATTCTCAGAACGAGCTTTGTAATCGTTTTCCGCTATTGCGGTTTTGGCTTTCTTAAGGAACTGAATTGCACCATCAAAAAGCAGTATCATCAATTTTTCAGGTGTTGCAGTTGTGATATTGCTTGTTTGATATTGTTTAATGTATTTTGCGTATGGATTAACAGGCATTTTATACCTTCTTATTCACGAATATTCCTGAAGCCATGTTCAGTTTTTGTACCAGCTGTCCCAGTTCATCACCGGATATTGTTTCAATTAATCTGTCAGACGAACTATCGTATAATTCTATTATATCATCCTTTACATTTAATTTAACATAAAATTCTCTGTCAGGATTTTCAAAATCCTCAACATCAAAATCATTAAGCTCTTCTTCGGGTTTTTCTTCTACAAGACCGTCTTTGAACTCCGCTTGAGAATTAGCTCCTCTGCCTTGTTTTTTGTTTGATTCTTCGCCCTCTTCTTTTTCTTTAACTCGTTTGTTATTTGTTAAACCATGTACTTGTTGTGCAGAATTTGCTGGGTCAGATGCTATTGACTGATCCACCCTGTTGGTATATTCTGCTGAGGTTTGTTCTTTTATTGCACCAGTATTTGCAATAGAAAGACCATCCATTCCCATAATAAAAGCTTCCTTTACATATATTAACTTAATTATTATATTATGATATAATTCTTTTTGTTACATCATATAAAAGAAGGGTTATTTTATTATGAGCAAAAGTTTATTTGTTGACTATATGGAAAAAATGTGTTCATATCCGCTTTGGATTAAACAGACCATATTTTTGAACTTGTCAAATGATTTAACCCAATATTTAAGTAATGAATTCCTTGACGTGGAAGAAGGAGACCTTTTTCACGTTTATAAACCATCACTCTCAGAACATGGCAAGAATGAGCTTTTAACGAAAGAATCAGGTTATGACGAAAGCATATATGCATTTTTGACTTGTTGTACAAAAAACATGTCATTAATAGAAATTGCGATTGAAAATAATCTTACAATGGAGGAAGTTGCAAAAGCTTTTATGTTCTGCCGAAAATCAAAATTATTTTCTGCGGAAGTTCCTAATCTGGTAAGTGCAATCGCAGGATTTATTGCAGGGAATTACAGAACCGGCGAATATCTTGTTCGGGCAGGGAAAATGACAATTGAGCAGTTGGATGAAGTACTTAATAAACAGCAGGAAATTAAGAATTCCGGAAAACACGTATTCATTGCGGAATTAATGGTTCAAATGGGATTTGTAAAAGAAGTAGATGTAAAAAGTATTATATTTATGAAAGAAGAAGCGGGAAAACGCTTTTCTTTAAATCCAGATGAAATGCCTAACATTACATTAGAAAAAGAAAGCTATGACATCAGAGTTGAAAACACACGCCTAAAAGAAGAAAATGAAATTTTGCGTCAGAAAATGGATGCAATTTTAACCTATATAAAAGACCATAAGTCGGAAGAATAATATGCTGAAAGTAGAATATATAAGAGATGGATTAATAGAAGAAAAACATACCGGCGTTTGGGTTTTGGCCAAACCCATAGAAGGATTTTCACCGGATAACAATCATGATACACCATATTTTTTGCGTTCTTGCGCAAAACCTTTGCAAGCGTCTTTGCTAATTGATTATAATATTGATTTAACCCCTGAAGAACTTGCTTTCTGCTGTGCTTCTCATGCCGGCGAAGATTGTCATATAAAAGTTGCCGTAAAAATAATGAAGAAGCATAGAATTAACGATGCGTGGCTTAAATGCGGAATACACGCTCCGCTATCAAGAGACATGCAAAATAAAATGATAGTTCGAGGAGATGTTCCGACTCAGCTTCACAACAATTGTTCAGGAAAACATTTGGGATTTTTAGCTTTATGCTTAGCAAACGGCTGGGATGTATCAAGTTATGAAGAACCGACTCACCCGCTTCAAATAGCAGTTAAAGAAAAAATCTATAATATGTGCAATGTTACAAAAGATTATCCTATGACAACGGATGGCTGCGGAGTGCCGATTGTAAGTATGCCTCTTAAAAATCTGGCACAAGGTTTTGTAAGATTGTTAGAGTACCCGCAAATCCTTAATGCAATAAAAGCTAATCCGTATATTTTCGGGGGAGAAAACAGAACTGATACGGAAATTATATCTAAAACAGATAAGCTTATTGCAAAAGTAGGCGCAGGCGGACTTTGTGCGGTGCTGAATGTTCAAGAATGCAACGCCTTTGTTGTAAAAATTGATGACGCATCACCTGAAGCCAGAAGATTTGCTCTTTTTGAAATAATAAACCGTCTCGGTTGGGGCGATATTAAGTACGATAACAGAATTAAAACTATCGCCGGTAAAGTTGTCGGACAGGTTGTAGTAAAAATTTAATTTTTATAAACTATAACTACTGCTTGGGCCTCAATTGCACGTTTTTCACCAACCGCATCAAGATGTTCTTTTGTCTTGGCTTTTATTGATATGTAATCTGCGTCCAAATCAAGCGTTTTTGATAAAACTTCCTTCATTTGAGGAATATATCCCATCATTTTCGGAGCTTGAGCAATTATATTTGTATCAAGATTATTAATCAAATAACCTTTTTCCTTGACCATAGAGTAAACTTGCTTTAACAGTTCTATACTGTCTGCATTTTTATATTTTTCATCCGTATCGGGGAAAAGAGTTCCTATATCAGGAAGTGCCAGTGCACCTAAAAGTGCGTCAATGATTGCGTGAACCAAAACATCAGCATCCGAATGCCCCAACAATCCTTTTTCGTATGGTATTTTAACACCGCCGATTATCAAATCACGATTTTCTTCCAAACGGTGCAAATCATATCCGATACCTATTCTAAAATTTAGCTTACTCATTTGTTACCTCTAGCTTTAGTTTTATATTACATTAAATACAATCATAAGTGAATAGTACAAGGTGACTTTTCTCTTGTATTTCTCAATTTATAGCTCTATAATAATTGTATTAGGGGAAGATTGGGATGGAGAGATTTTTTCAAAAAATATTTATTGCATTTATATCACTGACATTTTGTGCAAATGTTTTTGCGCAGGATATTTATGCTCCTTATATTCCTCAGGAAAACGAAGTTGTTTTTAACCAATCAACCTTTCCCATAAACGTAATTGACCCGCAAACAAATACAAATGCAAGCGGAGCAAATTATCCGGGACTGAGAGGAGCTAATCAGCTTGTAGTCTATACTCCGGCTTTCGGTTTCAGAACAAACACCAATGAATTTGGAACAGAAGCCGTTATTCAAGGAGATACAGTTACTTCACTAAGCGGTGCGGATTCTCTCATCCCCGCTAACGGTTTAGTAATAAGCGGACATGGAAAAGCAAAAAAATGGATTAACGAAAATGTTATGGTTGGCTCTAAAATATCTATCGATTTGGAAAACAAGCTCATAACTTCCTATATAACTTCGGATACATTTCTCTATGGCGCAAGAGAAAAGGTAAAAGAAGTTGAGAATATGATGTTCTTTTATCCGCAGGCTAATCTCTACACTCAAAGAAAAACCGAACAGAATTTAAACAGGGCAAAAGATTACATATACAGAGCTCAACGAGATAGCAGTGATTGTCAAAAATACGCTACAAAGGCAATCGAGTATGCAGATACAGCAATGTCTACCGTAATTCCTTATGATCCGCAGGAGTTTAAAGGGGTTTGGATTAGACCAACTTATCACACAAGAGAAGACATTATATCAGTTCTAGATAGAATAGCAAATGCCGGTATAAATAATATTTTTATAGAAACCTATTACCACGGTCAAACAATTTTCCCGTCAAGAACAATGGAAGAATACGGGTTCATAAAACAAAACCCCGAATACGCAGGTTTTGACCCTTTGAGGATTTGGATAACGGAAGCTCACAGACGCGGTATTAAAGTACACATCTGGTTTGAATCTTTTTATGTAGGCAATAAACCGCCTGAAAGCAACCCGCAATATATTCTTGCTGTAAAACCGGAGTGGGCTAATTACCAGAAAAAAAATGTGGATTCTGAAACAATACCTTATTCAGTATCAGAGCATAACGGATATTTTTTAGACCCTGCAAATCCGGACGTGCAAGCTTTCTTGTATAATCTGATAGACGAAATTATTCTGAGATACAGACCGGACGGAATTAACCTTGATTATATAAGATATCCGCAATCGCTTGCCCCAAGCTACTCAAACTATGATATGTCGAATTGGGGTTACACTAAATTTGCAAGAATGGAATTCCAAAGGATGTACCACATTGACCCTTACGACTTAACAACCTCTGACCCAATGTGGTATGAATGGAAAATATACCGCGCAGGTAAAGTTAACGAGTTTGTAAAACGAATCGGAAGGTTAGCTAAGATGAATAGAATAACTCTGACTGCTGTAATTTTTCCGAACATGCAAATGGCTTACGATACAAAACTCCAAGACTGGAAAACGTGGTCTTTGAATAACTATATCGACGGATTTACACCTCTGTTTCTAACCTGCGACGACAAAACTGCTATGAATTTAATGGGCAATGTTCTCAGAAATAAAGCTCCTAATACAAAGCTTTATGCAGGTCTTTTTGTTACTTTTATGAACGGTTCAAATGCAGATTTAATCAAACAAATCCATGCGTCGAGAAGATATGCCGTAAACGGAGTCATAATTTTTGATTACGCACACCTAAAAGACAGCTATATAGAAATGCTTACCCAAAGCATATTTAAACCAATAGTTACAAGTTCTGCCAGAAGAGGCGGTGTATATGCCGGAAGATAACAATTCTAATACCAGAAAATTCATAGGTGTGTGGTTTGAATGCTGTCACACATACGGAAGATTATATAAAAACAAAGAAGGCACACTTTACAGGGGAAGGTGTCCTAAATGCCTAAGACCTATAAAAGTGCCGATAAATGCTGAAAGTGAAAAAGCTACAAACAGAAGGTTTTTCCGCGGAAGCTAGAGAGTAAAGGAGACTATTATATGTTAGCTGACTTAGACATTTTAAGAAAAGAAAACGAAGTTTTGGATATTTTTTGTAATTTGGTTTCGATACCTTCACCATCACTGAAAGAAGAAAAAGTTATTGACTGGATTTTAGATTTTTGTGCTAAAAATAAAATCGACGGAAAAAAAGACAATTACGGAAATGTTTATATTCACGTACCGGCGACAGATAGTTCCAAAGAGCCTATAATGCTCTCCTCTCACATGGACGTTGTTGGTGATGACAGTCCCGTTGATATTTATCTTGACGAAGAAGGATTTATCCACGCAAAAGGCAGAACCCTCGGAGCAGACGACAAAGTCGGTGTTGCTTGTGCTTTGATGCTTGCAAAAGAGGTGGTAAATGGCAAATTAGGTAATCATGGCGGTTTAGAAATAACTTTTACACGTGATGAAGAAACGGGTATGAGCGGAATTGAGCATGTTGAATTTGACAAGATTTTATCTAAGTATGTTCTTGTAAACGATGCTGATAAGTTAGGTCAGCTTCAGATTTCAGGCGCAAGCTATACTAACGCTAAAATTACCGTAATAGGTCTTAAAGGCGGTCACTCGGGTATTGATATCGGTGATAAAACAAGATTGAATGCTGCAAAACTGCTTGCAGAACTAATCGCTGAATTCCCGCAGGGAGTTTTCTATGAAGATGAAACGGGAGTTATAACTTCTTGCAACCTCGGCGCAATGGTTGCAGGCGGGATTCAAAACTCTGTTGCATCTATTGTTGAAAAAGGAATTAAAACAAACGATTACATAACGGAAATTATGAAAAAAACTTCTACAAACATAATTAACGTTTTAGGTATGGCATCTTATTCAATCAGAAGTGCAAGCATTGCAAGAGAAGAAGCTCTAAAGACTCTTATGGCATCAATAGTAGCTAAATTTAACGCAAAATATGAAGGTTTGGCAGAAGCAACGATTGAGTTTGAGATACATTTACCACCGTTTGAAAGAGCCCAAGACGACAGAATTGAAAGAGTTCATACGCGTGCTTGCGAAATGGCAGGAATCAAAAACGATATCTCATCTTTCCACGCAGGTGCTGAAACTCATATTTATTGCCAGCATAAAAACTCAAAAGGTGAAACTTTTATGCCGATGCTCTTAGGCTTGGCTGATGTATATAATATGCATTCAGCAAATGAAAAAGTATATCTTAAAAGCTTACTTAAAGGATATGAGGTTATTAAAAATACTTTTGTTGTATTTAATGAAAAATAAAAATTTATTTACACTTAGCAAATTTTATTTTTACGGGGTTTCTAATATACAGAAAAAGGAGAAGAATATGATAAATAAAATTAATAATATTTCTTTTCAAAGCAAGTTTCATATTAACGGATATTCAAAACATACACCAAAAGCAAAACCGTTTGATGAATATTATTTTATGCCTCAACTGAAAGAGAAAAAAAATCCAATAAAAAATTTTTTCAAAAATATGATACAAACAGCTAAAGATATCATGGATGCGTCTAAAACTGAATTTAAAGAAGAAACAAAAAACGGAGCAAAAATTGTCTACTAACATGGTTCTTAATAAAAATTAACAAATCTTTATATTTACATTTACCTCCATTTGATATTTACCCAATTTCTATGTATACTAAATAAAGTGTAAATTTTACAACATAGGAAATATAAAATGGCGCTAAATTTTCAAGATTTGATTTTAAATTTGTCACGTTTTTGGTCTGACTACGGCTGTATAATTCAACAGCCTTATGATATTGAGAAAGGTGCATCAACTATGAACCCTGCAACTTTCTTGAGAGCTTTAGGCCCTGAACCTTGGCAAACCGCGATGGTAGAACCTTGCAGAAGACCTACCGACGCAAGATACGGCGAAAACCCGAACCGTTTAGGACATTATTTTCAGTATCAGGTTATACTTAAGCCTTCCCCGGACAATGCTCAAGAACTTTATCTAAAGAGTCTTGAAGCTATGGGAATTGACTTATCAAAACACGATGTCAGATTTGTTGAAGATAACTGGGAGTCTCCGACATTAGGGGCAGCAGGTGTAGGCTGGGAAGTTTGGTTAGACGGTATGGAAATCACTCAATTTACGTACTTCCAGCAAGTCGGCGGTTTAGAAGTTAAACCGGTTGCTTTAGAAATAACTTACGGTTTAGAAAGAATCGCAATGTATATTCAAAACAAAGAATCCGTTTTTGACATTATGTGGAACAATTCGCTTAAATACGGAGATATTTACCTCCAAAACGAAATCGAACAGTCAAAATACAACTTTGAATATTCTGATGCAGAAAGACTTTTCAGCTTGTTTGATGCTTATCAAAAAGAAGTTGATAACTGCGTACAGGCTGAGCTTGTACTTCCTGCTTATGATTACGTTCTAAAATGTTCTCACACTTTTAACCTTCTTGATGCAAGAGGTGTTATCTCAAAAGACGAGCGCATAAACTTTATTAACAGAGTACGTACAATGGCTTCCGCCGTTGCAAAGCTTTATGTTGAACAGAGAGAAAAACTTGGTTTTCCGCTCTGCAAGTAATAAAGGAATAACTGTTTGATATGAAAACCTTACCGATTATAATTGCGGATTTTTCTCAAAAAGACAGACTTAATGCTTTGTTAAGGGCATCTATACTGAGAGAAAGAACTAAGATGAACAAGATTTTATTAATTAACACACCCAAAGAAGAACCAAAGCTGTCTGAGATAATTGCAGAAAAAGAAAATGTAGATTTTTCGGAAAAAATTAAAAATATTAATAAAGAAATTTTTGGAAAATAAATACTACTCTACTTTCAAAAAAAACAAAAGGTAAAAAATGACACTACAAAATATAATTGCAAATATGTTAAAAAGAAAAACTCCTGATGATGCAGTAGAAGGTGCTTCAAAGGGAGGTTTGGAAAAAACTCTCGGGGTTTGGGATTTAATAATCTTGGGTGTAGGTGCAATTATCGGTTCAGGAATTTTTGCAGTTGTCGGTATTGCAGCAGCAGGATCTGCTGACGGTGCAAGCCCCGGTGCAGGTCCTGCATTAGTATTATCAATGATTGTTGCAGCGATAGCTTGTGTTTTTTCAGCACTTTGTTTTAGTGAATTTGCGGCTATGATACCTGTTTCAGGCGGAGCTTATTCTTATACCTATGCAACACTCGGGGAATGCGCTGCTTGGCTTGTCGGCTGGATATTAATGCTAGAATACGTGATTGCATTCATTGCAGTATCCTGCGCTTGGGCAAACTATGTTGTTCAATTCTTAAAAGGGTTTGGACATATACTTCCTGCGTGGATAGTGAACCCGCCATTATGGTTAGTAAGCGACTTTAGAAGCGCTGTTCACACTTTGTCATCCCAAGGAATTGACTATCATTCTGTTATACCATCAATCTGCGGGATTCCGTTTTCTATAAATCTTCCTGCAATTTTGATTATATTATTTATAACTATGACTCTTGTTAAAGGTACAAAAGATTCAACAAAATTTGCAGCTTTTATGGTTGCGTTGAAGCTCGGCATTATAGCTTTATTTGTAGTAACAGGTTTCTTCTTTGTAGAACCGGCTAATTGGACGCCGTTTGCTCCGAACGGATTCAGCGGTGTATTTATGGGTGCTTTTATAATATTCTTTGCATACATCGGTTTTGATGCTCTTGCTACAACAGCGGAAGAATGTAAAAACCCGCAAAGAGATTTACCTATTGGAATTATAGGTTCTTTGGTTGTAACAACAATTGTTTATACTCTTGTTGCTTTAGTTCTTACAGGTATGTACAGAACTCAAGGTAATGTTGACCAAGCTTTCTTGGGTGCGCCTTTAGCATTCGCCATGGGAAATGTATTACACGGCTGGATAGCTAAAGCTGTACCGGGATTTATGTCAGTAGGTATTATTGCAGGATTAACTTCAGTCCTTCTTGTTATGCAGATGGCAGCTACAAGAATTCTTTACGCTATGAGCCGTGACCACTTCCTGCCTGAAGTTTTCCAAAAATTACACCCAAAATTCAACACTCCTCATATCTTAACTTGGGTTGTTTGTATAGTTTCAATTTTCGGAACATTAACACTTAACCTTGATGCTGCTGCTGCTTTATGTAACTTCGGAACTTTCACTTCTTTCATAATAGTATGCGGAGCTATCTTGATTTTAAGAAAAATTGATCCCGATAGACCCAGACCTTTTAAAGTACCTTTCTGTCCTTGGTTCCCGCTTGCAGGAATACTTTGCTGCGGAGGCTTGATGGTTTTTATGATGGCAACAGCAAAAGGTCATAGTGCAAAACTTTCAACGGAATTATTCATAGCTTGGATTATTATGGGTATTATGATATATGCAGCATACGGATATCACAAAAACAGAAAAGCAGAGCTTGAAGAAAAAAATAAATAGATTTTACAATTAATAAAAATAGCGGAAATATAATATGTTAAAAACAATATTCAATAACTTAATTAAATGCAAAAGCCCTCAGGAATTAATTGATGAAGGTGAAAATTCAGGGCTAAAAAAAACCTTAAACGCTTTTGATCTTATAATTATAGGTATTGGAGCCGTCGTAGGTACAGGTATCTTCACCATTATAGGAAGCGCAATAGTAGGAAGTTCTGACGGTGCCGGTGCAGGTACTGCAATTATCATTTCAATGCTATTAGCGGCAATAGCAAGCGTATTTTCAGCACTTTCCTATTCTGAGATTGCTGCAATGATACCTGTTGCAGGGAGTGCATATACATACACCTACGCAACAATGGGTGAATTCATGGCTTGGATGGTCGGCTGGATTCTTATGTTAGAATATGCGATAGGAAATATTACTGTTGCAAGTGCTTGGACAGGTTATTTTGTTCAGTTCTTGAAAGGGTTCAAACACATACTTCCGGCTTTTGTTATTAACTGTCCGCTGTGGCTTAGAAATGACTATCGTACTATGTACGAACTCTGCAATAAATACGGTTGGGATGTTCACGACAAAATGCCTTTTTTGCACCTTCCTTTCGGGATTGATATACCACTTGCTGTTAATATCCCTGCCATTGCAATCGTATTTATATTAACTCTGCTTTTAATAAAAGGGGTTAAAGAATCTACAAAAGTCGCAACAATAATGGTTGGTGTAAATATGTTTATCATATTATCGTTCATTGTTGTTGGTTCTTTTTATGTTGCTCCGGAAAATTGGGGTACAAGCTTAGCAACATTTGCACCGAACGGAATAGAAGGAATCTTTTCGGGTGCTTTTATAATTTTCTTTGCATATATAGGTTTTGATGCAGTTTCTACTGCCGCAGAAGAAACAAAAAATCCGCAGAGAGATTTGCCGATAGCAATTATGGGAACACTTTTGATATGTACAGTTTTATATGTTTGCGCAGCGTTAGTTTTAACAGGCATTGTACCGTTTAGTTATATTGATACGCAGGCACCTTTAGCTCACGCAATGAGATTTATCGGAAAGAACTGGTATGCCGGACTGCTTTCAGTAGGCGCACTTTGTGCCTTGACTTCCGTTCTTCTTATCTATCAATTAGGCACAACGAGAATCCTTTGGGCAATGAGCCGTGACAGATTTTTACCAAAGTCGCTTAATGCAATTCACCCTAAGTTTAAAACTCCGCACATTATGACTTGGCTCTCAGGACTTGTCGTAATAATCTGCGCTTTGTTTATGGATTTGAATTTGTCAGCTGAACTATGTAACTTCGGTACATTCACTTCATTCATTATAATCTGTATTGCAGTACTTATATTAAGGAAAACCGAACCAAACAGACCCAGACCGTTTAAAGTGCCTTTCTGTCCTTGGTTCCCAATCTTTGGTATCTTAATATGTCTTGCGCTTATGTACTGCAAATTCTCAGCAAAAGCAGATTCTGCTCTATACTTCCTCGTTTGGCTCGGAATCGGAGTCTTAATCTATGCTGCATATAGTTACAGGTCAAAGAGAGAAGAAGAGAGAGAAGAGTAGTTTATAAGCCAAGTAAATAGTAAATATGTCGGGTTAAAACCTGACATATAAACTTGTATAAGATTCTTCGGCATAAATTAATATCGCCTCAGAATGACTTATCGTCCGTCATACTGAGCCAAATAATCATTCAGGGCGAAGTATCTCAGACTTCCTTGTAATAGTTTTTCGGGCTAAATTATTATTTTCATAAAATGACAATAATAACTTTCCACTTTTATAGTACAATATTTATATAAAAAGGAGAGATAATATGTTAACAAAAAGTTCATCACTTAAAACTATTTTCTCAGGTGTTGATTTTGGCAAATACGCTTCAAAAACATCTGAGTTCGTAAACGAGTTCTCAAAGAGAGCTAATAAAGAGGGTAAATTCCTTAATTGGGTTGACCTTCCGAACTATCAGCTTACAAGATTAGATGATATCTATTCTATGGTATCAGCTCTTAAATCAAACTCAGGCGCATCTAAATTGAGCGTTATGGGTATCGGCGGTTCAAAACACACCGTTGAACACATGCTCGGCATTAACGGACTTAACCTTAGCGGTGAATCAATCCTGTTCTACTCCGACGTTGATTCAATAAGCTGGGAAAGATACCTCGCTAAACTGGGCGACGTACTTTCTTCAAACTACCTAATCGCTTCTAAATCAGGTTCTACTTTTGAAACAAAAGACGGATTTTTGAGAATACAAAAACTTGTTAAAGACGCATATTTAGCTAAAGGTCTATCTGAATCTGATGCTGACAAAGCAACCGCTAAACACTTTATCGCAGTAACAGATAAAAACGCTGAAAAATCCGAACTCAGAAGAACTTCTATCGAACAAAACTGGTTAGGCGACTTATTCATCCACGATGACGTAGGCGGACGTTTTTCAGCTTTCGATGATCATGCTTTGTTTGCACTAGCTTTCGCAGGTATGAAAAAAGAAGATATGGCTTCAATGCTTAGAAGTGCTCAAGAAATATCTTCACTTTCTTTAACTGCTGATTTAGAACTTAATGATGCATTAAAAGAAGGTATTTTCTGGGCTAATGCTAAACTAAACGGCATCACAGCATCTGTTCACCAATACATGGGTTCAATGTTTGAAAATACTGTTTACTGGCATGCTCAAATGCAAAACGAATCTCAAAAAGATACACTTAAACAAATTGCTAAAGTTCCTGATGCTATGCACCACTCAGCAGAAGCTCACTTTAACCCTGCTAACAAATTAGCATTCGCTCTTACTGTTCCTGCTGATAATGGTGTTTGCAAATCAAATGCGGAAGCATACATTGGTGCTCTTAGCAAATCCTACGAAGTTACAGGCGCATTCTTTATGGAAACAGTAGAAACTTCTAAACTCGGTCTAACTCCTGAAGCTGCAGGTGCAGTTACTCAATTAAGAGCATTTGCAACTTGCTATCAAGAAATAGTAGAAGCAATTATGCAAAACAAAGAACTCCCTGAAGTCTTAGACAGCGTACTTCAACCGCACGTAGAATTCTATAAAAAGAACCTTAAAGGCGGTGTAGTAGTACCGGGAAGAATCGGCTAGGGGTAAATATAAAAGAAAGGATTCTTCCTTTTTGAAAAAAGGAAGCGAAAAACTTTTCGGCAAACGTCGGCGGGGAAAAATAAACCAAATTATTTAAAACCGCCACGTCCCGCCTCTTGAACAGCTTACAAAAATTAAATACGAAACAGCGGGTTTGAGAAAATCTCAAACCCGCTGTTTTTCTTTGATAAATAAATTAGAAATTATATCTTATACCTGCTTGTGCTTGGTACAAATCAGCATTTGCATTAAATGATAAGTGTTTATTCAATTTAATATCAGCTGATACAGCCGGAGTTACATATCCTTTGGTTGTATTTTCTACAAGAGTCCCATCAGCTTTTGATTGAAACTGAATAGTTTTCTTTTCTCCGTATATATCTGCATCTAAAGTATAGTTGCTACTGTAATTATAGCCCACAGTTGGTTTATTATCATAATGAATACCCGCTTCAACACCGACTCCGAATCTTGCTGTTGAAGAACCGAATGTTAATTTTGCTTGACCGCCCAATCTTGAATCAGCCATTGACCATTTTGTTTTAATCTTAGCAGAATCGCTGTAATTATATAAAACTTGAACATTCTCTCCTGTTTCTTTATTTTTATCAGTAACAGTTCCTTGAGCTTTTGAATTGATTGTTGCGCAAGCATCACCTTTTGCGATTAAACTTCTGCTGTCTTGAGCTTTTGCTGATAATTCAAGTCCCATATTTCTTCCGATATCAAATGTGTGACCCAATTCAACTGACTTACTTGTTGCTGTACCTCTGCCGATTTGTGCTCTTAAAAATGTACCTTTGTAATTGATTTCTCCGCCTAACATAGCACCTGCATTTGCATAAATTTCATTAGATACATTTCTTACTAAGCCTGCTTGTGCTCCTGCGTAACCTGTGAATTGAACTTTGTTTGATTTTGATACTGGGTTTGTCATAATACTTTCTCCTTTTCTTTTTTTTGTGTATTCTCGTGTTATAATTTATTTTGTTTTATTTTTCTTATCGCTTATGTATATATAAAGTATTTCTCTTCTCAGAAATTGCCTAATTTTATGAAATTAAATTTCTAAAATCGTTGAATATAGAAATAACGCCACATTACAGCTTCATAAAACTTAATATAAAATACTCTTAAGTTCATAATTTGTAATTTTTATGAAACAAAATGTATATTGTTGGTAAATTTATGGGCGTAAAAGAAGAATTAGGTAAAAAAATAAAAAGAATGCGTATAAACAGAGGGCTGACTCAAGAACAACTCTCTGAAGCCGTTGATATTTCACAAAGAACGCTTAGCGGGATTGAAATTGGAGAAAATTTTGTTACAGCAGAAACCCTTGATAGACTCGTAAAGGCTCTTAATACAACAACTGAAGAACTATTTGCCACAAATCATTTGAAAGAAAAAGAAGATATTATCTCAGAGATTCAGTCCGATTTGGTTATAATCTCACAAAATCCTGAAAAATTAGATGTTTTGTACAATGTTACAAAAAGCTTGATGAAAGAATAATTCAGCTATTTGTGAAATATAGTACACGTAATCTGATTGCATTATAAAAAAATAATTTTACTTAATTTTATTTACTCCTTTACCCCTTTACCCATTTAGCACTTTACCCCCTTCCACCTTCTCTGTGATAAAATTTTTATATGAAGATATCGCCTTTTAAAATAGAAGAATGGATGAACAGGTATGAAGCAGGTGCGCTGTATGATTTGACCACAACTTGCATAAAACCGCTTACAATAAATGAACTGTTGTATTCGATAGGAGATTTACACGATTATAAAGAGATTCCGCTTAATTATGGCGATATTACAGGAAGTGAAAGGCTTAAAACCAATATCCAATCATTATACTCAAATCAAAATTTAAATAATATAACTGTAACGCATGGTGCAATAGGAGCTAATCAGCTTGTATTTTATTCGCTTCTTGAAGCCGGCGACGAAGTTGTTTGTGTTGTACCGACTTATCAGCAGCATTATTCTATTCCCGAATCAATCGGAGCTAATGTTAAGCTTTATTTTCTAAAAGAAGAAAATAACTGGCTTCCGACAATCGAAGATTTGGAAGAGGTAATAACCACTAAAACAAAGCTTTTATGTCTTAACAACCCAAATAATCCGACAGGGTCTGTAATTCCTAATTGGCTTTTAGAGGATATTGCAGAGCTTGCTAAACAAAAAAATATTTGGATTCTGTCAGACGAAGTGTACAGAGGACTAAATATGATAGGAAATCCGTATTCCATTTCAATTGCAGATATCTATGAAAAAGGTATCTCAGTTGGAAGCATGTCAAAAACATATTCGCTTCCGGGATTAAGGCTCGGCTGGGTTTGCGCAAGAGAAGATTTGATAAATGAGATTAATCACCAAAGGCAGTATAATACAATAAGCGTCGGGATTTTAGATGATTATTTTGCTTCCGTTGCTTTAGAAAATAGGGGTTGGATACAAGAGCGCAACTTTAACATACTTCAAGCAGGTATGAACTCTTTTACAGATTGGCTCACAAAAGAAGATTTAGTTGAATGTGTTATCCCAAACGGGGGTACAACCGCTTTAGTTAAATACAAAAAAGACATGCCGTCTCGCGAGCTATGCAGAAGACTTCAAAACAGAACCGGCGTAGCACTTCTTCCGGGCGAAACAATGGAAATGGAAGGGTATGTAAGAATCGGTTTTTGTGCTATTGCCCTCAAAGCTGCTCTGGAAATGTTCTCTGAATTCCTTCACCAATAATTTATTTTTTTATTGTACTACGCTCTAATGCTCGTACAAATTTTGTCAGTAAATTTTCATTGGGATTAATTGAACCAACTAAAATTGTTTTACAACCTAAATTTTTTCCAACCAATATATCTGTTAATGGTCTATCTCCTACCATAACGGCTTCATTAGGCTTTATCCCAACTTCATCAAGGTATTGTTTGGCAACTTTTGGATTCGGTTTTTTTGCATGCCCTATAACTCTGCAAGGAGCGAGTTTAGAGGCGTTTTCTATGTAATCTTTATTCGGGTTATTAGATATTATAGCAACCTCAAAATCATTAATGAATGTATTAAACCATTCAACAGTTTCCTGTGTAAAAGAAGCTGACTTAGAAAGCATTACGGTTGAATCCAAATCAAACATTATACATTTTATCCCTTGTTGTTTAAGCTCATTAAAATTAATCTCGTAAATATTCTTTAAGTTATAATCCGGTTTTAAAAACATAAAAACTCCTCTTTACTTATAGTGACATAATTTATGCCCCGTGTCAAAAAAAATTTTTACACGTTTATAATAAAATAGGAACAAAAATATGATAGAAAAAATAACCTCTTTTAGTAATATAAAAACAAAAGCTTTGACAAAATTTCACAGTATAACCAAGCCTATAAGATTCGATATGCCGATTCTTAAAGAGCTAAAACAGGATATTATCGAACTTAAACAAGGCATGCCTGAAGTTCTATTAAACAATCCTAAGATTGTTGAAGGCAAATATATTAATGCAATAGAAGATAAACGTTTTTCTCTTTTCGGCGCAGAATACAGAGCATATAATTATGAAGGATACTCAAATAAATTTCCGAATAATTATGTTTGTATAGATTCAAACGGAGATAGAAGACTTAAACCCCACATATACTTGCATATCGTAAAAATAAAACCTGAATTTGCAAGACAGGGTGCTTATAAAAATGCTGTTAAGAGATTATATGAAATTTCAAAAGATGAAGGGTGTGAAGGAAGAATTATTCTATATTCAGGAAAGCTTTTCGAAGACAATTCATTTCCAAACCCTGCTCTGACACATTGGAAATGCGGATTCAGGTTCGTTGAAGAAGAAAATAATAAAATAATGGAACGCGTTCTATCAGGCGAACTTAAGCCTGAAGATGCTCCAATGGGTTTAATGTACTATTCGCTGGTTTAAGAGCATCCACATTTTGAAGATTCATTAACTCCGCTTTTTATCCCGACTGTTCTTATTAATCCGTATTCCCAGTTCTCAGGTTCTTTAGATAGCTTAACCAAAAGCTCATGATTAGTATTTGCGAGTTCTTGCTCTTCATCCTTCAAATCTTTTATTTCTGTTACCTGAGTTATGAATTTTTCATTCGGTGTAATAAGCTCTATATCTTCATTTTTGTAAAATTTATTTTTTGTTTTAATTCTGTAATACTCGCCTTCTTTATCCCAAATCTCACATAAGAAATCAGCGCCGGCTAATCCTTTTGAAATATCATAGCTGTATCCGTCAGACGGATATTCACCGTTACCTAAATAGAATCCCGTTGTATAACCTCTGTTTCCGACTTTTAGAAGTTCTTCAAAATACGGCTCCATATCAGCTTCTGGGTTTTCAAGAACCGTGTCAATTGCTTCTCTATACGCTTTGGCAACAGCGGAAACATAGTATAAACTTTTTGTTCTTCCTTCAACCTTAAAAGAATCAATTCCTGCTTCTATCATCTCTTTCAAGTGTTTTACAAGACACAAATCCTTTGTAGAAAGAATATGCGTCCCTTTGTCATCTTGAACAATTTCTTGATACTCATTTGGTCTTGTTTCTTCAAGAAGCTTGTAGCTCCATCTGCAGGGTTGAGAACAGTTACCGGAATTTGCTTTTCTTTCTCCTCCGGTCATATAATCACTCAACAAGCATCTTCCTGAAAAAGACACACACTGAGCACCATGTATAAAGCATTCAAGCTCCATATCAGGTACTCGTCTTTTTATCTCTGCAACATCTTTAATAGGAAGTTCACGGGCTAAAATACACCTTGTTGCCCCAATATCCTGCCAGAATTCAACAGCTTCGTAATTTAAAATATTTGCCTGAGTAGAAACGTGTATCTGAGTTTTCGGCATATATTTTTGAGCTAATCTCATAATTCCGGGGTCGCTTATAATAAGAGCATCAGGATTTGAATCGGATATTTTATCCATACACCCTTCAAGAGCATTTATATCACTGTTAAACCCGAAAATATTCAAGGTTAAATAAACTTTTGCACCCATTTGGTGAGCCGTATCAATTGCGAATTTTAAATTATCCATAGTAATCAATTCGCCTTTTCTCATCGCTCTCAGGCTAAAATCAACTACGCCAAGATAGACCGCATCAGCGCCATATTTGACCGCATATTTTAATTTTTCTATATTGCCCGCAGGCATAAGTAATTCAGGCTTGTTCATAAAACAATAATACCACGGGGGTAAATATAATTAAACATGCTTGAAATAAATATATTTAAATATGTTTCTCAACTTCTGTTTTAACTAAAAAGAATGTCAAACCGCCTACTATACTTTTGATTTGTCCCATTATCATATTATATACTATTGATTTGACTTTTTTTACAATTAAAGGAGCTGCTTCCGCTATTTTTTCGGAAATTTGTCTGACTGTTCTTAACAACTCTTTTAATTCAGGTTTTACATCTGATAAAAATTCGTTAAAATTAATAAACAACTTATCAACTTTAATTAAACTTAAAATCAAAGCAAGCGCAATTATAATTTCTGCAATGAATACGATTGATATTAAAAAGTAAAAAATCATTTTATACTAGTCCTTTTTGTATTAATATAATTATATCCTGTTGAGGATAGTTTTCCAATACATTGAGTAGAGTAAAGAAGTATGAAAAGAACATTTTTATTATCACTCATAACAGCAAAGTTATTAAGCACTGCGCTAAAAGTTACCAAACTTTCCGGCGGGACTTCCATTATCGGGAAAATAGTTCTTAAACTCTGCCCGAATTTTCTTTCATATACAAACAAATACATCAATACAAAAATTAACGTAACAGGTACAAACGGAAAAACAACCACTTCAGGATTAATCTCACATTTGCTCAAAAAGAGCGGAAAAAGAATAATCAATAACGCGATGGGCGCAAATATGATTCAAGGAGTTGTTAACGCTCTTGCCGTCCAGCTTAACCCGCTTTTAAAATACGACTGCTCTGTTATAGAGTCCGATGAAGCTTTCTTAGAAGTAATATACGACAAATTTGACGCAGATTATCTTCTTGTAACAAACCTTTTCCGTGACCAATTGGACAGGTATGGCGAACTTGAAACAACAAAAAAATTAATCCAAAACGGAATAAATAAGAAAAATAATTTAACTCTTATATTAAACGCGGATGATCCGCTCGTTTCAAGTTTTGAAGGCGGTTCAAAACACATATTTTACGGAGTGGAAAATGTTGAATACAAAGACGGATTAATGCCTTCATCAGCAAAGACTGAAGAAGCGTTTAACTGCCCAAACTGCGGAAAACCTTTGAATTATGAAAGCAAGTTTTACGCCCAGCAAGGTCATTATTACTGCGACTGCGGATACAAAAGACCTGAAACAAAATATAAAGCATACGTAACACTCTACAAAGATCATTCTGCAATAAATATAAACTATGAATACTATGAACTTCCGCTCGTCGGATTGTTTAATGCCTATAACGCAATCGGAGCGATATCGTTATGCAGAGAACTCGGGCTTGAACCCAAAGAAATTCAAAAGAACTTAAAAACATTCAAAGTTGCCTTTGGAAGAAGCGAAGTCAAATATCTTAACGGCAAAAGAACTTTAATCCAATTAATAAAAAATCCTATCGGAGCAAACGAAGTATTGAAAACAGTTGATATGGATTCTAATCTGCTGATAATTATTAATGACAACTATGCTGACGGACGCGATGTTTCATGGCTTTGGGATGCGGAATTTGAGGGGATAAAAGATATAAAGAAAGAAATTGTTGTGTCAGGCATCAGAGCTAATGATATGGCACTGAGACTTAAATACGCAGGCGTTGATACAAATAGGATTAAAATTGTCCCGAATATCAAACAAGCAATAAAATATCTCGGAAAAACCGCAGAAGATGATATTACAATCCTTCCGACATATACAGCACTCCTAAAACTGGATAAGATGAAAGAATTAAAAAAGTCTGTGTAAAAAATAATTATTTTTAATTTTATTATTTTTAATATAGATACTTCATTAGATTGTTTTTTGTGAATAGGTAGGGTTTTAATGCGACAAATTACATTTACCAATTCAAAATTCCGAAATTGTGAATTTTGAGGACTTTTGACGGACTGTCTTGGATTATTGGCAGTTCGTAAACTTTCATTCGTTTAATTTCTCTTACGAGAAATAGTCACTCATTCCAGTTTTCTCACAGGGACGTGACTAGCTCTCACTAACGTTCGAGCGTCGCACTTGCCCAAATCCGCTTTTCAAGTACTTTGAGTCAACCGACTTCCGACCTTTTTGTCATGCTGAACTCGTTTCAGCATCTTACCAACTTGGCGTGTTTACGACAATACAGTAAGACCCTGAAATAAATTCAGGGTGACAGTGTATAATAACAATCGGTTTGAGAAGAAAGAACACGCATTTTGAGAATTTTAATTATAGGTCGGGTTTTAACCCGACAAAAACATTATTAATCATTCTAAATCTAATTCTCCAATTTTGTATTTGTCATCAAAATTGCACCAATTAATATCATAAAATTTGTTATTCACATATTTTTTAAATGATGAATATTCCCAGTCTTTTGGTCTAATTTTATAATGTTTCATTGGATTAAAATGAATATAATCAATGTGTTTGTTTTAATCGTTTTCGTCTAAAATAATATGAGCCCAATATCTGCTTTGCCAAACACCTTTTTCTTTTTTATATTTTTTACCTTCTGTTAAATCTGAATTATCAATATTAATATTACGAGAAAAATATGTTTTAAAATATTTAACAATGTTCGGATAATCATTGATATTTTCTGGTTGCAAAATAAAATGAATATGGTTTTTTAAAATTACAATAGCTTCAATATTAAAAGAAATTTTTGTTTTTGTATATTTAAAAGAACGTTTTATTAAATCAATATAATCTAAAAGGAAATCTTTTCGATTATATGTAACAATTGTTATAAAAACCATAGAATTTGGTATAAAGTAACGTTTATAATTCATTCTAATATTATACAATAAGTTATTGTCTGGTTAAAACCCGACCTATAAGCTGTATGCAGTACACATTGTCAAGATTTGTAACAAATGAGCAATTTTTGGACAAAAAAATACTTTATATAAATATAAGGAATTAACGAGGATTCTTAAATGGGATTAAAGGCGATAAATCCATTAATAAAAGCAGTTGCTAAAAAGGCTTATATTGCACCAAAAGCTGAGGTGAGAACTTTAGAATCACTTGGATTAAAAATGGAACAATTAACAGGTGATGTTGCAAAATTTAACTCAAAAGAAATTAAGTTAGATGATGAAGTATTTAACTTTTTGCCTTGGCGACGTGGTTATAAAAAACTACCTCCGACTGGTAAGCCTCCTGTATATACACTTGAAGCAAAAGCTGCAACAGAAAATTTTATGGAGAAAGGTTGGATTGAAGAACCTTTACCGAATGGTTTTAGGATGCCTTTTGGCCCATATAGAGCCTTTGATGAAAATGGGATGATTAAACCTCATATGATTAGAACCGGCAGTGACCGAGAATTTTTATATTTAAACAAGAATTCAAAGGGTATAAATTTAATGGTAGAAAGGTTAAAAAAAATATTTAATAAAAATCCAAATATAACAGAAGAAGAAAAAGCTAAAATTTTACATAAATTTGTTGACTCCTGTTATGACAAAAACAGGTATAGTTGGATACATGAATTCAGTTCAGATTTTATACCGATAGAAAACACTGCTGCGTCTGGAGCCGGAGTATGTAGGCATAAATCTTTTTTGGCAAAAGTTCTCGGAGATAGATTGGGTTTACATGTAGCAATGGCTAGAGGACGGTATATTATAAATCAGGAATTGGGAATAGGAGAATCTCATATATGGAATGAAGTAAAAATTGGTGATAAATGGTTTTTAATGGATATTGAACAAAATAGATTTAAAAACTTAGCGGAATATTCTGATTTTCCAAAATTATATGAGTATGCTCATTAGCAAGGGTAGACTTCAGTAAATAGGACGGGTTTTAACCCGTCAAAAATAAAATTAAAATATGTGTCGGGCTAAAGCCCGACCTATTTTTTGAACAAAATTTTCAAATTACCGATTTTTTCCTTTTGCGTGACTTAGATTTTGTCGGCATTTGAGCCTTATATTAACTCTTTTTAAAGTCTTTTTGCGGACATTTTTGATACCAAAATTGGACATTTCGGACTTTTATACTCATTCGACTTCCGACCTCACAAAATCGCTAAGATTTACTAAAATTGGTAACTTCACCAGTTCAAAATATTTACCCCATCCGACCAAATGTCCTGAAAAAAGGTAGTCCTATTAAAAGGTAGCAAATCGATAAAATATAAAAAAAGAGTTTTGAGAATAATACTCAAAACCCTTTAAAATTCGGAGACACTGGGATTCGAACCCAGGATGCAGGTTGCCCCACATAACACCTTAGCAGGGTGCCGCCTTCAGCCTACTCGGCCATGTCTCCATCTGCAATACACATATAATACCATAAAGATAATTTTTGTAAAAGAGATAAAATATAGTATGCCATTTTTAGAAAATAAACATATAACCATATCAATCTTAAGTATTGAATAAGATTCTTAACCTTAAATGAATATTTTGCTCTGTATAACATCTTTTCACACAACTAATCCCCCACTCCGTAGAGTGAAGGATTAGACTTTTTATACTCTCACTTGCTTTGTTAACCGAACAGCCTCGTTAAAGGTTTTCTCCTTTCCGTTATCCTTTAACCGCCTGCAACTTAACCTGAATACCTGACTCAGCGTTAATCGCTACCGCGTTCGATACTGCCATTGCCCTTCGTTTCTTAGCCCCTCTTAATATAAATTCAACACCGCAAAAAATATTATTCGATGGGGTTGTAATCTTTTTCAACATATCCGTTTTTCCTTTCCTAAATTATTTTTTTCTGTTCGTACTATATATATCGGCACAATTTTTAAAAACTTTAGGAAAAAGGAGTAAATGTTACAAAATTGTTACAATTATTTTTTACTGATTTAGCTAAACGCAACAAAAAAGGCTCCGTAGAGCCTTTTTTGAATATTAAAAATTATTTATTAACCAAGAAGATTGAATGTATGTTTACCGTGTCCAATGCCGTTAGTATAATGACTGCCTGTTTCGCCGACGTTAGGTGTTACCTCGGCATCAATTCTACTGATTGCCGCGAACGGGTTATATCCGCCTCCTGTGAGTTCACCGCCTTCGACCCTTCGAGCTCCGCGTGAACCGCCATTTTGCCCGACACCGTCTACTCCGTTCACCGGCTTCATAAAGAAATTATAATTGTTAATTGCATCTATTCCTGCGACCATAAATTATACCTATTATTTCTCTATACATATATATAAAGTATTCAAAAATTTAGAAATTGCGCTATTTTAAAAAATATTTACAAAAGTTTACAAAGCTCTATAAATCTAACCCTGAATACATCCTTTTACGAGATTCTTCGCCCAAAATTAATATTTGGTTCAGAATAACATGTTTATTGCTTTTTGCGGACTGTCTTTCTAAGGTAACAACAATTTATACCGTAAAATCTCTGCGTTTTAATAAAATTTAATTTTTATTATTTTACATATAGATAACAAATGTTAAAATTAAAATATGCTAAACAAAGGTGACACAATTGGAATAATTGCTCTTTCGGGAGATTGCGACAGAGAAAAAGTTGAAAAAGCTAAAGCTAACATTGAAGCTTTAGGGTTTAAAGTTAAACTTTCCAAAAACATTTTTGACAAAAATCGTTATCTTGCAGGAAGTGACGAGGACAAAATAAAAGAACTTCATCGTTTTTTTGAAGATGATGAGATTAAGCTGATACTTTGTGCACGCGGTGGATACGGCGCAATAAGGCTCATAAATAAGATTGATTATGACATAATCAAAGCCAACCCTAAGCCTTTCTGCGGGTTTTCCGATGTTACGGCACTATTACTTATGATTTATAAGAAAACCGGCATGGTGACTTACCATGGTCCTATGGCATGCACGGATTTTGGAGTAAATATAAAAGAAATTGCCCCCTCACCCCTGCCCTCTCCCGCTGGGCGAGGGAGCATCGCTGTAATACAGAACTTCTTTGACACAATTAACAATAAGCCTTTAAAATACGAAGGAAACAAAATTTACAAAGACGGAACCGCTAAAGGCATCCTTTGGGGCGGAAATCTATCAACCATTGTGTCCTTGTGCGGACAGGATTTTATCCCAAATAAAGATTTTATATTCTTTGCTGAGGACTTAAATGAGCCTGTATACAAAATTGACAAGATGTTTCAACAACTAATTAACATTCCTCTTTTTATTGAACGCTGCAAAGGAATTGTTTTAGGAGATTTTCTTGATACAGATAACGAAGTTTGGCTAGAAGAATATTTTAAAGAACTTGCAAACCGTCTTAATTTACCCATTATCAGCGGATTTAAAATTACGCACAGCGAAGAAAAAATCACTCTGCCTATCGGAAAAAGAGCCATACTGAACAGATTGAATTTAAGCATTGATTAATCAACAATTTCAGGTTTTTTTGCAAAATATGATTCAAATTTCTTTTTATATTCACCAATGTTTGTACAGTACGCTTCCAAATCAAGTGAGATTCCGCGTTTTAAAGGATAAGTTTTGACTCCCATTGCCTTATAAATTGCACGTATAAAAGTATTAGAAATTGCATCACTTCCTCGTGCCCAAGGTGTTGCGTGTGCTAAAATCCACCTTATTTCTGCAATTATTGAATTTGCTTCCTCTAAATTTTCCGATTTAATCTCCTTTTGTATAAATTTGCTATACAAATCATTGTATAAAAATTTAACTCTCTTAAATGCATTTTTAATATATTTACCCCTTGCATGCTCTATAAATCTACCGTGTTCTTCATCATTTATGGGCCTTGTTAATTCAATATTGGAATATGGATTTTTTAGAGGATATTCTGCTGTATAATCAAGTCTGTCGGCGTATTCATGATACTTTCGATATTTCAAATTGGTGTATCTTGTGATTAAATCATCACTCCAATATGAGTCGCAATTCCACCCTTGCAAATTCGTTCTTAATATCCCGCTATAATCTCGTTTTCTTATGTCAGGAGGAAGCTGATTAGCTTCTCTTACTCCATTTGTAACCTTTTTTAGCGTCTCTTCAAAATTACAAAACTCTCTTATTTGTTTAACCGTATTGTCTGCTGTTTCTATAATTTTTCTTGCCCAGCCTGAATGATGTCCGTACTTTTTCATTCGAACATAAAAATCTTCTTCCTTAAACAGAAGTTTCTTGGAGTTCAAATTAATTCCAAAAGCCGGCGAAGAATAATATTTTGTATTAGAATAACAATTAAGCTTATCAATTTTCATAATATTACAAAAAACAGTGAAAAAAATTTTTGTTAATATTAGCTTAATTTTAATTCTTCTCTTTTAACAGTTGTTTGTTCTGATGTATCAAGGTTTTTAACAGTAACTTCACCTTTTGATATCTCATCTTCACCTAAAATTACAGCATATTTTGAAACTTTTGATGCTTTTTCCAACTGTTTTACAAACTTTTTATTAGTTAAATCAAATTCGCAAGAAATACCCTTTTGACGAAGTTCTTGAGTCAATTTTACAGCTTCAAGAGTATTATTTGAAACTATATAAGCAGTAAGTCTTTCTTCCTGTTTTTCACCCAAAAGTGATGCGAGTCTTTCCATACCCATAGCAAAACCTATTGCAGGAGTATCTTCTCCGCCGAGGTTCTTAACTAAAGAATCATATCTTCCGCCGCCACATACTGCGTTTTGTGACCCAAGATTATTTGATTTAATCTCAAAAACAGTTCTGTTATAGTAGTCCAAACCTCTTACAAGAAGTTTATTTCTTTCGTATTTTATACCTAAAACGTCTAAATAGCTTTTCAATTCTTCAAAATGGCTTGAACATTCTTCACATATAAAATCACCTTGAATAACCGCTTGTATTTCAGGTTTGGAATATATTTCCTGACATTCGGGAGATTTGCAATCCAACAGTCTCAACGGATTTTTTTCAAATCTTGTCTGACAATCTTCGCAAAGCTGAGGAAGATAAGGACGAATTACATCTTTTAATCTTTGTTTAAATTCTTCCCTGCATTTAGGACACCCCAATGAATTCAGTTCTACTGTTAAATCATTAAGCCCCAAAGCCTTGAGGTAATCAACCGCCATCAATATAACTTCAGCGTCAGCAGTAGCTTGCTTTATCCCGAAAACTTCAACCCCTACTTGGTGAAATTGTCTTTGTCTGCCTGCTTGCGGGCGTTCATATCTAAACATAGGGCCTTTGTACCAGAGTTTTACAGGTGCAGATAATCTGTGCATACCGTTTTCAATAAAAGAACGAACTACTCCTGCCGTATTTTCAGGTCGAAGAGTCAATGAACGGTCACTTTTTTCAAAAGTGTACATTTCCTTATTTACAATATCCGTAGTGTCACCAACCCCCCTTGCAAAAAGCTCTGTCGCTTCAAAAATAGGAGTTCTAATCTCTTTTGCTCCGTATGCTGTGAAGACTTCCTCTGCTTTCTTTTCCATAAAATGCCAAATAGGCATCTCGTTTGGTAGTATATCCTTCGTTCCTTTTTGTACTTTTATCATTGCCATTAATGTTTACCCCATCACCCTGTCCTCACCTGAAGGACTAGGTTTTAGTTATATTATTGCTATGTATTTAGCATTTATTATATAATTAAACATAACATAAGCATAGTTTTTAATAAAGGAATAACTGAGATGGGATTAAAAATTACCAAAATGCAAGGGTGCGGAAATGATTTTGTCATAATGGACTATGATGAATACGCAAAAGGTTGTGAAGAAAAACTTTGGACGGATATGTCCGAAGCTTCAAAGAAGCTGTGTGACAGAAATTTTGGTATAGGAGCAGACGGTTTTATAATCCCTAATACCAATACCCAAGAAACTGATATTGGTTGGTTTTTCTATAATTCAGACGGCACAACGGCGCAAATGTGCGGAAATGGCATAAGATGTTTTGCAAAATATGTATATGATAACGGTCTGGTTAATAAGAAAGAATTCAGCGTTAAAACCCTTGCAGGAAATATAACTCCAAAACTTTTAGATGACGGGCTTGTCAGAGTTAATATGTCAAAACCGATTTTAGAATCAGAAAAAATTCCTTTTTTACCCACAAATAATCTAAATTATAAGATTTCCGTTAAAGATCGGATTTTTGAAGGTAATGCAATTTCAATGGGGAATCCGCATTTTGTAATTTTCATTGATGAAAACGAAAACCTGCTTGAACTTGCTAAAGAATATGGTCCATATATAGAAAAAAGTACCGAATTCCCTGAAAAAACGAATGTAGAATTTGCACATGTTATCTCAGAAGATAAAATAGAACTTTGCGTATGGGAAAGAGGATGCGGAATAACTCTTGCATGCGGAACAGGGGCTTGCGCTACGACGGTTGCAGGGATTCTAAACGGACTTGTTGAACACTCTGTCGAAGTAAAACTTTTAGGCGGAAGTGTTCGCATTGACTGGCCGGGGAATAAATATGATACTGCTCACGATGTTTATATGACAGGTCCTGCTAATTACGTATTTGATGCAGAATTAAGATAAGCTTTAATATTACTCTGCCAGAATTTTTGCCGATTCGTATAAGTTATCTGCAAGTTCTATATTTGTTTTATCCAAGCCTCTTTGTCTTAATGCTGTTAAAACTGCATTTGCGAGGTTTGGAGCTTTGCCTTCAGATACTGCCTCATAATATTTGTCCTCAAATTCAGAAGGGATTCTAAGCTCCCAGTTACCTTTATCAGTTCCCGGACGGTTGTATGTTTTACCCATCCCCCAAAAATCAGAGAAAAATATCTGAACACGTCTAGCCGGACTTGTAAATAATTCTGCGTAACTTGCTTCTATAAATTTCTTTTTATCACTTCTTATTTGTTTCTTGTACTCTTTCAGTTGTGTTTTCGTAAACTCTTTAGGAGCTGTATCTTCAGCAAGCATTTTAGTTTTTCGCATAAAATGAACTAAATCTTCATCCCTTTTGCCTATATTAAATTTTGTTTTAAAATAATTGACCAATCTTTGAAATACACTTCTTTCCGAAATATCTTTTCCTTCTACCTTTTTAAAGAAATTATTAACGTATTCCAAGAAAGATATATTATCATGCGAACCTATCATAATTACATTCTTTTCGGGTGCATTTTTTCCCCTGTAATCAAACTGAGTAACGGAAATACCAGATAAATCAAGTTTATCCATAACCATTTTTGTCGGCTCGGTTTTTTCTCCCAAATCTTCACATATTATGTCTTTTTTATCCATACCATGCTCACGAGCAGATTTTAGTATAATATTTTCCATAATATTAGAATACTCTTCAGGTTTTTTCTTAAATTCACCAGGAATTGAATATATTCTGCCTGAATTTTGAGGAGTCATTTTTGCGTCTTTAACTGTATAAATAAACGGATCTACAAGTCCTATAACGTGGTCAATTCTAAGTCCTCCTGGGAAACTAGAAAAGAATTGGTCATATTTTGCCTTCAAGATTCTGCCAGCTTTTCCTAACGTTCCATCAGGATTAAAAATATATTTCGGATTAAAATACCCAAACCCCCATCTTTGCCCGTTTTTAGAAAAATAATCCGGCGGACATCCAATAGCTTTGCCTTCTAAAAATAAATTCTGATTAATCCATTCATCAGCAGCAGGAGACGCAACAGGAGAATCTCCTATAATCTTAATACCAGTTTTTAAAGCAATTTCATTTGATTCTTTATTAGCTTTATCAATTAAAAATTGCTGGAATATAAAATAGTCAATTTCATCTTTGTAAACATTTTTAATCTCGGCAATCCTTTTCTGAGCAGCCTCTATGCCAAAAGAACTTGTTGTTGAAAATAAGCTTTTATCAATACCATCCCAATCCTTCCAATGCTTTTGATATTTTTTATCCAAAATTCTGAATATTGCATCTTTAACCAAATCATTGGCTGAATATTTCTTGTATTGAGAGAATTCTTCTTTTAAAACATTTCCCTCTTTAAAATTTTCATATGCTATTCTTAGAACTCTTTCGTATTCTTCATTTACATTATAATAATCAACTCTGTTTGCTTTTGAACGATTTTTTACAACTTGCGCAAAATCGTATTCCGAAAGAATTTTACCGTATTTTTCTGTTGTAAGTTTCTCTAGCGGTATCATGAAAATATTTTTAGCAGAAGATTCCGGTGCGTAAGGAGACGGGTCGCCTATTTTTCTTAAGTTGTTTGGCTCCTGTTGAATACCGGTGAAACCATGTGATTTTAAAAACGGAATTAATTTTTCCTGAACAGTCCTTGAAAACAAAGAACCTATACCTGTATTTTCCTTCTCTATTGCAGGAGAGGCTGAATTATGGATTATAATATCCATTTGTTTATTTAATAATTTCAACCCTTCATTCAAAGATTTTGTATAAACCTGCAATTCTTTTGCATCCATTTTTCTGCCAAAATTTTGATTATTTTGATTTGCACTGTTAATTCCATATATTTTCATACACACCCCTCTGTTATATCAGATATTATATATATACTAATATAAAAACTCTTAAATTTAAAATTTGCTATCGTAAAACACTGTAAAACATTTTATTATTGCATAATTTATAGTATAATAGACCTATGGTAAGATTATTTCAAGATATTCAAGCTAAAGATGTTGCAAAAGTTATCTACAAAATTTTCCACATGCAGGAAATGTTTACCCATATTGTCAGGGTTGATTTTCCTGATGTAAAACCCTGTATATATGCTATGTGGCACAGAAACCAAATGAGCGTATACGGGCTTCCCGATATTAGTAAACTTCATGTTCTTGTTAGCCGTTCAAAAGACGGGGAAATAATTGCAGATGTCATTGAGCACATGGGTTTCAAAACAATTCGCGGTTCAAAAGGGAAAACAGGAGCCGTGGAAGCTTCTATGCAAATGCTTTCCATACTAAAAGAAGGCGAAGACGGAGCTATGATGGTTGATGGTCCAAAAGGCCCGCCGGAAGTCGTAAAAGACGGAATAATTAAACTTGCAAAGATGGCAGGTGTACCTATTGTACCCGTTTCTTGGTATTCTACTAATTTTACTTGGCTGAAGTTTCCCTCTTGGGATGGACTTAGAATGCCTTTATTTAGAACGAATCTTGTAAATCTTTACGGCAAACCTATATATGTATCAGAAGAAGATGATATTGAACAAAAAAGACAAGAACTTCAAGACAGCTTAGATGAGTTAGAAAGAAAAATACCTGAAGCATATAAAGAGGTGTATCGTTGGGGACAATTCAGAAGGAAAAGGTCAGACTCCTCGCAATTCAAATGGAATCCGTAATAGGAGAGCTTGACATAAATATAGATACAGTAAAAAATTTGATTATCGCAAATCTGCAAAAATACGAAGGAGCAGATTTTGTTTTTTTACCTGAAGTTTGGACAGTTGGCTGGCACACTCCTGATTTCTACAAATGCGCAGAAACATTAGAAAAATCCAAAGCTCTAAAAATGCTCTCTCAAATTGCACAAGAATATAACGTAAACATCATTGGCGGAAGTATTATTCTAAAAAGAGGTGAAGAGTATTACAACTCTTGTCCTGTTTTAAACAGGCATGGTGAATTGATTGCTATTTACGACAAAAATCATCTGTTTTCATATTACGGCGACGATGAAAATAAGTACGTTAAAAAAGGTTCTAACCCTGTTATGGTAGAACTTGATAATATTAAAATAGGCTTAACCATATGTTTTGATATTCGTTTCCCTGAAATATACCGAGCATACAGAAAAGCAGGCGCTGATATTCTCGTAAATATGGCTGCTTGGGGAAAAACAAAAAAAATTCCTTGGGACACCATGACAGCTTCCAGAGCAATTGAAAACCAAACATATATGGTTGCACTTACTCAAACAGGACTTCTTGCGGACGGAAAAGAAAATCTTGGACATTCAATGATTTTTGACTACAATGGCAACATTCTTAGTCAAATAGAAGAACTCGAAGGCGGTATTTATGCAGAAGTAAACCTTCCCGAGATGTATGAATTTAGAAGTAAATGTACAATTTTAGAAGATATTAAAGACTCTTATGAGGTTATAAAAAAATGAAAAGACTATTATCAATTATATTAATATTATTCCTATCTGCTTTAAATGCTAATGCAAAAAGCTTAAACAAAAACATTCAAGAAATTATTAGAGATTCGGGAATTCCTAAAGAATCAATATCAATCTCAGTGAAAAATTTGAATAACGGCAAAAACGTATTCAGCATGAATGAGTACAGGCTTATGCCACCGGCTTCCGTTCAAAAGATTTTAACAATTATACCAATTATTGAAACCTTAGGAGACGATTATGAATTCAAAACAGAATTATACTCAAGGGGAAAAGACGTATATTTAATTAAGCTTGGGGCTGATCCATATTTAACATCAGATGATTTAAAAACTTTGACAGAAAAGATTAACGCAGAAAAAGTTCAAAAAATATACATAGATAATTCAATAATTGAACAAAAAGCGTGGGGTGAGGGCTGGCAGTGGGATGATGATCTTAACACGGCGCTCCCGAGATTTAATGCATACAATCTTGACGGAAACCTTACAAAAATTACAATCATGCCAACAGATAAAAACAAACAGGCTTTTATAATTAACCCCCAAAAATCACCTATGATTTTTTATAATAACGTAATTACCGGTGATAAAAATGACGTAAATATCTCAAGAGATAATCTTGTTTCGCCTGAAGTTCTAAAGCTTGAAGGAACTGTACAAAAGCCTGAGACGCATTACATTACAAATACAAACCTAAAAAGATATTTCGAAAAAAAACTGACAGACACACTTGAAGATAGAAGAATATACCTAAAATCAGCATATTCTGTATCTCAAAAAGCTCAATCCGATAAATTCGCAAATAAAGTCACACACTCAATAAACAAAGCCGTTGAAGATGTTCTGCTAAACAGCAATAACATGGTAATAGAAATTATGGCAAAACTAGCAGGCGGAAAATATTATAATAAACAAGGGACAGATATTGATGGAATAAATCTTTTTAAAGAATATTGCCTAAAAAACGAAATTGATACATCTCAAATCCGCATTGCAGACGCAAGCGGAGTATCTAAAAATAACCTTGTAAATGCAGATTTTATATCAGAATACTTAGTAAAAAATAAAAATAACAAAATCTACGAATATATGGCATCTCCGTCTCAAGGTACATTATCTAACCGCATGATACCTTTAAAAGATAATCTAAAGGCAAAAACCGGAACTTTATCGGATATTAGTACAATTGCAGGGTTTTTAAGTTCAAAATGCGGACAAAAATACGCTTTTGCCATTATGATTAATGACCCCAAAAGCTCAAATCTACAAAAGAAAAACCTTGAAAACTATTTAATCAGGGAAATGTATCTAAAATTGTAATTTCTGGCATGTTAATCCATGCTTTTCTATAACTTTAGTTATAGAATACTTTAAATAATTCAAAAACTGCTACAAATAATAAATTTTAAAATTCAATAAAAATAGGCTTTTTAGACTTTAATCTCCTCCATTTGGGGGATTCTCCAACTAAAGTTGTAAAGTTTAAAAAAATTATGCCGTTAACTAAAGTGAAAGGCAAATTATAAATTTATTGAAAGGAAATTTATTATGGCAGCGACAGCAGCAATCACAATTAACACAAACCTCGCGTCATTAACCTGTCAAAAGTATTTGAAAGCTTCTACAAAAGGTATGAACATTGCAATGGAGCAATTATCTACCGGTTTTAGAATCAACAGTGCTAAGGATGACGCAGCCGGCTATGCCGTATCAGCCGGTATGGAAGCAAAAATTAACGGCTATGACATCATTGAAATGAACTCTCAAATGGGGTTAGACATGTTAACAACCCAAGAAGGTGTTTTAGACATTATCAATGATTACTTACAAAGAATTCGTGACTTGACCATGCAGGCAGCAAACGGAACCTACGGTTCAGCATCACTCAATGCATTGAACTTGGAAGTTCAACAAAGAATGGATGAGATTAACCGTCTTTGTGCAATTACAGACTTCAATGACACTTATCTGCTTGACGGTTCAAGGCAAACTGATATTAACCTGCAAGTAGGTTTATATTCAGACAAAAGATGCGTTATTAAGATGGATGCATTCCTGTTCGACAGTGCTAAATCAACCGTAATTTTCGGTTTTAAAGCAAATGACGACCATATTACAAAAGCTCGTCCGGGTTATATCAATCTTAATTATTCTTCTGATGAAAATCAATACGAATACAGAGCAAGAAAAATTGATTCAAACGGTAAGCCAATCGTAATTAACGGAGAAATTCAATACTTGGACGGTTCTTATGAATCAGCTCTTACTGCAGCGCTTGCGGAAAACGGTGTTGTAAAAGACGGCAATATTGTAAAATACGAGATGATGGGACAATCAAAAATAGTATCTATTACAAATATGTGTAATGGTATATACAGAAATGACTCTTCTGCTCGTGAATTTATAACATTTGTAGACGAAGCAATCGATAACATATCTTTAAGATGTACAAAAATCGGTGCTTATATGAACAGATTAGATTCTGCTATTGCTTCAACAGATGTACAAAGAGCAAACTTAACAGAAGCAAATTCTACAATCAAAGATGCTGATGTAGCAGTATCATCTTCTAACTACATCAAGTACCAAATCTTACAGCAATCAAGTGCAACATTATTATCAACAGCTAACCAAATGCCTTCAATCGCATTGAACTTGATATAATGAGCAAACCAACTACTTAGATATATATAATAAAGGTCCTTTCAATGGCTCCTGCAACGTTAAGCTGCAGGAGTTTGCCTTTATATGTAAAGGCGCAATAAGACAGACACTAAGGCACTAAGATAATAATATATCTTAGTGCCTTTGCATAATTAGTTTTTGTATTAAACTACAATTTCCAGCTATTTAAGTATTCTTCCTGTTCAGGAGTTAATGTATCAATTTCAATACCCATTGTTTTAAGCTTAAGTTCTGCAATACGCTTATCAACACTTTCCGGAAGTGTATGAAGTCTGTTTTCCAGTTTGCCTTGGTTTTTTACAATATATTCAAGACCTAATGCCTGATTTGCAAAACTCATATCCATAACAGAAGCAGGATGACCTTCTGCAGCACCAAGATTAACCAATCGGCCTTCCGCTAAAACATATATTGATTTACCGTTATTTAATTTATATTCTTCCAAGTAAGGTCTTATTCTCTTAATCTCTGTTGTAAATTCTTTTAAGCCGTTAACATTAACTTCCCAATCAAAGTGACCGGCATTAGCAACCATAGCACCGTCTTTCATTGTCAATAAGTGCTTAACATCTACAACGTGTTTGTCGCCTGTAACCGTTAAGAAAATATCGCCTTCAAGTGCGGCTTTTTCAATCGGCATAACTCTATAACCTTCCATTGCAGCCTCAAGAGCTTTAAGAGGATCAACTTCACAAACAATAACATTTGCGCCCAATGCTTTTGCTCTTAATGCGCAGCCTTTACCGCACCAACCATAACCTGAAATAACAACAGTTTTACCTGCTATTAAAATATTTGTAGCTCTCATAATGCCGTCCATTGAGCTTTGACCTGTACCGTAACGGTTATCATATAAGTGTTTTGTCAAACTTGTATTGACACCTACTGCCGGAAACTTAAGAGCTCCCTCTTTTTCCATAGCTTGAAGTCTTATGATACCGGTTGTTGTTTCTTCTGTTGAACCGATAACTTTATCTGCAAGTCCTGGGTATTCAGAATGAAGCATAGAAACCAAGTCGCATCCATCTTCGATAATTAAATGAGGCTGATGATTAATAGCTTCTCTTATGTGAGATTGATACTGTTCAACGGTTTCCCCTGCAATTGCAAAAACCGGAATGTTATAGTATTTTACCAAAGCTGCTGCTACATCATCCTGTGTTGATAAAGGATTTGATGCTACCAATACAGTATCAGCTCCGCCTGCTTGTATTGCCACGCATAATGCTGCTGTTTCTTTAGTTACGTGTGAACATGCTGACAATCTTAAACCCGCAAAAGGTTTTTCTTCAATAAATCTTTTCTTAATTTGTTCCAGAACAGGCATGTCTTTCATTGCCCATTGAATATTATTTAAACCTTGTTCTGCAAGACTCATATCCTTAACATCATATCTTACTTGTGTCATAGTCATAATCTATTCTACTCCTTTAAATTTGCTACGCTTACTTTATACATTGTATCACTAACATCAACAACAGCCCATCTGAGCGGATTAATGTTGAGTTTTGTTAACTCCTGTTCAATATATTCTGTCGTTGGATTACCATTATTTTTTATTTCGACTAACTCTGATACAACTTGCATAATTATAAGATTATCACAAAAATATTATTATTTTGAATTCTTAGAAATTTTTGCAACTTCTTTTTGTTCACGAGCAATATAATTACGAACTGCTTGCGGTGACATGTAATGCTTATATACCGCATCAATTTCTTTTTGCGGAAATATATCTTTGTAGTTTTTATTATTCATAGAATCAAACACATTAAACCAAAATAGTTTCCGAATTCCCTTTGTAATATTGCCTTTATATTCATGTGCACTGTTTTCGTCTGCTTGTATAAAAATGCTAGAAAGTCTTTTTATTGATAACTTCCCTACCATTGCAAGCAGCTTGAATCTTGAGAACTGAAACAATTTTTCAAAACCTCTTTTTGTGTAATCTTCACCTAAAACATTACAAACAGGAAGTTTGATAAGATTTTGTGCATTATCTAATATTTCATATCTTTGTAGAAAATCATAAGCATTATCTAAAGAGCGTCCGTAATGTGTATAATCTATAAGAATATACTTTTTATCGGAGTGCTTTTCCAGTTCATCACGTGTTAATCCGATAGATTCTCTGTATTTTTTAAACATAATCTCGCTATTTGCTTGAATCTGTTCATTTTTAATATCGGTATGTCTCAAATCAGACATAGGTAAATGTAAAACATCTGTACCTAAAAGTCTTATTAATTCGCAAATAGAAGATAGTGAACGGCCAAGAGAAATGATAACATAGTTCTTTTCGCCATATTGTTTATCCAGCTCTCTTTTGATTTTATCTGCGGCATAACAATTCATTTTAGCAAGCTCGATTAATCTCTGCGGAGTAGCATTACGCAATTTTTGTTTTTCGTTTTCGGGAATTTTTCGTACACTTTCAAACGATATCTTTCTGATTTTGTTCAATCTTTTATGGCAATCAGAAAACATCGGCTGTATTTTTTGTATATTTAAACTCATATTTAATATAAAATACAAACAAAGATTTTTTTGCTTACTTAATCACTAACGTTTCAAAATTATGAATTAATTCGTATAATTTTGTACCGGGAGTTTCAACTTCTTCCTGCATAATTATATTTTGCATGTAATCAAATTCTTTTCGAGTGATTTTTGAATTCGGATATTCTTTTTCTAATCGCTGAGCAACTTTTATACTATCAAAAAAAGATTCTTTGCTTTTCGGATTGGATATTTTATCAGCCGATTGTATTAACTTTTGAATTCCTAAACCTTTGTTAAGATACTTGATTATTATAATTTTAAATAAATCCCTCTCACTTCCTCCAAAAGTTCTAGAACACTCATTGATAAGAGTTTTTGCAAAGCTGTTTTTTACTAAGACTTTTGAATTGTTTTGATATTTTACATTCGGAAAAGCAGTATGACTAAAAAATAATTTATCATATTTATTTATATCAATAACCGTTTCTTTATCAATATTTGATGCAAAAGTATCCTCAAAAAGTTGAACATACTTATCAACCCTTAATTTATCACCACAAAATTCTTTATTTACCTTTTTTAAAATATTATTACCAAGTTTTGCTTGAAACGAAATATTATTATTTGCTATATCCATAACCAATTAAAAACATGAACAAAATATTTTTTGTTATTATTGAATCTGCGAGAAAAGTCCGTATTTATATTTTTAGATTATTCGAGTTGAATGGTCATTTCCATCAGAATGACGCGTTTGTTTGTTTTTACATTTTGTCAATCTGAGCGTTAGCGAAAAATCTCATTAAATTTTGACTTTTTCCGCAAAATCTAATACAAATCATCCACTATTTTTTTCTGAATTTTTAGAATTCTTTCGCCTTCATTATTTATTCTGGAACTCATTGCAGAAATATCATCCTTAATATTATTTATAAAAATAAGTTCTTCTTTAGTATACTTACTTTTATCATCATTTTCTAAAATAAAAGAAGCCAAAGAGTCTACGTTTTCAGCACTTACACAAGTCTCTCTAATATGTGAATATACTAAGCCAAGTTCATTTTCCATATATTTTAATATTTTATACACAATATCACCTAGTTATACATACTTTTAACCATACAAAGTCATACTAGAAATATATACTACAATATTAGTATTATATTGTCAATGATAATGTAAGGTTAAATGTTATGGCAATTGATAGAAAATTAATGAGAAATGGAAATGGTTGGGCATTAAGTATAAATGCAACAATACTTGGTTTTCTTGATGTTAACCCGGAAACAGATATGGTTAAATACACTATGGACAATAACAAATTAATCATTACCAAAAGTGAAAAAAAGATTGAAAAGAAATAAAAAACTCATTTCACCAGAGAGTGACTAAAAAGTCATACAAATATGAGATTCTTCGGGTTGAATGGTCATTTCCATCAGAATGACAATACGCTTAAATGCAATTTATACGTCATTCTAAACCCAATAACAGTTTTTGGGGTGAAGAATCTACAAAACTTAAATTTTTGACTTTTTAGTCACCCTCTACAGCTAAATATATCCTGCCTACTCTACGGTAACAGATTTAGCCAGGTTTCTCGGCTGGTCAACATCTTTTCCTAAAAATTCAGCTATATAGTATGCAAGCAACTGCAATGGTACTATTGCTAGGGCAGGTGAAAGCATTTCTGATATTTCAGGAACTCTGATTACATTTTCAAAAAGTTCTTCCAACTTTTGGTCATCTGAATCTGTAAGTGCAATCATTCTTGCATTACGAGCTTTTGCTTCTTCTGCGTTAGACAAAATCTTTTCGTAAACTTTACCCTTCATTAAGATTGCAAGTACAGGCATGGAGTCGTCTAACATTGCAATCGGGCCGTGTTTAAGTTCACCTGCTGAATATCCTGTTGCATTAATGTAACTGATTTCTTTAAGCTTCAATGCACCCTCAAGAGCTGTCGGGAAGTTTATTCCACGGGCAACAAAGATAAAATCTTTGAAAGAAGAGAATTTTCTTGCAATTTTTTGAATATCTTCTTTGTGTGTCAAAACTTTATCTATTTTTTGAGGAAGAAGTATAAGTTCGTGCTTCAAATCCAAAATTTCTTCTTTTGAAACAGAACCTTTAACTTCTGCCATATAAATAGCAAGCAGATAGAATGAAATCAATTGTGCCATATATGATTTTGTAGCTGCAACGGAAACTTCAATTCCTGCATTAACAGGAACAAGGCTGTCTGCTTCACGAGCCATTGTTGAATCTGGCCTGTTTGTAACTATAAGAATATGAGAACCTTTTTTCTTAGCCAGTCTTATAGCAGTAATTGTATCAGCAGTTTCACCTGATTGAGAAACACCAATTACAAGAGTATTTTCATCAGTTATTGTTTTTCTGTAAATATATTCACTTGAAGCTTCAACCTCAACAGGTATTCCGCAATAATCTTCTATAATATATTTACCTACCATTGCGGCATGCAAAGAAGTTCCGCAAGCAACAATTTGTATTCTGTTCAAATCTTTTAATTTTGATTTATCCAAGGTTACTTCATCTAAAGAAATCGGCTCATCAATAGTTTTAAGTTTTCCTGTTAATACGTTTCTAACGATATCCGGCTGTTCATGAATTTCTTTAAGCATAAAGTGCTTGTAACCCATTTTCGAAAGTGCAACAGGCTCCCAAGGAAGAGTTTCTATCTTAAGCGGAATTTCATTTTTGTCTGTATCAATAACCTTAGCTTCTGTTGGAGTCAAAGTAACAATTTGATTATCGTCAAGATACATTGCTCGTTTTGTATATTGAATCAAAGCAGGTATATCAGATGCTACAAAGTTTTCTCCTTCACCAAAGCCTATAACAAGCGGAGCGTTTCTTCTGGTTGCAACAATTGTATTTTTAACATCTTGGTGAATAACAGCAAGAGCATAAGCCCCTTCAATCTCTAATGTTGCAAGTCGTACTGCTTCTGTTAAATCTTTAGTTTCCGCATATTTTGATGCTACGAGGTGAGCAACGGTCTCTGTATCAGTTTGAGAACGAAAAGTACATCCTTGAGCCTCAAGTTTTGTTCTTAATTCTTTATAGTTTTCAATAATACCATTATGAACAATTGCTACTTTTCCGCAATTACAAGTATGCGGGTGAGCATTAACAATAGAAGGAACTCCGTGTGTTGCCCAGCGGATATGACCGATACCGATAGTTGATTTTGATATTTCAGAGTAATTCTTCTCTACAATATTTCTAAGATTCTGGAGCTTACCCTGAGCTTTAAATAATTGAACTTTTCCGTCAATATTAAGCGCAACTCCGGAAGAGTCATATCCTCTGTATTCAAGGCTTGTTAAGCCTTCCAGTAATATATCAACAGCTGTTTTATTTCCAACGTATCCAACGATTCCGCACATAATTCTCTCCTATTTACTCAATCATTTTAACATAAATAAAAGATTTTCTTATTAATTATTTATAAATATTTGTAACATTTTTACAGCGGTATGCTTTTAGAAAAACAGCGGTTTTAAATGATAATATTTATTCTTCATTACTTTCTCTTGCCCTTACGGAAATAGGCAAAGGCTGTGGTGAGCAGAACAATAATTCCAAAAATTGTAAAATAGCGTTTAAAATTGAATTCATGTTTTTCTTTCTCCTTTTTTGCACCTTCATAAATGTCGGTGTTGATTGCTTGCATTCTTTTTGTTGCTTCTTTGTCAGAAAATACAGGTTTGTTTTGAAGCATAACGGTTAAATCATTAGGTGAAATTTTAGGACGCTTAACTTTCATATCTGTTGAAGTATGAGCATCAAGGTTTAAGCCGTTCTCTCCCTGCGAACGGAAATTTGGCGGTGAATTATTATAGTTATAGGTTTGAATGTCACTCATTAAAACAATTCTCCATAATGCAGTAATTTATTCAATCTGTTCTTGGGAAGATACATCATCCCGATTTGAGCAGGAATATCCGGCATATTATTTCTCAAACACTCCTCCATAACTTCATTACACTTAGGATCCGTAAACCGGAATCCAAGCTTATAGAAGAACAGAGCCGGTGATGATTCTTTCATAATCGGAGCCGAAAAGGTCACAATACGCCCTTCTGCTCGCGAATCAAACATCGCTTTTTCGGCAAGCTGTTTAACAGCCTCTGTTCCCAGCCCGTTCTTAGGCTTTGGCGACTGTATGTAGTCTATAATATAACAATTTTTTAAATACTTTGTCGTTCGCTTATACGTTCTCGGTGTAAGCAAAATTGGTCTGTCCTGCGAAGCAAAGAAGTTCCCGCCTCCTCCGGAATCTTGAAAATACTTGCTGTATTTCCCTTTGTATTCTATTTCTTCCTCCACAATATCTACATAATCGTCATCAATCTCACCGGGGATAACAATATTGTCTCCACGCTTGATTTTCTTAACACGAATTGTAGCTTTCTCCTTTAGTTGAGGAGTTTTAAACCCTAAAATTGCCGGCATACTCATGCTCGTGACAGAGGGCGTTGCTTTAGCAACACTCAACTGCGGACGCAAGTCCATGCCTGTGATGTTGTTAATCATACCTAAACCTAACCTATATTTTCTAACCTTACATATATAAAGTATTTTTTCAGTAAAAAATTGCCTTTTTTAAGCAAAATTTCAGGTCAGTTGTTACAAAAGTTTACAATTACACGATATTTACTTTGATATATATCCTTTTAATCTTTCAAATGGACTTTCAGGACCTTTCTCCGGCAGGAATCTGGCATCTATAAATATAAAATCTTTTATTTTTCCTAACTTGTTTCTTAGAATTTCAAATTTTGTATGCAAAACATAAGTCATACCATTTTTATCTTTAATTCTTTTTTCAGAATCATTAACAAAGTTTATACCGTCAATATTATATTTCCGAACAGCTTCTTGTGTTTCAGGAGTACGAATATTATCAAAATTCAGAAGCCCATCATTTTTTGCCTTGCCTATATTTTTAGCATATTTTTCTTCAAACTGCTGAATATCTTTTCCTGATATCATGTATACAACAGGAGAAGAACCATCTAAATCCGCATTAACTCTATTGTAAAATGAACGAACTTGAGATTTATTTCTGTAATCAATATCGCATCTTCCTATATATGCTCTCAGATTCTGTTCTGCAACTTTCATCTCCTTATTAGACTCTGATAGCGGTTTATTTAATATTCTAACAATTTTACTCTGAAGTTTTTTGACTAATTTTAAATTTGATATTGGAGCATAGCTTCCGTTTGCTTCAGCAACCCAATGTACAATCGGATAAGTTGATTTAAAATTTGTTTGTTGATAATTATTAGTCTGCAGAATTTTCATACCATAGTAAAAACACATAAAAAATAAATTTGCTATCAAAAAAAATTTTTATATGTTTTACTTATAATATGAAGATACAAAGAACAAATACAAATTTCGGTCAAAAATATCCGACAGGAAAGATTCTTGAACTTACATCACGAAAAATTTTTGAGCCTGATGGCATGCAGGGATTCATCAAAACTCTTAAGGAGATTCATGGTAATGTGCCGCAATATACTGGACATCAAGGGTACAGAAGATATGCCGAAGAAGTTAGCCAAAAGATTTTTGCTAAATATCCCGCAATAGAACAAGCTTCAAAAGATATTATCGAAATATCAGAGAAAAATCCAAATGCTTATACAAAAGATTTAAGAATTCTTGTTCAGCCGATTTTAGAACGCTTCGGCAAAGAAATTGATATTGTAATATAAGATTGATTTTTTTAGATAAATCGTTAAAAAATTTTTATGAAACGATTTATTTTGATATTTTTATCAGTAGTTTTTATTTTACCTGTTAATGCTCAAATTATTACGGGAGAAGTTGAGTATAATGCAGAAATCGCAAGAGAAGAAGTTTTTTCAAAGCCTGTTCAAAAAATCAGTTTTAATAAAATCCGAAATCGCTTTTATGATTCGGATAATATAGAAAACTTAAACTACATTCTTAAAGGAATAACGGAGCTTAAAGACAGAAAACTTGCAAAATTTTCTGACGGAAGCTATGGTGTGCAATACTATGATGACCCAATGTACTCTTGGTATTATTCATATAACGGCAAGCTCATCAGTTTTATTCAGAAAGATTCTCTTTCTTATCCTTGCAAAATTACAAAATTTAAACCAGACGGAAATGTCGCAAACACAGGTTACAGAGTTTCTGAACGAGAGAGCTTTATATTTTCTCCCGAAGGAAAATTCCTTGCACACTGGCTTGGAAATAGTTGTTACGATGAAAACAATAACGTTATTATGACAAGAAATATTATGAATTAAGCAGCTCTATAATTCTTTCAAACTTCATGCTTCTTGAAGCTTTCAAAAATATTGTTGTGTTTGACTTAATATTTTCTTTTAAATAAAGTATTGATTCTTCAATTGAGCTGAAATGATGTGTTTCACATTTAGTAATTGAATCCGTTATATTTTTAGATAAACTTCCGATTGAGATAATTTTTGTATCACTATCTAAGTTATTATTGTTATTAATATATTCACCTAATTCTTTGTGGTATTGAACCTCGTTTATCCCCAATTCTCCCATATCACCTAGAATAATAGTATAGTTTTTGTAGTGTTCAAAAATTGTATCAACAAACGCTCTCATAGACTCAGGGTTAGCATTGTAGCTGTCATTTATAACATTTATAGTATTACCATTTACACCTACCTTAACCGCTTCCCAGCGTTTTTCTATAGGTTTATATTTTTTCAAGCCGTTTTTAATCTGCTCCGTCGATAATCCCAATTTAATCCCTGCATTAATTGCAGAAAGTGCGTTTTCTATATTATAATCTCCGCCGACATTGAGTTCATAAACATTATTTTTGTATTCAAACTTTGAATAATCAGCGGATTTTTCAATTATATTAACATCTTTTACTGAGAAATAAATTTTTTCACCATCATATTGAACAGTTTTTTTGATAAGTTCGTCATCGTGAGCGATAAATACATTTATGTCTTTGTTTATCCCTTGGTGGCTTACTATTTCACATTTTGCTTTTGCAATATTTTCCCTTGAACCGAGTCTGCCTATATGTGCTGTACCGACATTGGAAATAATTGTAATATCAGGCTCTGCGTACTTGGATAAAAGTTCAATCTCGCCCAAACCTCTCATACCCATCTCAAGTACAAGAACTTCCGTATCATCAGGAGCTTCAAATATCGTTTGACAAAATCCGATTTCATTATTATGATTAAGCGGGGTTTTAAATGTTTTAAATTTTTCACTTAAAACTGACGCAACAAGTTCTTTTGTTGTAGTTTTGCCTGAGCTTCCGGTAATCCCTACAACAATCGGATTGAGCTTCTTTCTCCTAAAGTTCGCAAGTTGAAGATATGCAGTAAGCGTATCTTTTACTTTTAGAAAACAAGTTTGTGCTCCCTCGCCCGGAGGGAGAGGGGTTAGGGGAGAGGGGGCAATATCTTGTGTACAGAAACTTCCAACAGCACCTTTTTCAATAGCTTGGTAAATAAACTTTTCACCGTCAAAACTTGCACCCTTTAGCGGTAAATAGAAATCACCTTTTTTTATTGTTCTTGTATCAGTCGATATTCTAACATCAAGTTCCAGCTGTTCCTCTTCTAATTTCTTTTTTACACCAGTTGCGGTCAATAAATCTCTTATCTTCATACAAAACTTCCTTTTACTCTATCTAATTATATGATTAATATGTTTGAGTTACAATTTATTTATGAATATTATTGATGAATTTGATACAATTACAGCTATCGCAACGCCTGTCGGCATGGGCGGAGTCGGTGTTATTCGTATATCAGGGGACAAGGCTTTTGAGATTATAGAAAAAATTTTTACAAATCCTAAATTTGAGCCGAGAAAATTTAACCACGGCTGGATAATAGACCCAGACGCCAAACCAAAGATTTCAATCCATTCTCAAGAAGCGAGTAGTTTTAATAAGAATCAGAAGCAATATTTACCCCTAGATGAAGTTATTGTACTCCCGTTTTTTGCACCAAACAGTTATACAGGAGAGGATGTTATTGAGATTCAATGTCACGGCGGGGTGAATGTAGTCAAAAATATTCTTAACCTCGTTCTAAAAAACGGCGCAAGAATGGCTGAAAAAGGTGAGTTTACAAAACGTGCATTCTTAAATAAAAGAATGGATTTATCTCAAGCTGAATCTGTCGCAGATATTATTCATTCAAAAACAACAGAATTTGCAAAAGTTTCCGTAAAAAACCTTTCGGGAGTTCTTAAAGAAGGAGTAAATGATATAAGAAACCAAATCTTTGAGGTCCTGTCAAAAATCACGGCAGGTATTGATTTCCCCGAAGATGTCAAAGAACCTGAGTATGATTATTTAATTAATTCCTTCAATAACATAATCTCATCTATTGATAAGGTTCTGTCAGGAGCAAATACTTCAAACATCTTTAGGCAAGGTGCATCTGTTGCTATTGTCGGGAAGCCTAATGTCGGTAAATCATCTTTATTTAACGCGCTTTTGAGCCTTGATAGAGCAATCGTTACGGATATTGCAGGGACTACCCGTGACGTTTTAAGAGAAACCCTTGATTTGGGTATTCCTGTAACACTTATAGACACCGCAGGTATTAGAGATGAAGTGGTAAATGAAATTAACAAAGTCGAAAAAATCGGTATTGAGTATTCTAAACAATCACTTGAAGAAGCCGATTTGGTTCTTTTTGTGTATGATGCCAAGCAAGGTATGAAAGAAGAAGATAAAGAGATTTTAGAGCTTTTGAAGGATAAAAAGTATATTGTTGTTGCAAACAAATGCGACACTATTACATCACCCCCTCACCCTAACCCTCTCCCGCAGGGCGAGGAAATGCACTTGTGCTTGTCGGCTCTGACCGGTGAAGGGATAAATGAATTAAAAGAAGAATTAACAAAAAAAGTGTGTGATATAAACCCTGAGAATTTGGAATTTGTAACCAATACCCGCCAGCAGGAATGTCTGAGGAGAGCACGTAATTCTATTGAGCAAGCGTTACTTGCTTCTCAACTTCATGAGCTTCAAGACCTAATCTCAATCGATGTTAAATCGGCAATTTTGGCTCTTGATGAACTCACAGGCGAACTCATAACCGACGATATCCTGAACAACATCTTTGATCATTTCTGTATCGGGAAATAGTGAGTGAGATAAATATGTTTTGGATTGTTCCTATATAAAATTATTTTCGCCACTACTCCTAATATATACTTGAAAACGAAATAAAGAAATCTGAGATTACGTTTATGAGCATTGGGAGAATCCAAATCATTATTGCTGCACCAAATACAGGCTTAAACAGGAATGATAATTGAAATACGTTTACCTGAGGCGCGGTTTTTGAAATTACACCCAAAATTATGTCCTGTCCCAAAGTAGCTAAAAGTACGGGAGAGGCTATCTGCAAACCTATATACAAAACATTTGAAGTCGTTGTGACCAAATAATCTAAGTTAATTATTTTTTCTAAAGGTATTGCAGTTGCATAAATCGGAAACAATTCAAAACTGCGGATTAAAGCGTTTATCATCCAGTAAAATCCGCCGACTTCCATAAATATAATCAATCCCAAAAGTGTAATAACACGGCTCAAAATCGAAGTTTGGCTGTTTGTTGAAGGGTCCATTACCATCGCAGAAGATAAACCCATTTGAGTATTAATCATATCTCCGCCGGATTCTATCGCGAGAATAATAATCTGAGCAATATATCCTATAATGGCGCCTGCCGCAAAGTTTAGAACTAAAAGTAAAAGCATAGAATCTGCTGGAGGATTGGCAGGTTTCATAAGCGGTGTAATAATCACCGTTAAAATAAACGCAAACGCAAGTTTTACCATACCTGCAATTTCTTTTCTGTTAAAAATCGGAGCAAATCTAATAAACCCAAGAAGTCTTGCAAACACAATAAAGCCTGCCGAAAACCAGCGCGCAAACTCCGGAAACATTATTGACATTTGTGTAACTACTTGATCCATAATCTATTACTTTTCTCCTCTTAACGCAGGCGGTTCATCAAGATTGTTTATAAAATCATCCGCAGAATTAGCCGGCGGTTCGTCCAAATCAAAATAGTATTCGTAAGTGTTTGGAGGGCAGTCGATTGTTAATATATCAAACCCTTTAACTTCATCTATTTGAGTTGAATTATCTGAAACTTTTACATTGAATAAATACTTGTCTTTGCCGTTTTTAAGAACAGTGAATTTTGTACAGCCTGCCTTAAGCGGATGTACAAATAATGTATTTTTATCGTTCATAATCGTGATAAGCGGGTATACATCGATAATATCATTATTCTGAATTTTTATATCAGTAAGTTTACCGTTTGTCGATATTACGCAATCTTCAAATGCAAAAACGGGAAGAATTAAAATACTAAATAATAAAATCAGAATATATTTTTTCATAAATTGTTTACCTTTTATGATAAGCGTTTTTTATTACATTTACCCATTATCTTCCTAACATTTTGTTTATTTCGACAAAATTACCTTTTGGCATAGGAGCTTTCGGAGCTGTACCGTATTTAATCTTTTCTCCTTTATCAATATAAGGAACCTTTGTAGGATTTTTCATAATATCTTTAACCGTCGGTACTTCTTTAAACTTATCCCCCTGCATTTCTTTTTCAAACGGAGTTGTATATTTATAATAATCAGCAGGTAAGACAAAATTGTCTTGCTTCGGCACAGCATTAAAAGCAAGGTTAGCACCTTCTAAAAACAGATTTGTTAAAAGTTTAATAAAACCGAGTCCGCCGATTACAATAACCAAAAAAACCATAAATATTTTAGGCGCAGCCGCAATAGTTTGTTCTTGAACCTGTGTTACAGCTTGAAGAATACCGACAACAAGACCGATTGCCGCAGCAGTAAGTACGCACGGCATTGATATTGACAACATTGTCATAAATCCTTTTGCTAAATATTCTGTTAATGCTTCTATCATGATTTTAAGTTCCTTTTTGTTAGTTATAGCTTTGAACAAGTCCTTGTACGATTAGCGCCCAGCCGTCTACTGCAATAAATATAAGCAGTTTAAACGGCAAAGATATAATTGTCGGTGATAGCATGAACATACCTAATGCAAGCAATATGTTTGCAACAACAAGGTCAAGTACAATAAACGGTACAAATACTACAAAACCTATTTCAAAAGCGGTTTTGAGTTCACTCAAAATATAAGCCGGAGCGACTTCCCAAATACTTAAAACGTCGGGTGATTTAGGAGGTGTTTTGTATTTTAAATCAATAAAAAATGCCAAATCACCTTCCCTTGTCTGCTTAAGCATAAATTCTTTCAATGGTTTAGAACCTGCATCAACAGCCATAATCAAATTCTGGTTCTTCTGATAAGGAATTGAACCCTGTTCATAGCACTGTTGAAACACTCCACCCATTGTATAAAAGGTTAATATCATACATAAACCTATTGTTACAAGTGCGGGAGGTACTTGAACACCCATTGCTGTTTTAAGCAATGAAAATACAATTGTAAACCGTAAAAAACAAGTCATACAACAAAACACAAACGGTAAAAGCGAAAATAACGTCATTACCGTAAGCAGTTGTAAAACCGGATTCATATTTTGTAAAGCTGTATCCATTATTTATCCTTTTTATTTTTTCATAATTTCCGCTAAGTTTCTCATAACGGAAGTGTTTGTTTTTTTATTCAATGTACTTGATTTGATACCAATATTTGATTTGTCCATATAATTTTGTCTTGGGAGGTTCTCTAAAGTTTCTTTAAAAGAAGAAACAGTCGGCTTTAAAGTTTCCATTATATCCTGTTTTTGTACCGGTTGGATATTTAAACCTTCCAATTTTGAAATTAAACAAGTGTTATTAACATCTCCTGCTATTAAGAATTGTTCATTACCTGTTGAAACAATATAAAGATTTTTTCTTTGTCCCAAAGATATTGAATCAATAACTTTCAAATATTTTGAAGCCTTACCGCCGCCAATTGAAGTTGCATTCTTAAATACCAAAAGTGCTACGACAATAACACCGACCATGGCAAGTGTATAAACGATAAAGTTTGTAATATATCCCATGTTTATCCTTTCCTGTACACAAAATAATTTTTCTAATGTACTTATTTTTTAATTATTTTTACCCCAAAATCAACCATCGGGTTGTTCTACCTCAAAGTCGCTGTAATCGAACTCTTCGCCTTGATTTACAGGAGTTTGTTCTTCTTGCGGAGCATCCTCTTGGTATCCGTTTGCGGGATTTGATTCGGAAACTTGTTCAATTCTTACACCAAAGCGGTCATTTATAATAACAAGACTGCCTGTTGCAACAAGTTTTCCGCCGACTTTAAGCGAAATTTTATTATCATAAACTGAGCTCAAATCAACAATCAAACCTTCTTCTATACTTTTTAGTTCTCCCAAAGGAACTTTAACTTTATCAAATTCAGCTGACATATCAACTTGAATACTGTCCCATAAATTAGAATTACTCATACTATCCTCCATCCCCGAGAAACCGTTTACGGCATCATAAGGTTCTACAATATCTGAATTCGGATTCAGTCTGAATTTCTGCCTGATATCCGCTGCCATCAGAGTCATTTCTGATGAGTTACTATTTTCAAAAACAACAACATCGCCAGCTTCCAATCTTTTTATATCTGCAACGGGGAAAGTTGTTGTCCCGACTAAGAAACTTGCTTCCACTAAACTGTCCAAGAAATCAGAATCAACAAAGTGCTGTTGAGAAGTGTCTTTTGTCTCCACCGACAGAATGTCCTTCGGAAGTGAAATAATAAATTTTGCAGCACTATCTGATATTTCACTCTTTACAAAATAAGTTAAGTGTATTATCTCGTTATATCTTCTGTGCGCCTCTACATTAAAATTATCTTTCAAAGATTCATACAAAAAGTCATTAAACGCTGTAATGATTCTTGCTTCCAATTCAGACACTTCCGTAAGTTCAAATTTTCTGTTGTTCTTACCTAAAACTTTATCCAAAATTACGTTAATAGCTTCCTGAGAGATTCTGATATAAATATCATTCTTTGCGTTAATTTTGACTTTTGTTACAAAAAATGTATCATTTTGAGCAAGGATGTTCATATTGGTACTAATTGAAACAAGTTTGTACTCTAATCCGTCAAAGAAAAATTCTTTGGAGCAATCTTCTACAACCGGTGTGAACAGTGAATCATACCAGCTATATTGTTTATAAATATCATCAAAAAATATAGAATCTATCATGCCTCATCCCTACTATATTCCATACATATAATAGAGGATTTTTGCGGGCGCGACATCAACTAAAAAGAGGAGATTAATAAAATAAGTGACTAAGTGACTCCACTTAGTCACTTAGTCACTTTTAATTCAAATACATAAGTTTAATATATGCGGTGCAAACAGCAAGTGAGATTGCTACAACCGCAATACCGTATTTTAAGAATCTCATAAATGTAATCGGATGACCTTCAGCTGCCGCATTTTCTGAAACAATTACATTAGCTGCTGCGCCGATTATAGTCAGGTTTCCGCCCAAGCATGCACCAAGCGACAAACACCACCAAAGAGGGAAGGTATAATCCGCTCCCATTGATTTCGCAATTATACTAAGCATCGGAGCCATCGTTGCCGTATAAGGTATATTATCAATTACACCTGAGATAAATCCTGATGCCCAAAGAATCAGCATAGAAGCAGCTTCTTGTGAGCCTTGAGTTACATTCAATATCCATTCAGCCATCAGCTTTATACCGCCGGAAGCTTCTACTCCGCCAATAATTATGAATAATCCTATAAAGAAGAAAATGGTATTCCATTCAACATCTCTTAATATATCGCTGGGTTTTTCAAAGAGTAAAAGTACACTTGCACCAAGCATAGCAGCAATACAGGTTTGAATATGAGTAATATCGTGAGTTACAAAACCTAATATTACCAGACCTAATACTAATAATGAACGAATCATTAAATTTTTATCCGTAATGGTTTTGGAATTATCTAAATTTGCAACTTCAGCCATTTTATCAGAATCAGCGTGAAGTTTTTTCTTAAATATTAAAGTCAAAAGTGTAAGCACCAAAACCATAATTAACGCAACAGGAAGAGTCATATTCCAAATGAAATCCATAAACGAAAAGCCTGCTGCACTTCCTATAATAATATTCGGAGGGTCACCAATTAAAGTAGCAGTACCGCCTATATTAGATGAAAATATTTCTGTTAATAAATACGGAAGCGGATCAATCTCGAGTTTTCTTGCAATCGCAAAAGTAATCGGTAAAACAAGAATAACTGTCGTTACATTATCCAAAAAAGCACTTGTTACAGCTGTAAATAAACCAAGTGCAACAAGGATTTTAATAGGATGACCTTTTGTCATTCTTAAAAGTTCATTCGCTATCCATGTAAACACACCGCTTCTTGTTGAAATATTAACAATAATCATCATTGAAACAAGCAAAAATACTACATTAAAATCAACAAAATTAATAAAATAATGCGGATTTAATCCGTCTGTAATAAACTTTTCCTGACTAACTAAGCCAAGCAATATCGTTATACCTGCACCCAAAAGCGCAATTGTCACTTTCGGGATTTTTTCCGCCGCAATAAAGATATATGCAAGAATTAATAATCCTGCTGATATCAAAACATTGTGAGCGGATACAAAAGCATGTATCATCTCCATAATTTTTCTCCTCTTTTAATACTTATACAAATCTAAGTTTAACACAAACACAATAAAAAAGACGACATATAGTCGTCTTTTTTAAATTTCAAAAATTTTATTTACCTCTATGTATTTTGCAAACCGCGCTTAAATTCTTCAGGACGGCTTGAACGAGAAAGTGCATCTTCTAAAGTTACTTTCTTCTTCATATACAAATCTCTCAAAGCCATTTCTAATGTCTGCATACCAAATCCTGAGTTTGTCTGCATTGTAGAGTAGATTTGAGCAGCTTTTGCTTCACGAATTAAGTTTGCAATAGCAGGAATTACAAGCATAACTTCTTGAGCCATTACACGACCTTGTTTTGTGCCGTCAGCTTGGAGAAGCGGTAACAATGTTTGTGAGAACACTGCAACAAGTGAGTTAGAAAGCTGTACACGAACCTGTTGCTGCTGCCCTTCCGGAAATACGTCAATGATACGGTCGATTGTTTGTGATGCTGAAGAGGTGTGCAAAGTACCGAATACCAAGTGACCTGTTTCAGCTGCCGTAAGAGCTAATCTGATTGTATCCAAGTCTCTCATCTCACCAACAAGAATAATATCAGGGTCTTCACGAAGAGCTGATTTAAGAGCATTCGCAAAGCTTCTTGTATCTTGTCCCAATTCTCTTTGGTGAATAATAGAACGCTTTGACGGGTGAATAAATTCGATAGGGTCCTCAATCGTCAAAATGTGTTCCGAACGAGTCTCATTAATATGATTAATCATTGCTGCCAAAGTTGTTGATTTACCGGAACCTGTCGGTCCTGTTACCAAAACCAATCCTCTTGGCTTTTCTGCAATTTTCTTAACGGTTTCTGATAATCCTAATTCTTGGAAAGAAGGTATTTTTGATGAAATTACACGAAATGCTGCCGCATAATTTCCTCTGTCTTTATAGATGTTAACACGGAAACGGCTCAAACCTTGAATACCGTATGAGAAGTCTAATTCCCAATCTTGTTCAAGTTTACGTCTTTGTTCTTTGTTAAGCATCGGGAAAAGAAGTAATTCAACTTCTTCCGGTTTCAAAGCAGGCACATCCATTCTCTGAAGATTACCGTCTATACGAACTACCGGAGGTAAACCTGCCGAGATATGCAAATCCGAACCTCTTTGTTTTACTACTACTTCCAAATATTTTTCAATAAGCATTCTATCTTGCCCTCATAAATTAGCACTCTTCTTTGACTAAAATCATATCACGGATTAAATTCTTTGTAAATATTTTTTAAGCTAAAAATACAGCCTTTTGCTATTTTGATAAATATTCACAAATCGCTTTTGCAGCTTTTTTTCCCGCTCCCATTGCGTTAATTGCATTAGATTCTCCGACAGGAGCAACGTCACCGCCTGCATAAATTTGAGATATAGAAGTCTCTCTCGTTTCAGAATCGACCACAAAATAGCCCCTTCTATCTGTTTCAAAATCCAAACCATCAGTTTTGGCAGATTTTTGAATAATAGGATTTGGACCCGTACCTAAAGCAACAATTACTGTATCGACATCTAAATCAACGAATTTACCCGTTCCGACAGGTGAACGTCTGCCTGATTCATCAGGTTCTCCAAGCTCCATTACCTCAAACTGCATCCCGTTTACATAACCTTCTTTATCATATATTTGTTTTGGTGCGCGTAAGAACAAGAACTGAACGCCTTCTTCTTTTGCGTGTCTAATCTCTTCCAACCTTGCAGGAAGCTCTGTTTCTGTTCTTCTGTATACAATATAAACCTTTTCAAAACCGACCCTAACAGCGGTTCTTGCAGCATCCATAGCAACATTACCCCCGCCTATTACCGCAACAGATTTGCCGACTTTTAGAGGAGTTGCTGTTTTATCATCATTAGCCTGCATTAGATTCACACGGGTTAGGAATTCGTTTGCTGAAAAAACACCGTTCAAGTTTTCACCATGAATATTCATCATCTTAGGCAGCCCTGCACCTGAACAGATAAATATAGCATCGAAACCGTCCTCTTTTAATTGTTTGAGAGTAATTGATTTACCTACAATTACGTTTTTCTCAAATTTAACTCCCATTTTTTTCAGAGATTCTATTTCTCTGTCCAATACTTTTCTTGGAAGCCTGAAAGGAGGAATACCATATCTTAGTACTCCGCCAAACTTGTGTAGTGCTTCAAAAATAGTAACATCATGTCCAGCTTTTCTTAAATCTGCTGCTGCCGTTATTCCGGCACAACCTGAACCAACAATAGCAACTTTTTTCCCGCTTGGAATAATCTCTGTTTCTTGAGCAGTTGTATTATCACCTACATATCTTTCCAATGCACCTATTGCAATAGGTTCACCCTTTATCCCCAGAACACATTTACCCTCGCACTGTCTTTCCTGCGGACAAACTCTCCCGCATACAGAAGGAAGCATGCTTGTCTCTCTAATTATATTTCCTGCTTTATTCAGTTCCCCTTCTTTTAACGCTTTTATAAAATCAGGTATATGTATATTAACAGGACAACCTTTTACACACTGCGGATTCTTACAGTTTAAACATCTTGATGCTTCCGCATTAGCCTGCTCAGGTGTAAAGTTTTCTTCTACCGCATCAAAATTGTGACGGCGTTCATACATATCTTGTTCTACTGCTCTTTGGCGCATAATTAATTCTCCCTCTATAAATTACTTTATATAATATCAAAAAAAATGTTTATTGTATAATACAAATTATGAAGAACGTAGCTTTTGTATTTGGGACTCGTCCTGAGATAATTAAACTTGCACCAGTGATACTTGAATTGAGAAAGTATCCTGACGATTACAATGTAATCATCATTAACACTGAACAGCAAAAGGAACTTTCAAACCAAACTCTTGCTTATTTTGGTCTGAAAGCTGATTTTAATCTCGACTGTATGAGAGAAAACCAATCTCTTTCATCTGTCCAAGCAAGAATTTTAACTTCTTTAGATGAAGTTTATTCAAATAATAAAATTGATGCAACAGTTGTTCAAGGTGATACAATGACCGTTTTATGCGGAGCGTTAACAAGTTTTTATCACAAACTTCCGATTTTCCACGTTGAAGCAGGGCTTCGTTCTTATGATATATATGAACCATTTCCTGAAGAAGTTATGCGTCAAATGACTTCAAGAGTTGCCGATTTGCATTTTGCACCAACAGGGGTAAATAAAGAAGCTTTATTGAAAGAAGGTATTTCTGAAAATAAAATCCATGTTGTAGGGAATACCGTTATAGATGCACTTTTCTGTTTGTCAGACAAAGTTATTGAAAATTCCGAAAACTTCTACAAAGAAAAAGGAATTGAAATAAATGACAAACTTGTTCTGATTACAGCTCACAGAAGAGAAAATCACGGCGAAAGAATTGACAGGATAATAGACGGGATATCATATTTAGCAAAAAAATATGATGACCATACATTTGTTATCCCTGTTCACCCGAACCCTAACGTACATGACAAAATTCATACTCGTTTAGGCGGGGTAAATAATATTCGCCTATTGACTCCGTTAGATTATCCGAATTTAGTATACTTAATGAAACATGCAAAATTGATATTAACAGATTCAGGCGGAATACAAGAAGAAGCTCCGTCGTTTGCTTGCCCTACACTGGTAATGAGATATGAAACAGAAAGAAAAGAAGGTATTGAAGCAGGTGTTTCTATGCTAGTCGGAGCTGATTATGACAAAATTGTTTCAGAAAGCGAAAAGATACTTTCTTCAACAAAATCAGAAACCAGACTAAAAGCGCAAAACCCCTATGGTGACGGAACAGCGTCTAAAAAGATTGAAAAATATATAAGAGAATTTTTTAAATAAAAATTTTTCTATTTTTTGGTTGATTCTGCACTTTTAACCATTTTATAAAGTTTTTTCAAGTCTTTTGTTTTCAACCCTTGTTCACAATAAAAGCTGTAATATCCGGTTTCATCTGCAAAATTAGAAACATAAAATTTGTCTTTTTTGCCTCTTACATTAAATGCTACACCATTTTTTAGATAAATTGTTTTGTTAATGGGATAGTTATTATAATCACCCGATATATCTATTATACCGTTTGAATAAGAAATCCCTTCGTAAGTCTGAGATTTTCTAAGTATAACTTCACGCTTTTTATCCAGCGGGAATCTTAGCTCATAAAGTCCTTCCATTGCTCTTACTGAATAATCATTAAGCTGTATAGGCAATTCAAAACCAGCTTTTTTTGCCCCGCAAACAGTATCTTTTCCACAATCAACCCAAGGATTCGGCATTGCGTTTATACTATTAACAAAAAGACCTATGCTTAATACAAATAACAAATATAAAATTTTCTTCATATTCACTCCTTTTAATTTTTATTATACAAAAAATATCACATTTTATGCTAATATAAATGTAATTGCGGAGGTTTTATATGATAAACAGGTTGGTTATCGCTATTACTATTATTATATTATTATTTATAACTGTATTTTTTATTATAGAAATCTATGCTCTTCCGGATGAAGTTGAAGGCAAATGGGCGGAAAAATCATCTGAGCGCGTTGTTATGGATATTCTTCCTGATATTAATGAGAATGAATATCAAATTTTTATAACATGGAGAGAAAATAACCTTGCACAAAAAGATGTTTACAGGTTTAAAGCAGTCAAAAAAGACAAAGATATTTTAGAATATAAAGACGGAATCCACATATACCGTACTTATAACAAAGATGGCGGATTTGAGGATAAGCTTGATTATCAAGACGGAACCGGCTCTTTTAAGGTAAAACCGCACAGAATAATTTGGACGGACAGCAAATCGCCAAAAACAAAAACTGTTTTTAAGAAAGCTAACCCCGAATTAACAACTGATACAACAGTTAAAAACAGTATGTTTTCAATACTAATCCCGCAGGAACTAAAAGATTTTTATGAAACAGAAGTTTCAAATGATACAATAGAAATCTTTGAAAAATCTTCTAAAAAAGCCAATTTCGGCGGATTTGCATTCGGTATCAGAGCTTACAAGAATCCTGCTGATCATGCAACACTCCCCGGAGGGAAAAAGATTGGAGAACTCAAAGATAAAAATGGTGTATTATACGACATGGTTCTTAAACACCCGACAGATGTACAATATGATTACACAAAGAGCTCAACTCCTCCCGAATCATATAAGCTTCTGTACAATTTAGGAGATATTATAATTCCACAAGGCATTAACGGCTCAAAATATTTTAAAAACCAAGGTACAAACGGTAAAAATTTGTACAAAGGAGTTTTAATCAGATTTATCCGTGATTTAAAAGAAAAACCTGATTCAACAGAGCTTGAGAAAAAAGATTTAAGTTATATGTATAACATTATTGCCGATAATTTAAAAGAAGGTGAAACTCTGTTTGATAAAATAGGATACACCTATTACGACGTTAACGGAGACGGAATTGATGAGCTTTTAATTGGCGAAATCACGGAAGGCGAATGGAAAGGTATTGTATATGATATGTATACAATGGTAGATAGAAAACCCCAACACGTAATGAGCGGAGGAAGCAGAAACAGATTTTTTGTGTGTGATGATGTTTTTATCTGCAACGAATACTCATCAGGAGCTCTTGAAAGCGGTGTAAGAGTCTATTCACTTGTCGAAAATTCAACAGAACTTTTTCCGCAGGTAAGCTTTAAATATGACGGATATGCGGATAAAGACAATCCTTGGTTCTTATCATACGGTGACAACTTAAACGGAGAAAAATGGGAAAATGTTTCAGAAGAAACAATAAAAGAAAGAAAATCCGTGTTTGAGAAATATGAAAGATTTGATTTTAAACCTTTAAGCAAATTCTAAAAATTTAATTTTTATCTTTTTAAATTCTCAAGAAATTTTGAAATAGCACCTGCTACATCATCTACAACATTGACGGCAGAAGAGGTGGATTTTGTAATTCTTGAAATATGACTAAAAATTCTTAATGCTTGGAAAATTCCAACAGCACATAGAGCAAAATCAAATATCTTTCCGCCTGTTTTTTGTAATATTAAAGTTTTAGCTTCCAAATTATCTGATTTGATATAATTTCTTACTTCTATAAAAATCTCTATAATAGCTTTGATTGCACTATAAAGCGCAAAAGCACCGATTAAAAACCATGCATAGATTGCAGTCTCAGAATCAGAACAAAGATATGCTATTAGCATAATTACAGATAAAGATATTAGCCATTGTTCTATTATAACCTGACAAAGAGGTATAAAACCGTATTTCCAAAAACCGAAAATTAAATTTTTCATAATATCCAAGGCCTTCATACTTAAATTATATTACAAATCAAGATAACGGATAGCAAAAATTTTTATGAAGATATGAGATTTTTATTAATCTCAAACACCAAAAAATTAATCTCTGATCACAAAAAATATGTTTAAGTAAATATAAAATAGAGTCCCGAGGGACTATATTTTAATGGCGGGAACAACGAGGCAAGGTTCGAACTTTTGAAAAAATATATAATACATCTTCTTAGACCTGAAACAGATAAAATATGTGGATTAATCGCCAAATTGGCTTTGTAAAATTTTTGTAATATTTAAGCAATTTTTGAAAAGGAGAATACTTTATACATATATAGGGGAAACTATGTATAATATTTCTAGACTAAAAACATTAATAGAAAACGGTTGGACAATTGCAAATCGTCGAGCAATTATCTCAAAAATCGGCAAGGCAAATTTTGATGAAATAATTAATCTTGCTCATTCAGCAAATATTACAGATACATTTCAATATTCTAATTCGTTAAGTCATTTAGAGCTTGCAAATATTCAAAGAACAAAAAATCTATTATCTGATATAATTACATCTTATAAAGAATATGCAAAGTGTCCATATATAAATGATCTTTTAAGAACGGGTTCTGCTTTATCTGAAAATTCGCAAAAGATATTAAACTCTTTAAAACTTGCAATTTCGAATAACAGAATAACAGGCAAATTTGTAAGAGGTATATCTCCTACGAGAACAAATAAGCTTGAAACAATAGAGGATGTTTCTAAACTCATTTTTGATAACAAAGGTTTTACTTCGGTTGTCCCTGAAATGAATGCGGATTATGCTAATTGTTTTGCACTGGGTAGGAATGGCGTAAAAGTTATTTTTGATGTAAAAAATTTTCCGGGGTATAGAGCAAATAACTACGAAGTTTTATTTGATACGAATGCTTTTACAAGAGATAATTTTGACATAATACAAGAAGGTGAAAAATTATTTAAGATTGTTGAGAAATAAATACAACATTTGTATAGTTGTTTATTTGTTCAACAAAAAAGCACCCGAAGGTGCTAATTTTAATAATGGCGGGGTTGACGCTTCCAGGTTCGAACTTTTTATGGTTAGATATATTAATCATTTACTTACTCCAAATGTGGCTAAAATCTGCTCTATGATTGAAAAACTTGGTTTGATCGCATGAATAAAATATTAAGAATTGTAAATGTTTGAGAAAAATTAGGCAATTTTGAAAGTTCAGAGAACTTGTATGTGGTAACAATGTGTGTAGTAAATTAGCGAATGCTAAGAAAGGAATAAAGATGAATATAAATACTAATTATGGAATGACAAATTATCAAATGGGTTTTAAGGCACAAAAGGGAAGTGGATTTTTTCATGATTTGAAAAGGATGTTTAGTCCTAAATACGATGCCTTTATTCGTCAACAGGAAAGAGAAGTTGATTTTGAGGCAGAAAGAATACGAGAGCGAACTGCTGCAGTAGAACGGCTTCGAGCAGAGTCTAAAAGATTAGGGCACTATAATCAATTTGATGAAGAAGGTGCTAAAAAATATATAAACGGTGGTCCATATTTCTACACAGGAGATCCATATGCTGATGCTATTTGTGACAAATTTTAGTGGGTAGGGTGCAATTATTTGCACCAAAATAAATAACAAAAACAGACCTGACGGTCTGTTTTTTATTGTAAATGGCGGGAACAACGAGTCGGATTTTGCGTAGGCTGCAGTGAGTGCAGCGAACGGAACGCCGAAGTGTCGCGGAGCATAGTGAATGAAAATTTTGCGATTGCAAAATAAAATGAACGACTGCGTAGCGTGAATGGGGTTTATTTGGGACATTTGAATTGTAATTAATTCGCCTGTGTTAGCCGACACGTTGGGGTAATAGCGATTCTATACGAATTGACTGTAATGCAACGAAACTGCTCTTTTTGTCCACTTTCTGTCACGAAAAAATCCGGTATAAATCCGAGCAAATCGCTTAAACCTAAACTCGCTCTATATTATAGCGATGACTCATTTAGGACAAAAAAGTCCCCTTTGAAAAGGCAGTTATTCAACTCGGAAGTAAGCCGGAAGTGTTTATTATATTTGAATAGTAGTAAAATCAGCCTATAAAACACATTACCAACAACAAAAATCCCCTCCGAAAACCATCGCTTTCAGTCAAGTTTCTACACGTTAAAAACATTTTTCATATAAACAAGTGTCTTATTGTTATTCATTTGTTTGCACTCAACATTAAAGACCTTAAGTGCATCTATAATATCATCTTTTTTATTATCATATTCAGGGTTGAGGTAATATGTAATAGTATTTTTTATCAAATTAGGATTACTTTTTTTTATACGAGCTCTTTTATTTAATAACCACCAAATATCTAATTCAGAAAAATCCATACCAAACCCAAAAATATAAATATTATTAAAAAAGAATAATTCAGCCCAAGAGCCATTATCTTTTTGGGTTGGATTTTTGCATTTATCTTCTATTGGAACATTACCAATATTAACTTGTGACATTTTAGAGGTTTCGTATTTACCTTTAATGTATGATGTTAATTTGGATAAACTACCACAATATTGATCATAACCAAGTGTAACTGATTTTATTGCATCTATGTCACCATGAATTTTCCATAATTTAATTTGATGTTTATTTTTGTTATTCTTAAAAATCTTACATCTTCTAATACTATATAGTTTTTCTGATGAATTATTGCTGCTAATTTCATAACCACACCTTTGGAGAACATATTCAATACCCTTATCATAATTAGTCGTAAGAACATCACTTATTTTATTCCTTTTTAAAAATTTGCTAAACCATTCTGCGACACTTTCTTTTCCATCTATTGCATTTTTAATTTCTGCTTCTATTTTCTCAGTTAATTCTTTTTTTATAAATTCTTCCTTTATATTACAATTATTTATAAATTTTTTCTCGTACAATATTGTATAATTTTTGATTGAGCTATTTTCGTCATTAAACAAATCTTTCCATGCTGGCATTTTTGGAGCAACGCTTCTTGAAAAGCCGTTACCCAAGAATAAAACGTTCTTAGTCGTATTCAAATTTTTAAAATTATCATTCATTGTTTACTATTCTCAATTTGGTTATATATTTTTTTAAAATTTTCCAGTGCTTTTTCAAAAGTTATGACTTCCGAATCTTTTGCATAGCTCATCGAACTTACAAAGTCAGAATATTCTTTTTTATAAATTTTATCCTCTGCTAATTTATCAATAGTTATTTTTATAAATTCCGGCAGAGTGTAATTATTATCAAAACCGCCAAGACCTTTGTCGGCATCAAAAGATTTTTGTAAGAGTTCAACAAACTCTTTTGTATAGAGCATCTCTTCTAATGCAGCAATATCATGTAAGTGTCTTACAATAGTCGGGTCATTTTCTTTTGAATGAAGAGGTTTCGTTCTGTCTTTAATATAAACTCGCCATATCAAAGCACTGAATTTATTTGCAATAACTTCAATCGGCTGAATACAATTAACTTTAATAGGTTCTTCATTAATAAATTTACCGATAAAAGAAGCTATTTCGCACTCTGTACTTGGTAAAATTAGGTTTTCAAAAGTAAACTCAGCTTTTATATTCGGTCTTAAATTTGAACCTTCATATAATTTTTCATATTCAATTTCAAAACTAAAAAAGTTATTTTCATTTCCTTTTTTAACAGATTCAGAAATAATATGATAATCTTCTTTATTATCAAGTTTTTCCAAAATAAAATTATAGAAAGCTTTCTTTTCTGCTCTTGTAAAAGGTCTTTCTGTATGGATTCTAAAATCAATATCTTCAGAAAATCTTTTGATTTTGTTATATGCCTTTGATAAACAAGTTCCGCCGGAGAAAACTATTTTTGAATCGGGATAATTTATTTTGCTTATTTCAGATAATACTTTAACGACATAATAATCTTTTTCAACAAACTGCGGAGCGATACCAAATTCTTGAGAATAGTCATTAACTATATTTATAATATTTTTCTTTGTTTCTGACGGTTTCATAAGTGATATAAACTCCGTTAAATCCGATTTTCCTTAAAATAGTCCCCTTAATTGCAATAACTTTTCCGCTTGGGACTTGTGTTGTCTTGCCTTCATTATACCATAATTCATACCGGCTTGGCAGAACCTTAATATTAAGTTTTTGAGCTACCGCCTTACCAATCTCAGCCAAATCTATTTGGGGAATAATTTTGCCTGTCAGTTTAGATTCTTTTGCTTTAACATAAACACCCTGACCGACTTTTATAATCAGATTTTTTGCTATAAGTTTGCGTAATGCTCGCATAACCTGATCTCTATCAGACAAATCTAAAAAATCCGGCAGCATAAATACGAAGCCCTTTGACTTCTTTATACGATATTGAATTCTTTTTTCTAAAATACCTGATATTGGCATAGTTTTCTCGCCTTTATATTTATAAAATACGACATTATATATTTATATTATACGACATATTAAATAATTTTTAAAGTGGTAGGGGTAAATATATTTAAAGAAAATTAATAATTTTATAAAATATACGAAGTGTAAATTTATTATTATACGAAATTACTAAATCTTAAATCATCAAGCAAATAATTGGTTAGGCCAAGTTCCTGTTTAATTTTATAAAAATCTTTTCGGATTTTGCATTTTATGTGTTTCTTTTCTTGTTCACTACCCGTTAAAATAGTGTTCAATGGCTGTTTTAATGTAATCAAATTTTGAACAATTGGAAGCAAGTATGTATATTTCTTTTTCAGAATTTTAAAAAGATGCATTAATTGTACCGGAGTCAGAATTTGTATTTGTCTTTTCGGAATATCAGCAATTCTTTTCACTTCAAAAACACAAGTTTTATCTATAAATCCTTTACCTTGAAAGTATTTTATTATCTGATTCAGGAGTGTAAGAATATTTTTGATTCTGCGTTCGGATATTTGTTTGTTTTGCATAACTTTTCTGAAATTTTCTACATCAGTAACCATTATATCTTTTAGTTTATAGTTTCTGAAATACGGAATAATATGTGCATTTATAAAAGTCTTGTATGCCTTAATTGTATTTATTTTAATATCCTTGCTTTTATAGTTCTCTAAAAACATTTCACAAGCAGCAACAACTGTAATATCTGAATTTTTACAAGGAATATTTTTATCAATAATTTTAAATTTATCTTCAGTTCTTACTGTTTCAATATATTCAAACTTGTTTCCGAAGGATGTTATGTTTTCTGATTCCCTCAAAAATTCTTTGGCGATTTCAGCATCAATATCGCAAAACATAACAATATCCTCAAGAGTAAAATATTTTCATCAATCTTCGTTAATCCGTTTGCCCGCGCAACTTTTTCAAAAGTATCGATTATCTGAACAATCTGCCGGAAGCTTTTTGCTTTGTTATAAATCAAGTGTACTGACTCTTTTGTGATTTCGACTTCGGATATTTCTTCTGTTACCTGTTTAATATCAGAATATTCAAACTCGTTAAATTTGTATATTTCAGAAATTCTGTCAAATAAATGAGTGTGTTTTTTGAGTTTATGCTTTACAAGCTGCATTCCGACAAGAATTATCGTTACACCTGTTTCATCATGTAAATCGCGCAAAGTTTCTATTGTTCTGAAATCAGCAAGCAGATAATCAATTTCATCAACTATTATAATCTGCGGATTTGTCTTTAGTGTATTTACACATTGTCTGAAAATATCCGCAGTATAAAATCTCGGTATTTCATCAAGCTCTTTCGCAATTTCTTCCAATAACCATTTGGGGCTCATTGAATTTGTTGCCCTGATATAAACCGCATCATATTGTATTGAAAGGTAGAGTGCCGTCTTTGTTTTACCAAGTCCCGCATTACCATATACCAATCCGATTTTTGTTATATTCTCCGGTTTGTTTTTCAAATTATGGATAAGGTTAATAAACCCTTTAACATTCTTTGTTTTAACAAATATCGGTTTCATATTGCTTATACTCCTTTGATTCTTTATATTCTGTAAGCCAAACCCTGTCATCATTACAGGTGCAGCCGTGCTCCATTAAGTATTCATACTTTTCTCTGCTTGTTTTGAATAATGGTTTTACTGCAGGATTATATTTTGCAGGTTTTTCCTTTTTAATTTCTATCTTGGAAATAATCTGCGGTGGTAATTTTTCTTCTTCTTTATCATTCAGAAATTCTTTACAAGCTTTTATTGTCTTATTTTTAAGCTGCTTTTGTTTTTGGATTTTTTGTTTGTAATCCTCAATATCCTTAACTTCGCCTGTGTAATGTGCAAGCGGATGAGTCATGGTAATCCTGTCTGCTCTGCATAAAAATTTGCCGGTAATTGTGTAAATATTGATGTAACTCAAATCAAACAGACTGTACTTTATTATCACTTTCTGCCTTAAACCATATAGTGCGTCATTATAGTAATCTGATTTTAAGAATCTTATTCCCTGACTTGTAATAGTTTTAATTTCTTGCGCCAGCATCAAGTCATCAAGTTCTCTTGGGTTTATTTCCTGTTTTTCTATGCTATCAAGCATTTCTTGAATACTTTTGGTTTTATAATTTGGGCAAGGCAGAGAATTTTTATACTCAAGCCAACTGTTTATCATCTGTATGGTCTGCTGTATCGTTGGCACGAATTCCTTATGAATTTCAGAATGTAATTTTTCGTTTCTTCTTAATCTTGCCGGCTTGTTTTCTATACTTGTTCCGATATAACTCGGCAACAGTTTTTCAAAACTTTCCTGCATTTCTAAAAAGAATCGTTCAATAACTTTTGCTCTTGCATTATACGGATTAGCAAAAACTGTTGATATACCCAGTTTTTCATAAATCCCTTTTAAGCCAATTTCATTGAAGTTGGTACTTCCTACAAAGTATTTACTCCTAAAAGCTCTGCCATTATCTAAGTAAATAAATTTTGGAATTTTGCCTAAATTCAAAATGGCATTGCGGAGAGCTGATGCAATATTTTGCGTATTTTCTTCTATCATTATTTCATATCCGATTAGTGCTGTTGATTTCCAATCTAAGAATCCGATTAATGTTGCTCGGCAGGGTTTTCCTGTAAACGGGTTTATTACTTGAAAATTTAATCTTTTTCCGTCAGCAACCAAAACTTCTCCAACTTCAATTTTAGAAATATCTCTTTTAATATGCGGAATAACATCTTCTTTTAAAGCTTTTTCTCCGTCACGCAAAAGTGTCCATTTATCAAAATAATTTGCTTTATACCAATTGGCAAATCTTCTGAATGTTGGCGGAGCAGGAATATATTCTGCACCCTGAGTTTTTAAAACATACTGAGTTAAAGAAATAGCTTTTCCAATACTGAATTTATTCGGGTGCAGTAGCAATTTCAAAAATATCTGTTTTTCATAATCCGTTAAGCAAGTCCTGGAATAATCTTCATAATGATAATTCGGAATTAAGAGTTCATAATTATTGCCGTTTCCTAAAATCCGTTTCCATCTTTGGAGTGTACCGATTGAAACATTTCCGAGCTTCGCATAAATCTCCGGATACAAAACTTGTGCATTATATGCGCTCAAAAAATCCTTATCAAATTGTGTTTTATTCTGCTGATTTTTGCGTTCTTGTTTCCATAGATTTAGCAAATCCAATCGGGCAAGTGCAATAATTTTTGCTTTATCAGGTTTATGAAAATCTGTTGGTGCAGGAAGTTGTTTAAACTCATAAGTCGAAACAAATTTTGAAAAATACTTTTCCTGAAGCTCCGGCTCAATACTTGATAACAAAATCTCAAAACTTTTTCCGCCTTTGACGGTTATCTCACGAGTAGTATATTTTTTTCGAGAAAGTCTGATTGCTCGGGTGCTCACACCTTTGAGTTCTGCTAATTCTTTGATTGTAATGTATTTTTCATTATCCATACTACCATTAATGACTCTTAACTCGGAAGATTGGAACTGTTTCCAACTTCTTTTGTATCAATTGGACACACTTGCTTTATCGCAAAACAGAGTTAGAATGTGTGTACCAATATTATTTACCCCAAAGGAGTTACCACATGAAAAAAGAACTGAGAAAACAAGTCGAATTACTTGAACAAAAAATGTCAAAAAGTCCTAATAATATGAAAGATGGCGGAAGCCATTTTCTGTATCGCAGGGAAAGAATGATAAGGTTCAAAATGCTGCAGAAAAATATGCCGCAAAAAATGCTTGCAAAAAGACTAAACCTAACCGAAAGCTATATCTCAAAACTCATTACAGGTGAACGATACAACCAAGATTTTGAAATGTATGTTATTCATATTTTAGATATAAATTATTGTTGTTTATAGAAACTAGCAAAAAATATTTTTACTTGTTTTTACAATAACAAAGGAGCTTCTTTTATGACTAATATCAAACCAATATTTGCAAAATTTTTCAACCATAAACCCTCTCAACCATTGGTAAAATGTGTTACTGATTGTGACGAAAGAGTAATGTCTGTACTTGTTTACTGTAAAGAGCCATTTGAACAGCTGGCAAAAAAACATAATATTAGATTAAATATAGCACAACACGATGACTTATTACTTATTAATTCGGGTGCAAAAACAGCAGCAATTAAAATGTCAGAGACAGCAACTCCGGCTGAAATAATTGAAAATGTTTATAAAAACGCAACATATAATATTAAGTAAATTCTTGTGTTTATAAATTATTAAAATATCGTGCAACTTCATCTCTGATACGATCACCCAAACTTCTCAATTCATCCATATTGTAATTTTTTGTTGAAAAAGTTCCGCTATTATCTTTCGGCAGCAAATCTTTTGATTTAAAATGTTCAATTAAACCTATTACATCTGCTTCTGAAACTTGCCCTTTTAGAGATATATTAAATAAGCCGGAACGACCAAATGCATCATTACATTGAATACCGATTACAGTTAAATTTTTATCTGCATTGTAAACAGAGTATATTTCAGCCTCAGATGGTAAACCTGAACGGAAATCAGTATCAACGGCTCTCATTTTACTTCCAACTTTTTCCGTAACCACAGGTTTTCCCGAAATGCCTGAATAACCAGTGTAATTACCTTGAACATAAACATCGTCAGCAGTTATATTTTTAACGTTTGTTTGTGCATTTGGATTTCTTTTGAAACCTCTTGCTCTTACATCGTTTTTTATTTCCCAAGCTCAGTTACTTGCTTGATTTGCTCTGCCACTTTGTCTTGCTCCTGCAGCACTTGCACCATCAGCTGCTTTTGCACCATTACCACCTTTAAGTTTTGCAATTTCAGCATTTTTAGCATCAACATTTAACAAGTCATCAACGTATTCTCGCAATTCATTCAGTTTTCTATTTACTTGAGAATAATTTACATTGTCCTTGCTTAGTAAATCTTTAATTTCATTAATTTTTTGTTGCAGTTCAATTGAGATATTGCCACCATTTCTATCGGGGTGTGCATCTATGCTCATATTACGAATTTTTCTTCTTAATACGTCAACTGAATCGCCATCTCTATATACATAACTAGGATCTAATACATCTGCAAATTTTTCTTTTAGTTTTTTAGCAACAGGAGCTGTTCTAACTTCTGCCTCCAATTTTTCAATTCTTGCTTGTTTTTGTTCCGGTGTCATTTGCTCCGGCTTTGGAGAACTATCACCTCTTCTTGCTCTAGAAGAGGTATTATCAAATGGTTCAGCATCTTTCGCACGACAGTATGTTCTACCATTAGAAGAAATATCTTTCATTACAATTTTGCCATTGTGACGAGTAATCAAAATATGATGTCTTGAAACCGAAGCATCAGAAGAAACTCCAATGTCAGCAACTCCGTCACGACCTATTGTAAGGAATTCGCCCTCACGAAGATTTGCTATTACATTTTTAAATTCAGCAGCATCTAAGTCAACAATTGTTCCATCAATTAATTTTAATTTTGGTAAATTATCTACATCAAGAGCATATTGTTGAGTCCTATCTAATATGCCATTTTGGGGTGCATTTATTGATTCTTGACGTTGATTGAATCTCGCATATGCTTCATCTCTAGAAGTTCTTGCTCCACGAGATTGATTTGATGCTTTAGGTCTTGTATAGCAAGTTGTATTTCCATTCGCAGAAACATCTTTCATTACAATTTGACCATTGTTACAAGTAATCAAAATATGATGTCTTGAAACTGTATCGCCACCATTAATTTCTATATCACCCTCACGACCAATTGTAATAAATTCACCCTCTTTTAAGTTAGCAATTTTGTTTTTAATTTGAGGATTATTTAAATCTATTACAGTACCATCACAAAGTTTAAGTTGTGGCATATTATCTATATCAATTGCATATTGAGCATTTTGATTCAAAGTACCTTGACGAGGTGGTTCATATGAACGAGCATTTCTATCAAATTTTGCATATGCTCTATCTCTGCCATTATTTGCTCTATGTGAGCCTTGTGACGATCTCGGTCTGGTATGACAAGTTGTTCGACCATTCCTTGATACATCTTTCATTGCAAGTCTGCCATTATGTCTAGTAATCAAAATATGATGTCTTGAAACTGTATCGCCTGCATTAATTTTGATATCGCCATCAACACCAATGGTTACAAATTCGCCCTCTTTTAAATTTGCTATTCTATTTTTAATTTGTGGATTATTTAAATCGACAACTGTGCCATCACAAAGTTTAAGTTGTGGCAAATTATCAATATCTAATAAATATTGTGCATCTTGATTTAACATTCCATGAGCGGGCGTTTGATGAAGAGCTGCGTTTTTATCATATTGTGCATATGCTCTATCTCTTGCAGTATTTGCACGTGACCTTCCTGCACCCTGTCCTGCTCCTGTTCCACTTGAAACGTGTGCATTATTATCTGAAGGATCAAAATCGTGCCATATATCATCAGCTTCAGTCATGTCATCTGCAAGATATTTACCATCGCCTCTATTTGAGTCATACCACTCATTTCTATATTTGAAACTTTCAGCTTTATTATTTAAATCAACAACTTCATCTTTATACTTACCGGATTTGTATTCGTATCGATAGAATAGTCTGCCCGAATCACCCATTTGTCTATCGCCTGTGATATGAGAACCAGATTTTTGCAAGTTATTTTTTCTAATAATATAATCTAAATCTTTTGCAATTTGTGCCATTTCTTCATTACTTTTTGGATAAATTGTAAATGCTTTTCCTGCTTGGTCAGGCCATTTTGCAGCATAAGCATTTGGAGAATATGAACTACCGAAAGTTTTAAATAAAACACCACGATCTCTTAAGTATGGTATTACAACTTCACTTAATTGCTGCCAATCAAGTTCATCTACGGAATATAAATGCATTTTCCAAGCACATTTATGTTTATCTTTAGGATACCACTGTCTCCATACACCATGATCAACACCACGCTCAAATAATTTTTCATTTTTACGGATATATTCATTATGGTCGTATGTTCTATTGCGTTTATTCTTTAATACATATTTGTCTAATTCAGGTCTTGATGCTCCATTTGCTCCCGATGCTCCATCAGCACCCTTGGCTCTGCTAGCTCCATCTGCTGCGTTTGCTCTTGCTTCTGACGGGTCAAAATCGTGCCAAATATCATCTGCTTCAGTCATATCACTAGCAAGATATTTACCTTCACCTCGATTTGGATCATAATATTTTGTTCGCCATTCTTCTTCTGTCATGTTAGTTTGGTCTATTATATCATTTTTATTCTTACCGGATTTCCATTCATACCTATAGAATAATCTTCCGGAATCGCCCATTTGTCTATCGCCTGTAATATGAGAACCGGATTTTTGCAAGTTATTTCGTTTGATTATATAATCTAAATCTTTTGCAATTTGAGCCATCTCTCTGTTATTTTTTGGATATATAGTAAATGCTTTTCCTGCTTGCCTCGGCCAACCGGCTGCCAAGGCTTCAGGAGATGTCATTGGGTGTAATGTTTTGAAGTTAATACCATGTTCTTTTAGATATGGAATTACCACTTCACTCAGCTGCTGCCAATCCAGTTCGTCAACAGAGAATATATGCATTTTCCAAGCACATTGTTTGTGATTACTTGTTTCAAAATTTGTCCATCCACTACCAATTTCACCACCTTTAAAGAGATCTTTATTTGCATTTATGTATTCTAGATGGTCGTTTGTTCTGTTACCTTGTTTTACAGTATATTTATCAAGTTCGGCACTTGGTCTTCTGGAAACATCTGATATATTTCTGGAACTATGAATAGTATTATTAAATTTAGTTTTCCAATTATTGTATTTTTCTTGAATGTCTAAACCTGATTTTTTAGCTTTGGCAGCAAGTTTATCCATCAAGTTATTTGCAACATCTGCAAAACCCTTGAATTTTTCTGCTATGTAATTTGATATTTTGTCAAAATCTGCAATTGTTTTTAATTTAGCAATAGACCTTTCTACTGCTTGATAAGAACGGTATAATTTTTTGCCAAGTTTTTCTTTTAATTCAGATGCACTAAATTTTGGTTTCGCAGATGTTCCACTTGACTCATCAGCTCTTGGACTTTCGCCTGCTCTATTATCAGTTCTTGCTCGGTCTTGTTTTGTATTAACAATTCTATCACCCTCAATTCTGAAACCTTTATTTTCAAGATGAGTAGTGATTTCTTTCATTTTATTTATATTTACAACTTTTTCAGAATTGCTGAGTCCACCATATTTAACTTCATTATTTAATCGTTGATATTCTGCAAACAACTCATTTTCATTCATCTCAACATAAGTTTTAGGTTGCTGCTGTTGAGTTCGACCAGTCCCTGCTGCACTACCATCATCTTTAACTTCCGGCTCTTCTTTAACCTCTGATTCTTCTTTTGCCTTTGGTTTTTCTTTAACTTTTGGTTCTTCTTTTGCTCCATCACCAACTTTTCCTGCATCAGAACTTCCGTCAACGTGATGAGGATTTTGTCCATCTGAACCAATTTGTTTTGGTTGCTGCGGTGTTTCGTGTGGTTTTGCCTCTGATGGAGGTGGAAGTGCTTCTCTACTTGGTGCATCAAGTGCTTTTTGACCTTGTTTTATATCACCTCTTGCACTCCACGCATGACCGGCAATGTTGAATCCAACGGACATCAACATTGCTGTTACAAATTGATCTTCATCAAACTCTCCATTTTGGCAATATATTTGAAGATAATTCTGTAGTCCGTCGCTTGAAATTTCAATACCTGCCGCTTCAAATCGTCCTACCCATATCATAGCTTTTTCATAAGCTTCAGGATCCGTAACATATTTTGAAACTATTTTGGCATTTTTAGGACTCATTTTTTCAGCAGCCTTAGCTGTTATTTTATATCCGTTAGCCTCAATTTTAGTAAGCATTTCGGCTGCTTGTTTTAATTTTTTGGGATCTTTGATAAATTTTGAAAGATAGCCGATATTTTTGCTTAATAATTTTGAGAAAAGAGCTTTGTCATATTTCATTACTTTAGCATAAGCTTCGCCATATTTACCTATTTTCATACCGATAGCAGCTAATGCACCATCCCAAAGGGCTTGCTCTGCATCAGATGTCCATTCCATATTAGTATATCCATCTGCATCAGTTGATTTTTCTAAAGCATTGAGTCCCATTGAAACTCCTGCAACAGCTCCAAATACTGCCAAGCTGCCACCACCCGTAAACGGAGCCAGAACAGCAGCTCCGATTATTGCACCAAAGTTAACAATTGTTTTTCCTGTGTTAATTGTAGAAACATAACTTTCAATAACACTATCAGGAGCATCTTGACCGAACGCATCTTTATATTCTTGTTTGAAAGCCTCCATTTTATTATCGTATGCATCTTCCAGTAATTCTGAAATTTCATCAACGTCAGCATTTAAAGGTAATGATTGTCCTAATACATTTTTAGAAATATCAGATAAACCTTGTTTTAATTTAGCAATAATTTCTTTTAATTTATTAACAGGAACTTCGTTCCCTTTAGAATCAACAATAATTCCGGCATCATTTAATTTATAACCATAATCTGCCAATGAAAGTTTTTTGCCTGATAATTGTGAAAGTTTACCTAAGGTATCATAAATAGCTGCTGCGAATTGTTTTTTATCATTGGATTCGTTCGCAGAATCAAGTTCATCCCAGCAAACAGCAACAAGATTTTTTACAGCCTCCATTGCTCCTATTGTTTCTGCTTTTTTAGCAACTTTTTCAACTTTAGCTGCATCAAATTCAGTTACTTCTTTTGGTTTAATAGTATTACTGATGGAAGATAACGAAGCACCATTTCCCGAAACAAAAGCAGATTGTCTTTCTTTAAATACTTCTTCAAACGATACAGATACAGTCTTACCATTTACCATTTTGGAAAGTTTACCTTTGGCTGCCAATTTTAATAATCTTAAGGTTTCCGTATCGTGTTCAATTCTTGCTTCTATCTCGTCACGAGTTGTGCCAATATTATATCGAGAGCAGAATGCATTAATTGCACCCGAAACAACACCTTGACTATCTAATGCTTCTTGATAATCGGCTTTCATTTTTTCTAAATTCTGCTCGAAAGCCTCTATTGCAGTTAAATATGCTTGTAATTTTTCAGGAGGTATTTCTTTAGCTGATGCTGCTTCTACATATATATTATCTGATGAATCAGTATTTTTTCTATATTCATCTGAAATATGTTCTGCGATATCACCAAGAATAAACGCTAAGCCATCCCATATAGCAGATTTTGTTTTGTATTCAGCTTTTTCTTTATTAAATTGATTATAAACTTGTTCTAAAGAAGAACCTTTTTCTCTGAGTTTAGCATCTACAAGTCTTGCAGTTTTTTCGCTTCTGATAGCTTTTAAACCCATTGCACGTTTATTAAAATCGGAATTATTTATTAATCTAAAAGCAACATCAGCAGCTTTTTCATCGCCAACAAGATTATTTCCTGCAAGTTCTGCCATCACTAAATCACTATTTACTGAGTTAGTGCCAAAGGTTTGTTTTAAAAAGTCCTCAATATTTGCGTATTTTTTACCATTTATAAGATTGTTTCGTAAATATTCATTAACTTTTTCCAGAACTTTTGGATCTTTTATTTGTTGGACAGCATCCATTACATTATCAAAGTCACCTTCAAGAATTTGCAAAACTGCTTGTTCCGCTCTTAAAGCTATTACTTCCTGAGAATTTTTATCACCATATGCCTTTTGTGAAATTAACATTTCATTAAATTTACGAATTTCTTTATGGTCACGATGTAATCCCATAAATGTATCACATTCGTCATAAAGAATTGCTTGTAGAGCAGATTGACCCTTTAATTGTTTTTTTATTCCTTTTTTCTTGCAGTATTCTTCTAATTTTTCTTCAACTGCTTTTCTATCTTCCGGAGAATTAATAGCTTTTATTGCTTGTTTTAAATATTCAATATCTGTTCCTGCGTATTCAACAGCCTCTTGGATCAAGTCAGCAATAGCTTGCGCCTTTTCTTTACCTTGTATTGCATCATTTTCGCCTAAAATACCTTTTAAGTATTTTATTTCACTATCCCAAACTTCGCCTTTCAGGTAATCAATAAGACCTTTGCTTCTTGTGCCGATTCCGTAGAATGTTCTATGGCTTGCAATAATAGAATTAACTTGGTCATAAACTTTTTTCGCAGCTGCTTTGCCCTGTCCTGCCGGTGCTTTAATCATGTGAATACCTTTTTTGGTTTTTTCTACATCAGTACCAAAACCATCTCCTGCATCAACAATTACTCTTGCTGCCATTCTTGCTTGTGCTGAAATAGCTGCTCCACCTTTTATTACACCACTATTAATCCACTTTTGTACATATTTTTCTAAATCTTCACTTGTATAATCAGTTGCAATTCTTTGCAACTCTTCTTTTATAAATTTTTCTAATGAAGAATACATTTTATCGCTTGAATAACCTTCTAAAGCAAGTAAGCGTTCAACTTCTTTGTATTCTTCGGGGTTATCGATTTTGTTTAATGCTTTTCTGATTGCATCATGGTCATTCCAAAGGCTTGTTGCATCAATAAGATCATTAACGATTTGTTGTGCAGATTGTTTTTGAACCTGTTTTTCGCCATGTGTCATTGGAGGTTTTTCACCCTCTTTAACTGTATATGTCTCAGTAGCATTTGCCATTGCATTTCTAATCTTTGCAGCAGCATTATTAATCCAATTTTGGAGTAGGTTTACATCATTAATCTTTTGATAATCACCATAATAAATACCGTTTATGCCGAGTGATTTTGCTTGGTCAACAAGTTTTTTACAAATATGTTCTTTAACTGTGTTGATATCCAATCCCCACTCATCATCAATATCTTTAGCAAGTGAAACACCATATCGATTTTGGTATTCAGTCACAACAAACGCAACATTATCATTGGTTAAGGTTCTTAATAAACCAATAGTTTTTGCATTTAATGAGGCTCCTGATATTTGATTATGTAAAGCTGTTGCAAGTTGTCCTGCTTCTTTTTGAATTGTTGCTGTATCATATTTTTTTCTTGTTTCAGTACGTGTTCTAGGTTGACCAGTTCCTGTACTTCCTCCTGTAGAACCCGTTTGTCCACTTTGTCTTGCTCTTTCGGCTTCAGCACGTTCTCTTGCTTGTCTAGCCGCACGTGCTCTTGCAGCCCTAGCTGCTTCTTCCGCTTTTCTTTTTGCTTCTTGTTCTTCTTCAAACTTTTTAATTGCTTCTTCAGAAGATAATCTATCTTGTAATTCAGGAGTATCAGGTTCTAACTGACTTGGAACTTTTACTTTTTCACCAACATTAAAAAATACACGATTACCATTGACTTCAACTAATTTTTCTTTACTGCAACCAAATTTTTGAGCAAGTTTTCCTGCATCTCTTTCATCGGGTTGAACGATAACATATGTATTGCCCTGACCATCATATTCAACTGTTTTATTACCTACAGTTTTAGAAACAAGTTTGCCATCTTCTGTTACTGTTGTATATTTTGGAACTCTTTGTTCTTCGGTACTTTTTTCTTGGTCATATTCAGTATGTTCAACTCGTTTTGTACCACTGTATCTAATATCTTCTGAAACAGGAACATATTTTTGAGTGTCTTTATTATATTTAAATTTTCTTATTGTATCGCCGGTGACTTCTTCTTTTGATTTTGGCGTTTCACCATCATCTTCATATTGTGTAATAACAGTTGCATTATTATTTTTATTTTTTGTAGTTACTTCCTGCTTTTTATGTGTATTTGGATTATTCTTTGTTGTAGTTATAAAATTGTCATCTTCTTCTGTTTCTTCAAGAACATTATCATCTCCATCTACAGTAGTGGTAACAGTTTTTCCATCTTGCTTTCTTGTAATTATTTTATTTCCATTTGCAAGAATTTGTTCAGTATGCCCATCTTCAAATGTTACAATTTCAGTACCATTACCGACAGTAATTTGTTTAACTCCCTTTGTTAATTCAGCTAGTTTATTTAAGAAAACAAGTAATTCTTCCTTATTCTTACCTAATTTTTCACCATCAATTTCATAGTTTTTTGCTTCTCGTTTTGATAACTTTTCATTACCGGCAAGTTCTTTTATTTTATTTATAAATGCTTGTAATTCGTTTCTTTCAAGTCTTCCATTACCTTTATTCTCGCTATTTTCCTCTCCACCATTATCGATACTATCAAATATATTAGACAAAACGATATTACCCTCGATGCCGAGGTCTTTTTTTGTGATTCCGCTTCGTAATTTATTGAAATCAATATTTCCGAAGCTCCCATCCTTACCTAATGTGAACGAGTTTGTCATTTTATTGCCTTATATAGCTTTTTGTTTTGTTTTATGTAACAAAATAGTCATTGTGTTACATGTCTACTCCATGTATATCGGCACATTTAAGCAAAAACTTTAATAATTTTGTGGAAATTGTTACAAAAAAGCTGAAAATTGTTACATTGTATATATCAGAATATATCAGTACAAACTTGACTTTATTTTTCTTGCAAGTGATCAATACGAAACGACAAAAGAGAACATATGGAAGAAGTTGGATTGAATATTACACCAAAAGAGTTTAAGCGCTTAAGTAAATTAGCGGAGGAAGTATATAACATTGCGGTTGTGATTGATTACTTCTGTGCAACACAACCTGATAAAGAAGAATGTTATAATTTAGCTCCAATCGTAAAATATTTACACCGCGAAGCAGATTTACTTAATGCATTTTTTATTGACCACGAAAAAGATATTGAAAATTTAAACTGCATTTAAACCCTGTTTAAAATCCTTTTAATCCGCATTTAAAAATTATGTCCGAATGATACGAAATTTTGATATTGCACTTGAGATTTTCCCAAACACAATCGATTAATGTTAGTGGCCGAAAGGAGCATAATATGGTTGAAAAAGATTATAAGTTATATGGGACAAAGATTTTGAATTTAAAAACTCAGGAAATTGGCTTACTAATTTGTTTATGGGAAAACAAATTTGCTGATAAAACTGTAGATTTTGCAACATGTGTAGATAAAACAGGCAAACGATATAACATTGAAATTGATAATATCAGAGGATTTGAAGATGATTTTGAACAATAAAAGAACCAGAGAAAGAATACAATTATCCTACATAGAATTTCAATCATTTTGGGATGTCAAATTGGTTTATTGAGAGAATGTAAAATAATATAAATTTACTATTTATAATAATTTGTATAAAATAACTATATGGTAGCAGAGACTTTTGTTAATAGGTATTTATACAAAGATGGTGATCAACAATATGTAGATAATCATGGTTTTTTGTGTGGAAAACCACATTATCGTGAATCTGAATTTGTTATTACCATGGATGACTATGTTCAATTCGACGAAATAAGAACTTATCCATATGCTTTTATTATTGGCAATGGTGGTATTGGTAAATCGACTTATCTTTCGCAAATAGAGAAATCTTTTGGGAATGAAAATACTCCATATATAAGAATTAACTTAAGAGATATATCTCAAGAAAAAACTTTGACTGAAAAAATTCTTCCATTTTGTATTTCTAAAAAAGACTCCAAAGAATGTTTTATTTTGCTAGATGCATTGGATGAAGCTGTTGACAACAAAATATGTAATCCCAATGCAATGATTCAAGATGCAATATCAGAATGTTTAAAACAAAATCCTAATATAAAAACAATATTAACATGTAGGGATAATCGCTTTTTAACAAATGGCTTACCGGAATTTTTTAAGAAAATTTATAAATGCAAATATAATAATATATTTCATTTATGTTCTTTAACTCAAGATGATGCCAAAGAAATTGCAAAAATCATTGGCTGTACAAATATTGAAGATTTTATTAATAAAGTTCTTGATTATAATTTAGGGCCATTTGCCAATTCCCCAATAACCCTACAACCGTTAGTGTTGCTATATAATAATGGTTCTATGGGAAATAATATCAATCACTTTGATATATATGAAAAATTAATGTTAAATTTAGCGAGTGAAACTGAATACAGGGTATACAAAGCTGAAAACGGAGAAAATGTAAGAGTAACCTCTAGTATTATTCTTTTATCAATTGCTTCTAAAATCGCAACTGAGTTAAAGTATTCAAAGAAAAGTTATGTAACAACAAATCCTAATGATAAAGATGGTTTTTATATAGATAATCTTATAAATGTTAATTTATATGACAAAGATGAAAAAATAAATATAACTAAAGAATTATTAACAGAAACTCTTTTAACAAAAATATTTTATAAAGCAGATACTGAATATAAATTTGCGCAACAAACATACCAAGATTTCTTAGTAGCCAGATACCTTTTGAATTTAAAATTAAAAACGAGAGAAATTTTAAATTTGTTAAAAGTTAATGGAACATTTCACCCGTATTTAAATGAAGTAACTGCTTTTGTATCGGTAAAAAATAAAACAATTTTTGGCATGGCTTTAAATGAAATCCCTGATAGAATACTTTTTTCTTCTGTATACTTCAATGATAACAAAAGCAAGGAAATACTTTTTGATAAATATATTGAATGTATTTCAAAGGAGAATATATCTTTTTGGGACTATTCCTTTAATAGAGTTTTCTTCCATAAGAGATTATATTTCACAGGCATAGAAAAGCAATTAAGCCGATATTTAAAAAGTAATGATATAAATATTTGTGATACTACAATTGATTTTATTAACGACAACATGCTTCAAGGTTTTGAAGAATCTTTAAAAAAAATATTTTTTAATAAGAAAACATCTATAACAATCAAAATTGCAATATTGAATGCTTGTGAAAATTGTGACTATAAAAATTTACTAAAAAATATATCTAATCATATAGATAACTTAAAAGACGAAATAAATAATGATGATAATGACCAATTGAGGGGTGCTATACTAAATGCTTTGTATCCAGATTATATAAATATTTCTGATGTGTTTAATCTTTTAACAGAACCGAAGGATAAAAATTTTTTTGGTAGGTATGATGATTTTTTAAAGCGTAAATTTGTGGAGATGGTAACTCCAAATAATGCTTCATTATATCTTGATTGGATTAAAAATAACAAGATAAAAGGAGTCGTAATAGACACTCATAATAATCATAGCTATACAGAAATAGTAAATAATATTTTTAAACGAATCAGTGCTTTTTTAACGTTTGATATTATTAATGAGGTTATAAGTATACATACATCACAAGAATATAACTATCAATTTTTTTCTGATAATATATTAAAAGCCATATTAAATAATGATGAATTTAGAATCTATTTTTTAAAAAACTTAATTTTAAAAGAAAATTATCTTAATCATTTTAAAATTTTTATTAATTATAATTCTCGTACGTTGTACAAGGTCGAAGATATTCCTATATTAATGAATTTATATCAGAGTAATGAATTTCAGCAAAAACAAGAATATATACGTTATTTGTTAAATTCTTATTATATGCATTTTATAAATGACCTAAAAACTGAAATTGACACTATTTATAGCACAATTATTTCAGATTCTGTTTTGAAAGAACAATTTGGATATTATATAGATTCTCGTCCAATTTCTTCTGATACAGGAGAGCCTATAGAAGAGATCGATATTTATGCAAAAAATGATTATTATGAAAATATAAAAAGAGCTCTAGAAAAACAAAAAGAAAACGATGAAATTAAAGAACTCAATGATATTGAATTTCAAATTAATAAAATTCTTAATAGTGAAAAGGACAATATAAGAAAGATTATAGCAATTTTTTCATTTTTAAATTTAGAATATGATTCAAAATATCCTAGATTAGATAATTTTAATTTAGATATTAACGGTCATCAACGATGGCGAGACATAAGTTCCAATACACAAAACAGTATTATTAATATTGTTTCCGATTATTTATTAAACGAAACAAGTGATAAAACTACTTTGAGCGATGATGATATAAAAAATAATTCTATATACAGTTCATGGTGTTGTTTTGCTTTATTAAAACAAATTAAAGGCAGAAATCTAGATTCCTACAATAAAATTATAAATAAGTGGTACGAAGTTATTACAATGTTACCAACATATACAGAAAAATGTATGGATTTAAAAAAAGAATACATAAATGACTTGTATATTGCAGATAAAGAAAAAATCATAAATATATTTGATAAGGTTGTTACTCTCAGTGAAGAGCAATTACCAATGGACTTTTTACAATGTTTTCAGACAATTGACAATTATGAATTCTATGAGCATATTTATAATTCATACATAGTTAATGAACAAAATTTAAGTGAAAAAATTATCTTAGATTTATTAGAATTTCTGGCAAGTAAAAATTATACGCAATTAATACCATATTTAAAAGAACACATAGTAAAAAGTCAAAAAAAATCGGATTATGAAAAAGAGGGATTTCTTTTAAATGTTATGTTATATAATTATGATAAACAGTGGAATTATGTATACAAGATATTGCAACAAAGTAAAAATTTTAAGTCACTCATTAATATAATAGCAACAAGACATTCTTATCAAGTAAGTTATTCAAGAAAATCATTGTTATCAATATTAAAACCTGAAGAATTGGCTGCATTTTATAATATAACAGTCGTTAATTTAGAATATGTAAATACAGAGCACGAGTTGGGTGTGCATAATGCAGACATGCTGAAAGATTTAATAGAAAAAATACCAAATTATTTAGTTGAAAAGGGTTATCTGAATGCATATAAAAAGATTAAAAGAAAATATTTAAGAAATAGAATTAATACAAAATTCTATAAAAAATATTATGATAGGGGCTTAAAAACTTTAAAATACAATATTGCAAAAAATTTGGATTTAAATAAAAAACAATTAGATAAAATCGAAGTAAAATTAACGAAGGAAAGGAATAATATCGTGCAAATAGGAAAAAATAACATTGTTGGAGACAATGCAAATATTACTGAAAATAATAATTCTGAAATAAATATCACAAAGTTTAGTATCATTATTATTTGTATAATTGCACTTGTTATCATTGGTATTTTAAGTAGAGAGCAAGTCTTTGAATTAATGAAAGTAATTATACATACTATTGGTAATTAAATTTTTATATTCACTTTACTTTATAAGTGATACTCTTTTTGTACTAATTATTCAATGATATAATGATTAATATAACTTATATTTTGAATATTCATTTAATGTACATTAAACGGCATTTAAATGCCGTTTAAATTTTTGCTAAAATTTTTCAAAAACTTCCGACTAAATATGTCAAACTCGGTATACTTTATCTCAAAATCCCTCATACACAGTACCCGGAACTGTACCCGAAAAAGTGGACATGTATTTT